>JBCDLT010000024.1:0-86023 GCA_038745065.1 Pseudomonadota bacterium | reverse complement strand
GCGCGCTATGTCGCTTTCCAAGGGGAAGGACAGCGTGCCCATGACACCGTATCCCAATAGCGGTGGCAGCACGTAGAACCGGATCATGTAAAAGAACCAACCGACGAAGACCGGGATCAATGGTTCGATCAGAAACCCCGGCGTGACGGGGCGAAAGACGCGCAGGATCGGATCGGTTGCGCGGACGAAGATGCGGTAAAAGAACCACTGGCTGTCGGCCGGCAGAAACAAACCCATCGCCGCGCGGCCAAGCAACGTCCACATGATCGCGCCCAGCACATAGTCCAGGGCCAAAAGCCAGATCGGAAATTCGCCCAAAGCTGCGTCCTTGGTGGCGGTCAGGGTGCGGCGCGCCGCACCCTTGGGTGTCTATCTGACGTCGAGGATGGCATTGCCCGACGGCTTGCGCACCTCGTCCACCATGCGCTGGGTTTCGATGTCGGGCGCTGGCGTCAGGTAGCTGACCACGACCATGGCGACCAGACTGACCGGCATCCCGATCATGCCAAAGCGCAGGCCGTCCAGACCCCACCAGGGCTCCATCCCGCCGGCCTGGATCATGTAAAGATAGATCGAGCCTGCCGCGAACCCGCAGACCATCCCGGCAATCGCCCCGGCCCGGTTCGCCCGTTTCCACCAGACCCCCAGGACCAGCGGAAAGAAGAGGCCGGAACAGGCGAAACAGAATGCCCACGCGACCGCGCCCAAGATCCCCGTCAGTTTCAGCGAGGCGACGAACGCCCCCGCAACCCCGATCAGGATCAGCAGGAACCGCGCCACGATCAGGCGGCGTTTGGTGTCCGCCTTCGGATCGACGATCTTGTAATAGAGGTCATGCGAAATCGCGTTGGCAATCGCCAGCAGCAGGCCATCTGCGGTGGACATCGCCGCGGCCATACCGCCCGCGGCCACAAGGCCCGAGATGACATAGGGCAGCCCAGCAATTTCCGGCGTCGCCAGGACGACGATACCGGTGCGCATGAAGAACTCGTTGATCTGCAACAGGCCATCGCCGTTCGAGTCCGCGATCTTGAGGAACCCGACCTCGGACCAGCGTTGGATCCAGTCCAGCGCCATCACTGCCTCGATCGATTTGCCGATGATCTCACCGCCGGCCTCGGAGAGGATGAGGTCGATCGGGACGCGTTGCTGAAGACGTTCCGCGACTATCTCGACGCGCATGACATGGATGCCGACTGGGATGGCATCGAGCGTGCAGGCAATGAGGCGCTGGTCAACGCGCTGTCGATGATGAGCCCCTACGGACCCGCGGAAAAACAGGCCCTCCTGGAAGCCGATGACCTGAAAACCCGAGCGGAGACGCTGATCGCGCTTACCGAAATCGATCTGGCGCGGAAGGCCGGCGAAGGCGACCCCGTTTTGCAGTAATATCAACGGTTATGAAAAGAGACCGTCGCATATGACCACCGAACAAACCCATTCCTTCGATCCGAAACTGCTGGAGATCCTGGTTTGTCCTTTGACAAAGACAAACCTGGAATATGATGCGGAAAGTCAGGAATTGATTTCCCAGGCGGCCAAGCTCGCCTATCCGATCCGAAACGGCATCCCGATCATGCTCCCAGACGAGGCCCGGACGCTCGAGGATTGATGCCGGCTTGCCGCCATCGGTGTTTTTGAGCGGCGGTTCGACCGGTGATTTTCAGAGTATCATCTGGCCGCGATCCACCATCGGCACGGTCTGTTTTCAATAACCGCAGGCCAGCGGCGTGCGAATGTAATCCTGGATCAGGAATTGCACGAGCATGATGCCGAAAAACAGGATGATGGGCGAAATGTCGATACCGCCAAGATCCGGCATGTAACGTCGTATGGGCCGCAGGGCGGGTTCGGTGATCCGGTAAAGGAAGTCGCCGATCACAGCCACCACCTGATTGCGCGGGTTGACCACATTGAACGCATAGAGCCAGGAAAAGATCGCGCTGGCGATCACAATCCAGATGTAGAAATTCAGAGCGATAAGAAGGACTTGTGTTAGCGCGCACATAGAGCGGTTCCTGGACGGGACGATGTGTCCGACATGTAGCGGCCTTCGCCGCACCGGGCAAGGGTCGGATCTCTCACGAAGGTACAAGCGGGCGCGATGGTCGCATCGAAACAGAGACGCCGGTCGATTTTGTTTCGATCAAGCTCCCGACACGGCCTGCGTCAGCGTCTCGCGACCCACGCCGGTGTCCGTCGCAAGCCAAGCGTCGAGGAAGCGGTCCAGCCAATCGAGATGACATCGGTCGTGCACCGCCCGACCCTCGAAATGGGCCTGCCGGTCCTGCGCCCCCTTGAGCGAAAGACGGGGTGCACCATGCACCGTCCAGCGATACAGCATGGCGAGCGTGAGTTCGGAATGGAATTGCACGCCGAACGCGGCCGGACCATAGCGGAAGGCCTGGTACTCGAAGGTCTCAGACCGGGCGAGATGCACAGCGCCCGTCGGCAAGTCGAATCCCTCCCGGTGCCATTGGTAAACGACAGAGGGCCAGTCGATGAATGCCCGCCCGGCAGCGGTCGCCTCAAGCGGATAATAGCCTATTTCGACTTCTTCCTGGGGATGTTCATACACCGGAGCACCGAGATTGCGCGCCAGCATCTGCGCACCGAGGCAGATCCCCAAAAACGGACGCCCCTCCTCAAGGGGTACGGAGATCCAGTCCGTTTCCTGTTTGACAAAATCGTCCGTGTCATTGGCACTCATCGGACCGCCAAAAATCACGGCGCCCGCATAGTCTTCCATCGTCGAGGGCAGAGTGTCGCCGAACCGCGGCTTGCGGATGTCGAGGTCGTGACCACGATCCTGCAAGAGCCGCCCGACCCGCCCGGCGCTAGAATGCTCCTGATGCAGGATGATCAATATCGGTTTTCGCGGCCGGACAAAATCGTCTGAAGAGGCGACCAGGTTCATGAGCGCCGATTATAGGACCAGTTTGTAAAAGGTCGAGCCCGTATAAAAGCGGTTCCGCTTCGTTGGACCGCTCCATTCCATTGACTTGCAAAGCGAGCCCAGAACCGATGCAAGTCTTTGCAACGGTCCTGAGGCGGTAATCGTGTCAGGCGATCGCTTCCGGATGGCTGCTCATCAGTGCGGAGCGAAGTTTTTCCAACGCACGGCTTTCGATCTGACGGACACGTTCCTTCGAAATACCGAGTTTCGACCCGAGAGATTCAAGGGTCGCGCCTTCGTCGGAAAGCCGCCGTTCGCGCACGATGCGCAATTCGCGCTCAGACAGCACCGTCAAGGCGTCGGAAAGCCACTTCTTGCGGCGCTGCGTGTCGATCATCGTCCCGACCGTTTCATCCTGAAGCGGCTTGTCGCAAACCAGGAAGTCCTGACGGTCGGAGCTGGCGCCGTCGGTTTCTGCCACGGGCGCATTCAGTGATGTATCCGGACCGGAAAGCCGGGAATCCATAAGCGCGACATCAGCCACCGATACGCCAACGGCCGATGCGATTTCTTTGTACATCTTGCCTTCCGGCATCGGATCCGTGCCACTCGCCAGTTTCGCACGCAACCTGCGGAGGTTAAAAAACAGCGCCTTTTGGGTTGACGACGTACCACCCCGGACGATCGACCAATTGCGCAGAATATGGTCCTGGATCGATGCGCGGATCCACCATGTTGCATATGTCGAGAAGCGGACGAGCCGCTCCGGCTCGAAGCGGGCCGCGGCTTCCAGCAGGCCGACATGGCCTTCCTGGATCAAATCGCTCATCGGCAGACCGAAATGTCTGAAGCGCGCAGCGATTGCGATGACGAGCCGCATATGTGACGAGACGAGGCGATGTAGTGCTTCCTGGTCGTCGTCATTCCGCCAGGCGACAGCGAGATTATGCTCCTCCTCACGTTCAAGGTAGGGAGCATTCATAGCAGCTTTTACGAACTGCCGGCGCGAACTTGCATCTCTTGGCATGGCACGATCCTCTCCCTCATCCTAGGATAAATACGTAGCTCCATGGCCACTAGATCAGGTTTCTATGGTGTTTTGGCGAAAAACCTTCGAAATTATCAACAATGTGACAACAGTTCACGCGGATGTGAAAAACCCGGCCGCCGGGGCCGGGTTCTCAATACTCACGGAGCAGACGACTTTCAGGCCGCTTTTTCGTGGCTGTCCTCGTCGTCGGCACCGTCTTCCGATGCGCGGGCCTTTTGCGCCCGTTTCGGGCTGGTCACCAGGATCTTCTCGATTTCCTGAACCGCCTCGGTCGAGGAGACCTTATTGACCGAGGAGATTTCGCGGGCCATGCGGTCGAGCGCGGCCTCATACAATTGACGTTCCGAATAAGACTGCTCCGGCTGGCTTTCCGCCCGGTGCAGGTCGCGGACCACTTCTGCGATCGCGATCAGATCGCCGGAATTGATTTTGGCTTCGTATTCCTGGGCACGCCGGCTCCACATCGTTCGCTTGACCCGCGCACGTCCCTTGATCGTCTCCAGGGCCTTATCGACGATCTTGGTATCGGCCAGTTTGCGCATGCCGACGGATGCGGCCTTGCTCACCGGGACCCGCAGCGTCATTTTTTCCTGCTCGAAACTGATGACAAACAATTCCAGCGACAGGCCAGCGACTTCTTGCTCTTCGATGGCGACGATCTGTCCAACGCCATGCGCCGGGTACACAACGAATTCGCCGGTCTTGAAGCCTTGGCGTTGCGCAGATTTCTTTGTGGTGGTTGTCATACGGCCTTGGTCTCCGATTTTTACTAGAATTCATAATGCGCTGTCGCTTGCCGCACATGGAATGCGTGAACGGCCCACGCTTGAACTTTCCTTGAGCCCCGGCATTTCAAGCGTAAGACGATTTTTGCGACTGATTGGGAAGTTAACGACCTGGTCCTTCTAGCCCGCCTTTTTGCGTTCGCTGACGCCTCCAAATTTTTGCGGTGCAAGAAACCCAGTCATTCAAAACCCGAAAGCGTCGCAAATGTATCACAATTCGCTCGTAATTCAAAACGCTTTGCGTGCAAACGGGTTAACCAGGGGCCTGTTGGCCCTTGTCTTTGGAACCACCCCATTCCTGTGGGCAGGCTGACCGGCCAAGCCGAGCAATATCAATCGCCTTGACCGGGATTTGCCGAAAAATATTGTTCGAATTTGCCCGCTTGACCGTCAAATTTTTCAGCGTCCGGGGGCGCGTCCCGCTTCATTGTGATGTTTGGCCACTTTTCGGAATATTCCGCATTCACTTCCAGCCACTTTTCGAGACCGGGTTCTGTGTCGGGTTTGATGGCCTCTGCCGGGCATTCCGGCTCGCACACGCCGCAATCGATGCATTCATCGGGGTGGATGACGAGCATGTTTTCGCCCTCGTAAAAGCAGTCGACCGGACAGACCTCCACGCAATCCATGTACTTGCACCGTACGCAATTGTCCGTGACGACGTAGGTCATCGACCTCTCCCTTATCGTGTTGCCCTGCGAGGCGCGTTCCGGAAACAACCGGTCGGCCTGACTGATCGCGGCACCCCGTACCATTTGCCAGTCGGCTGACGGTAGCCCGCCGGTTTGGCCCGCCTTCGCGGCTTTCGCCAGCGGCGATCCTGTGGGTTCCCGCAGGACGTAGCAATTTTGCCAAAAAAGGCAAGGCGACGTTTTACCGGATGCGTCGTCGGCCGACGTGAAACGCAGCGGCGAACAGCCGGTCCCGATCATCGTGGACCGGCAAATTGCTTGCACAACCGAGCCTGACAACGCGGCAGGAGACTTATCCGGATTCGGTTTTTTTCAGGTTGGCGAGACGTCTGCGGTCCCGTTTGTTCGGTCTCCCGCCCGCCAGACCACCGGGATGGACCGCCGCGTCGGCCGCTGCAGAGGGGTCCTCCGTGCCTCTGACCGGCGCCGGGGCGGATAGGTCTTCGTAGAGCGTTTGCGCCAGGCTCGCCGGACCCCTTCGGTCACAGAACCCGACGACCTCGAGGACCAAGACACGCTTCAACAGCGTGATTGTGAGTACGTCACCGACCCGCACCGAGGCGCTTGACGCGACAACCTTGTCCCGATTCACACGGACTTTTCCGCCACCGACAATTCTTTGCGCCAGCGTGCGCGTCTTGACGATCCGGGCGTGCCACAACCACTTGTCAATCCGCTGGCGTTCGATCGCGGCGCTGTCGGTCACTTTTGATCTTTTTCCATGCTGGCTTTCAGCGCGGCAAGCGCGGCGAAGGGAGAATCCGGATCAAGCGGTTTTTCGGGGCGGGCATTCCTGCCGCCCTGACCGTCCTTTCGCGGCGGCCGTTTTCCGCCTTTGTCTCCGGAAGCCCTGCGCTCCTGATCGCGATCGCCG
The DNA here is from genome assembly GCA_038745065.1 of Pseudomonadota bacterium. Lineage (GTDB taxonomy): Bacteria > Pseudomonadota > Alphaproteobacteria > Rhizobiales > JANQQB01 > JANQQB01. The sequence goes on along the minus strand of JBCDLT010000024.1, from coordinate 79,725 downwards.
CGGCCGCCGGATTTGCCTGCGGGCCGGCGCGAGCCCCGCCCTGCATCCGAGGTCTTGCCGGCCTTTGGTTTGTTCCGGGAACGCGCGTTGCGCTGCCGATCCCCGCCCGGTCGCCAGATTTCGATGAAATCCGGGACATCTTCGGCATTTGATACGGCCTGGCGCGTTTCCGCTGCGTCGCCGTCGATCGCAGAACCGTCGCCGTCGGTTTCCGGTGCTCCGCCATTATCGGTTGCCGGACCTTCAGCCACTAAGGCAACCGCATCGAGCGGCCTATCCGTCCCGTCCTGTTCGCCAACCTGAACCGCGTCGGTTTCCTGCGCTGCCGGAGACGCCTCAGCCGGCGCGCTGCCGGTTTCGGCAACAGCGGCATTCGCCAAGGCGTCCACGCCATCGACAGCCGGCAGGGCGTCGGTTGCTTCAGGACTGTCTGCAAGGCCGTTTTCGGCGGCGGTCGCCGCCTCACCATTTTGAAGCGCTGTGGCGCCTCCCTCGGCCGACCCATTTGTGAGGGACGTGTCGGCATGAGGCACTGGCGGCACTGGCCTCGGAACCCGTTGCACGCGGTATCCGATGGTCTTCAATATTCCTGCGAAGTCCTCCCCCGAACAACCGAGCAGCGAGGTCATCGCCACGGTCACGGTAAAGCCGCCGCCGCGCTCGATCGCCCCGTCCGGCGGTGTCGGCTGCGTCTCGCTGGCGCGCCATGCGATCAGCGGACGGATCAGGTCGGCCAGCCGTTCGAGAATGTCGATCCGGACGGCGCGCGCGCCGCAGACCCGATACCCGACAATCCGGTACATTTCCGACGCGAACGACGCATCGACAGGCACCGAGGTTCGGCCCGAAGCGGACAATTGCGGAATCTCCTGCAATCCGGGCACGTCGTCCTCGGGTTGGGCGAGCGCCCACAATTCGGCGAGCAATTGGCTCGGTGCCGGCTTCAGAAGAACCGGTACATAGATCGTGTACGCACCGAAACGGATGCCGTAACGGCGCATCACGGCACGGGTCTCCTGGTCAAGCTTGCGGATGTCCTCGCCGATTTCGGTGCGGGCGATGTTGCCGAAATTCTCAACGAGCCGGAAGGCCACACCGCGGGCAATACCTGTCAGATCCGCAGCGTCCCGCAGGTCGAGCAACGGTTTCAAGGCTCCTTCGATATGGGCCGCGAGCCATGTGTCCAGACGCTTTTGCACCTTTTCCAGCGCCGGACCGGTCAGATGTTCGTCCGCAAGCGGGATCACGCGCGGTTTCAGCGGATCGTCCGACGCCGCCAGCTTGGCCACCGCAGCCCCCTGCCAGCGGATGGTCTTGCCGGCCGCCAGGACGAAGGCTGCGTTGTCGGCCGCAGCCATGCGATCCGCCCGCCGGCCGATTTCCTCCGCCAATGCCTTCATCGCGGCCGCGCGAACGGCCTTTGCCTCCGCGCTGTCGCCACGCGACGCCGGGGTAAACCGGAAGCCTTCGAGGTGGCCGATATGCTCGCCTTCCACCACGATATCGCCGGCATCGTTTATGTCGGCTTCAAGCATTGCATTTTCCCGTAGCCGTTTCATCAGGACGCTGGTCCGCCGGTCGACAAAGCGCTGGATCAGGCGATCGTGCAGCGCGTCGGAAAGCGTATCCTCGATCGCCCGTGTGTTTTCCCGCCAGGTTTCGGCATCCGCCAGCCAGTCGGGTCGGTTGGCCAAATAGGTCCAGGTCCGGATATGGGCAATCCGGTTGGCCAGCGCATCGATATCGCCATTGGTATTGGCGCATTGTTTGACCTGGGTGTCGAACCAGTCCGGATCGACATGACCGGATCGGGCGATCTGCGTGAAGATCGCGTGGATGAGTTCGTAGTGGTTGGCGGGTGCGATTTTCCGGTAGTCCGGAAGCTGGCATGCTGTCCAGAGCAAGGCCACCCGTTCGGACCCGGTAGCGAGGTCGATGACCTCGTCGTCTTTCATGGCGTGATCGAGCGCCACGATATCGGATGCCGCCGGGGCCCGGGTGAGGCCCTGAATGCCTGGAACGGTATCGAGCGAAGCCCGCAAGGCCGCAACGCTTGACGTATCGAGTTTGCGCTCGCGCCATTGCAGGATCGAGACCGGTTGGAACGCATGGCTTTCGAGTGCATCGACCACGTCGTCCGGAAACGGATCGACGCGCCCGGTCACGCCGAACGTGCCGTCTTTCATATGCCGACCGGCGCGACCGGAAATCTGGCCGAGTTCGGCCGGGGTCAGCGACCGGTACTGGTATCCGTCGAACTTCCTGTCCGACGCAAAGGCCACATGATCGACGTCCAGGTTGAGCCCCATCCCGATCGCGTCGGTCGCAATCAGAAAATCGACGTCTCCGGATTGGTAGAGCGCCACCTGGGCATTGCGGGTACGCGGGCTGAGCGCGCCCATGACCACCGCGGCGCCGCCGCGTTGTCGGCGCACCAGTTCTGCGATCGCATAAACTTCGTCTGACGAGAACGCGACGATCGCCGAGCGTGGCGGGAGCCGTGTAATCTTTTTCTGCCCGCTATAGGCAAGCACCGACATGCGCGGTCGGGTGATGACATTGATGCCGGGAACGATGCGCTCCAGGATACCGCGCATCGTCGCGGCTCCGAGCAAAAGGGTCTCCTGCTGGCCGCGCAGGTTCAGGATCCGATCGGTAAAGACATGGCCGCGCTCCAGATCACCGGCCAGTTGCACTTCGTCGATGGCGACAAACGCAACGTCGGTATCGAGCGGCATTGCCTCGACGGTGCAGACCCAGTATCGGGGCTCCGCCGGCAGGATCTTCTCCTCCCCGGTGACGAGCGCGACGGCGTTCTCTCCGATCCGGCCGGCGATCTTTGTATAGACCTCGCGGGCCAGCAATCGGAGCGGCAATCCGATCATGCCCGTCTCATGGCCGAGCATGCGCTCAATCGCCAGGTGCGTCTTGCCGGTATTGGTCGGGCCAAGTACGGCGGTCACCAAACGATTGCGATTCGACCGCGAAGAACCGGAAACCGGTTGGGAAAAACCAGACATTCGGGATTGATCCAGGTGCGTCTACGATGGCCAGTCGTCACTCATGCCGAGGCTGCCGATACGTGTTCCGGCTGCCTTTGCTATGGCGTTTGGGCTCACATAGCACAGAGCGACGGGTCAGCCACGGCTTTTGCCGGTCAGGAAGGATTTTTTGTTGCACGCCTTTCGCCCGGTCAGCTTCGGAACGAGTCTAGAACAAAGACTGACCGAATCGCTGACTCAGCGTGATTCAGGATTTGTTCCATACAAGATGTGTGATTTTCTGTGTTCGAAGCACGATATATTGAATCTTTAGCCTAAAGTTGCCCGATTTCCGAGTCTTCGGTCCGATTCGCCGAATCGAAAAGAGTCAAGAGGTTAACAAAATATTTTCCAGGCTGGCATCCCGGCGTCGACCCCGTTCACGAATAGATTCAAACGGGAACGAATACCAAACGAATCGCGGACCCGCGGATGTTTTTGCTTTGATCCGCGCGAAATCCCCGAAAACAGGCCCGAAGAGCGACCGTCTCGGTGTCGGGAGGGATGCCCGCCCGCTGACGGGCCCGACACCGGGTCAGGACCTTGTCCCGATTCGAGACGGAATTTCGCGGTCCGCGAAACCAATTGGTAAGGATCTGAGGTCGTCGTTCGCCGAAGGCAAAGAGCCGAGCGTCAGGTTTCCGGCACATTCCCATCCAGTTCGGCGAGCCACATATCCGCCCGGGAATCGCTCGGCGCCCGCCAATCGCCGCGTGGCGAGAGCGAGCCGCCGGAGGCGACTTTCGGCCCGTTCGGCACGGCCGACCGCTTGAATTGGCTGGTCTGGAAAAAGCGTTTCAGGAAAACCTGCGCCCATCGTCTGATCTCCGCCAGCGAATAGGCGCCCTCTCCGGATTCCGGACCCCAGGCGTGATGGCACAGATAGGCCACCTTCGACGGCCTGAGGCCGTACCGCGTCGTATAGAACAGATTGAAATCCTGCAGCGCGTAGGGTCCGACAAAATCTTCGGTGCGTTGCGCCGGACCGGACCCGCCGCTCTCGGCGCCCGGGACCAGTTCAGGTGAGATCTCCGTGTCGACGATCGATTGCAGGACGGCCGACGCGTCATCGCCGAACTCGTTACGGGCGACAACCCATCGGATGAGGTGCTGGATCAGGGTCTTGGCGACCGATCCGTTGACGTTGTAGTGGGACATGTGATCGCCGACGCCATAGGTCGACCAGCCGAGCGCCAGTTCCGAAAGATCCCCGGTCCCGAGCACAAGACCGCCTTCCTTGTTCGCCAATCGGAAGAGCAGTGCGGTGCGGGCACCGGCCTGGACGTTTTCGAACGTGACATCGTAATGCGGTTTGCCATCGGCAAACGGGTGTCCGATGTCCTTGAGGGTCTGCATTGCCGACGGTTCCATGTCGATTTCGCCCGCCGACACCTTAAGCGCCCGCATCAGGGCCCAGGCATTGGATTTTGTGTGATCGCTGGTGGCAAAGGCCGGGAGCGTATAGGCGAGAATGTTTTCGCGCGGCAGACCCAGTTGATCGAAGGCCCGGGCCGCCACGATCAAGGCTTGGGTTGAATCGAGACCGCCCGAGACCCCGATGACGATTTTTTTGATCCCCGTCGCCTCAAGCCGTGTCCGCAAGCCGTAGACCTGTATGTTGTAGGCTTCGAAACACAATTCGTCGCGTTTGTCCTGATCGTCGGGAATGAAAGGGTAACGGGAAATCGGACGGCGCAACGGGGTTATCGGCGCCGCCACCCGGCCCAGCGTAAATCCGATCCGACGCAGCGCGGCGATCTCGGTGCTGTAGCGCGCCGCGTTGTCGGCAAAGGTGTTGTGGCGTGCCCGCTCCAGATTGAGAAGATCGAGATCGACATCGGCGACGGCAAGCTGCGGATCGGTCGAAAACCGCTCCGATTCGGCAAGCAGGTGACCGTTTTCGTAGATCATCGCATGGCCGTCCCACGACAGGTCGGTCGACGATTCGCCTCGCCCGGCCGCGGAATACAGATAGGCCGCCATCGTGCGTGCCGAATGCACCCGGCACAGCGCGTGCCGATAATCGGATTTGCCGATCACGACGTTACTGGCCGACAGGTTTGCGATCACGGTGGCGCCGCCAAGCGCAGTTACGGCGCTTGGCGGGATCGGCGCCCAGACGTCCTCGCAGATTTCCAGGGACAAGACGAAACCGGCTACGTCGTCGGCCTCGAAAAGCAGGTCAAGGCCCACCGGCACGGTCTGCCCCGCCAGATGCGTTTCCGTCGCCGTCAGCGAATCCGCGCCGGAGAATTGCCGCTTCTCGTAGAATTCCCGATAGGTCGGCAGGAAGAGTTTCGGAACCGCGCCGAGAATGCGCCCGCGATGCACGACGATCGCCAGGTTGAACAATTGTCCCTGAATGACTTTCGGCATGCCGACGACCAGAACGGGATGCAGGTCGACACTCGCGTCGACGATCTGCCGGAGCGCCTCCTCGGCAGCCGTGTGCATGGCCTCCTGCAGGAACAAGTCGTCATTGGTATAGCCGGTTAGGCCCAGTTCCGGAAAAACGACCAGATCGACATGGCCGGTATCGGCGTCATGGGCCAGCGCCAGCGTCTCGTCTGCGTTTCGGACCGGGTCGGCAATATGGCAGCGCGGGGTGGCGGTCGCCACCCGAAGAAATCCGTGCGTGAACGGCGAGAAGAAGGACATGAGCGTTACTTATACTCATTTTGAGCAAAATCAGTTCACTCTACGCCATTCGGGATCGATAGAAAAGGGGCGACGCTCCAAGAGGGTAACCGTCTCAGCGATCGCGGTCGCCGAAGATCGAGATGATGCCCTTTACGGCTTCATCGACCGCCTTGTCCTTGTCGATCTTGCCGTCCTGGACAACCGAATCGACATTGATACCTGTCTGCTTTTCGATCCGTTGTTTGAGCCGTTCCTGCGCGGCTTCGGCCGAGCCGCCGTTCAACGGATCAATACCGCCGAACACGCCGCCTCCGAGCTGGCGCAACTGATCGTAGGCCGCTCCCGGATTCTGAAGGATGCCTGCAATGTCGGGATAAATGCGCGGACTGTCCCAGGATCCTTCGATCACGATGGGCACGCCGAACCCGGCAAAGTCGCCGCTGCGTCCCTGGCCAAGCAATGTCCCGACCACTTCAGGTTCCACCCGCCAGGCCAGCGTGCGCGGTGGCATGGATGTGGTTCCCGCGCCGGCAACCTTGACCAGCGGCCCGATCATCGACAGGTCGTTGTTGACGGCAACGCCGTCGGTAATCGTGAAGGAGGCGCTGAGCGAACTGAAATCGGTTTTCTCTGCGGCAGATTGCTGCCATCCGTTGAGAATATCCGTCGACAGGCCGCGCACCATACGCGGGATGTTTATACCGCGCAGCGCCCCGTCCCGGAACTGGAAGGCGGCGACCCCGTCGAGGGATGCCGCAAGGGCCGCCTCGTTGCCGCCCGAGGCCGCAAGATCGAAACTGACGTCGCCGATACCTTCGATCCGCTCGAAACCGGCGACATCCCGCAGGAACGGATAGGCGTTGATACCGCTCACCCGGCCTCTTGCACTGAATACCGGCGGCGCCTTCGCGGCATCGACCACCAGCTGTGCCTCCCCGCCCCCGCCATAAAGCCCGAGCTCCGTGAGATTGGTCGTCAGCACGCCGCCGGCCAGTGTGACGTCGACAGCCGCCGGTCCGACATTGATCGTGTCGGCGATCAGTTTCTCCACGCGCATCGCCAGTGTCGCATTGACCGATCGCAGCCCGGACACATCGATTGGAGCCGTGCTCCAGGCCGTGCCGCCTTGCGGTGGCGCATTTGTCGGCGCTGCGTTGGCTGGCGCAGCCGCCGGCGCGCCCGGCTGTCCGGATGGTGCCGAACCGGCATTGCCGCCCGCCAGATACGGCGTGAGATCGAGCGTGTCGAAAGACAACCGGGCCTCGACCGTGGGAACGGCGCCGCCGGTGGCAATCCGTCCCGAACCGGTGCCGGATGTCTGATCGAGCGTGACGCGGGCGTCGTCGAACGACACCTGGTCCGGCGAGGCTGCAAGGCGTCCCTTGAATGCAAACGGACCCAGGCCACCGAGCTCGGGCACCGGCTGATTGAGCCACGCAAGCAGGGAACGCAGGGACGGCGTTGAGAGCGATACCGCCCCGTCGGCCTTCCCGGCAGCCGAGATGCGCCCATCATACCCGGCCGACAAACGGCTCGACACGAGATCCGCCTTCAGGGGGGCCGCCTGCCCGAGCGCCAGCGGTGCAGCGGTGAGCGACGCATTGAGCCGGAACGTCTCGCCACGCCAGTCCACCTGGCCTTCAGCGACAATCGGTCGGTTCCGGCCGGCAAAACGCAGGTCGAGCGCAAAATAGTCGATGCGTCCGGCCGACGGGTCTTTCAGCGGTTCAGCAAGCGGTAAATTATCCAGTGTTCCGTTGCGCAGGGACACCGTTCCATCGGCATCGAGCGCGCCGACAAACTCCGCAACGGAACGTCCCGACGTGCGGAAAAACGTGTCGGCAGAAAGCGCACCGTCAATCGGCTCGGCATATCCGCCGAGCATGGCAAGCGAAGCGAGGTTCAGGTTGGCCGCCTTGATATCCCCCTCGATCTTCGGCACCGAAGCGACCGAATCGAGGACGAAGTTTCCGCCGGTCTTGCCGCCGAACACGTTGGCTTCGCGCAGGTCCACGGTCAGCACACCCGCCTCGAGACGCGCGGTCAGCCCGACATCGCGCGCCGAAACGCCGGACGCAATGATCTCGCCGACCGAAATATCAAGCTCGGCGTCGGCGGCCTGCAGGCCGCTGAAATCGATGGCATCGGTCGCCGGTACGGACGGCGGCGGCGCGGCGGCGGCAGCTGGTGGGGCCGATGCCGCATTCGGTGAGGACGCTGCCGGCGGCGCCGGCGTTTCGGCATCCGCCGACGGACTTGCGCGCCGGCGCGGATTGGGGCGGGGCAGGACGGCCTGCGCCAGAATGAAAGACCGTTCGAGCGACGCTCTGATCAACGGCGGTAAATCCGACTTCGGCAAAACGGCGCCGGCATCCGCCTTCGTAAACGCATCGATATCAAGACGGTCGATCGCAAACCGGCTGACCAATTTGGGACGCTCGCCCTGCAAAGTCAGGTCTACAGAGCCCGACCCCTTGGCATCGCCGACAGCCAGGGAGATGTTTTCGGACCTCACGCTCGCCGGCGACACGACGATCGGTGCAGCAATGCTGACAGGGCCTAATTCAGCCACCCCAGCCGCCGAACCGGTCACCCATGCGACAAGATCCGGCATCGAGGGCACCGACAGGGCCGCCTTGCCGTCGAACAGGGTTTCGGCGCCCGCGGCGACGACCCCTTCAAGGGAAACGGCGCCTTTCGGCGTTTCGACATCGGCGGCCAATTCCGAGGACCCGGTCTCCAGCAAGGCGCGTAGCGCCTCGATCCGGCCGGCAAGCGTCACCGTCTCGCCGCGCCAGACCAGGCTGCCTTCGATTTCCGACCGGCTGTCGAGCGAGGGCACGCTCGCAGACAGGTCGATCTGTTCGATCGTTTCGCCCTGTCCGGTCCGTCGATCGAGATAGGACAATGTGCCGTTGACCACCTCCAGCGATCCGACCCGCAGGTTCTCGATCGGCAAGGTGCTGCCCGAAGACCCGGCTTGACCATCGGTTTCGGCCGGTGCAGGCGTGCTTTCAGCCGTCTCGGTCTGTTGTGTGCCGCCGATGACGTCCTCGATCGATTGCGGCGTTCCCTCCGGGCCGAGATCGAGCGGATCCCATGATGTCTGGCCGTTGCGGTCGATTTCCAGTTCGAAGACCGGATTTTCCAGGCGGATGGTCGACACTTCGACACTGCCGGTCAGCAGCGGAAACAGCGACAGGCCGAAGGAAACCGAATCGGCGGAGACAAACTCCAGGCCATCGGCCCAGGCACGTCCCGACAGCCCGACATCGCCGGCTTCCAGCCTCAGGCCCGGAAAGACACCGACGTCAATATCCCCATCAATGCGCAGGTTCCAGCCGGAATTGTTCCGGATCTGGCGGGCGATTTCCGTCTTGACGTCGTCGGCCGGCACGAACATGGCAACGCCGGCAAGCGCCACGACGACACCGACCACAATCACCAGGACCCCGATGAACAGGCGTTTCATTTCCGGCTCCACAGGTCGATCGACAGGCGAATCGGTTGTGAAGTCTATCTGAAACAGGCAGCGAAACTAAGACCTGTCAGATCGTGCGGCAGAGCCTTTCGCCGCATGTTTGAGGGCAAGGTCGGCCAGGCGCTTTGCCCCGGTCTCCGGTGCGCCGACATTTTCGATCACCACCGATTCGACGCCGTCCGGCAGCTCGTAGGCGGCGCGCTCCAGGCGCCGCCGAACATCTTCCCGCGTTTCCCGCCCCCTCTTTGCCAGGCGTTCGGCCAGCACGGCGACCGGCGCGGTCACATGCACGACACAGGTCGTTTCATATTTCTCAAGCGCAGCGGCAATCACGCCGCGCGATACGTTGCACAGAACGACCGCGCCCGCCCGGATGGCGTCGTCCGCCGAGCCGGGCACACCGTAACCGAGCCCGTGAGCATGCCACGCCAGGGCGCATGCGTGGTCGGCGCGCAGGCGTTCGAACTCCACCATGCTGATCGTGTCATGATCTTCGAGCGTCCGGTCCGCCTCGCGGGTGATGATCCGACGCGGAAAATGAATATCGGCCCGGGCTGCCAGTCTGTCCCTCGCCAGCTTCAATAGTGTGTCCTTGCCGGCACCGGACGGACCCACCACCGCGACAAAGACGCCGGGACCGAGCCGATCCTTCCCGCTCACGGGGTCCGTTCGATTGAGGACCGTATCAGGCAACGCGCCGGCCCTCGCGCCAGACACCCCGCACCACCGGCACGCCGGAGACCGGATCATAGGTGGCCTGAAGGAAATCGGCCCGCTTGCCGGCCTCAAGGATGCCGCGATCATCGAGACCCGCGGCTTCGGCGGGTGTCTTGCTGACCATGTTGACAGCGTCCGGCAGCCTTATCGTATCCACGCGTTCGGTCAGCAAAAAGGCTGCGTGCAGCAGGCTGAACGGGATGTAATCGGACGACAGCACATCGAGCACGCCGTTTTCCGCCAGGGCCTGAGCCGACACATTGCCGGAATGCGATCCCCCGCGCACCAGATTGGGAGCGCCCATCAGAACCTTCAGGCCGGCGTCGTGAGAAGCCCGGGCAGCTTCCAGAGTCGTCGGAAACTCGGCGATCTGGACGTCGTGCTCCAGTGCTTCGTCCACGTGGTCTGTCGTTGCATCGTCGTGGCTGGCCAGGATCACACCCTTGCGGCGACATTCCTCGGCGATCTTTTGCCGGTTCTGCGGTGAATACTTGTCCGCAAGCCCGGTCCGGTGCGCGACAAAGGTGTTGAATTCGGCATCGCTCATGCCGGTCTTGCCCTGATAATATTCCTTGTACTTGTCGAGCGAGACGAATTGCCGTTGCCCGGGCGTATGGTCCATCAGCGAGGCGATGCGCAGCAGCGGTTCGTCGCGAAACAGCGCGAACCCGTTGACGACGTCCTCCGACGACACTTCACACCGCAAGTGGATGAAATGATCGGCCCGTAGCCGATCGGCCTCACGGGCTTCGACGATCGCATCGGCAAGAACCCGCATGTCCGTCGCTGTGATGCGGGCGTCCTCGTCCATGCCGACCCGAAGGGCGTCGAAGACAGTCGTGATGCCCGATCCGGCCACCTGCGCATCATGGGCCTGGATCGATGCAACCGCGTTCCACCGCACCCCCGGTCGCGGCGCATAATGGCCCTCCAGATGATCGGTGTGCAATTCCACCAGACCCGGCAGCAGGTAATCGCCTTCCAGGGCCGCGTCAGTAATGTCGTCGACAATATCGACCGCAACGATCGTGTCGTCCTCGATCGACAGCGTACCGGTCACGACGCGGTCTTCCAGCACCATGCGGACGTCCTGAAACTTTTCTGTCGTCATGATGCGATCCCTTCAGAAGCGGCAGAAGCGGGGGCAGGCTTTGCCTGACCCTTCAGCATAAAGATGTGTTTGACACAAAACGGCCGGTCACGGGCCGGCTGTTCGAAAAGCGCAATCGACTCGATCACGCGATGCGCAGCGGCTTCTTCCGAAAACCGTGCCGTCAGTTCTTGCCGCATCGGATCCTGCAGGCCGTCCGGCACCGGTCCCGTCAGCGTCATATGATAGCGAAAAGCGTCGAACACGTAAGGATATCCCCACGCCTCGAGATAGGCGCTCTGGGCCTCGGTCAGTTGCGACTTTCGGCGCCGCTGCAAATCGGCCGCCGAGAGCGGCGCGCGATAGGGTTCGAAGGTGCGGACACAGGCCGACGCAAAATCGTCGAGGCCGTCGGCATTTCCCTGCGGAACAAGCGCAAAAAACGGCCCGAGCTGCGATACCTTCAGACCGGAAGGCAATATCACCGGCGCCCGTTGTTCGGCGAATCGGGCGAGGTGCTGGACCAGCTCATCGAGATGTCGGTCTTCGCGCAGCGAAAACGGCGCTTTTAATGTGGCATGAAAGCCGTAACGTCGCGGATCCTCCGTCAGCGTAAGCAACGCTTCTTCCGCAAGCCAGCTCAGATGCGGCTGATCGAGGGAGACACCTTTATGCGGATCCCGGCCGAGCCATTGCGCGGCCGCCCGGCTCAGCGCGTCATCAGGACCCGGTGTGTAGTAGAGCGCATAACGCATGGTCAGCCTTCAGTCCGAAACGGTATCTGCGCGGCGAAGCAATACGCGAACGGGCCCGGTAGTAAACCGCTGCCCCTGACACCTGTGTGACGTCAACGTTGCGATCATGCGACCGCATCCAGCGCCGAGAACCCGGAAACATCGATGATGCGATCGGCCACCGCATCGCGCACGTCGGGGTCGTGGAAAATGCCAAGCATGGCGGTGCCCGCCGCCTTTTTCTGTCGAATGAGCTCGATCACGACCGACCGGTTGGCGGCATCGAGAGAGGCCGTCGGCTCGTCGAGGAGCAGGATCGGATAATCGGCAATGAAGCCGCGGGCAATATTGACCCGTTGTTGTTCGCCGCCGGAAAAGGTGGCGGGCGGCAGGTCCCAGAGGCGTTCGGGGACGTTCAACCGGGCGAGCAGATCGCGCGCGGTTTCCAATGCTTTCTCCTGATCGACGCCGCGCTCGAGCAGCGGTTCGGCCACGATGTCGATCGCCGGCACACGCGGAATGACCCGCAGGAACTGGCTCACATAACCGATGACCCGTCTGCGCATGTCGAGCACGACGCGCGGCTCCGCTTCCGCCAGGTCGATCAGCGATTCGCCGTCGGTCACCAGAATTCGTCCGGCGCTGCACCGATAATTGCCGAACACCATTTTCAGGATCGAGCTTTTACCGATACCGGAGGGTCCGCCGAGCACGGCGCACTCGCCGGCGCTCACGGAAAAATCCACTTTGCGCACGACCGGCAGGACCAGCCCGTCCTGCAGATGCATGGTGAACGATTTTGCGACGTCGGAGAGCAGCAGTCTTGTGTCCATGATCTTCTACACCTGCAAAATCGCCGAAACCAGCAATTGCGTATAGGGCGCTTGCGGATCATCAAGCACCTGGTCCGTCAGACCGGTTTCCACCACCTCACCGTCTTTCATGACGATCATCCGGTGTGACAGAAGCCGCGCGACCGCGAGGTCGTGCGTGACCAGGACGACCGAAAGGTCCATGTCAGCGACCAGGCTGCGAAGCAGGTCGAGCAGACGGGCCTGAACGGAAACGTCCAGACCGCCGGTCGGTTCGTCCATGAAGACGAGGCGCGGATGGGTGACGAGGTTGCGGGCGATCTGCAGGCGCTGACGCATGCCTCCGGAAAAGGTTCGGGGCGAATCGTCGATCCGTTCTTCGGCGATTTCGACGCGGCCAAGCCAGTCCGTGGCATCGCGTCGGATCACGCCATAGTTCCGGGCGCCGACCGCCATCAGGCGTTCCCCGACATTAGCCCCTGCAGAGACCGCCATGCGCAGTCCGTCGGCCGGGTTCTGGTGCACGAAGCCCCAATCGGTTCGCAACAGGAACCGCCGTTCGGCTTCCGCCAGGCGGAACAGATCCCGCATATGGCCATCCCGCATCCTGTATTCGACGACGCCGGATGTCGGGATGAGTTCGGTCGAAAGGCAATTGAGCAATGTTGTCTTGCCGGAGCCGGATTCGCCGACAATGGCCAGCACTTCGCCCGGCCAGAGTTCGAAGGACACGTCCCGGCAGCCGATTTGATTGCCGTAGAATTTCGTGACGCCGCTGGCCCTGAGGATCGGCTGCGGATGCGCGTCGGTCCGTGTCATGTGTCGGCTCCGCTGATCGCATCAGGACTGGTCGCCAGCATGGCGCCGACATGGCCGGCTTCCCGCCGTTTCTGGCAGAAATGGCTGTCGGAACACACAAACATGCGTCCGCCCTGATCGTCGAGCACCACTTCGTCGAGATACACGCCTTCCGCCCCGCACAACGCGCAGGGTGTATCGAAGGTCTGGGGCTGAAAGGGGTGGTCCTCGAAATCGAGGCTCTTGACCTTGGTGTGCGGCGGAATGGCGTAGATCCGCTTTTCGCGACCGGCGCCGTACAATTGCAGGGCGCGGCACTGATCGAGCTTCGGATTGTCGAATTTCGGAGTGGGGGACGGGTCCATGACATACCGGTCCGCGACCATGACCGGATAAGCATAGGCGGTAGAGATGTGGCCGTGCCGCGAAATGTCTTCGTACAGTTTCACGTGCATGAGACCGTATTCCTCCAGCGCATGCATCTTTCGGGTCTCGGTCTCGCGCGGTTCCAGAAAGCGCAGCGGTTCGGGGATCGGCACCTGGAAGACGATGATCTGATCGTCGGTCAGATCCTGTTCCGGGATCCGGTGACGGGTCTGGATGATCGTTGCCGCACCCGTCTCAGACGTGGTTGCGACTTTCGCCGTGCGCGCGAAGAAACCGCGAATGGCAACGGCATTCGTGGTGTCATCCGATCCCTGGTCGATGACCTTCAGAACATCCTCCGGGCCGATGACGGCGGCGGTGACCTGAACCCCGCCGGTTCCCCACCCATAGGGCATCGGCATTTCCCGGCTGGCAAACGGTACCTGGTAGCCGGGCACGGCGATCGCCTTCAGGATCGCACGACGGATCATGCGTTTTGTCTGTTCGTCCAGATAGGCGAAATTGTATTCCCAGTCCGGCATCGCGTCGCCCTGGCCGTCCGGGACGGCTTCGCGCGGCGTGGAATCGGTTTCGACCTGCATGGCGGGCTCCTACTCGGCTGCCTCGGCGGATGGGGCAGTCGTTGCTTTTTCGCGTTCGGCAATTTCGCGCCGCATGGTACGCACGAGATCCAGTTCAGCCTGGAAGTCCACGTAATGGGGCAGTTTGAGGTGCTCCACGAAGCCTGTCGCCTGCACATTGTCGGAATGCGACAGCACGAATTCTTCGTCCTGGGCAGGCGCGTTCCGTTCTTCGCCGAATTCCTCGCAGCGTAGCGCCCTATCGACCAGAGCCATCGCCATGGCCTTGCGTTCCTGGTGGCCGAAGGCGATGCCGTAGCCGCGGCTGAATTGCGGTGGTTCTTTCGCCGACCCCTTGAACTGCGTGATCATCTGGCATTCGGTGACGGTCATGCGTCCGATCGTGACCGGGAACCCGAGATCCTCGGCAACGAATTCGACGTCGACGGTTCCGAGACGGATCTCGCCGACAAAGGGGTGGGTTCGCCCATATCCGCGCTGGGTGGAATAGCCGAGTGCGAGCAAGAACCCTTCGTCGCCGCGCGCCAGATTCTGAAGCCGCAGCGCCCGGTCGGCGGGAAAGTCCAACGGTTCACGTGTCAGGTCGGGGACCGGCCTGGTCTCATCAGTGGGCGTGTCGGGTTCCAGCAGGCCCTCGTCGTCCAGAAGATCCGTGACGCGCGGCATCGGTGCATTCGTCGCCTCGCGGGTTTCCGGCGGCGAGACCTCACCGGCCGCGGCCAGCGTGAAATCCAGCAGGCGATGGGTATAATCGAATGTGGGGCCGAGCAATTGGCCGCCTGGCAGGTCCTTGTAGGTCGCCGAGATCCGACGTTCGACCTGCATGCTAGCGGTATCGACCGGTTCGCTGACGCCGAAACGCGGCAAGGTGGTGCGAAAGGCACGCACCAGGAAGATCGCCTCAATCAGGTCGCCCCGCGCCTGCTTGATGGCAAGCGCTGCAAGATCCCGATCGTACAGCGACCCTTCGCTCATCACCCTGTCGACGGACAGCGTCAATTGTTCGACGATCTGCGTAAGCTCGAGCGCCGGGACAGACCGGTCGCCGCGGCGCCGGTCGGCAAGCAATCGATGCGCATTGCGGATCGCCTTTTCTCCGCCTTTCACGGCAACGTACATGGCTAACCTTCAAGTTCGATCTGGGTGGAGCGCGGTAGGGCAGCGACCGCATTTTTTGCGGCAAACAAAAAATCGAGACCGCGCGGAAAGAGGCCGGCATTTTCCACCGCCATTACCCAGAACGTCGCTGAAAGCGGCTTCGGGTTCAGGCGCAACGATGTTTCGATCCCGGGCCCGGTCAGAACCGGCCCGGTATCGGTCTCGATCGCGGCAACCTGCAGGATCACAGTCGTCGATTCGTCCGGGTAGTCCTGCCGACCGGCAAAGAATTGCTGCAGCGGCACCGGTTTGCTGCTGTCGGAGAGAATGGCAAACCGGGATTCCGCCATTTCCTTGGTCACCCGGGCTCCGGTATGGAACCGGATCCACTGCAGGGCCGTTTCGCTGCATCTTATGCCCTCATCGACCCAGACAGGCGTTTCAAAATCGGCAAGCGTCAGAAGCAGCGCCGCTGCCGCCGGATTGAGCGGTCCTGGCGGACGCAGCAGCGGCGCGACAGGCTCGATGTGTCCGGGCCGCGCCATGGCGGACATGACGGAGCGAAACGTCGCCTGGGAATCGAAAACCGGATCCTGAAATCCGGGCGAAAGCGGCACCCGATCCAGCATGCTCAATCCTCTCCGCGTGCCATGGTGTAAAAGTCGACCTTCGTGGCGTCGGCCTCGGCCCGCAGAAGGGCATCGTCCGCAGCGAGCCGCGCGACGATCGGGCTGACGATACGGGCCTCGACCACCGGCCGGCTTTCCGGATTTTGCCAAAGCGCATCGGCCAGGGCCGCCAACCGTGCCTTTTCGCGGTCCCGTCCCATGATCGTCGCGTGACCGGTCTCGCCGCTGGCGATCACCACGGCGCATCGCGTCACGGTGACTTCGCCGATATTGAAGGGAGCCCCGGATCCACCGATGCGCCCTTGCGTCATGATCAATCCGATTTCCGGCTTTCGCACATAAGACCAGTTCCCGGAGCCGGGCGTGTCAGAAATCCCGGTCAAGAGTTCGTCCTGCTGTGCCTGCGCGAACGCGGACATGGCCTGGCGTCGGGCCGTGATCAGTTTGTCGGCGGCGCTGGGCTCCGGGTCGCGCGTCATCACCTGAAATCCTCTGCTCTGGCCCTGTCGACTGGTCGCTGAAGGCGACCGCATGACGGCTGGCTGTCTCGGTGCCGGCGAGGTCTATCAAAGGATCGTAAATTTGTCTAGTTGTTTAGACAAATATATAATTGACTTTGAACCTGCCCAAGTTCTATGACGGGCGCATGACACGGTCGGAAACCCTGGAACGCGGCGGTGGCGTGGCGGTCTGGCGCCAGATCGCGGAACGCCTGCGGACCGAGATATCGCTCGATATCTGGAAGACGGACGAACGTCTCCCCAGCGAGGCCGACCTCGCCGTCCGGTTCGGCGTCAACCGCCATACGGTTCGGCGCGCGGTGGCCGCGCTGGCCGAGGACGGGATCCTGAAAGCGAATCAGGGGCGCGGCACCTTCGTGGCCCAGAAGCCCATCCGCTATCCGATTGCGGCGCGCACGCGGTTTTCCGAAATCGTCTCGTCCCAGGATCGCGAACCGGGCGGTCAGCTGATCGCACACACGATCGAAGCGGCCGACGACGCATTGGCGGCGCGACTGGACGTGGCACCGGGCACCGACCTGATCCGGCTGGAAACCGTGCGGTTGGCGGACGGCATCCCGATCGGCGCGGGCGTCAACTGGTATCCGGCGGCGCGGTTTCCGTTGCTTGCCGACGCTTTTACCCGGTCCGGATCGATCACTGCGGCCTTACGGGAAAACGGTCTGGACGATTATCACCGCATCCAGACGCTGGTCTCCGCCGACATCGCCGGCCCACAAGACTGCGCCCTCCTAAACCTCGCCGCCGGTGATCCGATCCTGGTGATCGAATCCGTCAACGAGGATCTCGAAGGCCGGACCTTCAACGTCTCCCGCTCGCGCATGGCCGCCGCCCGCGTCCAGCTCTCCATAGACAGCTGAATCCAACGAATCCGGAGGTAACAAAGAAGAGCGGCTGGAAGACCAGCACTCGCGCTTCCTCCGACGCAAAAGCGCCGGCAAGCACACACGCGCCCTCGGACGCGAATGCGTCCGCAAGCCCAAAGGGCGCCGCGCGGCCAGCGCGCCCCATCGGAGGCCCGAGCAAAGCGAGGAACAGCCGTGAGATAAAAGATGGTACGGGTGGTCGGACTCGAACCGACACTCTGTCACCAGAACTGGATTTTGAATCCAGCGCGTCTACCAGTTCCGCCACACCCGCAGGTCGCTCGTCGAGACGGCGTCGGTGTTCTTATCGTGTCGCCTGGGCCAGGCCAAGCGGATTTTTCGGAGCGCGGCGTACCGGATTGATCTCTTCGCTGAGCACCCCACACCGTTTGTTCGGGCGATTCAATTTCTCAACGGTGGTGCCAGGCAGTCTGGACCGGCCGGTCAAGCCGTCGGATGACGGATTGGGGGGAGGGTGACGCTCTCACTTTCCAAGGATCTGCGCGTGCCGGATTGCCCGCTTGGCTACTCCCGCTTCCGTCATCGCACGGCTTGAGCGGGCGATCCAGCGGCTCAATGGTGGTGCCCGTCAGTCTAGTCTGGATCGGCCAGGCAAGGCGTCAGATGACGGATTGAGGGGCAAGTGACGCTCTCTCTTTAAGGTTCTGCGCATGCCGGATCGGCCAATTCCCCAATCCCAAGCTCCATCATCCAAAAGTGCCACATCCCAGAGCTCAAGCGGAATCCGGATCGTCGAAGAAGCCGGCCTCGCGGCGCACCTGATCGCGAAAATGCCGGCGGATGACCTTGCCCGTCGTCGTCAAGGGGATCGATGCCACGAAGGCTACTTCGCGCGGATATTCATGGGCGGCGAGACGGGTCCGGACATAGGTCTGGATTTCCGAAGCCAGCGCGTCGCCGGGCTCATAGCCTCGGTTCAGAACCACGAAAGCCTTGACGATCTCCGTGCGCAGCGGGTCCGGCTTGCCGACCACGGCGGCGAGCAGCACGGCCGGATGGCTGACGAGGCAATCCTCGATCTCGGCCGGTCCGATCCGATAGCCGGCCGAAGTGATCACATCGTCATCGCGGCCGACAAAATGCACATAGCCTTCCGCGTCGAGCACGCCTCGATCGCCGGTCTTCATCCAGGCGCCGACAAACTTGTCGCGCGTCGCGGCCGGCTGCCGCCAATATTCCAGGAACATCACCGGATCCGGGCGTCGGACCGCGATCTGGCCAAGCGTATCGGCGGGCTGTGGCTGCCCGGCATCGTCGATAATGGCGACTGTATGCCCGGGAACCGGCTTGCCGATCGCACCGGGTTTGGTGACGCCGAGGGCGTTGCAGGAGGCGAGCACAAGATTGCACTCGGTCTGGCCGTAGAATTCGTTGATTGTCAGGTCGAGCGCGGAGCGCGCCCATTCATAGGTTTCACTGCCGAGCGCCTCGCCCCCCGATCCGACCGTGCGCAGGCTGAGATCGTAGGTCTCGGCCGGGTGCGGCACCGGACGCAGCATTTTCAGTGCGGTCGGCGGCAGGAACGTGTTCCGGACCCGGTGCCGCGCCATGATGTCGAAGGCTTTTTCCGGATCGAACTTTTCGAAAGCATGCGACACCACCGGCACCCCGAAGCGCAGCGCCGGCAAAAGGGCGTTCAGGAGGCCGCCGGCCCAGGCCCAGTCGGCCGGCGTCCACATCACGTCGCCTTCCAGGGGAAAGAATTCATGCGGCATCTGCACGCCGGGCAGGTGGCCGAGCAGCACCCGATGGCCGTGCAGCGCGCCCTTGGGCGGCCCGGTCGTACCGGACGTGTAGATCATCATGGCCGGTTCGTCGGGAGGAAACAGCGGCGTGTCGAACTGGTCCGACGCCGCGGAAAGCAGATCCCGGTAGGACGCCGTCCCGGGCACCGGCACATCGACCGTAACAAGCAGCGCCAGGCCGTCGGGATCGGAATCCAGCGACAGGACCTTGGCTGCACCCCGCGCATCGGTCACGACGGCACGCGCGCCGGAATTCTTCAGGCGATAGGCCAGCGCCTCGACACCGAACAACGAGGCAAGCGGTACGGCAACGGCACCGATCTTGTAACAGGCGATATGAGCGATTGCCGTCTCGGGGCGTTGCGGCAACAGGATAGCGACACGGTCGCCGCGTTTCAGACCCTTGGCAAGGAAGGCATTGGCCAGCCGGTTCGCCTCCGATTGAAGA
This sequence comes from Pseudomonadota bacterium, assembly GCA_038745065.1. Classification (GTDB taxonomy): domain Bacteria; phylum Pseudomonadota; class Alphaproteobacteria; order Rhizobiales; family JANQQB01; genus JANQQB01. Next base: position 60,116 of record JBCDLT010000024.1, on the reverse strand, counting down.
GACCGGTACGTGACAGGGACGATGGTTCCGTCCGCTTCCTCATGCACGATCGCAAGACGGCCCGGCTCGCGCTGCGCCCATTGATCGCAGCAATCCCAGGCGATTGAATACGCGGCCGGCAAAGACCAGGTAAACCCGGCATACAGATCGTCATAGGTTTCGGCCTGCATCCGACCGCATCCTTTCAAAGGTCGTCGGGATCGGCACCCGCCTCTTCGAAACGGTCTTCCCGCGCCGTAGCCGACCTGCGGTCGCGCTGCGGCACAGCCGGTTCGTCGGCCGGCGTGGCGACAGCAACCGGCATCGGCGGCGGCAACGCCGTGGAATTGACAGTGTGCAAGACCCGCTGCGGGAACGGAATCTCGATATCGGCCTCGCGAAAGCGGCGCATGATTTCGAACCGGAGGTCGCTGCGCACGGTGAGCCCCATGCCGATGTCGGACAGATAGCACCGCAATTCGAAATCGAGCGCCGAATCGCCGAAATTCTGAAAGAACACGACCGGTTCCGGATAGGCCAGCACCAGCGGATTGCTGCGCGCGCATTCGAGCAGGATGTCGCGCACCTGGTCCGGGTCGCTGTCATAGCTGACGCCGACCGGAATGATGATGCGCCCGGAACTGTCGTTCAGCACCCAGTTCGTAACGGTCTTGGAGATCAGATCGGAGTTCGGCACGATCATCGTCGCCCGGTCGAAGGTTTCGATTTCGGTGGAGCGCACATTGATCTTGCGGACCGTGCCGTGCTGGCCGTCCACGACGACCCAGTCTCCGGTTCGGATAGGCCGCTCGGCAAGCAGGATCAGGCCGGAGACGAAGTTCGACACCACGCTTTGCATGCCGAAGCCGATACCGACCGAAAGCGCGCCGGCTATCAGGGCGAAGTTCTGGCCATCCACGCCCAGATGCCCGATCGCCACCATGGCCGCAACGATGACGCCCACATAGCCGAAGCCTGTGCGGATCGAGGTTTTGAGCCCGACATCGAGTTTTGTCTTTGGCAGATAGCGGTTTTCCAGCCAGCGCTGGATCGCCCGGGTTGCGGCGAAGCCGGCAGCGAAAATGGCAATCGCGGTCGCAACGGTCGTGATGGAAATCGTGACGCCGCCGACCTCGAACCGGGTCACCATGTTTTCCAGGCGGGTCAGATCCGCCGCGGTCAGGCCCCAGGTCAGCAGGATCGCAAGGCCGGCGAAGGCGATCGCCAGAAGATTCAGGATGCCGCCGGTCAAAACGCCGATCTGTTCGGCGCCGTCGCGGGTAAAGCCCAGCGTGCGTGTCAGGAACAGTCCGGCAGGGTAACCGGGTTGAAATCCCGTGGTCGTGGCTTCCTCGATGATCGCCAGGACAAGGTAAAGCAGGGCGAGCACCAGGGCGATGACGACCAACTGGTAGACCAGAAACCAGCCGAGCGCCAGGAACCCGAAAAGCGGAGCGGCCAAAGCGGCAATCGAGACGACCCACCCCACCGGCAAAGCCAGCCGCCACAACGCCCCTTGAAATCCATACGATCGCTGGTCGTCTTCGTCGGGGTCCTTCAACGCGAAGGCCCGCAGGGCGAACAGGGTCAGGATCGCGATCGCCATGGTCTGCAAGGCGCGTGCGGCGATGGTCACCGGCGTCGACGGATCCAGGAATTGCACGACCGCTTCGAAGGCGATCGTCAGGCCGACCACAACGGCGTTGCACCGCGTGACGAGGGCAAGTCGCCGGCACGCCGGTGCCGACAGCGGCAACAGGCGCCAGGCCGGCCGACCGGGCGCAAGCAGGGCGACGGCCAGGCTCGATATCAGCGCATAAATCGAAATCGCGACGGCAAACCCGATTGCCACATTTTCGAAAGGCGGCGGAATGAGGCCGATCGTTTCGAGAAGAAAAAGCACAACCATCGACAGGATTGCGACCAATCCGAAACCGACAAGGGTGACGAACAGCGCGGCAACGACCCGCTTGGTCTGGTTCGGCTCGACAGTCGGATCCCGAACCAGGCGCTTCAGGATGTGACGCCGGCTCACAAGAACGATGTAGACGCCGCCCAGGGTCAGAAGAATCAGGATCGTGACCGTCGTGGTATCGATCCCGACTTCCGCCCGTTCTTTCCATTCCGTTAGGCGTTGGTCGATCCAGCCCGGGATCGTTCGGATACCAAAGCGTACGGTGCGCCAGAAGACTGGATCGAGCACGCTGCGTTCCCGTTTGAAGATCTCGCGGGAGAAACGGGCGCGCTGTTGCTGGGTGACGGAAATCGACAGGTCGACGGCCTGGACGGCAATGACATTGGCCTGTTGCAGGATGGCGCTCAGCCCATCCAGCACGCGCTGCTGGCTCTCGGTTTCGATCCGGGCGCTTTGCGACAGTTCCTGACCTTCAGCCGGCTTCAATTGTGCCAGACGGGCCTCGATGGTCAGCACCCGCGGCTGAAACTCCTGCATCAGCGATTCTGCATCCTCGCTGATGGCCAGCGCTTCGGCTGCAAGTCCGTCCAGAGAGTCCTGCGTTTCGCTCTTTTCGTCGAACGCCTTTGCGGCGGCGGCGAGCCGCTCCCGTAATTTGTCGATCGCCTCCTGCGCTTCATCGGTCTTGACGACGGCGACGGCGCCTTCCTGCAGATCCCGCGGCCCGCCGTTCTGGGCGAATGCGGAAACCGGAGCGAGGCTCGCAAACGCAAGCCAGACGGCGACAAGACAAATTGCGGTTCCGGGTCGAGGTTGTCTTTTCATGAGGCTGTGTTTCTTGTTGAGCCTTTCGCCGCCGCAGCGGCCTGGTCGGGCCTGGCACGCCCCCGGAAAACGACGGGGCCGACCGGCACGCCGACCCGATCATGTTGCGGGATCGGGCCGGCAACGGGATCGCAATGAAGGCGTGCGATTGTTGCTCGGATCGAAAGCAAACGAATCAGACTGTGTCAATCAGCCATGAAACAGGTGCCGCCGTGAAGCTTTTGTTGATCATGTGGGACGCATTCGAACATTTCATCGAGGAAGACGGCATGGCGATTGCCAGCCATGTCGCCCTGTCCATTCTGATGGCGCTGTTTCCGTTCATGATTTTTCTGACCGCCGTTGCCGGATTTTTCGGCACTGAGGAACTGACCGGCCAGGTCACTGACATGCTGTTCGACGTCTGGCCGGAAGCGGTCGCCGCCCCGATAGCGCGCGAGATCAACGCAGTGCTTCTCGTGCCACGGGGCGACATCCTGACCTTCGGCGCGCTCTTTGCGCTGTACCTGGCTTCGAACGGGGTCGATGCCCTGCGCATTGCACTCAATCGCGCCTATCGCATGAACGAGACCCGCAACTTCTTCCTCGTCAAACTGCAAAGCCTCGGATTTGTCGTGCTTGGCGTGATCGGCCTTCTGGCGCTGGCCTTCATCATTGTTCTCGGTCCGCTGCTTTGGCAGGCAGCGGTCGGTTTCCTGCCCTTTCTCGAGGAATTCCAGCGACATTTCACGATTCTGCGGATCGCCATCGGTATCAGCGTCCTGTTCCTGGCGCTGATGATCATGCATTTCTGGTTGCCGGCCGGCCGTCGGCGCCTGGTCACCGTGCTGCCGGGCATCGGGTTGACGCTTGCCCTTTGGCTGGCGGGCGGCTTCGGTTTTTCCGCCTATCTTCAGAACTTCGCCTCCTACTCGACGACATATGCCGGCCTGGCAAGCATCATGATCGCGATCATTTTCCTCTATCTCGCCGCCATTGCCTTCATCCTCGGCGCCGAACTCAATGCCGCCATCGCCGAGGAAACAAAATGAAGCGGAAGGGCCCCTATCCGGTTGCCTTGGCGCGCGACACCAGCGCCACCGCCAGTACCGCCACTCCCATGCCGGCGATCTGGATAATCGTCAGGGTCTCGCCGAACAGGATCCAGCCGAAGAAGGCCGCGACAGCCGGCACGAGGTAGAACAGCGCGGCAACTTTTGAAACCGCCCCCTGGCGCAGCATGATCAGGTAGAGCGTAATCGCGCCGATCGACAGGACGAAGACGAGCCAGACAAAGGCGAACACCAATTCGCCGGTCCACTCGAATTCGAACCGTTCGGTCGCAAGCGCCCCAAGTCCGACGACGGCAGTGCCGGCAGCGAACTGGAAGACGCCATCCACCCGCGTATCGAGACCGCCGGCCGTCTTTTTCTGCCAGACCGATCCGGCCGTGATGGCCAGGACGCCGATGACGCAGGCCGCAATCGTGGCCGGCGTGATGCCCTGCCCGGAGAATTCAAGCTTCGGTGCCAGCACCAGACCGACCCCTACAAGCCCCAGGATCAGTCCGAGCCAATGGCGGGCGACGATCGGCTCGCCGAGCACGGGTCGGGCCAGAAGCGCCGTCAGGATGGGCTGCAGGCCGACGATCAGCGCCGACACGCCTGCCGGCATGCCGTTTTCAATCGACCAGAAGACACCGCCCAGATAAAGGCCCTGAATCAGCGCCCCGGCAATCATGGCGTTGCGCGCCTGGCGGGCGGTCGGCCAGGGGAGGCGAAGGACCGCGACCGTCGCCGCCAGAATGAGCGCGACAAGGGCGAAACGCACGGTCAGGAACGACAGCGGCTCTGAATACGGCGCGCTCAGTTTGGCTCCGAGGAAACCGGTAGCCCATAAGAACACGAAGATCGGCGGGAAAAAGGCGGTCATCGGCGGCCATAATGACCATTGCCGATCCCGGCGCAAAGACTTTAGCGTTCGAGCATAACTGATATGCGCTGGGTGACTGGTTATGGACGGCGCTCAAACAACAAGTATCAATCCCAGTTGTTCTGAATTTCGTGCCCTCAGATATTCATCTGCAAATTGCCACGAAGTACCTTTATTGAGTCAACGGGTTGTCGATTCGAAAGAAAAACGATCGACGACAAGATAACAGATCCTGACGCTACGGCAGCTTCAAGGATAGTTTAAGGAAAGCGCTCATGAACATTGAAATTCAGCAACCGCAACCGTTCGATCTGGTCGGCAACCCTATCCTTATTGCAGGCAATGCCGTTGGGTTCGAGGCCCATCTGACGGTTCGGGTCAGCGAGGGCCACGATGAAGTCATCGGCAGTCTGACGGCGGGATCAACGTCGATCCGCCAGTTTCAGGGCAGTGTCACAATCCCGCCGAATCCGGCGTTTCAGCTTAACCGGCTGTTCGTGACCGTCGCCGATGACAGCGGCGGCGGCGACGGCGCGCCGATCCCCTCCGTCACGGTCCCGGTGCTTTACGGGCCGATGATCCTGGAAGGTTATACCGGGTACTTCAATCATGTGGTCGTGTCCGGTGACACCTTGTCAGCGCTTGCAGGCCGCTATTATGGCGACACGTCGGCATGGGAGCCGATCCGCCAGGCAAACCAGCACATCATCTCCAACCCGAACCTGATTTTCCCCGGACAGGTTCTGCGCATCCCGCGCAACGACTGACGTCACCCGACATGGAAGGACGCGAGGCGCGTCCTTCATCCGACGCAGGTGCGAAAAATCCGGTCAGGCGGCCCCGAAGCCCGACTGCATCAGCGCGCTGAACCGGCGGGCATAATCGGCAGGATCATCCGGCAATTCGCCGTCAAGGATCCGCGCCTGGCCGAGCAACAGCCAGGCCGCATCGGCAAACCGGCTCTTGTCGCTCGCTCCGGCATAGGAGCGGGCGAGGTCCGCGATCAGGGCGTGTTTCGGATTGATTTCCAACACAGGCGCCATGCCGCCCATGCCCTGCCCGGCGCGCTCCATGATCTTTTCCATCTGCCGGTCCGGGCCGAATTCCGGTGCAACCAGACAGACCGCGCTCTCGGCGAGCCGCTGCGATTCGACCACGTCCTGGACCTTGTCGCCGAGCGTTTCCTTGAAGAAGGCTTTCAGGACCGCAACGTCCGCCGCGCGTGTGCCGGCCTCCGCATCATCTTCGCCGTCAGCGGCATCGTCGCCGCTCAGCGGAATGGCGTCCAGATCGGCACTGCCCTGGGTGATCGACTGGAACGGCTTGCCGTCGAAACCAAGCGCTGTCTGGACCCAGAACGCATCGACGGAATCCGAAAGCAGAAGGACTTCCACGTCGCGGGCACGGAACCCTTCAAGATGCGGGCTTGCCAGCACTGCTTCCGGGCTCTCTCCGAGCGCAAAGAAGATCTTTGTCTGGTTGTCCTTCATGTCGGCGACATAGTCCGACAGCGCCCGCAGCCCGTCGCCGGACCGGGTCGATTTGAACCGGGCGATCTTCAGGAGCGCATCCCTGCGCGCCGGGTCTTCGTAAAGGCCTTCCTTTAGAACCGGGCCGAAGGCGTCCCAGACCTTGGCAAAGGTTTCGGGATCTTTCTCGGCGGTTTTTTCCAATTCCGACAACACCCGGTTGGTGACGCCCTTGGTGATGGCCTCCAGCACCGGATTGGATTGCAGCATTTCGCGCGACAGGTTGAGCGGCAGGTCTTCGGAATCGATCACGCCCCGCACGAAGCGCAGCCATGCCGGCAGGATTTCCGCTTCATCGGTAATGAAGACGCGGCGCACATAGAGTTTGATGCGCCCTTTGCGACTCGGATCGAACAGATCGAAGGGTTTCATGGAAGGCACGAACAGGAGCACGGAATATTCATGCCGGCCTTCTGCCCGGTAGTGCAGCGTCAGGGCCGGCTCGTCGAACTGGCCCGACACGTGGCCGTAGAATTCGCGGTATTCCTCAGCCTTGACGTCCGACTTGGACTTGACCCAGAGCGCCGAGCCGTCGGTGACGGCCTCCGCCGCCTCGTCCCCCGGTTCGCGGACCGAGACCGGGATCGGGATATGCGCGGAATAAGCTTTGATGATGCGGTGCAATTCGGCTTTTTCGGCAAAGCCCTTTTCGGCCTCTTTCAGATGAATGAGGATGCGGGTTCCGCGCACCGGCGCCTCGTCAGAACCGGCCGGCTCGACCGTAAAGGCACCGAGACCGTCCGACGTCCAGCGCCAGGCATCGTCTTCGCCGGCCCGGCGGCTGAGCACTTCGACCCGATCGGCGACCATGAATGCCGAATAGAAGCCCACACCGAACTGCCCGATCAGCGCCGATCCGTCCTTTGCCTCGGAGAGGCTGTCCAGAAAGGCCCGGGTCCCGGACCGCGCGATGGTGCCGAGATTGTCGATCAGGTCGGCCTTGTTCATGCCGATGCCGTTGTCGGAAATCAGGATCGTGCCGGCTTCCTTGTCCGGTTCGATGACGACCGAAAAACCCTCGTCTCCCGTGCTCAGCGCGGGATCGGTAATCGCCGCATAGCGCAGTTTCTCGCAGGCGTCGGCAGCGTTGGAGATCAGTTCGCGCAGGAAGATCTCCTTGTTCGAATAGACCGAATGCACCATGAGGTGCAGAAGTCGGGAGACTTCGGCCTGAAAGGACAGGGTCTCGCCGGTCGGCTCGGTTTCCGGCTTGTCTTTTTCTTCAACGCTCATGGCTGTGTCCCATATCTGCCGGGCTGGCGCGCGATGCTGTTCGATGCATGAATGGTCGGGAAGAGGCGCCGCTATGCGGTCAGGCCGCCGAGGAATCGGCGGCTCGGTAGTTTCCCGGATGCGCGGAATAAAGGCCGATCGGCGACGGATTTCAAGGGGGGATGCACCGGCGCACAAAAAAACGGGCTCCGAAGAGCCCGTAATTTGGCGAATTACCGATTTCAGTGGCCCGGATCTCGCACTCCCCGAGGGGCTGGGGGGCTAACGGTGCCGGGAAGACGAAGATCCGGGCCGTCTGAGGCAACAATCGTAATATGGGGGTGGAACGTGAAGTTGAAAGGGCCAAATTGGGGCCTTTCTGTGACTTTTGACAAGGGATTCAGCGGTGTTCGAAACCCTCTGTTAACCCTGATCCGGCCCGGTTTCGGTGTGAGGTTCTGCTTGCCAAGATCTTCTTACCCGGCAATTATATCCGTCAGTTGAATATCCACAGGCCAACAGGAGGCGCCATGAGCGAGTCCGAAGAAAGCCGTATGTCGCGCAGCGGTCCGACGCACAGTCATATGGCCGTTGCGCAGAACAGACCCTCCCCGCCGCAGCAGATCGCCTTCAACCGGCACGAGCTCGGCGCCATTCTCCGGGTTTACGGACGCAAGGTAGCCGAAGGCGAATGGCGGGACTACGCCATCGACCACATGATGGAAAAGGCGGTGTTCTCGATCTTTCGCCGCACGTCCGAAGTTCCCCTTTACCGCATCGAAAAGAATCCGAAGCTGGCGCGCAAGCAGGGCGCCTATTCGGTTATTGCGCCCGGCGGCATGATCCTGAAGCGGGGCCATGACCTGGCCAAGGTGCTGCGGGTCCTCGACAAGCGGCGGCATCTTTCCGTGGTTGTCTGATTGCCGACACGGCGACCGAGCCAAACGGAAACCGGAATCAAAAAGCGCGGCCAAGTGGCCGCGCTTTTCGCTTTAAAGAGAATGATGCCGACTATTCGCGGTTGCCGAACAGGCTCAGCAGCATGATGAACATGTTGATGAAGTCGAGATAGAGACGCAAGGCCCCCATGATCGACTTGCGGCCGGCGATCGTGCCGTCGTCGCGCACATCGTACATTTCCTTGATCTGCTGCGTGTCGTACGCCGTCAGGCCGGCAAACACCAGCACGCCGATCACCGAGATCGCGAATTGCAGTGCGGACGATTGCAGGAAGATATTCACCACCATGGCGATGATGATGCCGATCACGCCCATGATCAGGAACGATCCCCAGCCCGACAGGTCTTTCTTCGTGGTGTAGCCGTAGAGGCTCAGACCGCCAAAGGCCGCGGCCGTGATGAAGAACACCCGAACGACGCTTTCGCTCGTATAGATCAGGAAGATCGACGACAGCGAGATACCGACCATTGCGGCATAGACCCAGAATGTGGTCTGCGCGGCGGGCACGCTCATGCTGTTGATCCGGAAGCTCAGGAAGAACACGGCCCCGAGCGGCGCGAGCATGACCACCCATTTCAGCGGGCTGGCATAGATCGCGTATCCCAGGCTGGTCAGATATACGCCGTCACGGAATTGCGCGGCAGCCTGCGACGGATCGTTCGTAACTGCGAGATTGGCGATGACCAGAGCCGCGATCCCGGTGATCGCAAGGCCGATCGCCATATAATTGTAGACGCCCAGCATGTAGGCGCGCAAACCCTCATCGATCGCGCCGTCCGCAACGCGGCCGGCAGTACCGAACTGCGCGGTGCGATCGCGCTCATAGTTGGCCATGTGTAATCCCTCTTTGTTCACCAGACATGGAACGACCAATAGGCCGCAAAAGCGGCCTTCCCGAACTTAATATGGGCCGAGTCCTGCATAAGGACAAGTCCGTACTGTACCGGAAAGCGTGCGGCAAATCGGTGACAGAAACTATCGCGGTTAACGCGAGATGACCGAAGGGAAACGCACGGCGCCGTTCCCATCAGAGATTCCGCAGGATCGGCGCCGGTTTCTGGCCGAGCACGCGCCATGTCCCCAATAGACCGAAGCCCACCGTCAGCACCAGGGCGATGGCAACCGCGGCCACTGCCGTCGCGGGCATGAAGGTGAACGGGATCGACATGACACCTTCCAGGACGCCATAGGCGGCCGCCGTGCCGGCGACCACTGCAAAAATCGCCGTCACGAGCCCGAGTGTCATGTATTCCAGCACGAAGGCCGTCATGATACGTCCCCGTGTGGCGCCCACTGTTTTCAGAATAACGGCGTCGTAGATCCGGTATCGGTGCCCGGCGGCAAGCGCCCCGGCAAGCACAAGCACGCTGGCCACCAGCGCGACAGCCGCTGCGACACGCACGGCGGTCGCCAGATGTCCGACAAGTTCGTTGATCGAATCGAGCGCGTCCTTGACCCGGACCGACGTGATTGTCGGGAATTCGGCAGTGACGGCCCGCAAAAGGTCCAATTCTTCTTCGAGCGCCGTCTGTTCCGGATAGGTGACGGTTGCCAGATGTGTGTGCGGTGCGCCGGCGAAGGTATTGGGCGAGAACACCATGACGAAGTTGATGGCGAGCGATTCCCATTGCACGCGCCGGGTATTGGCTATGCGCGCGGTGATTTCCCGCCCGAGCACGTTGACCGTCACCCGGTCGCCGACGGCCAGGTTCAGTCCGTCCGCAACTTCGTCTTCGAACGAGACCAGCGGCTCGCCCTCGTAATCCGCCGCCCACCAGGATCCAGCCACCAGTTCGGAATTTTTGGGTAGGGCATCGGAATAGGTCAGGCCGCGATCGCCGCGCAGGGCCCAGGCAACATTTGGCGGCGCTTCCACTTCGGACGCCGGCACGCCCTTGACCGACACCATGCGTCCGCGCAGCATCGGTACTCGCTGCACCGTGCCGGTCGCGGCCTCCCGCTCGAGCAGGCCCTCGAACGCCTCGACTTCCGAATTCTGGATATCGACAAAAAAGAAGCTGGGCGCCCGCTCCGGCAGGCCGGAAGTCAATTGATGACGCAGATTGCCGTCGATCAGGGCAAGCGCGACCAGAAGCGCGAGGCCAAGGCCCAGGGAAAGAATGACCGACGGCGTCAGGGCACCCGGGCGATGGATGTTCGACAGCGCCATGCGGGCTTCCGTCAGCCGCGGATGCGGCGCGCGGCGCGCCGCCGCCATGACGCCGACAGAGACAAGGCGCAACAGGACGAAGGCACCGGCTGTCGCCGCGATATAGATCACCGAAATGCGCGGATCCGTCGTGACCACGATGGCCAGACCCGCCAGACACGCGATGGCGAGCGCCATCGCAAGCAGATAGGCCAGCCGCGGGGCTCGACCGGTATCGCCGGCCCGCTCGCGGAACAGAGCGGTCGGCGGGACGTCGTGGGCCCTGCCAAGGGGCCACAGGGCAAAGGCGAGAGCGGTCAGGAACCCATAGACCACGGCGAGCGCCAGCGCGTCCGGATACACCCGGATATGGTCGCCGATCGGCAGGATCTCGGCGAGAAAACTGCCCGCTATGAAGGGCGCGATGGCCCCCGGCACCAGTCCTGCGGCAATGCCGGCCGCCGCCAACAGCATGATCTGGATGAGATAGACCCGGAACACAAAACCGCCGGGTGCCCCGAGACACTTGAATGTGGCGATGACCGATCGTTTTGAATCGAGAAAGGCGCGCACTGCATTGGCGACGCCGACCCCGCCGATGATGAGTGCGGTCAGCCCGACCAGCGTCAGGAACTCCGAAAACCGCTGAATCTGGCGTTGCAGGCCGGGCGCGGCATTGGCGTAGGAGCGGATGCGCCAGCCGGCCTTCGGGAATTGTTCGCGCGCATCCGCAATCAGCGCCCGCACCGGCCCCATCGACGACGGGCCGGCTTCCGACAGCCGGATCCGGTAGTGCCAGCGCACGAGACTGCCGGGTTGGACCAACTCGGACGCTTCAAGTGCGGCGTGGGAGATCATCAGACGCGGACCGAAGCCGATCCCGCCGCCGACGCGGTCCGGTTCGGTCTCGATCACGGAACCGATGCGAATGGTGGCCTCACCGATCGTGATACGGTCGCCCACGGCAAGGCCGAGACGGGCGAGCAGCGCCACGTCCACAACGCCGCCGAATTCGGATGCCTCGGCCGCAAGCGCTTCCTCCAGCGTCCCGCCCTCCGCCAGGCGCATCGTGCCGTAAAGCGGATAGACGTCATCCACCGCCTTGATCTCCACCAGGGTCTGGTCGAGCGTGTCCGGTTTGCGGGCCATGGCGCGCAGGGTGGCAATTCGGGACATCGCCCCGAGCGATTCCAGGTAGGCGCGTTCATCCGATTCCGCCTGCCGATGGATCAGCGAAAACGACACATCGCCGCCGAGAATGGTCTGCCCTTCAGCAAGAATGCCGTCGATCATCGCCCGGGAGACCGAGTTCACCCCGGCAATCGTCATCGAGCCGAGCGCGATACAGGCGAGAAAGACGTAGAAGCCCCGGAGCCCGCCGCGCAATTCCCGCAAGGCAAACCGCCAGGCCGTCGACCAGCCCGCCGGATTGCGTACCGGCGCAAAGGACGGCATCGCGCTCACGCTTCCGCCATTGCCGGCTGGCCGGTTTCGATTTCGCCGAGCCGGACCCGCACCATCCGGTCGCAGCGCCGGGCCAGGCCCGTATCGTGGGTGACCAGCGCAAGCGTCATGGAACGTTCCGCGACCGCATCGAACATCAGCTTGATGATCTGTTCGCCCGTTGCCTCGTCCAGATTGCCGGTTGGCTCGTCAGCGATCATGAGCCGCGGTTCGGGCGCCAGCGCCCGGGCGATCGCGACACGCTGCTGCTCACCGCCGGACAATTCGGTCGGATAATGGGTCGTGCGGTCGGCGAGGCCGACCAGCCCCAATTCTTCGCGGGCGCGATCGAACGGCGCGTCAAAGCCGGCCAGTTCCAGCGGCACGGCGACGTTTTCCAGCGCCGTCATGTTCGGGATCAGATGAAACGACTGAAACACGATGCCGACCGACCGACCGCGAAACCGGGCGAGCGCATCCTCTCCGATCGCGCGCAGATCCTCGCCGGCAACCCTGACCTCCCCGCTATCCGCCTGTTCCAGCCCGGCCAGCACCATGAGGAGCGTGGTCTTGCCCGATCCCGAGGGCCCGACAATGCCGACGGATTCGCCGCCGTCGATCGACAGGTTGACGCCGCGCAGGATGTGGACGTGCGACGCCCCGGTCCCGAGGCTCAAATGCACGTCATTCAGAAAGACAACTGGTTCGGACAAGGCGGTCTACCCTATATGGTATGGCTGCGGGCGGTCGGTTCGGAGATACGACAATGCCGAAGGCATCGCCGCGGTTTCGGCCGTGATGGGGGCACTGAAGTGCATGTCTGCCAGAATATACGCACGATTCGCGAGGACGATCACCTTAATGAAAGTTCATAATTACCTAGCACTGGCGGTGCTTTTGGCCAGTCTGGCAACCGCCGGACGGGCCGCGACCCCGGAGACGATCCGCATCGTGGCCTTCGGCGACAGCCTGGTGGCAGGGTACCAATTGCCGGCCGGGGCTGCCTTCCCGGCACAACTTCAAGCAGCGCTCGCGCCCGACTATCCCGGTCTGACGGTGATCAATGCCGGCGTTTCGGGCGATACAACAAAAGCCGGCCTCGCCCGGCTCGACTGGGCGCTTGACGACAATGTCGACGCGGTCATCCTGGAACTGGGCGCCAACGATGCCTTGCGCGGCCTGCCGCCGGAAACCACCGAAAAAGCGCTCGACACGATTCTGCAAAAGCTCGCCGATCGCGGTGTCGAAGTGCTGATTGCCGGCATGCGCGCACCGCCCAATCTGGGCGCCGATTATGCAACCGCCTTCGATTCGATCTTTGCGCGGCTGGCGGAGCGGCACGGCGCGCTGCTTTACCCGTTCTTTCTCGAAGGTGTGGCGGCGGACCCTTCGCTCAACCTGCCCGACGGCATGCATCCGACCGCCGAAGGCGTTGCGATCATCGTCGAAAGGATTCGACCGCTTGTCGAAGAACTGATTGCGCGGGTACGCGACCGGCAATCCGGGTAAGGGTCAGCAGGGGGCATTCATTCACATGCAAAAAAGACCATTGGGCACCAGCGGCATCGATGTCAGCGTGCTGTGTCTGGGATCGATGAACTGGGGCGACCAGAACACCGAACGCGAAGGCCACGCGCAGATCGACCGCGCCCTCGACGCCGGCGTCAATTTCATCGATACCGCCGAACTCTATGCCATTCCGCCGTTGCCCGACACGCAGGGACGCAGCGAGGAGATCCTGGGAACCTGGCTGCAGCGATCCGGCCGCCGGGCCGATATCGTGCTTGCGACCAAGGTCGTCGGTCGGTCGAAGAATACCTGGTTTCGGGCCGATGCCAGTCCGGCGCGCCTGACGCGGGCCCAGATCAATGAAGCGATCGATGCATCCCTGCGCCGCCTGCGGACGGATTACGTGGACCTCTATCAGGTGCATTGGCCGGATCGCGACATTTCCGCTTTCGGCGGCAATCCCACGGTCTGGAAGGGCGTCGACCGGCATGATGATGAAACACCCATCGACGAGACGCTGGACGCGCTGACCGATCTGGTAAAATCCGGCAAGGTGCGCGCCATCGGTCTGTCGAACGAAAGCGCCTGGGGCACGATGCGGTATCTCCAGGCGTCGGACAGCAATGGGACCGCGCGGGTCCAGTCGATCCAAAACGCCTATTCCCTGGTCAACCGGACGTTCGAGACCGGACTTGCCGAAATAGCAGACCGCGAAAAGGTCGGCCTCCTCGCCTATTCGCCGCTGGCCCAGGGATTTCTGACCGGAAAATACCTGAACGGGGCCCGCCCGAGGGCGGCCCGCCGCACTCTGTTCAATCGGCAGCAACGTTATGAAAAGCCGGGATCGCAGGAAGCCTATGCGGCCTATGTCGACCTGGCGCAGGCATCCGGCATGACGCCGGCGCAGCTTGCGCTCGCGTTCGTGGCGTCGCGATCTTTCACCACCTCGGTGATCATCGGCGCAACAACACTTGAACAATTGGACGACGATCTGTCGGCGGCCGCTATCCGACTGGATTCAGACCTGGAAACCGCGATCAACGCCATCCACCAGCGGCATTGCAACCCGGCGCCCTGAACGGAAAAGACGGACCTTACAGGCAGCCGCATCCCGCCCGGTTAAAACACGGTTAACCAAACCCTTGATAGGGTCCTCGAGGGCGTGGTCGAGCGCGCCCCGACTGTGCCGATCGAAGGCGTTTGCGCGGATTTCCGCGTTCGATCGGCCGGCAGACCGCTTTTACGAAGAGGGCGTCGCGGGGCCGCGGATTCGCTGTCACGACGGCATCGGACGTCCTTGGGATGTGTTGTAGGCCCCAGACCGGACCGGGTGACCATGCCGCTGCTTCGAACGTCGGACGACCAGCCCGACGCCGATCAAAGATTGAAGAATGCCCTGACCCGCAATTTCGAAGGTGCGTGCGGCCTTCTGCTCATCGCGATTGCGGCGATGATTGCGGCGATGCTGGCGACCTGGTCCGTCGAAGATCCGAGCTGGAGCCATGCGACCACCGGGCCGGTGCGCAATGTGCTTGGTGAGCCGGGCGCAATCCTGTCCGACCTTGCCATGCAGTTTATCGGCCTTGCCTCGGTGCTCGTGCCGCTGCCGCTCGTTTTCTGGGGCTGGAGGCTGATCAACGGTTCACCGGCCCGTCCGGCGCGGCGTGCCGGGCTGGCCTGGTTGGCAAGTGTCGTGATCGGCGCCGGTTTTTTTGCCTGCCTCCCGGTATCGGCCGCATGGCCGCTGCCGCTCGGTCTGGGTGGCGTCATCGGCGACTGGATCCTGAAAGTGCCGCTGCTTGTCGCGGGTGCCGGCGCGGACGGCATTGTCAAGGTCGTTGCCGGTCTCCTACTTGGCGGCGCGATGCTGTCCTGTGTCGTGCATGCCTGCGGCCTGTCGGTCCGCCACCTGCGCAGCGAGGCGGGTCGCGCCCGCCGCAGCCTTATGGGTCGCAAGAAGCCGGCGGAGGCGCATGAACCGGCTTTCGATATCGACGATTTCGAGGACGACGGTTACGACGACGACGCCGAACAGCGGCAATCGCTCCTGTCGCGCGCCAGCACCGGTTTGGGTGCGCTCTTCCACTGGACGCTCATGGCCCGCGCCCAATTGCGCCGGGCAACCGGGTCCAGACCGGCGCCGCAGAAACCGGACCGTCCGACATCGTGGGTCTCGAAAGTCCGCGAATCGCTGCTTGAACCGGATGACGGCCTGGATGAGTTCTATTCCGGCGATCGCGCCGAGCCGGCGTTCGGCCGCGGCAATGCCATGGATCCCGGCGGGGCGATCGACCCCGGTTATGGCGACTATGACGGGCTTGACGACGACCTGGTCGCCGAAGTCCCGCCACCCGGAAACGCGGGTGCCGGCCTCGACGTCGACGAACCGGCGGTCGCGCAACCGCGGGTCGGTAATCCGGCCGCCGAACAGCCGGGCCTGCAGACGGCACCGCCGCGGGTGACGCAAAAGGCGCCGCCGGCAAAACCCGGCAAACGTGTCATCCGCGAGGCGCAGGGGTCGCTGCTTGCGCCCGAGGAATTCGAATTCCCGCCGCTGCATGTCCTGAGCGAGCCGAAGGCGCTGCGCCGCGACGCCTCCATGAGCAACGAGGCACTGGAACAGAATGCCCGGATTCTGGAGGGGGTCCTGGAGGATTTCGGCGTCCGCGGCGATATCATCAACGTCCGGCCGGGACCGGTCGTCACGCTGTACGAACTGGAGCCGGCACCGGGCATCAAGTCGTCACGCGTCATTGGGCTGGCCGACGACATCGCCCGGTCGATGAGCGCGATTTCCGCCCGTGTCGCCGTGATCCCGGGCAAGAATGCGATCGGCATCGAGCTTCCCAATCCACGCCGGGAGACCGTTTATTTACGCGAATCGCTGGCGTCCGAACAGTTCGAGAAATCGAAGGCGAAGCTCGCCCTTTGTCTCGGCAAGACCATCGGCGGCGAGCCTGTGATCGCCGACCTTGCCCGCATGCCGCACCTTCTTGTGGCCGGCACCACCGGCTCGGGCAAGTCGGTGGCCATCAACACCATGATCGCCTCGCTGCTCTACCGGCTGAAGCCGGACGAGTGCAAGCTGATCATGGTCGACCCCAAGATGCTGGAATTGTCGGTCTATGACGGAATCCCGCACCTCCAGACCCCGGTCGTGACGGATCCGAAAAAGGCCGTCGTCGCGCTGAAATGGACGGTGCGCGAGATGGAGGACCGGTACAAGAAGATGTCCAAGCTCGGTGTGCGCAACATCGACGGCTATAACAACCGGGTCCGCCAGGCCGAAGCCAAGGGCGAAGTCATTACCCGCACGATTCAGACCGGTTTCGACCGCGAAACCGGCGAGGCGATCTACGAGCAGGAAGAGCTCGATCTGTCGCCGATGCCCTTCATTGTCGTCATTGTCGACGAAATGGCCGACCTGATGATCGTCGCCGGCAAAGACATCGAAGGCGCGATCCAGCGCCTCGCGCAGATGGCGCGGGCGGCCGGCATCCATATCATCATGGCGACCCAGCGCCCTTCGGTCGACGTCATCACCGGCACCATCAAGGCCAACTTCCCGACGCGGATCTCGTTCCAGGTAACCTCAAAGATCGACAGCCGCACGATTCTCGGGGAACAGGGCGCCGAACAATTGCTCGGCATGGGCGACATGCTGTACATGGCCGGAGGCGGTCGCATTCAGCGGGTGCACGGCCCGTTCGTGTCCGACGACGAGGTCGAAAAGGTCGTCAATCACCTGAAAAGCCAAGGTGTGCCGCAATATTTGGAGGCGATTACCGACGAGGACGAAGTCGATCCGGGGTCCGCAGACGAGGCCGGCGGCGGCGAAGCGGAAGGCGGCGACCTGTACGAACAGGCGGTCGCAATCGTCTTGCGCGACAAGAAAGCGTCCACCAGTTATGTACAAAGGCGGCTTTCGATCGGCTACAACCGCGCGGCCTCGATCATCGAGCGCATGGAACAGGAAGGGCTGATCGGTCCGGCCAATCATGCCGGCAAACGCGAGATATTGGTTGAAACCGGCGACGAAATGTGAGGGCCGACCCGTCATGTTCGCGCCATATTGAAACAGGATAGACACCCGGACGGACCGCGATTCTCCGAGTATCGAAGCCTATCCAGGCTGGATCCCGTCCGGGCCGGACCGTCACGAAATCATTGGATGAAGGCAAGCCCATGAACCTCCGGCGCATCCCGGCCGCCCGTCGGCTGACCCTCTCACTCGGCCTGTTGGCTGCCGCGCTTTTCTTGCAGATCCCGGCGCCTTCCGGGCCGGTCCGCGCCGAAACGGCGCCCGATCGCGACAGCGCCGTCTCGTCCATCAATGCCTATCTGAATTCGTTCCGGACATTGACCGGCGAGTTCATCCAGTTCGGTCCTGACGGGTCGCGCATCGAAGGCACGTTCGCGCTGCAGCGTCCCGGCAAGATCCATTTCGTCTACGCCCCGCCGGCCCAGGTCGACATCGTCTCGGACGGAAAGTCGATTGCGATTCGCGACAAGCGCCGCGACACCCAAGACCTGTGGCCGTTGAAACGCACGCCGCTGCGCTTCCTTCTGAGCGAGGATATCGATCTGGTGTCCACGTCGAACGTGATGGATATCGCCATCGCCTCCGACATCATCACCGTGGTGGTCAAGGAATCGACGCTGTTCGGCGAAGGCACGCTGACCATGATCTTTGACGGCGACACCCACGAATTGCGCCAATGGACCGTCACCGACGCCCAGGGCCTCGACACCTCGGTCGCGATCTACAACGTGGAAAAAGACAAGCCGGTCAATCCGCGCCGCTTCAACATCCAATATCTGCGCGAAAGACCGCTCGGCGGCAACCAGTGACGCACCGCCTTTAGTCACTGCCGGAACGAACGTCTGACACGCGGATTCCCCGCCTCACACATGTCGATGCCGGCGCGCCTATGTCCGGCGGCGGCACGCATGTCGTTTGCTGACAGGGTATGGTAAGCCCTCGGGCCAGAATGGCGCCGCGCATTGTCCACGCGCGGTCCCCGCGCCAACCCCCATGCCCATCACGATCGGATATCCATGGCCTCCGCATTTCGAATTGTCACCTGGAACATCAACTCGGTCCGGCTGCGGATCGGTTTGGTCGAGCGCCTCCTGAAGGAGTTCGAGCCCGATATCCTGTGCCTTCAGGAGATCAAGTGCCGCGATGGCGAATTCCCCCTCGCTGCTATCCGCAAGACCGGGTACGAACATTGCGCAGTGCACGGCCAGAAAGGCTATCACGGCGTCGCCCTGGTCTCGCGTCATCCGCTTGAGAACGTCACCCGCCGCCATTTCTGCGATCAGACCGATGCCCGGCACATTGCTGCCGACGTGGAAATCGGCGGCGCGCACATCAATGTGGAGAACTATTACGTTCCGGCGGGCGGTGACGTCCCGGACGTCAAGGCCAACCCGAAATTCGCACACAAGCTCGCCTTCGTCGACGAGATGCAGGCCCGCTATGCTGCCGACCGCAGTTCCCGCTCCCGCACGATCCTGGTCGGCGATCTCAACATCGCCCCGCTCGAAACCGATGTATGGTCGCACAAGCAATTGCTCAAAGTCGTCAGCCATACGCCGGTCGAGACCGACGGCCTCAACCGTGTCCTGGCCGACGGCGGCTGGGTCGATGCCATGCGCAGCCACATCCCGCCCGAAGAACGGCTTTACACGTGGTGGAGCTACCGTTCACCGAATTGGGAAAAGTCGGACAAGGGGCGGCGGCTCGACCACGTCTGGATCACGCAGGATCTGCACCCGGCCCTGCGCTCGGTCGATGTCCACAAGCCAGCCCGCGGCTGGGAAAAACCCTCCGACCACGCACCGGTCATCGCCGATTTCGACTTCGGCTGACGGCTTGGCGGCCTGAAACTCTTCATTCGAAACGACGAAGAGGACCCGGGGGACCGACGAAAAGAACCCGGGCGCGGTGCCCGGGTTTGAAAGTCGGCGCCGAGGCGCCAGGGAGGAAGACAGAAGGTCCGATGAACCGAGGGGAATCCCACGCTTTCCGAAGGGTTCCGCCACGCTGTCGAATAGAGAATGACAGCGAGCATCAACAAATCGAATCGATACCCGATTCATCGATAAGAAAATGGTCGGTCACAAACAATACGCCAACTCGTGTAATCAACAGGTTTTCTAGCAACAGTTATAATTCTCACACAGCTCTAAAAAATAGAATGCAGGCCTTCGACTATTCAATACACGGTCATCCCGAACAAAACGATATTGGAGCGTTTTCCCTAAGCACAGGAAGTATATAAGGTAATTGCCGCTCTTGCTCTCGACTGGAAAGTCCGGGATCTATGCGATCCGGATCTGATGTTTATGCACCGGCACGTCGAAGCGGCGCATTTCTCATGTCAGATTGGATGCGATCGTTGCGATTCCGCAACACCGGTTGGCGACGCTCGACAAAAAAACCCGGCAGCGCACTGCCGGGTTTCAAGTAAGCGGTCGTCACAGCCCGACCGCTTTGGGCATAGACACCGAACCGGAATGGCCCGGACGGCGAAGGGTCACCGTCGCGCGAGCGACGGTGACCGGTTGATTTACAGGCGGGCGCTGCCCTGGCCGAACTCCGGATAGGCTTCGACACCGACCTCGACCTTGTCGAGACCGAGCGATTCCTCTTCGTCCGACACCCGGATCCCGATCGTGCTCTTGAGCGCGAACCAGAGAATGCCCGACGCGACGAACGTGAAGACGCCGTAGGCGGCGATGCCAAGGATCTGGGTCCCCCATTCTGCATCGCTGTTCGACAGCGGAACGATCAGTGTGCCCCAGATGCCGCAGACCAGGTGCACCGGGATGGCGCCGACCACGTCGTCGATCTTGAAGCGGTCGAGCAGCGGCACGGAGAACACGACGAGCGCGCCACCGACACCGCCGATGATGATCGCCAGGAAGACCGACGGCGCCAGCGGCTCGGCGGTGATCGCAACGAGACCGCCCAGCGCACCGTTCAGCGCCATTGTCACGTCGACCTTCTTGTAGATGACCTGCGTCAGGATCATCGCGGTCAGCACGCCCGCGGCTGCGGCCGTATTCGTGTTCACGAAGATCTTGGCGACTGAAGAGGCGTCGCTGATCGTGCCGAGCGCCAGTTGCGATCCGCCGTTAAAGCCGAACCAGCCGAGCCACAGGATGAACGTGCCAAGCGTCGCAAGGGGGATCGAGGAGCCGGGCATCGGGTGCACTTCACCGCCCTTGCCGTACTTGCCGGTCCGTGCCCCGAGAATGATGGCGCCCGCAAGCGCGGCCCAGCCGCCCACCGAGTGCACGATCGTCGACCCGGCAAAATCGGAGAAGCCCATTTCGCTGAGCCAGCCGGCGCCCCACTGCCAGGAGCCGGAGATCGGGTAGAAGATGCCGGTCAGCACCGCCGTGAAGATAAGGAACGGCCACAGTCTGATGCGTTCCGCGAGCGCCCCGGAGACGATCGAAGCCGTTGCCGCACAGAACACCATCTGGAAGAACCAGTCGGAGGCGGCCGCGTAATCGCCCGAATCGGCGTCCGGTGCCGGGATGGCCTTCGGTAGCGGTGTTCCGAAATAGCCGCCGTTCACGCCTTCATACATGAGATTGTAGCCGACCAGCCAGAACATGATACCGGCGACGGAATACAGGCCGATATTCTTAAGGCATTGCATCGACACGTTTTTTGAACGCACCAGCCCGGCTTCCAGCATGCAGAAGCCAGCGGCCATGAACATGACCAGGAATCCGGCGACCAGAAACAATGTCGTGTTGAGGATGAAGGCGGTATCGGCCGCTGCGGCGAATTCCGGCGTGTCCTGCGCGAGCGCAGGCCCTGCGGCGGCAAGGCCGACAAGCGCGGCGGCGCCCAATCCTAAGGATAACAATCTCATTCCATTACTCCCCATTGTATGGCTCGACATCGGCCGGTCGTCTGCCTGGCGTGTCGCCGTCCTGTTGCCCCTGGGAGCCGCGTTGATGCGAACGGTTATCGACGGCCGCCAGACAACGGGGCCAAAATCGGGAGGAGTCCCATCAAAGACTGTGCCAAACCCGAAAATCCGAGGGTTTTGGCGGATTCCAGAACGGTCACCTGCTCAAATCAGGGGCGACCGGCGCCTGATTTGCCCAATTCAGAAGCGCTTGCCTAAATTTTCATCAAATTACTTGCTGCAGTGCACAATCGCCGCGTCGGCGATTCAATCGTCCCGCAGACGAATCAACCCTTCCTGGGCAACGGATGCCACGAGCCGGCCGGCGCGATCGTAGATGGAGCCGCGCGTGAACCCCCGCGCGCCGGACGTGTTCGGACTGTCCTGGCTGTACAAAAGCCAGTCGTCGGCCCGGAAGGGCCGGTGAAACCACATGGCGTGGTCGAGGCTGGCCAGTTGCAGATCCTTGTCGAAGACCGAACGGCCATGCGCGAACAGGGCGGTGTCCAGAAGCGTCATGTCCGACGCGTAGGCGAGCACGCAATGATGGATGTCCGCGTCGTCTGGCAAGGGTCCGGTCGTTCGGATCCAGACGTTTTGCACCGGATCGAGTTTTTCGCGCGTGAAATAGTGTTTCATCGTCAGCGGCCGCATCTCGATCGGACGTTCGCGCTCCCAATAGCGACGCACATTTTCCGGCGCTACATCGATAAAGCGGTCGCGCAATTCCTTTTCGCTCGGCAGGTCTTCCGGCGCCGGCACGTCGGGCGCCGATATCTGATGATCGAGCGCCGTTTCCGGCACCTGGTAGGATGCCGACATGGAAAAGATCGCCTGGCCGTGCTGGATCGCCACGACGCGCCGGGTCGCGAAACTGCGCCCGTCGCGAATCCGGTCCACCTCGTAGACAATCGGAACGGCCGGATCTCCGGGCCGCATGAAATAGCCGTGCAGCGAATGTACGGCCCGATCCGTCACCGTGCGGCTTGCCGCAACCAGCGCCTGACCGACGACCTGGCCGCCAAAAACCCGCTGCCAGCCGACCTGAGGGCTGCGGCCACGAAACAGGTTGTGCTCGAGCGGCTCAAGGTCGAGAGTGGTAAGGAGGCGGTCGACGGCTTCGCTCATGCGGAACTCCCGGAAAGAACGGCGAAGAAAGAGCGTCAAGAGCAAGACGCGTGTAGTTAGGCCGGATGCCGTTCGACGCGCAATCATGGAATTGAAAGCCGGGTCTTCCGGTCCCGGATGTGATCCGGCTCCGATCGGCCTGCAAGGATGAAAAGCTCATGCCCGAAAAAGGCAACGACATGAATGTTCTCATCGGCGGCGGCGGCTATGTCGGCCTGTCGCTCGCCGTCGCGCTCAAACAGTCCGATCCGGATCTGGAGATCATGGTGGTCGATGCCCGGGCCGGCAAGCCAGCACCCGGCAAGGGCGATGAAAGAGCCTCGGCAATCGCCGCGTCCGCCCGCCGGCTTTTGACCGTGCTTGGCGTATTCGACGATCTGGCCGACCAGGCTCAGCCGATCCGGGACATGATCGTCACTGACAGCCGCACGGGCGATGCCGTTCGACCGGTCTTTCTCTCCTTCGACGGCGAAATCGAACCGGGCGAGCCGTTTGCGCACATGGTGCCGAATGCGCACCTGGTCGCCACGCTTCAGGACCGGGCCGAAGCCCTTGGCGTCAGGCTGAAGGCACCGTGCCGCATCACCGGGTTCGAAGAAACCGGTGCCGGCATGCAGGTCGCGCTCTCCGACGACCAGGGCAGCGTGAACGCCGATCTGCTCGTCGCCGCCGACGGCGTGCGATCCGGTCTCCGGGAACAGGCCGGCATCAGGACGGTGTCCTGGCAATACCGTCAAAAGGCCATCGTCACGACCCTTGCCCACACCGAGCCGCATCACGGCCGCGCCGAAGAGCATTTCCTGCCGGCCGGGCCGCTTGCCCTTCTGCCGCTCACCGGAAACCGGTCGTCGCTGGTCTGGACCGAAAACCCGCAGCGCGCGGATCGTCTGATCGCCGAGGACGAAGAATTGTTCCTGATGGAA
Source organism: Pseudomonadota bacterium (assembly GCA_038745065.1). Classification (GTDB taxonomy): domain Bacteria; phylum Pseudomonadota; class Alphaproteobacteria; order Rhizobiales; family JANQQB01; genus JANQQB01. The sequence goes on along the minus strand of JBCDLT010000024.1, from coordinate 36,699 downwards.
TTGGAGAGCCGAACCGGCTTTCATCTCGGCCGGTTCTCGCTTGCCGGTCCGCGTCAGGCCTATCCGCTCGGCCTCATGCTGGTGCGCGAATTCGTGCGGCCGCGCTTTGCGCTGGCAGGCGACGCGGCACACGGCATCCATCCGATCGCCGGACAGGGCCTGAACATGGGCTTTCGCGACGTCGCCGCCCTGACTGAAGTCGTGATCGAGGCGCGGCGTCTCGGGCTCGACATCGCCGGACCGGACGTGCTGCAGCGTTATCAGCAATGGCGTCGCTTCGACACCTGGCAGATGGGCGCCGTCACCGACAGCCTCAACCGCCTGTTCTCCAACGACAATCGCCTTCTGCGCGGCATCCGCGACCTGGGCCTCGGACTGGTGGACCGCATGCCGTCCCTGAAATCCGCTTTCATCAGGGAAGCGGCCGGCATTACCGGCCAGACACCGAAGCTGATGCTCGGAGAGCCGATCTGATACCTCTTTTCGTCGGGGCCCCGGACATTCAAGGACATGTGCGCGCCCGCATTGAATAGGGGCCGTCGGCGCTTTACGCTGCGTTAACCCGCCTTGCGCCGAGTTCCGGCGCCGGGCCGTCCCGCCGCCCCGATCCTCGGGCGGCGCGGCATGCCATCCGAGGGAGCGCGGTCCGGTGTCGACAGAGCAGATCATCCTGTTTTCCCTGTTCGGCGGCGTGTTTGCGATGCTGTTGTGGGGCCGCTGGCGTTACGACCTGGTCGCGTTTTGCGCGTTGATCATCGGTCTATGCCTCGGCGTCGTGCCGCAGGCGCAGGCATTTTCCGGTTTCGGCCATCCTGCGACAGTCATTGTCGCGCTCGTCCTGATCATCTCACGGGGCCTTATCAATTCGGGGGCCGTCGACATGATCACCCGCAACCTGATCGATTCGGCGCGCGGCATCGGCACCCACATTACGATTATGGGCGGCGTCGGCGGCGTGCTGTCGGCGTTTATGAACAACGTCGCGGCACTCGCTCTTTTGATGCCGGTCGACCTGCAGGCCGCCAAGCGCGCCGGCCGCGCCGCCGGTGTCACTCTGATGCCCCTGGCCTTTGCCACCATCCTCGGCGGTCTCGTCACCCTGATCGGCACACCGCCCAACATCATCATTGCAAAATACCGCGAAACAGCGCTCGGCGGCTCTTTTCAGATGTTCGACTTCTTTCCGGTCGGCGCCGTCTGCGCCGTCGCCGGCATCGCGTTTGTCGCCCTGATCGGCTGGCGGTTGCTGCCGGTAGCAGACGACGAGGAAGCCGCCGGCGACACTTTCTTCGACCTGCAGCATTACATAGCCGAACTGATCGTCTCCGAAGATTCACCGGTCGTCGGGCGCACGATCGAGGACCTGTACAACGAAACCGTGGAAGAGGACGTTGCCTATCTCGGACTTGTCCGCGGCAAGCGGCGGCTGCCCGGTCGCGCCCGCTACGCCACGATCAGGCCGGGCGATGCGCTCATCGTCGAGGCCCCGCCGAGCGAAATCGATCGCCTTAAGGGGTCGTTCAAGCTTGCCTATGCGGGCGAAAACCATCCGGCCGTTGCCCAGGACAGCGACCTCGTCGTCTCTGAAGTCGTCGCCCAGCGCGACAGCCTGATCGTCGGCCGCTCGGCACTATCGATGCAATTGCTGCGCCAGCACGGCGTGACGTTGCTGGGCGTGTCCCGCCAGGGCCGGCAATTCTACGAACGGGTCCGGCGCCTCACCGTCGAACCGGGCGATGTGCTTTTGCTGCTGGGCACCCAAACCCGCATCCAGGCGGTCATCACGTGGCTGCAATTGCTGCCGCTCGCCTCGCGCGGGCTCGGTGTGACGCAATATAACAAGGCCTGGCCGGCCATCGGACTGTTCGGCCTGGCGATCGCGGCAGCCAGTTTCAACATGATCGATCTGCCGGTCGCGCTTGCCGCGGTCACGGCGCTCTATGTCATCTTCAATGTCGTGCCGCTGCGCGAGGTCTACAATCAGGTCGAATGGCCTGTCGTCGTGCTGCTCGGATCGATGATTCCGCTCGGCGCCGCGCTGGAGACCTCCGGCGGGACACAATTGATTGCCGGCGGGATCGTCGGGATAACCGACGGCCTGCCGGCCTATGCTGTGCTTCTGGTGCTGATGGTGGTGACCATGACCCTTTCGGACGTTTTGAACAACACGGCCACGGCCGTCATCGCGGCGCCGATTGCCGTCGACATTGCCCGCCAATTGAACGTCAGCCCCGACCCGTTCCTGATGGCCGTCGCGGTCGCCGCGTCCTGCGCCTTTCTGACGCCGATCGGCCACAAGAACAACACGCTCATCATGGGGCCGGGCGGATACCGGTTCGGTGATTACTGGCGGATGGGATTGCCGCTGGAGATCATCGTGATCGCCGTCGCTGTTCCGGCGATCCTGGTGTTCTGGCCGTTGTGAAGCCGTGACGTCGCCGGCCTGCCGGCCAGCGTTCTGCAGCAGAGGGTTCAGTCTTCCCGCGATCCCTGTTCGCCGCCGAAACCGGGCACGAAGCGGGTCAGGCGGTTGAACACGCCTCCGGAGTCCGAACCTGTCGCGTCGGCGATTGCCGTCCGTCCGGGTGCGGGAACCGGTATCGGCGTTCCTTCGGACACGGTACCGGTCGTTGCCTCGCCGGCTGCCGTCGCGACCGACCCGTCGGGCCGGTCGTCATCGCTGAAATCAAGCAGATCCGCGACTTTCTTGCTGCGCTCTTCCCATTTCTCGGCGCGTTCCTGCCGGTCCTTGATCTTCTGCAGCAAGGCCGCCACTTCCGTCTCATGGGCAGCGCGCCGCTCGGCGACGTCCTTGGCGACGAATTCGGGAACCGAATAGGTCGGGCACTCCTCGCGCGCCCGGAAACGGTCGCGATCGTTATCGGGCTTTCCATTGAACACATAGCGGCGTTCGCAGACATCCAGCCGCGGCGGCTGTTTGACCGCTTCAAAGTGATCGTGTCCTTCTTTCAGCATCGTCCAGAAGGGCATGTGTTCGTTGTCGCGATGTTTGACGAAGTTTTCCGCCGTCATGCGGAAGGGGAACGCCTGTACCTGGAAGGATTTCTGTCCGCCGCTGAAGGCCTCGCGGGCCATCGAATAGATTTCCTGCATCTGTTCGTCGGTCATGGCGTAACACCCGGCCGACGAGCAGGCACCGTGCACCATCAGATGGCTGCCGGTCCGGTCGTGAGACCGGTCGAAGGCATTCGGAAAACCCAGATTGAACGACAGGTAATACTTCGAATTCGGATTCATCTGCGCCGGCGTGACTTCGTAAAAGCCTTCGGGTGCTTGCCGGTCGCCTTCGGCGAATTTCGGCCCGAGTTCGCCGGACCAGCGACAGATCTCATAGGTCTTGAACAATTCATAAGAGCCGGAGCGCGCCTGTTTCCAGATCTCAAGCTCGCCTTCCTGCTTGTAGATCCGCATCATGATCGGCGCGTTTTTCTCCATGCCGAGATCGCTCAGCCGGGATTGCGCGGAATACGAAAGCGGTCGCAGGTGTTTGCGGTCACCCACGAATTCGTCCGCCTGGCACGCGACCAGGACAAGCGCAGTCGCGGCCAGAAGTGCCGCGCGAAGGGGTTTTTTCGACATGCTCAACCGATCCGTCCCTAACCGATCCGTCGTCCGGCGCCGATACGCGCGCCGCCGCGACCCAGAAGGTCTGCCCGTCCATATCGCGGGCGAAGGATTACCCAACCGTTAAATTCGATGCGCATTACGCGCAAGAGCCGCGCATTTCACGGCTTCGTGTGCAGTCCGGACATAAAGCATCACAAGATCCGATCCCATCATACCATTCGGCCGATGGCCAGAAACTTGTTGGCCCGGTCTTCGCGGATCGCATCCGCGTCCAATCCCTCCAGCGCCTCCAGCGCCTCGCGGATCGCCTCGCCGGCGCTGGCGATCACGGCGTCCGGTTGCCGATGCGCACCGCCGGTCGGCTCCGGCACGATCGCATCGACGACACCGAAACGCAGCATGTCCTGGGCCGTGATCTTCATGTTCGTTGCGGCGTCCTGTGCGCGCGCCGAATCCCGCCAAAGGATCGAGGCCGCACCTTCCGGCGAGATGACGCTGTAGATCGCGTGTTCGAGCATCAGGACCTTGTTGGCCGTTGCAATGGCAATCGCACCGCCCGATCCGCCTTCGCCGATGATCAGGGCGATGTTGGGCACGCCAAGCCCGAGACAGGCTTCTGTCGACCGCGCAATGGCCTCGGCCTGGCCGCGCTCTTCCGCACCGACGCCCGGATAGGCTCCGGCCGTATCGACCAGCGATATGACCGGCAGGCCGAACCGCTCCGCCAGGTCCATGATGCGGATCGCCTTGCGGTAGCCCTCGGGCCGCGCCATGCCGAAATTGTGCTTGATGCGGGTTTGTGTGTCGGTGCCCTTTTCGTGTCCGAATACCGCGACCGGCCGCCCGTCGAAACGGGCCAGTCCGCCGAGGATGGCCGAATCCTCGCCGAAGGCCCGATCGCCGGCAAGCGGCGTGAAATCCGTGAATAGACCGTTCAGGTAATCGCTCACATGCGGCCGGTCCGGATGCCGCGCGACCAGCGTTTTGTGCCAGGGTGTGAGCTTGGCGTAGAGTTCGCTCAGCGCCTGCGCCGCCTTGGTTTCCAGGCGCTCGATTTCGTCGGCCACGTCGACGGCTTCGCCCTGATCGGCAAGCGTCCGCAATTCCTGGACCTTGCCTTCCAGGTCGGCAACCGGTTTTTCGAATTCCAGATAGGCGTGCATTCCGTTTCCCGTTTGCGGCCCGAGGGCCCGGAGTTTGTGCGCTGTTTATCGGATAGCGGCCTCATACGGCAAGCCTTCGCATGCCGGGATCTGCGCGCCCCGCATCGGATCCGCGAAAATGGTTAACCACACGGACGCTGCGCCGGTTCTATTCTTCGGCAAGCGGATGATGCGTGGCGACCAGCGCGTGCAGGCGCTCGTCCAGCACATGGGTGTAGATCTGCGTGGTCGAGATATCGGCATGGCCGAGCAATTGCTGGATGATGCGCAGATCCGCCCCGTTCTCCAGTATATGGCTTGCAAAGGCATGCCGCAGCACATGCGGAGACACCTTGTCCGGCGCGATACCAATCGAAACCGCATGGGCCTTAAGGTCCCGTGCGAATGCCTGCCGCGTCATGTGTCCGGACTTGCCGGCAGCCGGAAACAGCCATTTGCTGTCGGCATGCCTACCATAGGCTTCCCGGCGTTCCAGATAAGTGTGCATGGCGTCCCGCGCCGGATCGTTGAGCGGCACCAGCCGTTCGCGCCCGCCCTTGCCGGCAATTGTGATGTACGGGTCCATCGTGTTGGCCGCCTGGCGCGGCAGCGCGACCAGTTCCGACACCCTGAGACCGGTCGCATAAAGCACTTCCAGGCAGGTATAGAGCCTGAGCGCCATCAGCGCCTTGGCCGGCGAGCGCCCCTCAAGCCCGGCATTGTAGCGCGCCGATTCGATCAGCCGGTCGACCTCGGCGATTGTCAGCGTCTTCGGCAGCGTGCGGCCGCGGCGCGGGCTGTCGAGTGTCGAGGTCGGATCGTCGCTGCGCACGCCGTCTGCGTAAAGAAACTTGTAGAACTGGCGGATCGACGAAAGTCGCCGCGCTTGCGACGCGGCCGCAAAGCCTTCCGCCGCGAGCCCGGCAAGATAGCGTTCCAGGTCCCCGGATTGCGCGCTGTCGAGGTCGCTGCCGTTTGTCCGCAGCCAGGAGGCAAGATCGTCGAGATCGCGACGATAGGCATCCAGCGTGTTGTCCGCCGCACCGCGTTCCGCACTCAGCACTTCAAGAAAGGTTTCTATGCGGACGGGAGAGGCGACGCTGCGCGCGGTTCTCATCGGTTCAACCGTTCCGGCGGGATGCGAAAGATCATCTCGCGCGGGTTGGGTTCCACATAATTGGCCAAAGCATAAAGCGCGCCGTAAATGACGCCGACTGTCACCGCAACGATGACGACGAGGCGCGTCAAAGTAGGCATTCTTTACAGTCCGGGACAACATCCTGTATTGACCCAGTTGTTTTGCAGGAGTGAGGCGGGAAAGCAAGGGTTCTTAAAGGGTTTCCATGGACTTTGTCAGTCCGTCCCGTCGAAGATCTTAGACCGGCAGGAAACCCGGGCCGGACACCGGCCGACCGGACGGCGCGGAGAACACATGACAGGGGCATCGAAACCGGATCGCAGGGTGTACCGGGACATCGTCCGCCGGCTCGACGGCCGGTCGATCGTACTGGTCGGCATCATGGGGGCCGGCAAGACCGCAATCGGCCGCCGCCTCGCCGATCGCCTGCACCTGCCGTTCACCGACGCGGATCAGGAAATCGAGACAGCCGCCAACATGACGATCCCGGAAATCTTCGAAAGCCACGGGGAAACCTATTTCCGCGACGGCGAGCGCCGGGTCATCGCGCGCCTGCTCGGGGAGCGGGCACAGGTCCTGTCCACCGGCGGCGGCGCGTTCATGAACGATGAGACCCGCAAGCGCATCAAACAGGATGCTGTTTCGATCTGGCTGCATGCCGAACTCGAGATTCTGATGGAGCGTGTGCGGCGCAAATCGAATCGACCGCTGCTGAAGTCGGCGGACCCCGACCAGGTCATGCGCGACCTGCTCGCGACACGCAATCCGGTCTATGCAGAAGCCGACCTCGCCGTGGAATCCTTCGACGGTCCGCACGACGCCGTGGTCGATCAGGTCGTGATCGCCCTCGATCAGCATCTGGACACGGCAATCGGTGCCTCTGCCATGGGCTCCGCCCGATGAGCCTGTTGCAAGGCGGATCGCAGCCGACCGACGCCGCTGAAAAAACCGTCCGCGTCGATCTCGGCCCCCGCAGTTACGACATCCTGGTCGGTCCCGGCCTTCTGGAAAGGGCCGGCGACGAGATCGCCGGACGCCATCCGGACGCGGCCGTTGCCGTGGTGACCGACCGCAACGTGGCCGACAGCCATCTTCCGACGCTGGAACGCGCGCTGGATACCGCCGGCATCCGGCATTCCCGGATCCTGGTCGAACCGGGCGAGGCGACCAAGGCGTTCGGCCCGTTGCAGACCGTGCTGGACGGTATCCTGGCGGCCCGGCTGGAGCGCAACGACCTGGTGGTCGCGCTCGGCGGCGGGGTTGTCGGCGATCTGGCCGGCTTCGCCGCCGCGATCGCCCGCCGCGGCATGAATTTCATCCAGATCCCGTCGTCTCTGCTCGCCCAGGTCGATTCCTCCGTCGGTGGCAAGACCGGTATCAACAGCAGTCACGGCAAGAACCTTGTCGGAGCGTTCCACCAGCCATCGCTGGTATTGGCCGATACCGAGATCCTGTCGAGCCTGCCGCTGCGGGAATTTCGCGCCGGGTATGCCGAAGTCGTCAAATACGGACTGATCAACGATCCCCGGTTTTTCGACTGGCTGTGCGCGCATTGGCGCGACGTCTTTGACGGCGGCCAGGCCCGGGTCGACGCGGTCGCCCATTGCTGCCGGGCGAAGGCGGCGATTGTCGCGGAAGATGAATACGAAACCGGCAGCCGGGCCCTGCTCAACCTCGGACACACGTTCGGCCATGCCCTGGAGGCGGCGACCGGCTATTCCGACCGGCTGGTACATGGCGAAGGTGTGGCGATCGGCATGGCAATGGCCTTCCGGTTTTCCGAACGCCTCGGCTTGTGCGGCGGCAATGCGGTCGGCCAGGTTTGCGGACATCTGCAGGACGTCGGCCTGCCGACGTCACTGGCCGCCCTGAGCGATTGCGACGTTTCCGCGGATACCCTGCTGACCCATATACATCAGGACAAGAAGGTGAGCCGCGGCGCGCTGACCTTCATTCTGGCGACCGGTATCGGCGCGGCCTTCATTTCGCAGGACGTGGACCCGCATGCCGTTCGTAGTTTTCTTGAAGACGAGCAAACCCGATGATTCTCGACGAAATCTGGCTGGCCGCGGGCGCGGTGATCGCGCTCCTGGTCCTGTCGGCGTTTTTTTCCGGATCCGAGACGGCACTGACCGCGGCGTCGCGGGCCCGTATGCTTCAACTGGCCAAATCCGGCAACCGGCAGGCCCGCACGGTCGACATCCTGCTGTTGACCCGTGACAGGCTCATCGGGGCGCTTCTGCTCGGCAACAATCTTGTCAACATCCTGGCGTCGGCGCTGGCGACCAGTGTTCTGCTCGGCGTGTTCGGCGAAGCCGGCGTCGTCTACGCGACGCTGATCATGACGGCGCTGGTGCTGGTCTTTGCCGAAGTGCTGCCCAAGACCTGGGCGATCAGCAATCCCGACAAGTTCGCGCTGAAAGTTGCGCCGGTGGTGCGGGTCGTTGTGCTTTTGTTCGGGCCGATCGTCATCGGCGTGACGATGATCGTGCGGGCCGTCCTGAAAATGGCCGGTGTCGACGTGAGCGGCGATTCGATGCTGTCGGCGCACGAAGAAATCCGCGGAACGGTCGACCTGCAACATCTGGAGGGCGGCCTCGTCAAGGACGAGCGCGACCGCCTCGGCGGTCTGCTCGACCTGCGCGATCTCAGCGTCTACGACGTCATGGTTCACCGCACCAACATGCAGACGCTGAATGTCGACGATTCGGCCGAAAAGCTCGTCGAACAGGTTCTGGCCAGCCCTTATACGAGGCTGCCGCTCTGGCGCGACGACAACGACAACATCATCGGCGTCATCCATTCCAAGGATCTCTTGCGCTCCCTGAAGGCGGTCGACGGCGCGGTCGAGAACCTGGATTTCGAAAGCATGGCGACGTCTCCCTGGTTCGTGCCGGAGACGACCAGCCTGCAGGACCAGTTGAACGCCTTCCTGAAACGCAAGGGCCATCTTGCGCTCGTCGTCGACGAATACGGCGAGGTGATGGGTCTTGTGACCCTTGAAGACATTCTGGAAGAAATTGTCGGCGACATTGCCGACGAGCACGACCTCGTGGTCCAGGGCGTGCGTCCCCAGCCGGACGGCGCTGTGCTCGTCGACGGATCCGTGCCCGTGCGCGATCTCAACCGGGCGCTTGACTGGTCGCTGCCGGACGAGGAAGCGACCACGATTGCCGGCCTGGTGATACACGAAGCCCAGATGATCCCGGAGGAGCGTCAGGTGTTCACTTTCCACGGGTTCCGGTTCGTTGTTCTGAAAAAGCAGCGCAACCGGATCATGAACCTGCGCATCATGCCGCTCGAATCGGTCCGATAGAGCTTCTGCGGTTCCGATCGATTGCAATGCGATCAGCGGCGTTTCGGATCTTCCGGCGAATAGGCGCGGATCGCCAGCGCGTGCAAGCCGGAGGCGAGTTCGGATTGCAGCGATTCGTTCACCAGCCGGTGCCGCTGCACGCGGCTCTTGTCGCGGAAGGCATCCGACACGATTTCTACACGGAAATGTGTCTCCCCTTCCGGTGAAGCACCGGCATGACCGGCATGCAGGTGGCTTTCGTCGGTCACGGTCAGCTCCAGCGGCTGAAAATCGTCCGATAAGGCCTGTTCGATCCGTTTTGCTCTGTTCATGTGAAGGCGCCTTTTGATACAATGCCGATTTGTTTTACGGGGACGGTGCGGCCGTCCGACAGCCGTCGTACCACCACCGTTTTCGTGATCGTTCTACACCAATGAAGCTAGATTCGTCCCTCTTCGACAGCATTCGTGTAAAGCCCGACCAGGACCGCACGATCGAAAACAAGGAGCCCCGTTGCCAATGGGAGGGGTGCACGCGGCCGGGCACCCACAAGGCGCCGATGGGACGCGGCCGCGAGGGGCAGTTCCTGCTGTTCTGCATCGATCACGTCCGCGAATACAACAAGTCCTACAATTATTTCTCCGGCATGAGCGACGACGCGATCGCGTCCTATCAAAAGGACGCCATGACCGGACATCGGCCGACCTGGAAAATGGGCGTGAACGGTCAGCCGGGCACCGAGGACGAACAGGGTTTTCGCGCCCAGCGCGCCTGGAAGCGCAAGCCGCGCGATCCTTTCGGCCTGTTTGACGAAGACGGCGAACCCAAGACGGATGCCGACAAACCGACGCGGCGCGTCCGCACGATGGAGAAGAAAGCCTTCGACACGCTTGACATGGACGAGACGTCGAATGCCGAAAAGATCAAGGCCCGCTACAAGGAATTGGTGAAGCGCCATCACCCCGACGCCAATGGTGGTGACCGCTCCTCGGAAGAAAGACTGCGTCAAATCATCCAAGCCTACAAAATTCTGAAACAATCAGGTTTCTGCTGACATCCGGCTTGCGGCGCGATACATGCATGGGCTTGCGTGCCCCCCCGACCTCCCAAGCAGACTGGACAAGAAGACGATGAATGACTTGAACGACAACGTGGACGGCTGTCCGGATTGCACACTTTCCGTTCGGGACGTCTTCGGGATCGAGTCCGACCTGATGGTCCCCGCGTTTTCCGAGGCCGACGAGTACGTGCCCGACTTCGATGCGGACTACCTTTTCGACCGGGAAACGACGCTCGCCATCCTTGCCGGGTTCGCCCACAACCGAAGGGTTATGGTGACCGGCTATCACGGCACCGGCAAATCGACCCACATCGAACAGGTTGCCGCCCGCCTGAAATGGCCGTGCGTACGCGTCAATCTGGACAGCCACATCAGCCGCATCGACCTCGTCGGAAAAGACGCGATCGTGGTCAAGGACGGCGTCCAGATTACCGAGTTTCGGGACGGCATCCTGCCTTGGGCCCTGAAACACAATGTTGCGCTGGTTTTCGACGAATACGATGCCGGTCGGCCGGACGTCATGTTTGTTATCCAGCGGGTGTTGGAGATCCAGGGCCGGCTGACATTGCTCGACCAGAACCGGGTGATCCGCCCGCACCCCGCTTTCCGGCTGTTCGCCACCGCCAACACGGTCGGCCTCGGGGACACGTCCGGCCTCTATCACGGCACCCAGCAGATCAACCAGGGCCAGATGGACCGCTGGTCCGTCGTCACGACGCTGAATTACCTGCCGCATGACAACGAAGTCGGCATCGTGCTGTCCAAGGCAAAAAGCTACGACACCGAAACCGGCCGCGACCAGGTCTCGAAAATGGTCTGGGTGGCGGACATGACTCGTAACGCCTTCATGAATGGCGACCTGTCGACGGTCATGAGCCCGCGCACGGTAATTACCTGGGCGGAAAACGCGGAGATTTTCGGCGATATCGGATTTGCGTTCCGCGTGACCTTCCTGAACAAGTGCGACGAGATCGAGCAGAAGGCCGTGGCCGAGTTCTATCAGCGCGCCTTCAATGAAGAATTGCCGCAATCTGCCGCCAATGCGCTGATCGCCTGAGGATTTCCCGACCGTGGCATCCAACTCCAAGACCGACACACCGGCCGAGCCCCTGAAGCAGGCGATCGCCATGACGATGCGGGCTGTGTCCGGCAAGCCGGATCTGGAAGTGACCTATGCGAGCGACCGTCCGAACCTGGTCGGTGAACGCGCCCGATTGCCCGAATTGCCGCGCAACGCCAACAAGGCGGACGTGTCCGTGGTTCGGGGTCTGGCCGATTCCATGGCATTGCGGCTTGGATTTCACGACGCCGGCATCCATCGGTCGCTGATGCCTGAGGGCGCGAATGCGCGGGCCATATTCGAAGCCGTCGAGCAGGCGCGCTGCGAATCAATCGGCTGCCGGGAAATGAGCGGCGTTGCCGACAATCTCTCAGCCATGCTGGAAGACAAATATCACCGCGGCAATTTCCAGGAGATCACCGACAAGGCGGATGCCCCCCTTGAAGAGGCGGTTTCCCTGATGGTGCGCCAGCGGGTGGCCGGCATGCAGCCGCCGGAAAGCGCCGGCAGGATTCTCGAGTTCTGGGAACCCTGGATCGAGGAGAAGGCCTGCTCCGCCCTCGACCGGCTGGCGGAGAACCTGGAAAACCAGCGCGATTTCGCCAACGCCATCCGCGACGTGATCGCCGCCCTCGACATGTCCGATGAACTCGGTTCCGAGCAGGACGAATCGAACGAGGACGATGACGACGGGGATGCCGCGCAGGACACCAGCGAGGAACAGCGGCAGGGCGAAGAAGCCGAATCCGACGACGAAACCGCCCCGCAGGAAGTCGAGGCCAGCGGCGACGACCAGGAAGCCGGCGAAACCGAGACGTCGGATGACCTGATGGAGGATTTCCAGGACGAAGACAGCGAGGCGGACGCGGACAATACGGGCGAGGCCTGGCGTCCGGACTATCCGTTGTCGAACATGCCTCCGGAAATCGATTACCGGGTCTTTGTGTCCAAGTTCGACGAGATCGTGCAGGCCGAAGATCTGTGCGATACTGCCGAACTTGAGCGCTTGCGCGGATTTCTCGACAAGCAATTGTCCAATCTGCATGGCGCCGTCGCGCGCTTGGCCAACCGCCTCCAGCGCAAGCTGATGGCGCAACAGAACCGGTCCTGGGAATTCGACCAGGAAGAGGGCTGGCTGGATACCGCTCGCCTGCCCCGCATCATCATCGATCCGATGCAGCCCCTGGCCTTCAAGCGCGAACAGGACACCCAGTTCAAGGACACGGTCGTCACCTTGCTGCTCGACAATTCCGGGTCCATGCGCGGCCGCCCCATTACGGTCGCGGCAACATGCGCGGATGTCCTGGCGCGCACGCTGGAACGCTGCGGCGTCAAGGTGGAGATCCTCGGATTCACCACCCGGGCATGGAAGGGCGGGCAATCCCGCGAAGCCTGGCTGCAGGCCGGCAAGCCGGCCGGACCGGGCCGGCTCAACGATCTCCGGCACATCGTCTACAAGTCCGCCGATGCACCCTGGCGCCGCGCGCGCAAGAATCTCGGCCTGATGATGCGCGAAGGCCTGCTGAAGGAAAACATCGACGGGGAAGCGCTGGCCTGGGCTCACGACCGGCTGGCCGTGCGCGGCGAGCAGCGCAAGATCCTCATGATGATTTCCGACGGCGCGCCCGTCGACGATTCGACGCTGTCCGTCAATCCGGGCAATTATCTCGAACGGCACCTGCGCTACGTGATCGAGGAAATCGAAACCCGTTCGCCGGTGGAGCTCATCGCCATCGGCATCGGCCACGATGTCACACGGTATTACCGGCGCGCCGTTACCATCGTCGATGCCGAGGAGCTGGCTGGCGCAATTACCGACCAGCTTGCCGACCTGTTCGATGAACAACCCGGCCCGTCCGGCGGACGCAGCGGTCGTAACCGCAGAGCCGCCTGACCGCCGCCATGCCAGGACGGGTACGATGGCATCGCACAGCGCTTGCCTTTCTGCTGCTCGGCGGTCTCGCCGCGGACAGCGGAGCGGAACCGATGCGGTTCGCCGGCGCCAAACCGGTCACCGTGCGCGCCGCTCCTTTGTCGTCTTTCGAAATCGGCAATGCCGACCGGATCATATTCGGCGATCTGGAATGGCTGGGCGGTCTGGAACTGACCGGCTCGAGCCGGCATTTCGGCGCGCTTTCCGGCGTGACGCTCAGCGACGACGGGCGCGATTTCGTAGCCGTTACCGACAACGGCTTCTGGGTGTCCGGGCGCATCGAAAGCGACGGGCAGGGCGCGCCGGTGGCCCTGTCGGACGTGACCATGGCACCGCTGCGCGACCGCACCGGCGCTGTCCTTAATCTGAAATCCTCTGCCGACGCCGAGGCCATCACCCAGGCGACGGTCAACGGCCGTCCGGTCTTCCTGGTGGCGTTCGAACGCAATCACCGCATCGAGGTCTATCCCCGCGCGACCGGCAAAGACCCGGTGTCGGAGGGCGCCAGACCGATCCGTTTCAATGCACCGGCCGGGATCCGCCGGCTGGGCGCAAACAAGGGCATCGAAGCAATTGCAGCGGGTCTGCCGGACACCCCGGCCGCCGGTCTGACGATCATGTTTGCCGAACGCGGGCGGCCGGCATGTTCGGATATCCCTGCCTGGCTTGTGCAGCCTGACGGTACCGCGCGCGCCTTTCGGGTCCGTCAGCGCGACCGGTTCGATGTTACCGACGCCGTGTTCCTGGCTAATGGCGATGTTGTGATTTTGGAACGCCGGTTTGACTACAGCACAGGCATCTTCATGCGCCTGCGGCGCCTCCCGTTCTCGACACTCAGGACAGGGCGTACGGTCGACGGTCCGATCATGATGACGGCGGATTTCACCGATCAGATCGACAACATGGAAGCGCTTGGGACACACCGTGAGGCAGACGGTTCGACTGTTTTCACGATTCTGTCCGACGACAACCGGTCCGTCTTGCAGCGCACGCTGCTCTTGCGGTTCCGGTTGCGGGAACCCGAGGCCGGGATTACGCCGCTGCCCCGCCCGCAGGCTTCTGCGGAATGAAGGCAAGCACCACCCGGTAGGGCGCGAGCAGGATCAGCGCGACCATCAGCTTGACCCCGAGATCGCCGAGCGCCCAGGACACCCAGCGCGGCGCTTCGGCCGACATCACGCCGAGCAGTGGCGCCATTTCCACGGCAAACCCGTCGGTCGCGCCAAGCACACCGAACGATGCGGAGAATGCGAGTGAGAAGAACAGCGCGGTGTCGAGAAGGGAGCCGAGCACCGACGATACGAGCGGCGCCGACCACCAGATACCATTGCGCAACCGATCGAAAACGGCCACGTCGAGCAATTGCGCCGCAAGGAATGCCGTTCCGGAAGCCATCGCGATGCGCGGGTTGAACAGCACCGCGGAAAGGATCACTGCCATGAGAAATCCGGCGAACACGACCCGGCGGGCCACGCTTGGCCCGAAATGCCGGTTGGTCAGATCCGTCACCAGGAACGCAGCCGGGTAGGTGAAGGCGCCCCAGGTCAGGAGGTCGGCGAGATTGACCGCACCGACTTGCGCCATGACCGGGAACTGCACCAGGTAATTCGATGCCGATACGACACCGATCATTGCCGCGACCGCAATGGCGACGCGCGGGCTCAGCCACGTCCTGTTCATGGGCGGCGCCCTTTTAACGGATTTCGGTAGTCGACAGTTATGCCGCTTCTGCGAGCTTGCGTTTGACCTGCCGTTTGATCAGCTTTGCACGCGGGCTTAGCTCAGTGTCACGGGCTTTCAAAAGGAAAGCATCCAGACCGCCGCGATGTTCCACGCTGCGCAGGGCATGGGCGGAAATACGCATGCGAACCTGTTGACCGAGGGCATCACTCAAAAGTGACACGTTGCACAGGTTCGGGAGAAACCGGCGCCGCGTCTTGTTGTTCGCATGGCTGACATTGTTGCCGCTCTGCACGGATTTACCAGTAAGTTCGCAGCGACGCGCCATGTTCTTGCCTTTCATAACCAAGCCCCGCCGGCCGGGCGGGGCAACGTCTCTCGTCTTGACTGCCTTGGAAAGTGCGGCTTTCTTAGTGTTCCGAACGGGCTTCGTCAAGAAAAACCGAAGACATTTTGCCGCTGGAACTTTCTTTAACCACTCGTACACTATAACGACAAATTATCAGCGTAGTCCGGTTATATAGTATCGAATCGATCTCGCAGCCTCCGCTCGACGGATCGCAAACAGAGTGTACATTTGTCGATGATCTTGATTGAACCAAGTCACTTCAGACGTCATGCCGCCGGAGCCCTGGCGGTTTCCGCCCTGACAGCCGGCCTCGTCCTCGGCACACCGGACCGGGTACACGCCAAGAGCGACCTCTCGCTGCTCGGCGATTACAACCTCTCCATTGCCGGCCTGCCGTTCGCCAAGGCAAAAATGTCCATGGCGATCAAGGGCCGGGATTATGCGGCCCAGGTGAAGATCGAAACCTGGGGCATCGCCAAGCTTGTGGTGGAGAGCAAGAG
Source organism: Pseudomonadota bacterium (assembly GCA_038745065.1). Classification (GTDB taxonomy): domain Bacteria; phylum Pseudomonadota; class Alphaproteobacteria; order Rhizobiales; family JANQQB01; genus JANQQB01. The sequence goes on along the minus strand of JBCDLT010000024.1, from coordinate 20,954 downwards.
CCACGCAAAGGCCAGCGGACGCTTTGGCCGGAATACGGTCCGTCCGACCCGATACTCGATGGATTCCAAAACCCGAAAACTGACGACGAACGTGCGCATGCGCCTATCGGGCGGTTCCATTCGGGACCTGTCGGCGCGTCCGGCGCTTCGCAAGCTGCCGGACCGGGTGGCGGTGACCTCCAGGCACAAGGCTAACGTGCTCGACCCGCTCAGCGCCGCGATCGTGCCCTATCGAAGCAAGGGTGACCGGTTGGGCAAGGACGCCTGCAAGCAGCGCATCCCGATTTTCGACGGCTGGACACGCTACGACGTCAAACTGTATTTCCGGCGTTTCGAAAACGTCCGCACGGCCGGCTATACCGGCCCAGCAGCCGTCTGCGGCGCCCGTTGGGTGCCGGTCGCCGGACACCGGCCGAACAAAAAGACGGTTATCTATCTGCGCGAGAACAAGAATCTGGAGACCTGGCTGGTCCCGGCACCGGGAAACAAGTTTCTGATTCCGTATCGCATTTCGATCGGCACCAAGTCCGGCGTGCTGCTGATCAAGAACAAGAACCTGCAATTCACCGGTGGCGGCGAAAAACACGCTGCCCGCCGCTGACAGGTTCCACGGGTGGCGTCGGCTGACGACAGCGGTCAGGCGGCGCCGCGGTCGCCGTCCACAAATTGCAGATTGTAGAGCGTCGCGTAGAGGCCGCCCTTCCCGATCAGCTCGTCATGCGTGCCCGATTGTATGACGCGCCCCCGATCCATGACGTGAATGCACGCCGCGTTGCGGACTGTCGACAGGCGGTGCGCAATGACGATTGTCGTGCGGTCGGCCATCAGGCGATCCAGCGCTTCCTGCACCTTGGCTTCCGATTCGGCGTCAAGCGACGCGGTCGCCTCGTCAAGCAGCAGGATCGGCGCGTCGCGCAGCATGGCCCGCGCGATCGCAACCCGCTGACGCTGTCCGCCGGACAATTTCATGCCGCCTTCGCCGACCTGGGTTTCGTAGCCGTCTTCCTGTTCCAGGATGAATTCATGGGCATGCGCGTTGCGCGCGGCCTCCTCGATCGCCTGGGGTGAGGCGTTCTCCGAACCCAGAGCGATGTTCTGCGCGATCGTGCCCTCGAACAGGTAGGTCTCCTGCGTGACGAAAGCCACGTGCTGGCGCAGCGAATGCGCTTTCACGTCCCAGATATCCGTGCCGTCGATGGTGATGCGTCCCGAATTCGGCGCGACGAACCGCTCGATCAGGGAAAAGACCGTGCTCTTGCCGGCGCCGGACGGCCCGACAAGGGCAGTCACCTCGCCGGGCATCGCCGTGAGGGTCAGGCCGTTCAGGACCGGTCCCTCGCCATAGGAGAAATGCAGATCCTCGCACGCGATCCGTCCGCCGGCGACGACAAGGTCGCGGGCGCCCGGATGGTCTTCCAACTGATTGGGTTCGTCGAGGTAATCGAAAAGAAGCCGCGCCTGTACAAGCACGCCACCGAGCGAGACATGCAGGCGAGCCAGTTTTTTGGCGGGTTCGTAGGCCAGGAAGAAGGCGGTCAGAAAAGCGACGAATTCACCGGGATTGACGCTGCCGTCGGTGATGCGCGATCCGACGAACAGCATGGCGCCGGCGATCGCCAGACCGCCAAGGGTTTCCATGATCGGGCTTGTCCGGGCTTTCAGCGCGACCGCCTTGTCCGCCCGGTTCTGGACGATGGCGATGGACTCATCCGCCCGCTCGCTCATCCGGTTCTCAAGGTTGAACGCCTTGATGACCCGAATGCCGGTCTTGGTCTCTTTCGCCGTGTTCAGGATTTTTGCAAACGAGTCCATTTCGACCCGCACGACCTTCTTCAACCGCCGCACAAGAATGGACACGCCGAGAATGGCGGGCGGACCGACGAGGAAGACCAGGATCGACAATTGCCAGTCCTTCGCCACCATCACGCCGACCAGGCCGATCAGCTTCATCCCGTCCCGTCCCAGACCGAGAATCAGGAGATTGAGCGCTTCGCGCGCCGCATGCACACAGGTACCCATGCGCAACGCGATTTCGCCGAATTCGGTACGATCGTAGAATGGCACGGTCTGTGTCACGAGCCGGTCGTAGAGCTGGCGCTGCAACCGCGCGACGATGGAATTGTTGATCCGCCCGAGCGTCACCAGCTGGCCGTAGGTTGCCGCCCCCTTCAGAACGTAAACGGAGCAGATAATGCCGGCGATGACGTACAGCATCGTCTCGTCGCGGCGCAGCAGGATGTCGTTGACGATGTTCTCCATGACCAGTGCCGTCGCCGCGGTCGCGCCGGCGACGATGGCCATGAAAAAGACAGCCAGGGCATAGTGCCAGACATAGAGGCTGGCCGTATCCACCAGCAGACGCCTGAGGGTCTGCATGGCCTCGCCGTTCCGGTCGAAGAAGAGTTTCAGTGCACCCGTCCCGTTCTGTCCGTGCGGAATCCCTGAAGGGAGCCCTTATCGTGCGATAGACCGTCTTGACCGCCTGCGCAAGCGCCGCCCGGCCGGCATCCGGCCTGTTTTGCCGGTGCGGTCGATTGCCGTCGCGCGGCGATTCCGCTAGAACAGTGCATGGTCCTCGTAGCTCAGCTGGATAGAGCGACTGCCTCCTAAGCAGTAGGTCACAGGTTCAAATCCTGTCGAGGACGCCACCCGTCCGATCGGACCGGGCGAGGTACCGGGCACGACGTTTTTCGGAAACAGGAATGGCCCCATGACACGGTCCGGCCTCGGCATCTTGCTGATGGCCTGCCTGCTTACCGACCCGGCTGGCGGGACTGAGAAATTGCCCGCCTTGTGCCCGGACCGGCCGGGAGAACTGACGGCAGCCGCCGATTCCGGTCCGCAGAACACGGCACGGATTACGGGCCTGTCCGATGCCGGCGAGCCGGTGCTTGCCGACGGCACGGTCCTGCATTTGACCGACATCCTTTATGCTGACCGGCTTGGGGCGTTGTCGGACGCTGACCGGCAGGCCCTGGCCGTTACACGACACGCATCCCTTACCGCTCTTATCGAAGACGGGATCCTTCTCACCTGTCGCCTTGAGCCGGACCGCGATCGCTACGGTCGCCTGTCCGGCGATGCCGGGACGCCCGATTCGGGCCCGCTCCTGCGCGCCCATCTGTTGTCCGAGGGACTGGCCGTCGTTTTGCCGCGCGCCGAGAGCCGCGCCTGTTGCGCGGACCTTTATCGGCTGGAAGACGAGGCGAGGCGCACTGAACGCGGTCTTTGGGCCCTGTCGCGGGCGCCATACCAGAAAGTCGACCCAAAAACGGGTGCGGCAATCATTCCCGACCGTCGTTTCGCAGTCGTCGAGGGCCGGATTCGCTCGATCGGCGACCGCGACTACGTCATCTATCTGAACTTCGGATTCGACTGGAACCGGGATTTTACCGTTTCGCTCACCAAACGTCTGTTCGAGCCGACCGAGCTTGACCGGATTTTAACGCTCATCGGCAAACGTGTGCGGGTCCGCGGCATGGCCGACCCGTGGAGTGGCGGTCGCATCGCCGTAACAAGCCCCGATCAGATCGAGGTGCTGCGTTAACGCGATTCGCCGTGACGAGTCCGATCGGCCGGATTGGCGATCGGAACGTCGGGCAAATGTTGTCAATTTGCGTCACCTCGGCAAAGAATCGTTTTGTCGGCCGCCGAATCCGCCGGTCATTTGCGAAAATTTGGCGTGTCACATTGCTGTACAATTGGATATATGTTCAATACTCCGCGACGATCAGGGCCGAACCTCGGGTTGAACCGCGCTCAAGGCGGCAACGACAGCGCGGATTCCACCATGAAAGTCAATCGCTTGGGCGAGCTCCCTGACGAGATGCGTTTCAGGTCGACGGACAAATGGGTCGGCGGACGCCTGTATCCGGGGGAGATGAGAGTAAGGTTCGAAGGTCCCGGGGACTGATGGCGCTTTCTGTTCGCAAAAGTCTGCTATGCGTGGGGCTTGCGGGATTGCTCGTAGGCTGCGCCGGGCTGGTCTCCCAACCGGAGATCACCGTCGGTCCAGCCACGTCCGGACAGGACATCACGACGCCGAGCGAACGCAGGGTCGGCCAGCGTTCGCATCCGCAGATCCTCGCAAAATATGGCGGCGTCTACGAGAACAAGTCGATCGAAGCCCTGGTGACCCGTGTGCTGGGGCGGCTTGTGCCGGCATCCGACGAGCCGGCCCGGGGGTATCGCGTCACCATCCTCAACTCGCCGACCGTCAATGCCTTTGCCGTAACCGGCGGATATCTGTATGTCACCCGCGGCCTTGTGGCGCTGGCCAATGACGAAGCCGAGCTTGCCGCCGTCCTGTCCCATGAAATCGCGCATGTAACCGCCCGGCACGGTATTGCGCGGGCCCGCAAGCAGGAAAGCGTGGCCCTTGCGGCCAAGGTCGCCGCCCAGGTCGTCGGCAACCCCGAACTGGCGCAGGTAACCTTGGCATCCACCAAGGTATCGCTTGCCCAGTTTTCGCAGATTCAGGAACTGGAGGCCGATCTGATCGGCATAAGGACCAGCGGCAATGCCCGATATGATCCCTATGCCGCGTCGCGCTTTCTGACCTCCCTGTCGCGGTTTTCCTCGTTCCGCGAAACCAGGCGGGATGGCGGCCAAAGCGCGGATTTCCTTTCATCGCATCCATCGACCCCTGACCGCATCGAGCGCGCCCGGCGCGCCGCGCGCCAGTTCGGTGGGCCGGAGTTCGGCGAACGCGGACAGGAGGCGTATCTGGATGCGATCGACGGCATCATGTTCGGCGACGATCCGTCCGAGGGCTTCGTGCGCGGTCGCTCGTTCATCCATACCAAGCTCGGCATCTCGTTCACCGTGCCGCGCGGCTACATCCTGGAAAACACCCGCCGGGCGCTGCTCGCCCGCAATGGAGCCGGGACCGCAATCAAGTTCGACAGCGTTTCCGGGTCGCGCTCGGCGCCGCTCAGCGGTTATCTGGAAAAGAACGACATCAAGGGCCTCGTGCCTGCCAGCATCCGCGAATACACGGTCAACGGCAACGACGCGGCATCCGCATCCGCCATCAATGGCGACTGGTCGTTCCGGATCGGACTGGTGCGCATCGGCCGCACGATCTACCGGTTCGTGTTTGCGACCCAGCGGCCGAACAACGCCTTCGATCGCGATTTCCGCGACACGATCGACACGTTCCGCGAATTGTCGAAGCGCGAAATCGACCAGTACCGGCCACTGAAGCTGGAAGTCCGAAAAGTCCGCGAAGGCGAGGATCAGGCGACATACGGCCGATTGATGGCCGGTGTGGAATCCGCCGATCAGCTCGTGTTCTTTCGGATCATGAACGGCCTGACCTCCAAAGATGTCCTGAAACCCGGGGACTTGGTGAAGGTGGTTTCCGAGTAATACCGACGGTCATAAGACCGCCCGGGCGCTAAGCCGCCCGGCTTTTGTCCCACCATTGACCGGATCCGGGTTTCGGATTATACCGCGCGCAATCTTCGGATGGTTTCGACTTCGAGCCGCCGAGCGGGTTTCAGGCATTGCCGCGCCCGCAGGTCAACACCCGTCAGCGATATTCGCCCACGGGTGCGTTCGGCGTTTGCCCGGCATCTGAGCTGACGGGCGCACCGGGAAAGACAGGGACAAAGACGCATGTTCGAAAGCTTGTCGGATCGCCTTGGCAGCATCTTCGATGGCCTGACCAAACGTGGCGCGCTGTCCGAAAAGGATGTCGGCGAGGCCATGCGCGAAGTGCGGCGGGCTCTGCTTGAAGCCGACGTCGCGCTGGATGTCGTGCGCTCGTTTACCGATCGCGTCCGCAACAAGGCCATCGGCCAGGACGTTCTGAAATCGGTAACGCCGGGCCAGATGGTCATCAAGGTCGTGCACGACGAACTCGTCGGCATGCTCGGTTCGGACGCCGATCCCATCGACCTCAACGCGCCGGCACCTGTGCCGATCATGATGGTCGGCCTGCAGGGATCGGGTAAGACGACGACGACGGCGAAGATCGCCCGCCGCCTGACCGATCGCGACCGCCGGAAAGTTCTGATGGCGTCGCTCGATACGCGACGGCCCGCCGCCCAGGAGCAATTGCGGGTTCTTGGCGCGGAAAACGGGATCGAGACCCTGCCGGTGATCGAGGGACAAATGCCCGTACAGATCGCCCAGCGGGCCATGACCGCGGCCAAGCTCGGCGGCTTTGACGTCGTGATCCTCGACACGGCCGGACGCATCCATATCGATGACGCGCTGATGCAGGAAATGGCCGACATCCGCCGCGTCGCCGAACCCCATGAAACCCTGCTCGTTGCCGATTCACTGACCGGCCAGGACGCGGTCACCGTGGCCAAGTCGTTCGACGAACAGGTCGGCATTAGCGGCATTGTGCTCACCCGGGTCGACGGCGACGGCCGGGGCGGGGCAGCGCTGTCGATGCGCGCCGTCACCGGCAAGCCGATCAAACTGATCGGCGTCGGTGAAAAGGCCGACGCACTTGAGGATTTTCATCCCGCACGCATCGCCGACCGCATTCTGGGCATGGGCGATATCGTTTCGCTGGTCGAAAAGGCGGCCGAGACGATCGATCGCGAGAAAGCCGAAAAGATTGCGCGCCGCATGCAAAAGGGCGCGTTCGATCTGGAGGACTTTGCCGAACAGCTCAAGCAGATGTCCAAGCTCGGCGGCATGTCCGGCATCATGGGCCTGATGCCGGGAATGGGCAAAATGAAGAAGCAGATGTCGGCCGCCAATCTCGATGATTCGATGATCAAGCGGCAGATCGCGATCATCTCGTCGATGACGCGTAAGGAACGCCAGCATCCAAAGCTGCTCAATGCCAGTCGCAAGAAGCGCGTCGCTGCTGGTTCGGGCACGCAGGTGCAGGAGATCAACCGGCTCCTCAAGACACATCGTCAGATGGCCGACATGATGAAGTCGCTGGGCAAAAAGAAGGGTCTATTAGGCAATCTGCTCGGCGGCGGTGGCGGCATGCCGGACATGGATCCGGCCGCGCTGGAAGAGATGCAGAAATCCGGGTCCCTGCCGAAAGACCTGCCACCGGGCCTGGCCGGCGGCGCTGGCCTGCCCGGTCTGAGCGGTCCCGGCGGCCTTCCGAAACTGCCCGGTCTTGGCGCCGGTCTGCCGCGCGGACCGGGCGGCCTGCCCGGACTGCCGGGCGGATTGTCGAAGAAAAAATAGATCGGAACCCGTCATGACCGACACCACAACGCACGCGGATGCCGCGCCTCAGGCCCTGCTCGATATCCGCAAAAGCATCGACAATCTCGACGCGGCGCTGATCCATATCCTGGCCGAGCGCTTCCGCTGCACCAAGGCGGTCGGGCAATTGAAGGCCCGGCACGATCTTCCGCCGGCCGACCCGGAACGGGAGAAGCGTCAGGTCGCGCGCCTGCGGGCGCTCGCTGAAAGTGCCGACCTGGATCCGGACTTCGCCGAAAAACTCCTGAATTTCATCATCACCGAAGTGATCCGCCATCACGAAGCGGCACGGACCTGAAACGGGATCGCACCGTGATCGAGACGACCATCCCCGTATTGGAAACCGACAGGCTTGTTCTGCGCGCACCCGGCGCCGGCGATTTCGAGCCGTTTGCGGCGTTCTTCGCCGACCCGCAATCGGGGCCCATCGGTGGTCCGGTGCCGCGCGATGTCGCATGGCGCAAACTCGCCACCATGGCCGGCCACTGGATGCTGCGCGGTTACGGCATGTGGGCCATTGAAGAAAAGGCGACCGGCGAATTCAGCGGGTTCTGTGGGCCTTGGTATCCCGACGGCTGGACGGAACCGGAAATTGGCTGGAGCCTGATGCTCGGCAAGACCGGTCGCGGTTACGCCACCGAAGCGGCGCTGGCCGCCAGGAACTACGCCTACCGGACCCTTGGATGGTCGACGGCCATCAGCCTCATTGCGTCGGACAACGAACCCTCCAAACGGGTCGCCGAGCGCCTTGGCGCCCGCTTCGAAGAGGTCCGCACCATCCCGTATCAGGGCCACGAAATGACGGCGGACATCTATCGCCATCCGAGCCCGAATGACCTTGGCCTGCAGAAAGCGGGCTGACATCGATCCCATGATTTGAACACACCTGAAAGGACAGAAATCATGACCGTGAAGATCCGCCTCTCGCGTGGAGGCTCCAAGAAACGACCCTATTACCGCATCGTTGTCGCCGATGAACGTGCGCCGCGTGACGGCCGCTTCATCGAACGGGTCGGCACCTACAATCCGCTACTGCCGAAAGACAACGAAGAGCGCGTGACCCTGAAGACCGAGCGCATTCAACATTGGCTGTCCGTCGGTGCCAAGCCGACCGACCGGGTACACCGTTTCCTCGATGCTGCCGGTCTGCTTGCCCGCGAAGCCCGCAACAATCCGAAAAAGGCGCTGCCCGGCAAGAAGGCACAGGAGCGGATCGACGCCAAACGCGAAGCCGAAGAAGCCGCGAGCGCCGAAGCTTCCGAAGCCGTCGAGGCCGAAACCGCGGCAGAGGCGAGCGAAGAAGCGGCCGCACAATAGGCACCGACCATTGGCGCGGACCGGAACGGTGCGTCATCCGATACGGAAACGCCCGTTCTTTGATCCGCCCGGGTCGGCGTGAATGGGGCCGGGCATGGATGATCGTATCCTGATTGCGCAGATCGGTGCGGCGCACGGCATCAAGGGGGATGTACGGGTCAAATGCTTCGGCGACGATCCGTCCGCCCTTGAAACCTATTCTCCCCTGCACGGCGAGGACGGTCGTCGCTATAGGATCGCGCAAAGCCGGCCGGCAAAGGGCACAATGCTTGTCGTTCGCTTCAAGGGCGTAAGCGACCGCAATGCGGCTGAGAGCCTGAACGGGATCCGCCTGTACATCGACCGCAATCAACTGCCGGCTCCGGACGACGACGAGTTCTATCTCGCCGATCTGATCGGCTGCACGGTGCGCGAGAGGGATGCCGGGCCCATCGGTCGCGTCATCGCCGTTCCGAATTTCGGGGCGGGCGACCTCTTGGAGATTGCGCTCGATGCCGGCGGTTCGACCCTTGTTCCGTTCGAGCGGTCTTTCGTGCCGGAAGTCGACATTGCCGCGCGTGTAGTTGTGGTTGCACCGATCGTCGACGACGACGATCCGGAGCCGGACGCGGATTGATCATCACGCCCAGATGGCGACGGTAAGCCCTTTACCGTCCCGTGCCGGTCGCTCGGGAAACGGCGCCGCGTCGCCATCGGCCAGACGGTCGGCAATCAGCACGCAGGCACACGCATCGATGAAGTCGTCGGCCGCCACGCCACGCGGCAATTTTCGGTCAAGGAAGTCCGGCGGGAGGCCCGCTTCCATCAGCACCCCCCGCCGTTCCGCGAGCCCCTCCGGGTTTGGCCGGCCCTTGATCTTTTTCGGCAAAGACATGGCCCGTTCACCGTTAAGCCGCCAGAACGCCAGTTCGGGATGCACTTCGAAAACGCGATCCGCGAGGCGCGGCGTCATCAGCTGATCGATCTCCCGGATCTTTTCGAACAGCATGAAACCCTGCTTGGACACCTTTCGAGGCGGCGTCGATGTCGCCAGCGCGACGGTGCACGCCGTTCGATAATCGGGCGCGTAAACCGCCGCGCGTGCCGGGATCGAAAACACCGAGGATTGGCGGGCGCCGAGATGGCTGCGCACGGCTGCTTCCGGTCCTCTGCCCCCGGCCCCGACCTGGTCCGGCAATCCGATCGGCATATCGACGGCGACGATCCGCGGATTTTCCTGCGAATCAAGAATGGCCTGGAACGTGTCCAGCACCCGAAAGCGCGGCGCCTGCCCGCCCGTCCGGTCGACAAACACGGCGGCCCAGCCGCCGCGGCACCCGTCGACGCCCGCAATCCAATCCGGCCGGCGCGCTTTCGGCGTCAGGGTCGACACGTCCAGCCATGCACGGCCCTGGCTTGTTTCGGCAACGCCTTCAAGAAGGTCACATGCCGATGCGAGAGCGGCGGACACATCAAGGCCTTCGGAGATCAGGCCGGCCAGCAGGGATGCAAACAGATCCCCGGTGCCGTTCGGCACCGCGTCGAAACGCCGGCGGACATGCGCCGTTGCGGTGTTCCGGTCGACATACCGGGTCTCAATCGCGTCTTCCGTGTCGGCCGACGAGGTTACGACGACAGCTTCGGGGCCCAGCGCACGGGCGGCCGCATCGATTGCCTTTTCGTTTTTAGGTTGTGTGTTGGTCAGCCAGCCGAGTTCAAATCGATTGGGTGTTGCAACCGTCGCACATGGAATCATATCGGTGCGTATCGCACGCGCAACGCTGGCATCGACAAATAGGCCCTGCGCGATATCGCCGATGACCGGATCGACGATAACAGGCAGATCCGGGCGGTCCGCTTTCAACCGGTGCACGAAATCGGCAACGGCGGAGACCTGTTCGGCATCGGCGAAATATCCGGTCAGCACGGCTCCAAGCGAATCGAGCAAACCATCCCTGTCAAGCGTGTCGAGGAGCGCTTTCAGATCCGGGAAATCGATGGCATGCCGTACCGGCCGACCCAATCCCGGTCGGGATGACAGGAGGACGGTCGGAACGAAAATCCCTTCCAGTCCAAGGCGGGAAAAGGCGGGCGCGATGATCGATGTGCCGACCTGGCCGACCAGAACCTGGGAGCTGATCACCAAAATGTTGCTGGCCGGATTTTTTGAGATTTTTCGGGGCATTGGGCTTGATCCACAGCTTGGAATCAGATCGGACTTGTGAATTCATACAATTGCCGGCGCGGCGCTAGATGTGAGACAAAATGGCAGAAACTCCGTCAAAGGGGCAGTCGGCAATCGAGTTGCAAAAGGCCATTGGGCCAGAGCGCCGGCACGGCGGATTTTGGGAATGTCACGCAATCTGGTCGGCGTAGTCAGCAGGATCCCATGAAACTATCGATCTTGTCCTCGATTGAAAACGACTCGGCTGACGCGCAGAGCTTCGCCGAGCAGTCTTCGGGTTTCCTGCGGCTGGGCACGCTTGCCAGCGCGCTTGGCTATTCGACGCTCTTCGTTTTCAAGAATTCGGCCAACCGCAAGAATCTTGTGTCGGACCCGCTGCTGCTTCAGGCGGCAATGGCCACGCAAGTCGGGTCTTTGCGTCTCGGAGTGGGCTTCGCGCCCCTGAGCTATTTCGATCCGATCGCCCTCGCCGAAAACTGCGCTACGCTGGATGTCCTGTCTGGAGGACGCTTGACGGTCGCGGTCGACGACGGTGCGATGATGAAAGAGAATCAGGCAATCGACCTCAGCCTGATTCAGCAGGAAAACCGGGTGCGGGAAAACCGCGAATTGCTGCGCATGGCATTGACCGGTCGCCGGTTTTCCGCCGTCGGAACGAACCGGCGCATGTCCAATCTGCAGATTGCGATTCAGCCGAGGCAAACCCCGCATCCGCCGATTCATATGGCGGTGTATGACCGGCAGTCGGCTCGGATGGCGGGAAGTTCCGGATTCCGGATATTCATCGCTCCGCTTGCCGCCCTACAATCTCCGTCTGACGTGTCGGGCATTGTCGAGGCCTATCGCGATGCCCAGGAGCTGGCAGGCGCAACGGCGAGGGACGATGACATCATCGCCTTCTGCCTGGCGCACTCGGCGGATGACGACCGGCATGCCATGGAGAGCGGTCGACGGGCGTTCCATGCGCATGCACTGGTCCGTCCGAACTGGGTGTGCCGGAGTTTCGACGACGCTGTCGATCTGGATTATTTCCTGGTCGGCGGTCCCGCGCGCATTCGTGAAAAATTCGCCCGGCTTGAGGCGACCGGAATTCACCATGTCGCGCTGATGCCGTCCTTTGGCGGGCTTACCCTGGAGGACGTCTTCCGTTCGGCACGCCTGTTCGCCGGCGTTGTCGCGGAAAAGCCGGAAACCGCCGAACCGCCGCGCGCCGTCGGCTAGACGGCCTTTCCCAGCTGGGTCCGCACGGCGGATCGCGCTCAGATCGCGTCGCCGGATTTGAGCAATTCATCGATCAATTGACGTCGCTTGCGGGCTGCCGCGTCGCCGCCTCCATAGGACAGGAAGCCGGACGTGTATTCCTTGCCATAGGTCTTTGCCAGATTGATCGTCTGCCCGAGGCCGGACAGGAATTCCGTGTCGTCGAGCGTGCGCAGCGGATGAATGAAGACCGACCAGACCATCTCCCCGGCAATGGCATAGCGTGCATCGAGTGCCGTTTCGAAGCTGGCCTGCAGGAGGCGGTACAATTCACGGGCATCGAGACCGCTGACATCCCGCACGGGCACCAGAATGCGCATGCGGTCGGCGCGGGGGTCGGAAACCACCTGGATCTGCCGGTCAGCGACCTTGAATACCCAGCGGGTACCCTGGCGCTGCACGTCCTCGCCGGCCCTGCGGATCAGTGCATCGAGCCGCGCGATCGACATCGGTTCACCGAGCTGGCGGGCGGTCAGCGGCGGCAGATCAGCCTCCTCGGCCGGCGCTTTGGCCGACGGGGCTTTCTCCTCCGTTGCTGAAGCCGGTCCGGGCAGGAAAGCCGCCAGGCAGGTCAGCACGAGCAGCTTGGCCGTAACGCGCGAAACCGGCCCCCTTCGTCCTTTATTGAAACGGTCCATCCCCATCTCCCCTGTGCGTTCGCGTTGTCCTTCTCAAGACAAAGGGCAAGCCGGGCCCTTTGTCGAGGCCGTGCGCGAGAATGTGATCACTGTACGCAACGGCCAGGCCGACGGGGCTTGCTCCCGCCGCCTCCGAAGCATAACACTGGTCGTGGTCATCCCCTGTACATAAGTGTCACCGAGGTCGTTTTTCATGCCCATCATCAACCGGTTTGCCGATCTGCATGCAGAGATTACGGAATGGCGCCGCGACTTTCATAAACACCCTGAATTGCTTTATGACGTTCACCGGACAGCGGGCATTGTAGAGGAAAAGCTCAGGTCATTCGGGGTTGACGAGGTCATTCCCGGTATCGGCCGGACGGGCGTCGTCGGCGTGATCCGCGGGCGGCGTTCCGACAGCGGCAAGGTGGTCGGATTGCGGGCCGACATGGATGCCCTGCCCATCGAAGAAATGACGGGCAAGGAATACGCCTCCGTCAATCCTGGCATCATGCATGCCTGCGGCCATGACGGGCATACGGCGATGCTGCTCGGCGCGGCCAAGTACCTGGCTGAAACCCGTAATTTCGACGGTACGGTAATCTTGATGTTCCAACCGGCGGAAGAAGGCGGCGCCGGCGCTAAGGCGATGGTGGATGACGGCGTGATGGAGCGTTTCGGCATCCAGGAAGTCTACGGCATGCACAATTTCCCGAACGTCCCTGTCGGAGAGTTCGCAATCCGTCCCGGGCCGTTGATGGCGGCCGCGGACCAATTGCGCATCGAGGTCGGCGGCCTCGGCGGCCATGCCGCCCGGCCGCACATGGCGGTCGATCCGATCGTCGTGTCGTCGCATATCGTGACCGCGCTGCAATCCGTTGCATCGCGCAATGTCGACCCGCTGAAATCCGTCGTGGTCTCGATCTGCGCGCTGCAGGCGGGCAGTGCTCACAACGTAATCCCGCAGACGGCGACCATGCTCGGAACCGTCCGCACGCTGGACCCGGAAATCCGGGATATCGCCGAAGAACGCATCAAGGTCATCGTCGAATCGACGGCGACGGCATTCGGCGCGACGGCGACCTGTCACTACAGCCGCGATTATCCGATCACCGTCAACAATCCGGAAAAGACGGAGTTTGCTGCCGATATTGCCCGAGAGGTCGCCGGCACGGATCGCGTCAACACGGACTATCCGCCGGTGATGGGCGGCGAGGATTTCTCTTTCATGCTGAATGAACGCCCGGGAGCCTACATCTTCATCGGTAACGGCGATACCGCGTCGGTGCACCATCCCGAATATGACTTCAACGATGAAATCATTCCGCTCGGCTGCAGCTATTTCGTGCGCGCCGTCGAGACGGCGATGCCCACCTAGAGGGGTACTTCGGCCTTTTCCCGGTCGCGAATCTTCAGGCGTTCGGTCGCCGATTTAAGCTGTCCGCAGGCCGCAAAGATATCGCGGCCGCGCGGTGTGCGGATCGGGGAGGCGTATCCCGCGCGATTGACCACCTCGGCAAAGGTCTCGATCGTTTCCCAGTCGGAGCATTCATACGGGCTGTCGGGCCAGGGATTGAACGGGATGAGATTGATCTTGGCCGGAATGCCCTTGAGGAGCCGGACAAGATCGCGCGCCTCCGCAAGGCTGTCGTTGACGCCTTTCAGCATGACATATTCGAAAGTGATGCGCTTGGCGTTGGAAAGGCCCGGATAGGATCGGCAGGCCTCGAGCAGATCGGCAATCGGGTATTTCCGATTGATCGGGACAAGGACGTCCCTCAGGTCGTCGCGAACGGCATGCAGCGAAATGGCGAGCATCACGCCGATTTCGGCCCCACAGCGTTCGATCATCGGCACAACGCCCGATGTCGACAGGGTGATCCGGCGCTTCGACAGCGACAGACCTTCACCGTCCGAGGCGATATGCAGCGCCGTCTTCACATTGTCGAAATTGTACAGCGGTTCGCCCATTCCCATCATGACGATGTTGGAGACCAGTCGCCCCTCGCTCGGTACGACGGCGCCGGCCGGCGTCTCCGCATCCGGGAAGTCGCCGAGCCGTTCGCGCGCGGTCACGATCTGCGCAACGATTTCCGAGGCAGTCAGGTTGCGCACCAGCCGCTGTGTACCGGTGTGGCAGAACGTACAGGTGAGCGTGCATCCGACCTGGCTGGAGACACACAGGGTCCCGCGTCCCTCTTCGGGAATGTAGACCGTTTCCACATCGACCGGGCGTCCGGCGCCGCGCGACGGAAAGCGGAACAGCCATTTGCGGGTTCCGTCCACCGAGATCTGTTCGCTCACACATTCAGGACGGTCGAAAGTGAAGCCCTCGCGAAGCCGGTCGCGTATGGCCTTCGACACGTTGGTCATGCGATCGACATCGCCGGCGCCCCGCACATACAGCCAATGCCATAATTGCTGGGTGCGCATCTTGACCTGGCGGTCCGGCACGTCGATCGACCGGAGCGCGTCGCCGAGCGCGGGCCGTTCCAGGCCAAGCAGGGACGGCCGGTCAGCCGCCAGGCTGCCTGAGAGCTCCTCTCGCGGGTCGGGTTGTCCCGACACGGCCGGCGCGGTTTTCTGCAGAAGTGTCACCATGGCCCCGATATGCCAAGCTTTGGCAGGTTTGGCCAGAGCCGGGCGCACAAAAGTCCCGGCGCATCGGGTCCGAAGACGGCACGCGGCACCCGTAGCCCTGTTCAGGCTCGAAGGCTGCCGCTGTGGAGCGATCGTCGGGAGGCGCGAAGCAGGAGGCCGATCCGCGTGGATCCGCGGCCGGCGTATCACCGGACCGGGATCCCATGGTCGCTACCCGGCGTCAGGTGCAGGTTGCGGCGCTCTCTTTCAGCGCAGCCGTTACGCCGGACAGAGAAAACGTGTAGCGGGTCGATGTGCCCCGGGTGGATGTACCCGCCACGCTCATGTTGCGACCTGCACGCATGGCGCTGACCAGCTTGCCTTCCTCCGCCGAATTCTCGATCCACGCGCCTTCGCCCTGCGTGAACATGGCAAAGTCCGTTCCGTCGATCGACACGGTGACCTTTGAATCCGCCTTGAACGAATATCCGACGATCACACTCGGTTCCGCTTCCACACCCTCGCCCGGCCGCGTCGTCACGAAGAAGAACACATCTCCGTGATTTCGGTCTGCCGGACGTTTCTCTCGCGGCTTTGCCAGGATGTAGCAGACTTTACCCTTCTGGCCGGAATAGGAGTAAACACCCCAGTCCCTGAATTGCTTGATAAGGTTCGGAGTCTGCGCCGTCGCCGTTGCAAGAGACGTGATGAGAACGACGAGTGCTCCCAAAAGTACGTTGGCTTTCATAATATCCATACCGTTCGTCTTGAGATTGCCTCCACTTGGCCGCTCAGCCAAGAATTCCAAGCCTGAATATAAAGTTAACACCGTTACCAAATTGTTTCATTTTCGGTGTTTGTTGTTTAACCATCGCACCGCGTCGCAAAACTGTCGCTTGCGCTTAAGGACGCGCAAATGCGGCGACATTGCGGCCGGAATTGCCGATTTTCCTGTTCGTGTTCGCCGCAATCCGCGGTCGATTTCACCGGCATGGCCGCGAACAAAATCCGAGTCGGACGAAACGGTCAATAATCCCAGCCGGGCAGCTTCCGGTTTTTACGGATCTTCGGGCCGCCGTGCTGATGCTCGGACAGCGGCTCCGCCTGCTTGTTGTCGAAAAGCGCCCGGTCGGGAAACCGCCCGAGCGACCGCACCCTATCATACATGACGATCGCCCCCGCGATGGCCACGTTAATACAGAACGCGGTCGGGATGCGGACCACATGGTCGCACCGCGCCAGCATCGGCTGCGAAAGCGAGCCCCGCTCGGCACCGAGCACATAGGCGGCACGCAGCGGGTGGCCGAAGCTTGGCAGGTCGATTGCCTCGTCGATGAGTTCAACGCCCACCAGCCGGCATCCGCGCGGCAGGTCCATGGAATCGACATCGGGCCAGGCGTAATACGGGACGTGATTCTGGCTCTTGGAGGTATCGGCGGGGACCCGGCCCGACAAGCGGCGATCGGCGGCGACCGTGAACACAAAATGCGCGCCGAACGCATTCGCCGAACGCATGAGGTTGCCCAGGTTCATCGGTTTCGACAGGCCCTCGACGCCCATCGCAAAAAAGCCGCGCATGCCCGGCACTGCTCCTGCTTGTCTTGTCGTGTGCTTACGCGTTCCAGACCGTCAAGGCAAACCACCCTTTGATTGCACCGCCCGCCGTGATACGAGCCGACACGCATCGCCCGGCAAGGGATCACCCTGTCGGCGGTCCTCTCTGGAAAGCCTCATCGGAAACCACACCCATGAAAGCTCTGTTGTGCAAGGCCTTCGGTCCCCCCTCCTCGCTCGTCGTCGAAACACTCGATGAACCGGAACCGGCAGCCGGCGAAGTCGTGATTGACGTCAAGGCCGCGGCGCTGAATTTCTTCGACACGCTGATCATCGAGAACAAGTACCAGTTCCGGCCCGACCTGCCGTTTTCTCCGGGTGCCGAAATGGCCGGCATCGTGCGCCGTACCGGCGCGGGCGTCGCCTCGGTTATCCCGGGCGACCGCGTGACGGGCTATCTGAAATGGGGCTGTGTCCGCGAGGTCGTGACCGCACCGGAGGTCGCCCTCGTCAAGATCCCCGAGGCGATCGGTTTCGTCGAGGCGGCCGGCCTGTCGGTCACCTACGGCACGTCGCTGCACGCGTTGCGCGACCGGGCGAACCTGCAGCCGGGTGAGAACGTTGCGGTGCTCGGTGCGTCCGGCGGGGTCGGCCAATCGGCCATGGAGATTGCCAAGGCCATGGGAGCCCGCGTGATCGCCTGCGCCTCGTCGGACGAAAAACTGGCGTTTTGCCGCGAACACGGGGCCGACGAGACCGTCAATTATGCGACTGAAGATCTGAAAAACCGCCTGAAGGACCTGTCCGGCGGCGACGGCATCGACGTCGTCTATGATCCGGTCGGCGGCAGCCACGCCGAACAGGCGCTTCGGGCGCTTGGCTGGGAAGGCCGGTTCCTGGTGATCGGGTTTGCCGGCGGCGAGATCCCGAAAATTCCACTGAACCTGCCGCTCCTGAAAGGCTGCGACATTCGCGGTGTGTTCTGGGGCGCCGCCATCCAGCGCAATCCGGACCAGCACCGCGCCAATATGCGCCAGATTCTGGACTGGGTCGAAGAGGGTGCAATCAAGCCGCACATCCACGCAACCTATACGCTCAACGAGGCCACGAATGCGCTGCAGGACCTTGCCGACAGGAAGGTCAAAGGCAAGGCGGTGGTGACATTCTAGAGCCTGTCGGGGATCAGGCGGCCGATTTGTCGCTGTCGGTCTCGCCTTCAGCCGTGGTCTCGTCGGACAGCGCCTCGCGGGCCGCATCGCGGTGCGCATCGGTGATCGATCCGCGCACGGCGGCAAGCGCCGTGGACAGGACGGCAATATCGTCGCCGAAACCGAGGCCGAGAATGAAATCCGGCACGGTATCCAGCGGCACGACAAAATAAGCAAGCGCGGCCAGAAGCAGAAACCGCACGCGGTTCGGTGTTTTTGGGTCGAGCGCGCAGTAATACGATGCGACCACCTCGTCACTGAAGGGAATGCGGGACGCGGCTTTCTTGAATGTCGGCCAGAAGCCAGCGCGTACCTTTTCCTCGCGCTGTTCTTCCGGGCCGAGGATTTCCACGTCCAGCGGATAATCCTTGGATTTGTCTTCCATCACCTTCTCCTCCAGGAAAAAGTGGGGCTCTGGTGCGAAAAAATCAACTGGAGCCCCGGTGTGATGCCAAGATGGAGCCCCTCGCTAAGGCGCCGGATTGGCGCTTCAGGCAAGCGAATCCATGGTTTCTGCCAAGGTAATGTCGAGACCGGTCAGGCCGCCCGCGTCATGGGTCGACAAGGTTACCGTTACGTTTTTGTAAACATTAAACCATTCCGGATGGTGGTCCATTTTTTCCGCCACCAGTGCAACGCGGGCCATCCAGCCGAATGCCTCGTTGAAATCCTTGAAGACGAACTGCTTGGTGATCGCGTCGCGTCCATCAACCTTGGACCAGTCTGAAAGGCGGCCGAGAGCCGCGGAGCGTTCGTCTTCGGTCAGTTTTTTCGCCATGATGCCCTCCTGATCGGTATAGACAGAATGTAGCGTCGCCGAACGCGATTCCGAGCCCCGACCCATCGGCCCAAACGACGGCCCCATCATGACGGTGACAAAGATCGCCCCTGCCATCCTGTTCGTCTGCCTCGGCAACATCTGTCGATCGCCTCTGGCCGAGGGCATTCTGCGCAAACGCTGGCCGGATCAAGGACCGTCCGAGCCGCCGGTCTTCGATTCCGCCGGACTCGGCTCCTGGCATGAAGGCGATCCGCCGGATGCACGGGCAATCCGGGTCGCCCGGGAAAGCGGCTATGACATTTCCGCACAGCGCGCCCGCCAGGTCAGGCCGGCCGATTTCCATCGCTTCGATCTGATCTTCGCCATGGACCGGAGCACGCTGACCCGCCTGCAAGACCTTCGGCCGACAGAAAACAGCCGAACCGGTCTTCACCTGTTTCTCGAATATGCCGAAAACCGCACCGCCGACGTGCCCGACCCCTATTACGGCGATGAAACCGCCTTTCGGACCGTCGTGGATCTGATCGAACGGGCCTCGGACGGCCTGATCACACGGGCATCAAATGCGAACTAAAGGATCTCCGGTTCACAAAGCCCCATCTGATCGGCGAGGCTCTCACCCGCCTGCAAACGCCTGATCTGCTCTTCTTCCTGGGCGATCTTGGTGTTGCAGGCATTCAGGACCGAATCTTCATCGGCAAGTGGCACGACCGCGATACCGTCATCATCGCCGAGCACGATATCGCCGGGCGAGACGGGACAACCGGCGCAGGCGATCGGCCCGTCGATCGTGCCGCCGAAACCCTTGTGCGGACCCGCAGGCACGATAGCGGAGGCAAAGACCGGCAGGCCGAATTCGACGATTTCCGCGCAATCCCTGACCGCGCCATGAACCACCACGCCCGCGGCAGAGCGCGCCATCGCGGCCTGGGCGAGCAGGCCGCCGAAGACAGCCGTGTCCGGAAACCCGCCGGCATCGACCACCAGAACGTCATCCGGTTCCAGCAGGCGCAGGGCTGCATGGATCGCGCCGTTGTCGCCGACCATGCACGTCACCGTGCGTGCCTGGCCGCACAATACCATGCCCTGGGCGAGCGGTTTGATGCTCGCCGCCATGGTCTGCGACCGGTTCATGCAATCCGATGCGATCGCCGGCGGGATGGCGCCCCAGGCTTCCAGACGGTCCGCGGACAGGCGTCGGTACGATGTCTTGTGTCGGTAAAGCGGCATGACGGAGCGTCCATTGAACGGGAGGGGGTCAGGACTGGTCGCCGAACCCCGATCCGGGCCGGGTATAGGCTGTACGCGGCGGGCTGAACACGTCAAGCACGACCGCCCCGTCGACGCCGGCACGGATCGTATGCGGAACACCGCCCGGCGTGCGCCAGAAATCGCCCTTTTCGACCGCGACCTCTTCGTCGCCTTGCACCCGAACGGCCGAACCTTCGAGCAATACGCCCCATTGCTCTTCCGGATGCTGGTGCAGCGTGCCCTCGGCGCCGGGATCGAGCCGCACGACAGACAGCATGGCGTGGTCGCCTGCAAACACCCGGGTCGAAATGCCCGGCGCGAGGTCCCGGGCCAGGCCCTGCGTCATATCGTCGATGTTGAAAAAGGTTTCGCCCTTCGGCATCCCATGCCTCCCCGAACCCGTCGTCTTATCCGTCACGGCGCCGACAGTCCGGAACGCATGTCGGCTACGCCACGTCGGCCGTCTCCGCGGCGCCGGATCCGAAACGGTTTTCGATGTAGTCCTGCACCATCGCCTTGAAGTCGTCGGCAATGTTGGTGCCGCGCAGCGTGACGGCTTTCTTGCCATCGATAAAAACCGGCGCGGCCGGCGTTTCGCCTGTTCCCGGCAGCGAAATGCCGATATCGGCATGTTTCGATTCGCCCGGCCCGTTCACAATACATCCCATGACGGCAACGTTGAGCGTCTCGACGCCCGGATAGGTCTCCCGCCAGATCGGCATGGACTCCCGGATATGGTCCTGGATGTCCCGGGCCAGTTCCTGAAAGACGGTCGATGTCGTGCGCCCGCATCCCGGGCAGGCTGCCACGATCGGTACAAACGTGCGAAAGCCCATCGTCTGCAGCAATTCCTGCGCGACCTGCACCTCGCGGGTCCGGTCGCCGCCCGGTTCCGGCGTCAGCGAGACCCGGATCGTATCGCCGATCCCCTGTTGCAGGAGCACGCCCATGGCCGCTGACGAGGCGACAATGCCCTTTGAGCCCATGCCGGCCTCTGTCAGGCCGAGATGCAAGGTGTGGTTGGACCGCCT
>JBCDLT010000023.1:0-86327 GCA_038745065.1 Pseudomonadota bacterium | reverse complement strand
TCTTTTCGTCAACAGTAAATCTCGCCATGGTGCTCTCCCCTCCAGTTCGATCACACGGGCGTGACCTTACCAACTTGGTGAGGTTGCACAACGAAAAATGGATCTTACTTGCGCAATGCAAAAAAATATCAATTTCTAATAGTTTTTTCCCAAACTGGGTTGTGGGATGCCGTGCCTCTTATACGCCTTCATTCATCGGAAAGAACAACCAAGTGTCAGCATGATACGAAGGCAAGTCGGTAGGACTGGTGTTGCGACATATGCAAGCGGCAAGGACCAAACCAAAGCGGCAAGTCATGCCCGGATGCGGATGAGGTTCGGCCGAAAGTGACGTATCAGGTAAAAGTGCGGCAACGGGGCGATTTGATCGTCAAGACGGCCGGCGGTTCCTTCGGCCCATGCGCCCGCAAAGCGTTCAATTCGGCTGTGTCTTCGGCGGGAGAGACGGACAAAGCTTCTTTCGACAATGCCTTCACACAGCTCCGCGGACTTGGCCTTCTGGACCCGGCCGAAACCAAAGATGGCGACGCGATGCAGAGGGCAGCATCGCGGCTCGCCTGCATCGACCTCATGGACCGTCTCCCGATGGACCTCGTCCCGCTGGACGTCGACGATTGTCCGGTCTTCTTCTGTTCCGGCTTCATCACACTCGAAACGCTGCCGTTCGCCGCTGGTGCCACCGGCCGCATGATCGCGGTGGGGCAGGGGCTGTCGCGGGGTGCGGCGACGTTGGCCTGTCTCGGCGAAATGGCGGAACGGCTGTCGGTCCTGTCGCGCGGCATAGACGACCCGCTGGTTGTGTCGGCGGCGGAAAGCGATCTCGATGCGGGCGCCGTTCTGGCGTTCAGCGAGGCGCAGGAGGCGCGGCTTTGCGAAACCCATCCGGACTTGCAGGCCCAACGTCGGGACGGTCGCATTCGCTGGGAAGCTTTGTCCGACCGGCGGGTCCGAGTAACGCGTCTCGGCGACGAAAGATCCGCGTTGGCCCCGAGCCTGGTCTGCCTGTTACGCGAAGGCGGGTTCTACGGCGCGGCCGGGGCGCCGCTCACATCGACCAACGGCGCCGCCGCCTGGTGGGAACCGGAGGGCGCGCGGCGCCGTGCCGTCCTGGAGCTCATCGAACGCGACACGATTGCCTGCTGGTGGGCCAACCGCCTGGTGCCGCCGCGTCTGCCGGATGCCCTTGTCCACGACTGTCTGCCATTGGCCCTGGCTGATTGGCTCGGCAACCGGTCGCGCAGGACGCACTTTCTGAACCTGCCGCATGATCTCGGGTGCCCGGTCGTCGCCGCCGTTTCGGCCGACCGGGAAGGCGAGGCCATTGCCTTCGGCTACAAGGCCGGCCTCGGCCTGGCTGATGCCGTGACCGGTTCGTTGCTGGAACTCGTCCAAACCGAAATGCATTTGCAGACCATCCTCGATACGGCAGAGGCACCGGAGGCGCATCCGCTCCTTCACCTCTCCCGGCAAGTGTCTGTGGAGACCCAATCGTGGATCCGCGGCCGGGAGGAGGAAGCCTTCGACCATCCCGCCGACCGTGAATGGCCGACTCTCGTGGACCGTCTCGATGTGGCAAAAATCCCGGTGTTTACATTCGAAGCGACGCGTCGCGATCTCGGCGTGCCGGTCATACGCGCCGTCTCGCCGGGTTTGCGCGACTGGTCATCGCGCTTCGGGCCGGGCCGGCTTTACGATCTGCCGGTCCGATTGGGCTTGCGCCGCAAACCCCTGACCGAGGAAACTCTCAATCCGGTCCGTTTTGTCAGTTGAGCAGCCGCTCGTACGAATACGAGGACGGGTGAAAAACGTCGTCTGCGCGATAAAGGTGTGACATAATCCAGGTCCGGTGTTGTGTTTTGTTCTTTGCCTGCCATGATATTACGGCAGTAAAAAAAAGACCTGATCGTGTTTCCATTCCCCCGAACGCTTGTTCCGCAGACGCTTCAGCCGCTTTCCGAACTCGCGGCGACCCATCCCGAAATCCGTTCCGCACTGGTGACGCTGGGTCACTTGCTGGTTTGCGAAACGCACACCCCGGGACGGTTTTATGAAACCATCCGTTATCACCTGTGCCGCATAGATCAGACCGCCGCTGACACATCGGTGTCACAAAAGGTCTGGGAGGCGGTCGGCGACATCGTCAACCGGACAGCAGGAACCGCGCCGTCGCACCTTAAGGTGATCGACTGACGCGCCCGGCCTTTGCAGAACCGGCGCATTGACGTCTATGCTTTTGCGACGCGGTTCTGTTCGGGCACATCACGCTGCCTTCCGGATCAGGGTCTGAAGACAGAAATCAAAGGACGGGCGGAGCCGGTTGCGGGCTGCGCGCCGACCGGCAGGGGCGGGCGCCATGAAACCCTGGTTGGCCTACACTTTGTGTTTCATCGGCGTGTGCGGTCACGCCAGCAGCGAGTTCGTGGCCAAGGTGGCACAGACACCGGGGCCGGAATTCAGCGTCTGGCGTTTCATGATCGGCGGGGCCTGTCTGGTGCTTCTGACCCAGGTCTGGCCGGGACAGCGCGACCTGATCGGACCCTTGCGGCGCGACGGAATCCGGATCGTGCTCCTGTCCTGCCTCGGCATGGCGGCCGGCCAATTGATCTTTCACTGGTCGCTCGACTTCGCCGACGTGGTCCAGGTCGCGACCATGGTGACGGCCATGCCGCTGTTCATCGTCTTTGTCGACCGGTTGCTGAACGGCGTGCCGATTGCCAAGCCGAAGCTCGTCAGCGGCATCGGCGCCTTCATCGGCGTTGCGCTGCTCTTGAGCAACGGGTTTGAAGCCGACATGGATTTTGGCGGGCCCGGGTTGATCGGTACGTTGATGGCGCTTTTGTGTGCGGTCATCGGGGCGTTCTATCTTGTGCTCGCCAAGCCGCTGATCCTCACCTACGGACCGGTCCGCATGACCGCCTATACCTTCGCGATCGGCTTTTTCTTTCTGTATGCCGTGGTCGGCCTTGCCTGGAACGTTTGGGTCAATCCGTTCTCGATTGTCGACAAACAGCCGGTCCAGATCGCCGGGATCGTGACGATCGGCGTCTGGAACACCGCCATCGCCATGGCCGTCTGGATGGCCGGCCTTGCCGCGGCGCCGGACGGACAGCGGGCGAATTACATGTTCTTTCTGAAGCCGGTGATCGCCGCACTGCTGGCTATCGCCATTCTCGGCGAGCCGCTGTCGGCGCTGCAGGCGCTTGCCATCGCCGCGATCTGTCTGTGTGTGGCGCTCGAATATTACTGGACGACCCTGCGAGAACGGCTGGCGCGGCAGCCGGCGGAATAGAAATCGATTTATTGCATTGCAGCATGATCGGTCGTGTATCGGCCCAATCGAATCTGTCCTGAAACAGTAATGATTGCACCGGTTCGCCGGGCCTCATCATTTTGTCCAGTCAAAAAAGCCCATCGCCCATTGACAAATCATTCCCGAAACTGAGACCTTCGCGTCGGGCCTAGCGGAAACTGCGAAAACAGATAGTAAACGTTAGGTCCGCAATAATACTTATCTGGAGAGGAAATAATGAAAATGGGGTTTTTGAAACGCACATGTCTTGTGGCCGTCGCGGCGACGCTCGCCCTGGGCGTTGCCGCTCCGTCCGCGGACGCCAAGAAAGTCCGCTGGAAAATGCACTCGGCCTTCGGGACGAATCTGGCCGTGCTCGGCCGGGTCGGACCGTTCATTGCCGACCGGGTTCGGGAGATGTCCGGCGGCGATTTTGACATCAAGGTCTTCGAGCCGGGCGCACTGGCCGGCGGTTATGCCTATTACGACCCGATCAGCCAGGGCGCGTTTGAAGCGGCCTATGGCACGCCGGGTGCAAACCAGGGCAAGAATTCAGCCTTTGCCTTCGCCTCGACCTGGCCGTTCGGACCGGGCACCGGCGAATTCCTGGGCTGGCTCTATTATGGCGGCGGGATCGACATGATCTCCGAACTCTATGCCCGCGATAACATCAAATATTTCTTCTGCGGCGTGATCCCGCCGGAAACCTCCGGCTGGTTCCGCGAGCCGATTGAATCGCTCGACCAGCTGAAGGGCCTGAAAATGCGCTTCTTCGGCATGGGCGCCAAGGTCATGCAGAAGTTTGGCGTGTCGACCCAGCAATTGGCCGCCGGCGACATCTATCCGGCGCTTGAACTCGGCACGATCGACGCCACCGAATTTTCCATGCCGGCCATCGACCGCTCGCTCGGCTTCTACCAGATCGCCAAATATAATTATTATCCGGGCTGGCACCAGCAGGCGACGACCAACGAAGTCCTGGTCAACATGGACAAGTGGAATGAGTTGCCGAAGGAATACCAGGTCATGTTCCAGACCGCCTGCGAAGCCAATATCGGCATCGAGATCGCAGACGGCGAGGCGTCCCAGTTCGAGGCCATGCTGGCCAACGAAAAGGACGGCGTGAAGAACATGACGTGGCCGGATGAAATCCTCGACGAATTGCGGGCTGCCTGGGAAGAGGTGCTTGCCGAGGAAATCGCCGCCAATCCAGACGTGGCGAAGCTGTGGGAGAGCTACAGCGCGTTTCACGAAAAGTACAAGGTCTGGGGCGAGCGCGGTTATCTGAAATAAGACCGCGTTCTCTGGAAAAATCGTGACGCAAGGGGCGGAGCCTGCCGGGTGGGGCGAGACACGGGTCGCAAGCGACCTTTGTCTTCGCCCCGCCTTGCGGCTTGTTTAACGACCGCTGTGTCCGCCGCGAAGCGGAGCCGCAACGCCCCCCTTGCATTCCAGTCGACCGTTCCCGTGCGATTGCCCGGCTAACAGACGGAATCCTTGTATGACGAGTTTGGCACGACTTGCCGACGGGATGGATCGCATCGTCCGGTCCATCGGCCAGGGCATCGGATGGATCATCCTGCCGCTGATCCTGACGATCATGTTCGACGTGGTCACCCGCAAGGTGGATTTCATCCGCCTGTACTTTTCCGAATTCACCATCAATTACGGCTATTCGATTTCGACCATCCTGCAGGACCTGCAATGGCACTTCCATGCCATGCTGTTGATGCTGACCTTCGGCTTCGGCTACCTGCGCAATGCCCATGTCCGCGTCGACATCTTTCGCGAAATGCTGCCGCGTCGCCAGCAGGCCTGGGTCGAATTCTTCGGTCTGTTGTTTCTCGCCGTGCCGTTCCTGGTGCTGATGATCCGCTATGGCTGGGATCTCATGTACCTGTCCTGGCAACAGGGCGAGGGATCCGATTCCATGACCGGCATCGACTACCGGTATGTGATCAAGGCCTTTGTTCCCCTCGGCTTCGTTGTCGCGCTGATGTCGGTGATCGCGACGCTGATCCGGCTCGGTCAATTCCTGTTCGGATCTGCCGAACAGAAGGACTACGCGCTGTCGAAGCTGGAGATCTTCCCGGACGATTCCGACCTTCAGGCCGCTCGCGAGGCGGCTGAACGCGCCCTGCGCGAAAACGGGGGTGGGAGCTGACCATGATCGAACTCTGGGAACTGATCTACGATCACCTCTACGAATATATCGGCGCCTACATGTTCCTCGTGCTGGCGCTCATGCTGTTCACCGGCATGCCGGTCGCGTTTGCGCTCGGTGGCGTGGCCGTCGGTTTCGGCCTGTGGAGCATCTATCTGGAATTCCTCGACTTCCCGGTCTTCTACCAGTCAATCCAACGGATCTGGGGCGGGGACGGGGCGTCCGGCGCCATCCAGAACCCGATCCTGGTGGCGATACCGTGTTTTGTCTTTATGGGCACGATGCTGGAGCGATCCGGCGTCGCTGAAGACCTGTTGCACATCCTGCAAGTGCTGTTGCGCAAGGTGCCGGGCGGCCTGGCGCTTTCGGTCACCGTCATGGGCACGATCATGGCGGCGACGACCGGCATTATCGGCGCTTCGGTTGTCATGATGACATTGCTGGCGCTGCCGGCCATGTTGAAACGCGGGTACGATCCGTCGCTCGCGACCGGTACCATCGCGGCATCGGCGACCCTCGGCATCCTCATTCCGCCGTCCATCATGCTCGTCCTGATGGCCAACCTGCTCGCGGTTTCCGTCGGCAACCTGTTTATCGGCGCCATCCTGCCGGGCCTCGTCCTGTCCGGATTGTACTTCCTCTACATCATGGTCGTCGCCGCGATGGATCCGTCCAAGGCGCCGCCGCTCGGCGCCGACGAAATTCAATTGGAGCCGACCAATCGCGCCAACGCCGCAACCGTGCTTGGCCTCGGCGCGGTCGTTTTCGTCGCCTTCCAGGGGGCGGAGGCCCTGGGCTATGGCGAAACGGTCAACTGGAACCTGATGACCATTCTCGGCCTTTTTGCCGTGTGTGTGTATGTTGGCAAGCGCGAGGGCGATACGCTGCTCGGCGGCGTCTTGCGCGGTTTCGTTCCGCCGATCTTCCTGATCATTCTGGTCCTTGGGTCGATCTTCGCCGGTTGGGCGACGCCGACCGAGGCGGCCGGCGTCGGCGCGTTCGGTTCCCTGGTTCTGGCTTATATCAATCGCCGGCTGACCTTCGATGTGCTGCAAGGCGTCGTGCACCGCACCGCGTTGACCACGGCCATGATCTTCATGATCTTCGTCGGGGCCGTGGCGTTTTCGACGATCTTCCGCAACGTCTATGGCGAAGACCTGATCATCGAATTCATCGAATGGCTGGAATTCGGTCCGTGGCCGCTCCTGTTCCTGCTGATGGCGGTTGTGTTCCTGCTGGGGTTCTTCTTTGATTTCCTGGAGATCACACTGATCATCCTGCCGGTCTTTGCCCCGGTCATCCGGGCGCTCGCGCCGGCTTTTGCGCCGCATCTGGGGCTGGACCTTCCAACCACCGTATCGCAGACCCAGTATCTGGAATCGCAGGTGATCTACTGGTTCGCGATCCTGGTCGCGGTCAATCTGCAGACAAGCTTTCTCACGCCGCCCTTCGGCTTTGCGCTGTTCTACATGAAGGGTGTGGCGCCGAGCACGGTGAAGATGCAGGAAATCTACCGGGGAATCATTCCCTTCGTGGCCCTGCAGCTGATCGGATTGTCCGCGGTCGTCTACTGGCCGAGCCTGGCGCTGTGGCTGCCGTCACTGGTCTTCGGGCGATAAGGATCAGGACGACCGGGCGGGTCAGTCTTCCACGACCCGCCCGTATTTCCGCGGCTGTTTCTGAAAATGCCGGATGGCGTCGTCGAAATCCGCTTCCGTGAAATCCGGCCACAGAATGTCCGGTGCGTAGAGTTCGGTATAGGCCATCTGCCAGAGCATGAAATTGCTCAGCCGGTTGACGCCGCCGCAGCGGATATGCAGGTCCGGTTCGGGCAGGCCGCAGGTCTGCAGGTAGCTGGTAAAGGTATCCTCGTCGGTGACCGGGCCGGGCAGGACGCCTGACAGCCGATCCTGTACGATTTGTTCCACGGCGCGCAGGATTTCGCGGCGACCGGAATAGCTGACGGCAAAGTTCAACACCATGCCGGTATTTTCCGCCGTTCGCTCGATGGCCTCCTCGACCTGACTGCGGGCTGCCGTCGGCAGCGGTTCGAGGTCGCCGATCACCCGGATCCGGATATTGGAATCGTCTGCGTAGCTCGACGCCTTCTTGAGGGTTTCCGGCAGCAATATCTCCAGGAGGAACCCGACTTCGTCGGCGCTGCGCTGCCAGTTCTCGTAGGAAAACGCATAAAGCGTGACGACCTCGACACCGCGCTTTTCAGCATGTTTGACGATGTCGAAGGCGACCTGAGCGCCCTTTCGGTGTCCGAAGGTGCGCGGCTTGTGCTGCTTGCGTGCCCAGCGTCCATTGCCGTCCATGGTGATGGCGACATGGGAAACGACCCCGTAAAGCGGCGAAGTCCTGTCCGCCTCGGCATCGGTAAGCGTCGTCACTTCGGTTTCCATGGGCCGGTCTTTTCCGTTGTCGTTACGGCGGGGCAGGGCCTTCAGGCCCGTGTCGCATGCCCAGCACCGGGAAGCCTCGATCCGGGCGGATGCACCTCTGACGGACCCGTTCGAAACGCGGGCCTCGGCGGGCGGGACAGGTCCCGCATGGGATCGAAATCCGCACCGCGATCGAATGATCTCTCGTAGCGGGACGGCGGCGCTTGTGCAAATTGTAAATCATACCATGATGGAATTCGCGATCGGACGGCTCCAGGCAGGTCGAAAAAAAAGTCTGATGCGGCCCAAAAAATCCAATGGCGGCGCGTCTAACGGATGAATACAGCCTGCGGACTGGCCGCGCGGATCCGGAAGACCGAATGTCCCGACAACAAGACGAAGACCTGATCGACCGGGCGATAGCCGGGGATGAGGCGGCGCTGGAGGCCCTGTTCCGCCGGCATTACGCAACCATGCACCGGTTTGCGCAAAAGATCTGCGCGAATGCGGCGGACGCCGAAGACATCGCCCACGACGCCTTCGTCAAGCTGATGGGGTCGATCCATACGTTCGACCGGCGTTCGGCATTCACGTCGTGGCTCTACCGGGTCGTGCTCAACAAGGCGATCGATTTTCGGCGCAAACACGACCGAAGGAACCGCTTGGCCAAGGATTACCGGCTGATTGCACCGGAGATCCAAGCCTCGTCCCAGGAGGCCGCCTTGTCCGCCCGCCAGGTCGTCGACCTGATTCTCGGATTTCCCGATCGGGAGCGCGATGCCGCGCTGCTTGTCTATGGCGAAGGGCTCACCCATGCCGAGGCGGCTGCGATCATCGGCTGCCCGGTCGGCACGATCGGTTGGCTACTGAACAAGGCCACCACCCGTTTGAACACCCTGATGGAACCTGAAACCGATGAACGAGAGCAAGCTGAACGCCCTGTTCGAGACCCTGGAGACCCGACCGCCGTCGCCAGGGGCTGAGGACCGCGCGATCGACGCCGGTCTCCAGGCTTTTCGACAGGCGGCCCAAAAATCCGCCGCGCCCCGCCGTCCCATCGTCGATGCCCTGGCAAACACATGGGAGTGGATCATGCAGCATCGAATGGCGTTTGGCACGGTAACGGCCTGTCTCGTTGCTTTGCCCCTGGGGTTGGCGGTCTACAAGGCCTACAATCCGAACATTCATTACATGTTCGGCCCGCCGGAACGGCACGCCGCGGTCGAAAGAGCGCCGGTGGCGAGCAGGCAGCCGGCGCAAGTGCCGGCCCGTTCTGAAGACCGGTCCGCAAACTCGGCGCCCGCGCCGACGGTTTTGGGACCGAACTACACCGCGGAACAGATGCTCTCCAATCTGCGGGCCATGGACCGCGACCCGTCGCCGGAGTCCGACACCGTTTTGTCGGAATCCGTTCCGACGGCGCAGCAACAATTGAACCGACAACAACGCCTTGTTCTGCAACCGAACCTGCGGGCGAAACAGGAAAGCCAGCGCCGGGCGATTGGAACGGTGGCTGAGGCCGATGCCGAAGCAACCCCGCCGCCGGTAGCGGCAGATCGCGGGCGGCAGACTGTCGGCCAACCTGCCGACCGCCGTTTCGAGAGCGTCGAGACGAACCCGTTGACGCTGGTCGAGGACAAGCCGGTCTCGACGTTTTCCATCGATGTCGACACCGCGTCCTACGCCTTCGTGCGCCGCATGCTGACCCGCAATGCGTTGCCGGCGCCGGCCGACATCCGGGTCGAGGAGATGATCAACTATTTCTCCTACGATTATCCGCTGCCGGAACCCGGTGCGGCGCCGTTCCGTCCGACGGTCGCGGTCTATCCGACGCCCTGGAACGCGGATACCCGGCTGCTGCATATCGGCATCAAGGGACGCGACATCGCCGCGAGCGAACGGCCGCGCGCCAACCTGGTGTTTCTGATCGACACGTCGGGCTCGATGAACGGTCCGGACCGCCTGCCGCTGCTGCAGACGGCCTTCCGGCTGCTGGTCCAGGAACTCGATGGCAACGACACCGTGTCGATCGTCACCTATGCCGGCGCGGCCGGTACGGTGCTGGAACCGACCCCGGCAAGCGATCGGCAGCGCATTCTCGATGCGATCGAAACCCTGCAACCGGGCGGCTCGACGGCCGGCGCCGCCGGCATCCGCCAGGCCTATGCGCTGGCCGAGCGCGGTTTCGACAAGGACGGCGTCAACCGGGTGATCCTGGCGACCGATGGCGACTTCAACGTCGGCATGAGCGACACCGACCAGTTGAAGAACTACATCGCGGAAAAGCGCAAGACCGGCGTGTTTCTGTCCGTGCTCGGTTTCGGTGAAGGCAATTACAATGACGGCCTGATGCAGGTGCTTGCCCAGAACGGCAACGGCAACGCAGCCTATATCGATACGCTGAAGGAGGCGGAAAAGGTCCTGGTCACCGAGGCCACGCGGACATTGTTTCCGATCGCCAAGGACGTGAAGATCCAGATCGAGTTCAATCCGGCCGCCGTCAGCGCCTACCGGCTCGTCGGCTATGAAACCCGTATGCTGCGCCGTCAGGACTTCAACAACGATCGCATCGATGCCGGCGAGATCGGTTCCGGGCACACCGTCACCGCGTTGTACGAGATCGTGCCGGCGGACGGCGCGGCGCGGCCGGTCGACAACCTGCGCTATTCCGCCAATCGCGTCGCGCCGCGGAGCGACCAGTCAACCGACGGCGAAGTCGCGTTCTTGAAACTGCGCTACAAGGAACCGTCGGGGACGGAAAGCCGCCTGATCGAGGTGCCGGTCACGACCGACGTGGAAAGTGCCTCGCTCGACGCGGTGTCCGTCGACATGCGCTTTGCCGCCGCTGTCGCTGCCTTTGCCCAGAAACTGCGCGGCGACGACAACCTGGACGCCATCGATTATGAGCGCATCCAGGCACTTGCCGCCGGCGCACGGGGCGCCGATCGGTTCGGCCTGCGCTCCGAATTCGTCGATCTCGTGCGGCTGGCTCGTCTGTTGTCGCCGGCGCCGTCCGGCAACGAACGCTAAGGCGCCGTCGAAACGCGCGTCGCATTGCCTCGCTGACTTTCCTGGTGTGTAGTGGGCCGGGGATGGATCGATCCGTCCCCGGCTCTTGTTGTGAGCGAGTGGACCGTGTGACCCTTCGATTTTTTTCCGACAAGGCGCGGCCCGTGCATCTCGGGCCCTATCCGTTGGAACGCCTGACGCGGCGACCCGATCAGCCGGACCTTTCCGCCGTCCCGCCGATGCGATCGCTCGACTTCGACCGTCCGCAGGATCCGCTTTCGATCGTCAATGCCATGGGCGAGTACCAGGCGATGCTCGATGCGATCCGCGACGGCCTGGTCAACAAGGCCCGGGCCGAATGCCCGGACGATCCGGCCGCCCGGGCCGATCATCTGAAAGCCTTCGGATATTTTTCCGACGCCTCCATGGTCGGCACCTGCGCGCTCGACGCTGGGGCCTTGTTGCCGGAGCCGATCCGCAACCCGCATATCGACCGACTCGCCGAGGATCTCAGAACCCGCCAGACCAAGACGCTTGCCTCCGGCATCGACATGATCATGGCCGATCTGAAGGATTCCATGGAGGCACCGCCGACGACGATCGTCGGGCACAGCCACGCGCTTGTCTTCGTCTATGAATATCCGCGCGATCCCGAACCGGACGAACCGGGCGCGGCATGGATTGCCGATGCCCAGGCGCACCGCGCCTGTCTGAGGGCGGCCGAAACGGCGATCGTGATTGCCAATTACATCCGGCTCCTCGGCCACGACGCCCGCGCCCATACCGCAACCTCCAGCGATGTCGACCTCAACCGTCTGACCGTGGCCGCCGGTCTCGCAACGATCGCGGGCGACCGGCTCGAAAACCCCTATCTCGGCGATCGCTTCGGCGTGGCGGCGGTGACCACGGCGTTTGAGATCGCCGCCGATCGCCCGCTTGCCGAACCGGAGGACCAGAATCGGGTAAAAAGCCACGGGCTTGCCTGGCAGGTCGGTCTCGGTTTTGCCAAGAACGCCTTCAACCGGGAACCCTTTGCCGGCCGCCGGTATGTCGATGGAGCGCATCCGTTCGAGAGCCTGAAACGGGTCGACGACCCGACGACCTATATCGATGAAGCGCGGGTCGCGCGCGTGCCGAAACGCACCGATATGTTCGCACGGGCCCAGTTCGGCGACATGGGCAAGGCCGTGCAGGAAGGCGCCAAAAACGGCCATTATGCCCGCAAGGCCGCACCGTCCATGGCACAGCGCCGGGCGCTCGGCGCCTTCGTTCTGATTCAAGACGGCACGCCGGCCCATGAGCGCGCCGCCGACACGGACAACGCCCGCAAGAACGCCGACGCGATCAAGGCGGCGAGCTATTTCCTCGGGGTGGACGCCGTCGGCCTGTCACGCTGTCCAGACTGGACCTGGTATTCGCACGATGCGCTCGGCGACCCGATCGACCCGCCGCACGACCAGGCGATCTCGATGATCATCGATCAGGGCTACGAGACCATGGAGGGCGCGTCCGGCGACGACTGGATCTCGGTTGCCCAGTCGATGCGGGCCTATCTGCGGTTTTCCCTGCTCGGCGGCGTGATTGCCAAACACATCCGCAATCTGGGCTATTCGGCAAAGGCGCACACGGTGCTTGACGGAGAGGTCCTGCAGCCGCCGCTTCTGCTCTTGTCCGGGCTCGGCGAGGTCAGCCGGATCGGCGAGGTGATACTCAATCCGTTTCTGGGCCCGCGCCTTAAATCCGGCGTGGTCACGACCGACATGCCCATGACCCATGACAAGCCGATCGATTTCGGTCTCCAGGCGTTTTGCGAGGCGTGCAACAAATGCGCTCGCGAATGTCCGTCCGGCGCGATAACGGCCGGGCCCAAACTGATGTTCAACGGCTACGAGATCTGGAAATCCGACAGTCAGAAATGTGCCACCTACCGGATCACGACCGAAGGCGGCGCGATGTGCGGTCGCTGCATGAAAACCTGTCCCTGGAACCTGGAAGGGCTTTTTTCGGAGCGCCCGTTCCGGTGGGGGGCCATGAGCATGCCGGTTGCCGCGCCGGTTCTGGCCAGGCTCGACGATGCGGTCGGTCGTGGCGGTCTCAACCCGGTCAAGAAGTGGTGGTGGGACCTGGAAATCACCGCGGATGGCGGTTACCGGCCAACCGAAAAGCCGGTCAATGCCCGCGACCTGCAAAAAGATCTGGACCTGAAATACGAGGATCAGACGCTGGCGGTCTATCCGGCCAACCTGGCGCCGCATCCCTGGCCGTTTCCGTTTCCCATGGACCGGGAGAAAGGCATCGAGGCCTATCAGGCCCTCATCACGGCGGATGAGTACCGGCACCGACGCGCGCGTGGTGAAACCGAGGGCCTGGCCCACGCCTACCGGATCGACGGCGAGGCACCGGTCATCCGGGTCAAGGTCACCAAGGTCGACCGGATGACGGACGACGTGACAAAATACACGCTTTCCGCACCGGATGGCGGTTCGCTGCCGGAATGGCAGGCCGGCGCCCATCTCGATATCGTGGTCGCGCCCGAGTTCCTGCGGCAATATTCACTGTCGGGAGATCCGGCCGATCGGTCCTGCTACGAGATCGGGGTCCTGCGCGAAGATGCGGGCAAGGGCGGGTCGGCCTTGCTGCACCGGATCTTTGCCGAAGGCCGGAGGGTTTTTGTATCCCGGCCCATCAACCACTTTCCGCTTGAGGAGACCGCCGCGCACACGCTGTTGATGGGCGGCGGGATTGGCATCACGCCAATGATTGCCATGGCGTACCGACTGCATGCGATCGGCGCACCCTTCGATATGCATTATTCGGTTCCGTCGCGGCCGCGCGCCGGTTTTCTGGACGACCTTGCAGCCGCGCCCTGGTCGGATCGCGTCCACCTGCATGTCTCCGACGAGGGTACCAGGGCCGATCTTGCCGGACTGCTCGCCGGATACAGCAAAGGCTGGCATGTCTATACCTGCGGGCCGGATGCATACATGCAGGCGGTGATGGACGCGGCTGAGAAGGCGGGCTTTCCCGAAGAGGCGCGGCATCTGGAATACTTTTCGGTTCCCGATATCCCGGACTACGAAAACCACGCCTTTATCCTGAAACTCGCCCGCTCAGGCCGCGAGATCCGGGTGCCGGCCGACCGGACGGCGGCCGACATGCTCAATGAGAACGGCGTGCATGTGGACGTGAAGTGTTCAGACGGGCTGTGTGGCGTCTGCCATTGCGGTGTGCTGTCGGGTGCTGTCGAGCATCGCGATTTTGTGTTGTCGCGCGGTCAGCGCGAAAACACGATTATTCTGTGCCA
Organism: Pseudomonadota bacterium; assembly: GCA_038745065.1. Classification (GTDB taxonomy): domain Bacteria; phylum Pseudomonadota; class Alphaproteobacteria; order Rhizobiales; family JANQQB01; genus JANQQB01. The sequence continues at coordinate 72,174 of JBCDLT010000023.1, read as the reverse complement.
GTCCCGGGCGGCCGACCCGGACGGCGTCATCGAGCTCGACCTGTAGAGCATTGTTCACATCGCGCCGATCGCTTGCAGCTCGGTCCAGGCGCGCCGGATGAAGGCGGAACGGAATTCGTGCCCGCCCTCGAACAGGCAGTAATCGAAGATCTTCGAACCGCGATTTCCCGGGGAGCCGCTTTCCCGGCGAACGCAGTCGAGATCGGCGCCGGCCTCGATGGGGCGCGGTGCGGTGTAGGAACCGGTCCTGGCCAGCATGTCGACCGCCCGCCGGACATCGCCCTGGTGCGTGTCGGCGATCGGCCGGCCGCCCAGCGGGACGATCCGGTCCTGGGTGCCGTGGTAATGGAACAGGTTGACCGGGGCGCCGGCACAGGCATCCGGCACCGGACGCCAGAACGTGCCGGCCAGCGGCGCGAACCCGGCGAAAAGATCGCCGCGTTCGCAGGCAAGCGTCCACACCATCATGCCGCCGGCGGAAAACCCGGTCACGAGCAGCTTGTTTCGATCGATCGGAAACCGGCGGGCCGCGTCCTCGACCAGCGCGTCGAAATAGGCCAGTTCATCGGCGCCTTCGACCTTGTTCGGGGAGGGCGCGTTGGCGATCGCCCAGTCGTCGCCGGAGGACTTGGCCGCAATCAGCGCCACGCCGAGCTCGTCGGCCAGGCCGCGCAGACCGGGATTACGGATCGCGCGGTCGGCGCGGCCGCGATAGCCGTGGGCAAACACGATGGCACCGACGGGCTCGCCGGCCGTGTGCCCGGCCGGCATCGCAATGCGATAATATCGCTCGCCGATCAGGCAATCGCTGTCCACGCCGCAGGCAAGTGCCGAACCCGGGACGAGGAGCAGGGCAAAAACGATCAGGCGCAAGACGATCATGAGAAGTTTCTCCGTGACGGAAACCGGTGGCTGCGGCGGGCAGAACGGAAACTTTCGGTTGCCGTCCGTTAATCGGGTTTTATGTCGAAACCGTCGTTCGGATTGCTCACGTTTGCGCGAGCGTTTGCCGAACCGATGCAACAACCGATCGATTTTCGGTATGAATGTTGCGTAAGCGGCCCGGCATTGGCATTTCCGCGCCAGACGCGGTAAGGAAACACGCTCTGCTTACCGTCGGTGTCCGTCACCGATCTCAAGACCACATCGCGTATTCAGACGACATCTTTGTCCGACGATATCTGGAGTGGCGGTCCAGCCACCATGAAAACTCTGACGTTTCTTGTTGCTCTGGTCATCATTGTCGCGATCTCGTTTGCGTGTTTCTTTGCCCTGCGGGAATACAGGCGGTATCGCCGGATCGCCAAGACGCTGCCGGATCCCCAATTGATTCAACAGACCGCGCCGTCCGAGATCGATGCCCGGCGGGATCAATTGGCCGATGATCTATTGAAAGAGCGCGCCGCGCTTCCCGAAGCCGAAGCCGATGCCACGCGGGAAGCGCTGTGGACCGCCATGCTGCTCGAAGCAGCGGCCGACGGCAGCATCGATGATCGGGAACTGGCCTTCGTCGCCGACCTTTTCGGCCGCATGACGGGCATCGCGCTGGAAGCCGAACCGGTGTCCGAGGCCGCTCAACGCATCAGCAAGGATCGTAAGGCCGCCCTGGTGACGATTTCGCAGGCCCGCAACACCAGCGCGGCGTCCAAGGAGCAGATCCTGGCCGGCGCCTTTCTTGTCAGCGTCGCCGACCACACCCTGGCCGAGCGCGAAGCTGACTGCCTCGGTGACATCGCCGATGCACTGGCCGTCACGCCGCGCGATCGCCAGACAATTCTTGAAGGCATCACAAAACGCCTCGGCATCTGACCGGCCCGTCGGTTCTCCGGTCCGACCGGTTCAAGCGCGCCCTTTCCCGGAGGCGTGGGCCGTTCGGTTGCCCCTATCGATAAAGAGCGTTTATCGAATTTATCATTCAAGAAGATGGAAGAATTGTCCGTTCGGCCAATGTCTCCCGCTGCAATGGCCATTCCGGAAAAAAGGGACAGGCGTTGCGGAACACGGACCGGTCCGATGCGCCATCACGAACCCGGCGTTGCAAGGACCAAGGGAGACTTTCATGTACAAGACCGCCATCCACCTGTCCTTCGCGCTCGGCCTCTGTGTCGCAACCGCATCCGCCGCGGCAGACGACCTTGCAGACCTCTCCACCGACTTCGACGATCCAGCGGCCTTGTCGACATGGTCGGAACACGCTCCCGATGGCTTCACGCCGAAATGGCAAAAGCCGCGCATCGAGGAGGGCGCGCTGATCCTGGAACCGAAATCCTCCGGCTGGTTCGAGGACAACCAGGCGGGGCATCTCTATCATCCGGTCGCTGGCGATTTCATCGTCACGACCCGAATGGCGGTCCGCGGCACCGAGGCAGAATTGCCGCAGACGCCGTTTTCACTTGCCGGCCTGTTCATCCGCTCGCCGCGGCCGGTTTCCGCTGCAAGCTGGGCACCGGGACAGGAAAACTGGCTGTTCTTTTCGATCGGAACCGCGGCACCGGCCGGTGAGCCGCATTACGAGATCAAGTCCACCACCAATTCCCTGTCGACGTTGAAGATCCTGCCGTCAGGCACCGGTTGGGTGGAATTGCGCATCGCCCGGCATGGCGAATTGTTCACGCTCCTGCACCGGCCCGAAGGAACGGCGGAATGGCAGGTGATCGACCAGATGATCCGGCCCGATCTTCCGCATGTGCTCAATGTCGGTCTGACTGCCTATGCCGATTATGCCTCGGTTCAGCCGACCTATCCGAACTACCAGCTTTACAACACCGGGGGCGCCGCGGCGGAAAACGCCGACCTTGTCGCGACGGTCGATCGCATCACGTTCCGACGGCCGGCAACCGGGCGCCTGCCGGTCGCCAACATCGATGCGCCGGCTTTCCTGGAGGCGATTGCGGATCGCAAGGCGGACCTGCACGCCGATTGACGACCTACAGCGGAGTAATTGTCATTGTACCGCGTCCTTTACCGGCAGATCCGAAAAGATCGATCGGGACGCGGTCACTCTGGCACATCCCGAGGCGGCGGGCCGGTATAGGTCCAGATCCGGTCCCGCGGGATCGGGCCCTTGTTGCGCCCGCCCTGTTCGGTCTGTTCCCAGGCATGCGCCAAGAGGCCGACAGAGCGTGACAGGCAGAACAGGCCCCGGGCCAGCGGCGGCGGAAAGCCCAGTTCGGCACAGATGACCGCTGTCGCCCCGTCGATGTTCATCGGGATCCGGCGCCCCTTGCGGCGTGCCAGATCCGCTTCGATGGCCTCGGCGACGTCTGCGAACCGGCCGGTCACCGTTCCGGCGGCAGCGGCATCGCGCACGACCTGCATGAGCCGCGGCGCGCGCGGATCGATCGGATGAAATCTGTGGCCGAAGCCGGGCACATGACCGGTGCCGGCGGCGAGAAACCGGTCGATCCCTTGCGCCACCGTGGAAGCGAGATCGTCGCCCGCGCCAGAAGCCGCCAAAAGGTCATGGTAGAGCGCTACGGCCTGTTCGCCGGCGCCGCCATGTACGTCGCCGAGCGCGTTGAGGCCGGAAGCCATAGCACCGTTCAGGCCGATGCCGCAGGTCGCCGCCATGCGGGCAATCGCAATGCTCGGGGCTTGCGGCCCGTGGTCGACCGCCGCCATCAACGCGGTTTCCAAGAGGGCCGCCTGACCGGGCTCCGGCAGATTTCCGCGCAGCATCAGCCAGACCATGTCCGCAAAGCCGATCCGGCCGATCAGGTCTTCGATCGCATAGCCGCGATACCGGATCTCTCCCGGTTTCATGTCGATGATGTCGGTACGCCACCAGTCTTCCGGCGTTTGTCCGGCATCGCGATGCCCGTCTTTGCTCATATCGCCTTCGCCTCGCGCAGGGCCTGGATGGTCTCGGGATCGTAGCCGAGTTCTGCTAGCAGTGCGTCGGTATGTTCGCCAAGCGCCGGCGGCGGCCGCTCGGTGCGGGGCGTCTGCCCGTCGATGTGAAAACCGCTGCCGGCAACCTGCACCGGACGGTCGAGCCCGTGCGGCGGATCGTGGGTTGCAACAAGGCCGCGGCCGGAGACCTGCGGATGGGCAAGCGCGTCGGGCACGGAGGCGATTTCCCCGGCCGGCACGCCCTCAGCATTCAGAAGCGTGCACCATTCCGAGGCCCCGCGTCCCGCCAGGGCCGTCTCAAGGAGCGTTGTAAGGGCGGGGCGGTTGGCAAGCCGGGCCTCGCGATCCCGAAAGCGGACATCGGCCGCAAGCTCGGGACGGCCGACGACGGCGCAGACCGCTTCGAACTGCTTCTGTTTGTTCGCCGCAATGTTGATCAGGCCGTCTCCGGTCCTGAACGTGCCGGACGGACTGGCGGTGAAATTGTCGTTGCCAAGCGGTTCCGGATGGCGGCCGGCGATCAGGTAGTTCGAGACAACCCAACCCATCGTTGCGATCACGGAGTTCAACATCGACACGTCGATAAACCGGCCGCGGGCGCCGGATTGTTCGGCGAGCGCCGCCGTCACCGCAAAGGCGGCTGTCAGGCCGCCGATCGTGTCGGCCATGGGATAGCCGACACGATAGGGCGCCGTCTCGCTGTCGCCGGTAATGCTCATCACACCGGAAAGGCCCTGGATGATCTGGTCGTATGCCGGCAGATCGCGAAGCGGCCCGTCCTGACCGAAGCCCGAAATCGCGCAATAGACCAGGTCCGGGCGGATCTCTTTCAGTGTCTGATAGCCGACGCCGAGACGGTCCATGACGCCGGGGCGAAAATTTTCCACCAGCACGTCCGCCGTCCCGACAAGCGATCGGAAGACATCCTTTCCAGCAGAATTCTTGAGGTTGATCGTGATCGAGCGTTTGCCGGTATTCTGCGCGAGGAACGAGACCCCCATGCCGGCGGCATTGAGGCCCGCATCGGCCCCGAGCCGACGTGCGAGATCGCCGGATCCCGGCACTTCCACCTTGATCACATCGGCGCCGAGATGGGCAAGCTGGTGGCAGCAGAACGGGCCTGCGAGAACATTCGTCAGATCGAGCACGCGGTACCCGGACAACGGTTTGGTTCTCAAGGAAGACGGTTCGGAGGAGGTCATGGGGCTCGAAAGCGCGGAGAGCCGGCTTGCGCGGCGACGGATGAGGGACTTCTACCAGCGGAAATGCGGGAAAGCCGCCGACGCGTCAACTGGTCATCGCAAGGCCGTTGTCGCGGTGTTTGGACGGCACGCAGAATGTCATCGGTCCGTCCGCGCGTTCCCGCTCGATCAGCGCTTCCAGCGTTGGCAGGTCGATGGCGCCCACCACAAGTGTCCGGCCGACGACCAGCGCCGGCGTGCCGGGCAAGCCGAACAGCGCGGCGAGCCCACGGCTCACGGCAAGCTTTTGGGCGACCGGCTTGCTTTGCATGTCGGTAAGCAATTGGTCCGCATCGATATCAAGGCGGTGCGCCAGATCCTGAAGGTACGTGTCCGTCGGTACGAAGCGCGAGCGCATCAATTGTTTGTGGAATCCGACATAGGCGCCCTGACGTTCGGCTGCGAGGGCCGCGCGGGCCGCCGTCTCCGAGATGTCGCCGAAAATCGGCCATTCGTGCCAGGCTACATCGACCCGGTTTTTTGTGCCGTCGGCGAGCCGCGAAAGCGCCTGGGTCAAAACCCGGCAATAGGGACAATTGTAATCTGAAAAGGAGGCGATCGGGACGACACCGGGCGCAAACCGGCGCTTGCCGTAAAGCGCTGTGCACACATCGGAGAGGATGAGGTCGACATCGCCCTTGGTCGGACGCCCATCGCCGGGTCCGACCCCGACGAAGGGATTGGCGACGCTGGAAACTTCCCGGGCGGCGATACGCCGGAAGCCGGTCGGTGTCGCCAGGTTTTCGAATTCGAACGTTCCGACAAACAGGCGCCGGACTGTCGGCAGGCCAAGATAACCGAGCGCCGCAAGCCCGACGGCGCCACCGAACAGGACGGAGCGTCGGGTCAGGCTGGCCGGTTGGTCCGCTTCGACGCTCCTGTCTTCGCTCATCCGCTCCGTCCCCCTCGAGCGTTGTGTCCGTATCGGAAAGATGTTGTCGGAGAATATAGGGACTGGGGCGGGGAAATACATATGAGAAAACACGGAGGAGGCGGCCGATCAGCAGGCCGTGCGCCGCAGGATCTTTGCTTCCCGCGAGAATGACGGATCGCCTATCCCAGGGTCAAACCTGTAATTGATTAGATTTCAGGTTCTTAGACCAGAAGTTTCAGGCGTGGTGCGAGTTGCGCTGCGAAAGAAGATTCCAAGAATCTGCACGATCAGTGCTCGTCACATTCGATCTGTCCGATCAAAATTCCGACAGGTCGTCTATAGCGACCGGCAGTTTGCGGCCGAGAATCCGCTCCAGCATCTCCGTCATCACGGCGATGTTGTTGTCGAAGGAGCCGTGAGTGGATCGCATATAGGTCTTGCCGTCGGGTGCATCCGCTGTCGCGGTCGCGACTTCCCGGCTTTTGATCTGGAAAACCCCGTCGATTTTTCGGCCCCAGATCCGTTGCCAGGCCTTGATGTCCGGGTTGTCGTGGTCCTTCGGAAACGTGTTGGGTCGATAGAATTCGGACGTCGGGTCGAGGGCCGGCATCATGCCGAGCAGAGGCGTCTTGTGATCCTTTTCGAGCGCGCGGCTCACCAGGTAAAGCAGCGACTTCCGATAGATGCCGGCGACAGTGTCGTCGCGTTCGTTTTCGTCGGTCAAAACATGCAGGAACACGTTGTCCCGGTCGAGCACCGGCTTTTCGAATGCCGCACCGAAATACCGAGTGGCGAAGGCGAGCGTGCAGGCCGGCGCGAACAGCGTCATGCCGTCGACGGCAATATTCAACCGTCGCAATTCATCGAACAGGTGGCCGAAAATCAGTGACCCGGCGGAATGTCCCACCAGATGAAATTCGATCTCCGGGTATTTCGTGCGCAGGACCGCCATGTGTCGGGCGAGGAGAAAGGTGCCGCCGCCGGTATTCGACGCCCTGGCCGCATTTTCCTTCATCTCCGTCCACAGCGACTTCACCGCGACCCGGCGTGCGATCGCTTCCCATGTATAGTCGTTCGCGCCGGCAATGCGGTCGCCGATCTCGCGAAACAAGGTTCCGATACCCTTCGACCGGTCAATCGGGATTTCCGACTGTTCTTTGGAGAATGCGTCCCGAAACACGTTGCCAAGGGTTTCAAGGACGCCGGTTTTCCAGGTGACGAAGAGCGGGTAGACGCCATTCGCGGCGAAAGCCGGACCCAGCACACGTATCCGGTGCAGCGACGCTGCCTCGTCGTTCAGGCCGCCATGCGCGTAGATCAGGATTTTCCGGTTACTGCGTTTCTTTCGGCACCAGGCCAGGACGCCATCCAGTGCGGCGATTCGCACATGGTCGGCACCCGTGTCGGCCTGGACCAGCCGTGTGATCGGGCGGCCTTCATTGCCGAGCACGATCGAGTGCAGATAGCTCGTGCTTTCGTCCCAGCGGCGGACGGTCGGCTTGGTCGAAGCCGATCCGGCGACCGGCGCGGGCGTATGTGCGCGCTCGCGCGACGCATGGGCAAGGAGCCCGGAGGACGTGACGGCGATCGGTGTGCGTTCGATAACGATCGGCGCTCCGTAGACCGCAACCCAGGCGTCCATCGCATTGGCCAGCCAGTCCGGATAGGTCAGGAGCGCAAAGCCCCGGGTTCCCCAGGTTCGTCCCCATGAGTTCTGCACGATGAAGCCGCGCGAATTGTAGCCGACGATGGCAAAGGCATGGGCGCCCAGCGGACGTGTATCCGGCGACCAGTCGATTTCGACCAGACTGTCCTGCGACGTGCCGAGGTTCCAGCCGTTATGCACCGTGGCGGACGCATAGACCGCATGGATTTCCTGGATCGCGGCCTGCATGTCGGCGATCGATCGCGTCTCCACGCGGTAATAGGCGCCGAGCGGGTGGCGCGCGGCATCGGCGATCCAGGCATCGGACGGAAGGTCCATGCCGTTGGTGTTTTCCGGCCAGTATTCGTCGAGGCACACCCCGTGATGATGCCAGCCGCGCATCGCGCCCCGACAGCTCGACCCTTCGTAATCCTCGCCGTCCCACTCGTCATAGAGCTTGGCCAACTGGTAGAGCATGCGCGGACTGACCCGGTCGTGCGCCGCGACCTCTGTCCTTTCCCGCGGTTTTCGGCCTGGCTTGCCGGACTGCTCCGACTTTGGCAGACGCAGGGAAGCGGCGCCCTTCTGCGCTCGGAACCAGTATTGATAATTGATCACCGCTGCGAGGCCGTATCCGGTGCAGCGCCCGCTTGAGCCTTGGTCGAGGATCAGGTGTTCATAGCGTTCGAGAAAAGTCCTGATCTGCTCCGGCGTAGGAAATTCCGGTTCGATCGGCCGCAGCGGCGGCCGGTAGATCCGGTCCCGGAGATCGAGCCGGTCAGGGCGGGCATCGACGATACGGCTGCCGAAGACCTCGACGCTGGGCATGGCGGCTTCCTCCCGAGGGCACGATCACGGCTGAAGTTTGAGGTCGTCCAGGCTTTCCAGGGCGAGGACGGCGTCGTCGGCCGCTTCCAGCATGACATCGGCCTCGCGTACAATGTTGGCGAACACCAGACCGGTCCGTTTCTCAACAGCCTTCAGGGAGCGTTGTTGGGCTTCGAACTCGCCCACGTCGAACCGCTCCTCCACGGGAAGCTTTTCAAGTCCCTTGGTGTCGATCGCCTTTTTCTGCTCAAGCACGAAACCGTAGGCGCGCAGTTTCCGTGCCCGGCGCCCGGCAGGCGGTTCGACCACGATTGCAACCTTCCAGAAGTCGAGCGGCACCCGAAACAGGCCGCCGCCGAAATCGTGCGGGATCGCGCGGTCGATATCGAGAACTGGCCCGGAAAACAGGATCAGCTTGCCGCCGACGGCCGAGGCCTGGTTTTTGATATGGTTTTCCAAACGGCCCCAGACGCCTCTCAGATTGGAGCGATTGAAGTTCTCGTGCTGCGGCGTGCAATTCGTCCAGTGGAACGTATCGGAATTTGCAAACTCGACCTCTTCGCGGGTCACGCCCCAGACATTGTCGTCACGGCGCACGACATGGCCGCGATCGAACTTCTTTGCCGGCGCGTAGAGTTCCTCGTTGTCGATCTGCAGGGCCTCCGACAGGCGCGGGTCGTGGATCCACTTGTCGCTGCCGAAATCAGAACGCTCCAGGTCCCAGCGCACTTCCGGGCTGTAATCGACATTGACCGCCGACCACATCTGCAAGAGCCAGATCCGGTTCATGACCAGCGAGAAATGGTGGTAGTCGAGGATTTTCGGATTGCCGTGCCGGTCGGCGACGATTTCGCCGGCCCGTGCGGCCTGAACCTGGGGCAGGGGAATGTCGAATCCGTCGAGGAACGTCGACTGATAGCCGCGCCGGCGCCCGTAATGCGGATCGAAGCGGATCGCCGCCTCCGCCCCGACGCCGCTCTCGTGCGCAGCCTCAGCCGGCGCGGCCTGAACGGCCATGTCCGGCGCGATCTGCGTGACGGCTCCGGTATAGACATTGGCCGATCCATGCACGTGGACGATGGTCTGGGCCGTGTCGCCGCTGCCGACCTTTTGTGCCGGTCGGCCGGGATCCGCGGCTACCGTCGTCACCGCCGGCGGCAGCGAAACAGCATCGCCCGCTTCGTCGGCCGACACGCCGAGCGCGAAGATCTCGTCGCGGAGCGCCGTTTGATGCGGATCGGCAAAGGACCGGCCGCGCAGATCGGCCAGGATGCGGGAGATACGCACGCCTTCATTGGCGACCCATTGCACGGCGTCCACACCTTGGGAACGGGTCCAGGGTTTGTTGTCCTTGTTCAGGATACGGCCGTCGGCCATCGCCGGCACACCGCTGTGATGCAACGCCACCACCTCCCAGAAATCATTGAAGCAGGGAGATCCGGACGAGCCCGGTTTGGTGTCGGTCCGGTAGTGCAGAAAATCCTCCAGCCGGTCGATCACGTCATTGTCCTTGTTGGCGTACATTTTCGGTCCGCCGTCCGGATGCTGGATGATGTTGATCGGCTTGCCGATCAGGATCTTGCCGGTGCGTTCGATCAGGGGGTGATGTCCGTACGTATCGAGCGTCTTGCCGGACAGGCTGCTTTCGGCGACCGCGACGACCGCATAATCGAGCGCCTTGTCGCTGGCAAAAAACGTGTCGGGCATCAGGTCGAAGATTTCGCCGGGTGTCACGCCGCCGCCGCGGGTAAAGCCGTGATCGAAGTTCGCGCCGATGCCGCGGGCCTCCCGGGCGGTCCCGATCACATGGTGGTTGGTCATCAAGAGGTTCGGCGTGATCATGAAACCGCTGCCGAAGCCCTGGGCCGGCCGTCCGCTTTGAGGCAGGGTCACGATGCGCGCAACCGGCCGGCCGGCATCGCGTTCCTCAACGGTTTCGGGGAAGCGGATCCGGTTGTCGATACCCATGATGCGTTCGACACGGATGTCGTCGGGCAGGGGTGTCGGGTGCAGTGCCCGTTCGGCCCGTCGACCGCTCGCACGGCTCCGATAGGCCTCGACATAATCCGGCGCATCCGCCGCGCCCGGACCTTCCGCGTCAAGTTTTGACTGTATCTCCGCCCGCTCGCCGGCCCGGTTTTCCCACCGCTCAGCCGCTTCCACGGCGTTTTTCATCCACGCTTCGGCGACTTTATCCAGGCTGGACATTATTTTATCCTGTCGTGTATGCGGTTCTATTGGCGGGACTGCAATAAAACGGATTGTGTTGCCAGAATAAGTCCGTACCGAGACGCTGTCGATTTGTAATTTTGCGGGAATTCCCTAGGTGCATACCGGCTGCGCTGTGTCTCCGGCATCCGCTTATTATCCACTCGATGATCTTTTAGGGCTTTGGGTCGGATGCCTGTCAAGGCATCGGCAGGTGCGCAACTTGGCTTTGCTGGTCCAGGTCCCGATGGACCGAAACCGTCAACCGTCCACGACGCAAGGCCCGGCCGGCGTTCCCGATATGTCAGGCAGAGGCGACATCAAAAGCGGCTTCGTTCCAGTAGGATCCTTCCTTTCGATCGATATGGTCGATCAGAATGGCATTTGCCCGATCCAGGTCGCCGGCGGCAACCGATGCCGCAATTTCGGTATGTTCCGTGTACGACTTCGCCATGTGATCCGGATGCCGCCCGAGGCGGTGGCGCAGCGCTGCCATTTTCGTGGCGATGGTCTGATAGGCGTCATTGAGAAAGCGGTTGTCCGCACTGTCGACAATGCGTTGATGGAATCGCGCATCCTCCCGCAGGTAGGCGTCATCGTCGCCCGCCTTTCGGGCCTTGGCCATGGCATCGGTGCACGCGGTCAATTGTTTCAAGAGGGCCTGCCGGTCGCTTTGGAAGGCAGCCTTTAGCGCCGCGGTTTCCAGACAAACCCGGACGTCGCAGATCTTTGCCAGTTCTTTCGGCTCGAGCGAAAAGACAAATGTCCCGCGTTGCGGTTCTGTCCGCACGAGGCCTTCCATTTCCAGGCGGTTGAAAGCCTCGCGGACAGGCGTGCGGCTGACGTCGAGAGCGGTCGCGAGCTTCATTTCGGAAAGCGCTTCGCCCAGATCCACGCGGCCTTCGACAATCTGGCGACGGATTTCTTCAGTGACCAGTTCAGTCAGGGATTTAGGGCGTTCGAAAGCGGTCAAGGCAGTCTCCGTTCCGACGAGTCGTAGCCGATCAGCGGTGCATCCACAACATGGCAGCTTTGACATGCACCATGCAGTATGCTAGCAGATTGTATGCCAGTTGGAAAACAAGACTGGACCGGGAGGACGCCGATGCGCCGATTGGAATCGGCCTTTGTCGAAGCGAATCGGGCACTGGTTGCTCTGGCCCTGGCGGCGATCTTCGGCATCGTGTTCGCCAATGTGATCGGTCGCTACGTCCTCGGTTCGTCCTTTGCATGGGGCGAGGAGGCGGCCAGGCATCTTATGGTCTTCGGGGCATTTGCGGGCGCCGGCCTGGCCCTGCGTGAACGCCGCCTGGTGGCTATCGAACTGGTCGCCGACATGCTTCCCACGCCCGGCGGGCGCCTGCTGCGCTGGGCCGTGGTCATCGTCCTGTTCGTCTTCATGGCGGCGATGGGCTGGCTCGGGGTCCGTTTCGTCGAGTTCGGCTGGTCCAAGGAGACCATGTCGACCGGGATGTCGCGCGGCATCCCGTATCTCGCCATTCCTATCGGGTGCGCCTTGTTTCTGGCTCATCTCGCGCTTTTTGCGCGGCGGTTTGTCGATCCCGAACGGGACACCGAAGAGCGTGCCCGCCTGTTGGACGCGGGGGACGGACCGTGACCATGGGCACGACCCTCATAACGCTGTTCTTCGCCACCCTTGTTCTCGGTGTCCCGGTCGCTTTCACCATGGGCATTGCCGGCATGGCCGCGATTTACATCGATGGCGGTCTGAACCCGCTGGTCGCGGCGCAGCGCATGTTCGCCGGCATCGACAGTTTTCCGCTGATGGCCGTGCCGTTTTTCATCCTCGCTGCCGAACTGATGACGGCCTGCGGATTGACCAACGCGCTCTTGCGATTTGCCAATGTGCTGGTCGGCCACCTCCGGGGCGGACTGGGGCACGTGAACATCCTGGTGTCGATGCTGTTTGCCGGCATCAGCGGGTCGGCGCTGGCCGACGCAGCCGGACCGTCGGCAATCGTCATGCACATGATGCGCAAGGCCGGTTATGCACCGAACTATGCCGGAGCGCTGTCGGCTGCGACCGCAACGATCGGGCCGATCATCCCGCCGTCGATCTTGGCGGTGATCTACGCGATCTCGACGTCCGGCGTGACGGTTGCGGGCCTGTTCCTGGCCGGTATCCTTCCCGGTATCCTGCTCGGCCTCGCCCTGGCCGTCGCCAACCAGGTCATATCCAGCCGGCACGGCTATCGGGGCCGGTCCGAACGGGCGACGTCGGGCGAGTTGCGCGCCAGCGCCGCCGCGGCTCTGCCCGCGATCATGATGCCGGCGATCATTCTGGGCGGCATTCTGTTTGGCGTATTCACCCCGACTGAAGCCGGTGCGGTCGCTTCCGCTTATGCGCTCGTCCTGGGTTTTGCCATGCGCGCCTTTACCGTCCGCAGTCTCTACGATGCGTTTGCCCGGGCGGCGGTTATCACGTCTTCGGTGCTGTTGATCGTTGCCATGGCGTCCATTTTTGCCTGGCTCCTGACCTATCTGCAGATACCCCAGGAGCTCGCGCGGGCGATTACTTCTATCACCGACAATCAGTTGGGCATTCTCTTCATCCTCGCCGGGTTCGTTCTGGTCTGCGGCTTCTTTATCGACACCTTGCCGGCCCTGATCATCCTGACCCCGGTTCTCGGTCCGATCGCCGCCAGTGCCGGCATCGACCCCTTGCAATTCGGCATGATGCTCGTCCTCAACCTGACCATCGGCATGATCACGCCACCCGTGGGGCCGGTGCTCTTTGTCATTGCGACGGTCGGCCAGTTGCGGATCGAGGGATTGTCCAAAGCTGTTCTGCCGCTTTTGGCGGCTGAACTTGTCGTGCTGCTCCTGGTGATCCTGGTCCCGGAAATCAGCACGTTCGTGCCCCGTTACTTCGGCTTTGCAAACTGACCTGAAAGGGAGGATCAAAAATGAAAGCCTTGTCTGGACTGCTATCCGCCTGCGCGGCCGCGGCATTGGTGTTCGGCGCGCCGTCGGCGCTCGCAAAGGATCTCAAATACGCCCACTTTCAGTCCGCCGATCTGAGTTCGCCGAAACACGCCGCCGCTCTTGCCTTCGAATCCTGCGTCGAGGGCAAGACGGCGGGCAGCATCGACGTACAGATCTTTCCCGCCAGCCAGCTTGGTGGCGGTTCCGAAGTGATCGAAGGGTTGCAACTCGGCTCCATTCAGATGGCCGTTGTGCATGACGGCCCGATCTCGGCGACCTACAAGCCGTTTTCCGTTCTGGCCATTCCGTATCTGTTCGACGACCAGGCCATGGCCTGGTCCGTAATGGACGGCGAGTTCGGAGACGCCTTGTTCGAGGACATGCGGGCGAAGACCGGCATTCGTGTCTTCGGGGTCGCCGACAACGGCGTGCGCAATTTCACCAACAATGTCAGGCCGGTAGCCGAGCCTGATGACATGAAGGGTTTGAAGATGCGGGTCATGACCGCCCCGGTCTGGGTGACCCTCGTGGAGAGCCTTGGCGCTTCGGCGACGCCTGTCCCGTGGCCGGAACTGCCCGGCGCGTTGCAGCAGGGCGTGGTCGACGGCCAGGAAAACGGCGTCACCAACATCGTCAACGCATCGCTCTATCAGCACCAGAAATACGTGTCCCTCGACGGCCACGTCTTCTCCTGGCACGCCTACATGATGTCGGACAGTTTCTATGAGGGTCTGGAGGCCGGCGAACAGGCTGCGGTCAACCAGTGCGTTGAGATTTCCAAGATCATCCACCGCGGCATGACTGCGGCTCAGGATGCCAATGCGACGGTCATCCTGTCGGAAAAGGGTATGGAAGTCGTGCCGGTCAGCCCCGAGCAGAAAGCCGCTTTCCGGGCAAAGGCCCAACCTTCCGTCCGCGACTTCGTCGTCGGTGAAATCGGCGCCGAATGGCCGGACCGTCTCGACGCCGCGGTCGAGGCGTATCGCGACCAATAACCACGCGAGAGAGAGCCCTATGCTGTCGAAAGCCGTCGCTGTCCTGGAGCCCGGCTATGCAGATTACCGGGCGGAGCAAGCCGTGCTTGCCCCGCTCGGCGCGGAGATCGTGGCGATCGGCAAGGACGACGACGCGGTCTCCGGCCTGCGCGGCCTCGATCCGGTTGCGATCCTGGTCAGAGAGCGTCCGGTATCGGCGGTCGAAATTGCGGCCTGCCCAAGTTTGAAACTGGTGATGCGATACGGCGTCGGCGTGGACAACGTTGACATGGACGCGGCAAAGGCCCGCGGCATTTATGTCGCGAACGTGCCGGATTACGGCGCCGAGCGGGAAGTCAGCGACCATGCGGTCGCGCTTTACCTGGCGCTTCAACGCCGTGTCGTTTCCCGCGATCGCGCGGTCCGCAACGCGACCTGGGGCTGCGGAAGCGAGGAGGGAATTCCCGGTCGTGAAGGCGCAATTCTCGGCCTGGTCGGCTTCGGCCGCATCGGCTCGGAGGCGGCACGCAAATTCGGGGTGTTCGGGTTCGAGCAAACACTGGTGGTCGATCCGTTTGCCGATGAGCAGATTCTTGCAGAACGCGGCATGCAGCGGGTTTCGATCGACGACTTATGCCGGAAGGCCGACGTCATCAGCCTGCACACACCGCTCCTGCCGGAGACGCGACACATTATCGACGTCGATCGTCTGGCGATGATGAAGCCGACCACGATCATCATCAATGTATCGCGAGGCGGGCTCATCGACGAGATGGCCTTGGCCGATGCATTGAAAGAGCGGCGGCTATTCGGCGCGGGTATCGATGTGTTCGAACAGGAGCCGGTCGAGCCGGATCATCCGCTTCTGACTGCGCCGAATACGGTTCTGTCGGATCATATCGCCTGGTATTCGGAGCGCTCAACCAAAACGCTTCAGACCAGTGCCGCAGAAGAGGTCGCCCGAGTGTTGAACGGTCAACGCCCCAAAAACTGGCGCAACAAATGGTCCGATGATGTCGAACCGTTTGTTTCTTGAACAGAGCCGATCCCGGAGGTTCCGATTGTGAACGAAGACAATATCGTAGGGTACCGCAAATCGGCTACTCCATCCGGTGCGAGCGCGGCCGACCTCCTTCCTGATACCGGGTATGGTGCGGTGGCACGAACGCCGCGCCGGGTGGGCGTTGAAGCCTTTCTTTGGGAGCGGGCGGCATGAAGCATGTAGCAGTCATCGGCGGCACGCGCGGCATCGGCGCCGGTGTTGTGAAAGTGCTGGCGGACCGGAATTGGCGGGTAACCGCCACAGGCGTGGGCGAAGCCGAAATCGCGGAGTTCCAGGCTGCGCAAAGCGCCCCCGATGTCAACGCAGCGCAACTGGACGTAACCGACCAGGAGGCGGTCGACGCTTTTTTTGCCGATTTCGACCGGCTGGACGGACTTGTGAATTGTGCCGGTATTCTGGCCCGGGGCCGGGAATACGAAATCGAGACCTTTATCGCCGTCATTGACGTCAATCTCACGGGCACGATGCGAACCTGTCTGGCGGCCCATCCGCTGCTGGCGCGATCCGGCGGGGCCATCGTCAATACCGCATCCATGCTGAGCTATTTCGGCGGACCGCTCGTCCCGGCCTATTCCGCTTCAAAGGGCGGGGTGGCACAATTGACAAAGGCGCTGGCCGGTCGTTGGGCAACAGACGGCGTGCGGGTGAACGCGGTGGCACCCGGTTGGATCGAAACGGAAATGACTGAGGACCTACGTGCGGATCCCGCGCGCAACGGCCCGATTCTCGGCCGCACGCCACTGAACAGGTGGGGCCGGCCGGATGAAGTTGGCGAACTCGTCACGTGGCTGTTGTCGGATGCCGCCGGCTTCATCACCGGGTCGGTCTATCCCGTCGACGGAGGATATGCGGCAATGTGATAGGCTCGCGAAAGGCCGAACAATCAGAGAAGGACGAAACGAGGAAGACATGCCACTACAAGCGATCGACCAAGATCCCAGAACACCCTATCAACTGCCTTTTCCGCCGGACGCCCAGGACGAGATCGTCGTTCCCAAGGCGATCGCCGACGATGAGCGGATCTGGGTGCCCCAGGCGGAAAACGTATCGTTCCGGCCGTTATGTCTGAACCGCTCGCAAGGCTATTGGATGAACCTCTTGCGGGTCCGCAAATCCGGTGTGCTTTCGCGCCACCGCCATCCGCAGCCGGTGCACGGCTTCGTGCTGAAGGGCCGCTGGCACTATCTTGAACACGACTGGGTCGCCGAAGAAGGCGGCTATGTGTACGAACCGCCGGGAGAGACGCACACCCTTATCGTGCCCGACGACGTCACCGAGATGATTACCTATTTCCAGGTCAACGGTGTCATGCTGTATGTCGATCCCATGGGCAATACGCTTGGCTATGAGGATGTCTTCACCAAGATCGACCTGTGCCGGGCCCATTATGCCAAGGTCGGTTTGGGCGAAGACTACGTCGATCAGTTCATCCGCTAGGTCGGCTCCGGTCCAGTAGGGCCGGGACCATCTGGCGACCCGGGTCGACGCATACTGGGTAAAAACCGCATTGGTGACGACGGGCCGTATAACGTTCATGATGACCCGAAACCGCTCTGGACGCAGCGTTGGGAGGGATGGTCGGAGATGACGCGGTATGAAAGACTCTTGGACCGCCTGGAACGCGGCGAACGCATTTTGATCGACGGCGCGACCGGTACGGAGATCGAGCGACTTGGCGTTCCGCAATTGGACAATGCCTGGAACGGCGGCGGCGCGCTGAGCCATCCGGACATCGTGCGCGAGGTCCATGAAGGGTACATCCGTCACGGCGCCGAGATCATCATTTCAAACACCTTTGCCACGTCGCGCCACGCGTTGCGGGATGCCGGCGTTGAGCATGATTTCGAGGCGTATAATCGCCGAGGCGTCGAGCTTGCCTGTGAAGCCCGCACCAGATCGGGAAAGCACGATGTGCTGGTCGCAGGCGGGGTCTCCTACTGGTCCTGGACCGGAAACCATCCGCCGCTGGATTCGCTGCGCACATCCATTACGGAGCAGGCGCAGATCATGGCGGAAGCAGGGGCGGACCTGCTCATGCTTGAGATGATGGTCGAAATCGATCGCATGCTGGTGACGCTGGAAGCCGCACAGACTGTCGGTTTACCGATTTGGGCAGGGCTTACCTGTGAGCCGGATGCCACGGGCACAATCTGCCTTGAGAAAGGCGAGCCGCTGACTGACGCTCTGACCGTGCTTGCCAATCGAAACGTGCCGCTCGTCAGCATCATGCACACCGATGTGAAGTACATCGATGCCTGCCTCGATGTTCTCGACGAGCATTGGCCCGGTCTCGTCGGCGTCTATGCGCACTCGGCCGAATACGGTGACGGGAAGTGGATCTACGACGATCAGATCTCGCCGGAGGGTTACGCCGAATACAGCCGGAATTGGCTCGCGCGTGACGTCCGGGTTATCGGCGGATGCTGCGGCATCGGCACGGACCACATTGCCGTCTTGGAGTCGCTCGTCTGACCGATCAGCGCCATCGGCGCCAGGCGCCTGGTCCGATCGTGTGCACAATCCTACGGCATCGAAGACAAACCATGCATTGTGTGCCAGTCTGCGGTTTTCCTGCCCGCCGCAGATTTTGTCGGACATCTCATGATCTCAAGCAGCAAAGCAATGGTCGGGTTTATTGCCGTTGTCGGCGTCGCTTTGGTTGTCGTCATCACCTGGTGGACAGTGAACGGCCTGCTCGGCCAGGATCGTTTCGTCCAGTTGCGTGACGCGGGCGCTTCGTCTGGGTCGAAGCTCGACCTCGACATTGAGGCCGTCGACCCTGTCCGCGGTGTTGCGACCGGAACGATCCGCTTGTCCGTCGAGACAAGGGATTGGGGGGTCAAGGCCGATACCCGAGAAATCGAACAAACGAAGGTCGTGTTCGAGGACGCCGACACCGACGGAAACACCGCGACTGGTGGGGCAATCGTCGGGGAATCGGATCCCTTCACACTCACCCGCAGGAGCCCCGTCTCGACCCGCTTTACCGGCGAGGCACCCTTTTCCTGGCGTTTTCGGGGGCGCCAGTCCGGTGTCCTGTTTCCGCTTGATGGCTATCGCCAACCCGTCGCCGACGTCACCTTCGTTGCCCATGGATTTGCAGCAACGGTCCGCGACGTGCCGCTGGTCGATATCCGGATCGCCGACATGGCGCTGGTGACCACGACGGCAAGCCAGGAAATGTCGGCGAACGGGGACCGTGCCATCGAGGTGCGTCTGGTGCGGCCGTGGCCGATGCAGGCCTTGTTCTTTGCCTATCTGACGATCGCCGGCGCCTTCGCGGTCTGGTACGCCTTTCAGGGCGAGATCAAGACGATGGTCACAACGATCATCGGCCTGGGAACCTTGTTCGGCGCCCGTGATATTCTGACCCGGAAAACCGAGCTCTATCCCACGCTGGTCGACTACACCTTGCTGATCCTGTTCGTCGTTGTCGCCTATGGGGCCCTTCTGAGGGCGGTGACCGAAAAGAAGGACCCGGAAGCGGAAACGTCGGAAACCACAAAGTAGGCTTGCGACCGCCTCACGCGACGTTTGCCGCATCCTCCGGCGGTGCCTCTGTCTTCGCTGTCCCGATCAGCCGCGCACCAAGGTCCTGGGCGCCCTTCAGGTCGACCTTGCCGGTGCCGAGAAGCGGGATGGAATCCACCTTCAGGATCGTTTTCGGCACCATGATGTCGGCAATGCCCTTCGATTTGGCGAACCGCGTGAGCGCCTTGGCGTCGGTGTCCTCGCTTTCGGAAAGCAGCACGACCTGTTCGCCTTTCTTCTCGTGTGGCAGGGCGACGGCGCAGACGGCGACCTCCGGCCACATCTCGCCGGCAAGCGCTTCGACGGCGGCAAGCGAGACCATTTCGCCGCCGATTTTGGCAAACCGCTTGGCACGGCCATTGATGGTGATGAAGCCGTAATCGTCGAGCGTGACGATGTCGCCGGTATCGTGCCAGCCGCCGTCCGGGGCCTGGACGATGCCGGGATTGTCGACCTTGAGATAGCCGAGCATCACGTTCGGACCGGCCACGTGCAGTCGGCCGCCGTCGTCGACCCCGGAAATCGGTTCTATGCGGGCCGTCATGCCGGGCAGGAGCCGGCCGACCGTTCCCGGCACGTTGGCCATCGGCGTGTTGATCGCAAGCACGGGCGAGGTTTCCGTTGTGCCGTAGCCTTCCAGAACGCGCAGCCCGAATTTTTCGTTCCAGACCTTGCGGGTTTCCGGGCGCACGCGTTCCGCCCCGGCAAAGACGTAGCGCAGCGAATAGAAATCGTAGGCATGCGCCATGCGCGCATAGCCGGTCAGGAACGTGTCCGTCCCGAACAGGATCGTTGCGTTGCTGTCATACGCGATTTCCGGAACGATGCGGTAATGCAGCGGCGAGGGGTAGAGGAAGGTCTTGACCCCCGACAGGACGGGCAGAAGCGTGCCGGCCGTCAGGCCGAAGGAATGGAACATCGGCAGGGCGTTCAGCACCGTATCGTTCGGCGAGAAGTCGATCACCGAGGTGACCTGATAGCGGTTCGCCTGAATGTTGCGGTGGGATAGCGCCACGCCTTTCGGCAGGCCTTCAGAACCGGAGGTAAACAGTGTGACCGCTTCCCCGTCGGCCGAGACCTTGCCGCCGGCCGACAGCCGATAGGCGAGGCGCGGGATCCGCGCTTTCAGGGCCGCGGCGAGTTTGCGGCCGGTTCCGATCTCGTCGCGCAGGTCTTCCAGATAGATCACCTTGGCCTTTTCGCTGATGGCTTCGATCAAGGGATCCAGCTTGCCGCGGTCGACGAAGCGGCGCGACGTGATGACGGTCTTGATTTCAGCCGCCGCCAGGGCGGCATGAATGCCGGCGGTGCCCGCGGTGAAGTTGAGCATGGCCGGGATGCGGCCGACGGCGTGGCAGCCGAAGAACGAGATCACGGCGGCCGTCGAATTCGGCAAAAGCAATCCAAGGCGCTCGCCGGTCGTCGAATGCGGCGCGAAGCGCTCCCCGAGGGCGAAGGCACCGGTGAGCAGACGGCGATAGCCGACCGGGTTGCGTTCGATATCCTCCACGACCGGACGCTTGCCGTAGGTGTCTGCCGCCGCGATCAGGCTGGTGAAGACCGGTGTGTCGAGCGGGCTCGTGTCGAACACCATACGTGTCATGACCTTGTGCAGGCTGGCGGCCGCTGCGGCGCGCTTTTTGCGCCCGACCAGGTTGTCCGGCACCTTGATCGTCTCATGCGGCAATACGGTCAGCGTGATCCGGGGGAACCAGCGCAGCGGCAATTTGCCGGCCATATAGGAGAACTTGGAAAATTGTGCGCCCTCGATGCGCACCGGGATGAGCGGCGCGTCGGCCTTGGCCGCGATCATGGCCGGGCCGTCGTAGATTTTCATCAAGGCTCCGGTCACCGTCAGCCGGCCTTCGGGAAAGATGATCAGCCGCCGTCTTTCGTCCCGCACGACCCGCACCATCTTGCGCACCGTGTAGGGCGACGTCGGATCCACCGGAATCAGGTCGAAGAACAGGAAGGCCGGTTTGACCCACCAGCGCTGCGCCACATGGGAATTGATGGCGAAGGCCGGGCGGCCCGGCAGCAGGCAGCCGAGCAGGATCGCATCGAGATAGGACGTATGGTTGGCGACGACGACGGCCGCCTCCGAACCGTCGCCATAGGCTTTCAGGTTTGCAACGCGCGCCTTGAACAGGAATTTCACCAGCATTGCGCCGAGCGACTTGATCACCTCGTCGGGCACCAGGCGCAGTACGTAAATTGCGGCAAAGACGTTTATGACCGCGAACAGCAAGAGATGGTTCTCAAAGGAAAAGCCTAACCCCATGGCGACCGTCGCAAGCGTCGAGACCAGTACGATTACGATGGAGGACAGGATGTTGCTGCCGGCAATGGTCTGCGAACGTGCGTCTTCGTCGGCCGCATGCTGGAGGATGGCATAGAGCGGCACGGTGAAGACGCCGCCGAAAGCCGCAATCGCGATCATGTCGACGATGATGCGCAGGCCCGCCGCCGAACTTGCAAAGGCCATGATGCCGGCGTCGGCCGGACCCGAATAGGCGTCGATCGCATAGCCGAGGTCGACAAGGAAGATGGCCATGCCGAGCGCCCCGAGCGGGACGTGGCGGGCGGAGATCTGGCCCTTGAGGGCCTGGGAGATCACGAAGGTGCCGAGCCCGATACCGATGACGAAGCAGCCGATCAGTGCGTTGGCCGTATTGACCGATGCGGCGAGCTGTTCCTTGGCGACGTTCGGGAAAACGCTGATGACCACCAGCCCGATGGCCCAGAACCAGGCAATGCCCATGGTCGACCGGGTCAGGCGCACGTTCTGGAAGACTTTGCCGACCGCAATCACCGATGTCGTCACCGGCCGGAGCGCGCTGGCCAACGTACCCGGTTGTTCCCCGACCGCTGGGATCACCGGCAGCATCCGGGTGATCGCATAGCTGGCAACAGCAAGGCCGGCCAGGGTTGCAATCAGGATGTCCAGATGACCGTTGCCGGCCATGAACCCGCCATAGAGCAGGCCGGCCAGGATGGCGATGAAAGTGGTGCTCTCGAACCAGGCATTGGCGCTGACCAATTGATCGGTGCGCAGCATCTGCGGGAGGATCGAATACTTGGCCGGTGCAAAGAAGGTCGACTGCGTTGAATAGGCAAACAGGCAGACCAGCATCAGCCAGCCGGATTCAAGCGCGAGCGCGGCGCCGGCGACCAGCGCAAGTCCGATCTCGGCAACCCGCGTCGCGCGCACGATTCGGGCCTTGTCGATCCGGTCGGAGAGGTTTCCGGCAATACCGGAAAACAGCATGAACGGCATCACATAGACCGTCGCGCCCACCATCAGGGCGAGGTCCGTGGAAAACCCGGCAAGCGACATGCCCTTGAAGGCAACCAGAAAACTGAACGCGCTCTTTAAGGCGTTGTCGTTGAACGCACCGATGAACTGGGTCAGGAACAGCGGCAGGAAGGTCTTGTCTTTGAACAGCGAGGCGGATGCATCGGACATGGTCGGAGGCCCTCCTAGGTCAGACTATAGAAATAGCGGGTAACGTGGAAGAAAATCGGGGCGGCGAAGACCACGGAGTCGAGCCGGTCGAGAATGCCGCCGTGCCCGCGAATGGAATGGCCCCAATCCTTGACGCCGGTATCGCGTTTGATGGCCGACATCACCAGGCCGCCCAGGAAACCGGCGAGCGTGATCAGGATCGCGATGGTTCCGGCCGCGAGCGGCGAAAACGGCGTCATCCAGAACAGCGCGGCGCCGACGAGCGAGGCCGACGCGACGCCGCCGATAAAGCCTTCCCAGGTCTTCGACGGCGACAGGGCAGGCGCGACCGGCCGGGACCCGAGGAGCTTGCCCCAGACATATTGCAGCACGTCGCTCGACTGGACGACGAGCAGCAGGAACACGATCAGAAGGATCTCGCGGCCCTCGTAGCCCGGTATCGTCAGGTTGAGGAGAGCCGGCACATGCGACAGACAGAAGACGCAGATCATCAGCGCCCATTGCACCTTGGCCACGCGTTCAAAGAACCGGGTTGTGTCGCCGCGCAAGGCCGAGAAAACCGGCAGAAGAAGAAAACAGTACACCGGAATGAAGATCGAATAGATGCCGTAGAAGTCGGCACCGATCAGGAGATACTGGATCGGCAGGGCCAGGAGGAACAATGCGATGAGCGACCAGTGATCGCCGCGACGTGTGTCGCTCAGCGTCAGGAATTCGCGCAAGGCCATGAACGAGCAGACGGCGAAGAACACGATCGTCGCCGTTCGTCCGAGAA
Organism: Pseudomonadota bacterium; assembly: GCA_038745065.1. GTDB lineage: Bacteria > Pseudomonadota > Alphaproteobacteria > Rhizobiales > JANQQB01 > JANQQB01. Next base: position 48,771 of record JBCDLT010000023.1, on the reverse strand, counting down.
AAAAGACGATTGCGAGCACACCGATCATTACCCACCAGGCATTCACACGGTCGCGCAGGTTGACGAGCGTTGCCGCGTCCGGGTCGGCGGCGCGCCAGGTGATGACACTGACGACCGCCGAGGCGAGCAACAAAAGGCCGAAGACGCCGCCGAACAAAAGAGCGAGGCCGTCCGGAGCGTTTGCCACGATGGCGGAAAGAAAATCACTCATCCGTCCGTCCCCCGATCTTCTGACGACAGGGCCAGGAGGGCCTCGCGCGTGCGGGTGAGGTAGGTGTCCTTGGTCTCGTTTTCAGCAAGCGGTATCGCGGCGCCGAAATGCACCTTGCACAACAGCGGCACGGGCACGGCCTCGCCCTTCGGCATGACCCGGTTGAGGTTGTCGATCCACACGGGGATGAAATCCGCCTCCAGGTTCCGCCGTGCAAGCGTATCGGCGAGGTGGAAAAGGCCGGTCCGGAACGGCATGAGTTTTTCGGGGCCGGTATTGCGTGTGCCTTCGGGAAACAGAATGAGCGAGGCGCCCTCGGCCACTGCGTCGGCCATCTGGGTAACCGGGTCGGCGACGCGCTCGGCCGCGTCGCGTTCGATCAGCACCGCGTTGAAGACGTCGTTTCCGATAAAGCGGCGCAGGCCGGATCCCTGCCAGTAATCGGCGCCGGCGACCGGTCGCGTGCGCCGGCGCAGGGCCGCCGGCAGCACCGACCACAGGAGAACGAAATCGCCATGCGAGCGGTGGTTGGCAAAATAGATCCGTGGCCGGTCGGGACCGGGCAGATCGGCGATCTCGTGGCCGTCATGGTAGACCGCCCGGGCACCCGTAACGATATGGGCCAGGAGCGAAATGCCGGCGCGGGTCAGGACCGCGCCGAGGGACCGTGCCGCCGAGCCGTTGGAAGACGGTGCACCCATGTCAGGCTCCCCCTTGCGCCAGTTCGGCCCGCATCCGATTGCGCACGGTCACGGCCAGCGACAGGCAGAAGAGTGGCTGAAACCAGTAAAAGACGGATGAAAGGCCGCCGAGACCCCAGACCAGAACGCCAAGGAGACCGAGGACGAAGGCGCGATCGCTCTTGCCCATCGGTCCGTCGTAGCGCCGGGCACCACCGGTCGCGGATCCGAGGATGCCGACGATCTCCGTGAGCCAGGCGAGGCCGATAATGGCCGCGATCCAGGCAATTGAAAACGGCGAGACGAGGCTGAAGGGCAGGATCAGAGCCGCATCGGAGATGAGGTCGCAGATCTCGTTGAGATAGGCGCCGAGCCGGCTGGACTGGCTGTGTTCGCGCGCCAGCATGCCGTCGATTGCGTTGAGCGCCATCCGGATGAACAGGACTGCCGGAAGCAGGGCGAACAGGAGAGCAGGCCCGTTGAACGCGAATAACAGACCGGCATAGCCGACCGAAATCCCGGCGGCCAGGCAGGTGACCTGGTTCGCGGTCACGCCGCAGCGGGCAAGCCCGCCGACCAACGGTCGCAGCACCGATTGGAAGGCGGGCTTGATGGCGTAAAGGGTCATGACCGGCCCCTTCACGCCGTTTTCGTGGCAACGATGACGCCGAAAATCCCGGTCTCTTCCATCGTTTCGGTCTGGATTTCGAAACCGGCTTCCGTCAGCCATTGCCGGGTGAGGGCGACATCGCGCAGGCGCATCGCCCAGGGACGGCCGGTATGCGAGGTCAGCACGCGGGCGATGAATTCCAGTTGCGGATGATCGGGCTGGATCGTGACGACGAGACTGCCGCCCGGGGCCAGCACTTCGTGGATCTGCTGGAAGTGGGCGCGGACAAGCGTGTCGTCATCGATGATTTCGTGCAGGCCGGAGACGATCACGATGTCGCGTTCGCCGAGCCGTGCCAGATCGCGGGCATCGAACGCGTCGCCGGTTTCGGCCCGCACCGTCAGGCCGGACCGTTCGGCATGCGCCCAGGTGCGTTCGACGTTTTCCGGCCGGTAATCGCGCAGCACCGCGTCGACGGCGACGGAGCGCGCATCGGTGAGGGCGCCGACGACGTACCGTCCGCCGCCGCAGGCCAGGTCGGCAAGCCGCACAGGAGTGTTCGCCCGCTTCAGGATTTCGTCGGCAATGGTCTTGCGGACGAGGTCGCCGCGGCGGCGGATGCCGACCCAGCCCGGTGCGTTCAGATAGGTCCGGTCGATCAGGCGGCCGAGCGGGCCGAAGCCTCGTGCCCGGTTGTCGTAAACGTAATCGAGCATGACGCCGGAATCGAAACCGTAGGTACGGCCGATCGCGAGGCCCTTGGAGAAAAGGCTGCCGAAGCTAAGCGCGGCGCGGGCCACGCCGTAATAAAGGGCCTTCGGAGAAAACGGCGGCAGCGGACGCTGCAGGTCGGCAAGGGTCTGGGTCATGGGTCGTTCCTGCTATATTGAACACTGTGCATTATCATATGGGTTGAAATGCACGATGTTCAATATAAATTTTGAGAAATGTGATTCAGCTGGCCTTGAAGGTTAACAGGATGCGAAAGACCGAACTGTCCCATGCCGATCTGACCGAGCGCGCGCTCGACGAAGCCGAACGCCAGGTGCGCGAGGGCGGGCGCCAGGCGCTTTCCATGCGGCTGATCGCCCGCGCGGCCTCGTGTGCCTCCGGCACGCTCTATAATGTGATCGGCGACCTTGATGACATCATCCTGCACGTCAACGCACGAACCACCGAGGCCCTTGCCGATGAACTCGACCGGGCGGCCGGTGCCCATGCGGACCCTGTCGCCTGTATCCGCGCGATGGCGCAGGCCTATGTTGCAACCGGCGGGAGCGATCCCAAACTCTGGTCGCTGCTGTTCGACTACCAGCGTCCCGAGGGCAGGGAAATGCCTGACTGGTACCGCGCCATTCTCGCCCGGCCCATCGAAACCGTGCACCGGGAAGCGCGCCCGGCCTTTTTGAGCGATGAGGCCTGCACCGACTTCGTTGCGCAGATCTGGGCGGCTTTGCACGGTGTCGTCGCGCTGTCGATCACGGATAAATTGTCGATCCTCATCGACAAGCCGGTCGCGGCCTTTGTCGACGACCTTGTGGACGCTCACCTGAGAGCGGCCGGGGTTGAGGTGAAAACCATCTGAGGTCGGACGTCGCAAAGCCATCGGATCGCACCGCAATTCCGACACTCGTCGCGCCGTTGCGAGGCCATGCTGAATTCGGAACCTGTCAGCACCGCTAGAAGGAGCTCCGACAATGGCCGACGACGAACGCATCGCGCCTTATCTCTACGATCACCTGGACGCGGACTTCGTCTGGGAACCGGGATCGGAAACCGGCCCTGGAACATGGATCACCGATACCGAGCCGGAAAGCGTCGACGGTCGCGCATTGCGCGCCGGAAGGCTTCAGCGCCTGCGCGCCATGATGCGCGAAAAAGAATACGGCGCCCTTGTCCTTTTCGACCCCTACAATCAGCGATATGCGACCGGGTCGCGCAACATGTTCGGCTATTTTCTGCGCAATTCGACCCGCTACTTCTTCGTGCCGGTCGAAGGTCCGATCGTGCTGTTCGAATATCCCCAGAGCTACCACGTGTCGACATGCCTGGAGACGGTCGACGAGGCACGGCCTTCGCAGATCGTCTGGTCGTCGGTCGCCGGCCGGGACGCCGATACCGCCAAACCGTTTGCTGATGAGATTGCGGACCTGTTGACGACACATGGCGGCGGGTCGCGCCGGATCGGGCTCGACCGCTGCGGCCATATCCTGGCACTTGCACTGGAAAAGGCCGGATGTCAGGTCGCTGATTGTCAGCAGGAGATCCTGCACGTGCGGCGCATCAAGACCCGCGAGGAGATCGCCTGCATGGTTTTGTCGATGGTTGGGACCGAGGCCGCCGTTGCCTCGGTTCGCGAAGCCATCCGTCCGGGCATTTCGGAACAGGAATTGTTCGGCATCATGTATGGCAATGTGATTTCGAACGGCGGGGAATTCATCGAGACCCGGCTTCTGACGTCCGGCCCGCGCACCAATCCGTGGTTCAATGAAGCCAGCGGACGCCGCCTGCGCCCCGGAGACATCGTCGCGCTCGACACCGACACCATCGGTTGCTTCGGCTATTTCTCGGATTTCTCGCGCACCTTTCATTGCGGGCCGGGCCGGCCGACCGGCGAGCAGAAGGCGCTCTACCAGATGGCCTACGATCAAATCCAGCACAACATCGACCTAATCCGGCCCGGATGCAGCTACCGCGAGGTGTCGGAAGCCGCCTGGAAAATCCCGGACCGGTTCGTCGACCGGCGCTACACATCGGTCATGCACGGCGTCGGCATGCACGGAGAAACCCCCTTCATCGCCCATGCCATCGACTGGGACCGGTTCGGCGGTGAGGGCCATCTGGAACCCGGCATGGTGGTCAGCGTCGAAAGCTATATCGGCGAACTCGGCGGCCGCGAGGGCGTGAAGCTGGAGGAACAGGTGCTGGTGACTGAGACGGGCGGCCGCCTGATGTCGAGCTTCCCCTTCGAAGAGGATCTGCTCGGTCGGGAGGTTTGAAGCACGGACGCAGTCTGAGTCGCGTTGACGTCGACCGCGCGGCTCATCTGTCAGGGACGCGGAGCCCATTCGTCCGTCAATCCGCCGACGGCTTCGACCCATTCTCTTAGAGCGCGCCGGGTTCCGGGGCCGACATGGCCTTCGGTTGCGCCGAGATAATGACCTTCCTGCTTTAAGATGGTCTCGACAGCAATCCAGACCGGTTTCGGTACGGTTCGGATGAGCGGTGTCAATCGATCCTCATCGAGACCGGCCGGGGCAAGGCGGAAGCCGTCCATGAAGGCGGTGGCGATGACTGGCATGTCGAAATCGCGGAGGCGCGGAGTGAGGAACAGTGAGCCGATCGATTGGGCATGGAAATTGCCGAGCCGGTCGCCGTACAGTGCGACAACGTTCGTCACACCCTCTTCGAGGCTAACCTGCCGGCGGGTCACGTCGAGGGAGAATTGCCGGGCAAAGCGGGTGCGCGCGGCTACCGAGCCGTGTTGCGCGGCCTTGCGCAGATAGGCCAGGCCCGTCGGCCGATCTTTGGACACACCGCGCCCGTCGAAATGGGCAAGAGCGAGTGCGAACATGGCCTCCTTGTCGCCGAGTTCCGCCCCGCGCAGGAGAGACTTGGCTGCCGCAACATCGTCTTGCGGATAGGCATGTCCCTTTGACTGCAGTCGGCCCTGCGCCGTGCACGCAGCCGCCAGGCCGTCGATGCACATCTTGCCGATGCGTGTTCGGGCCCGGCGCGCGAATGCGTCTTTGTGGGTCTTGCTGCGAACCGAAAACAGCGCGAGGTATTCCGCATCAACCAGGCCGACACGCGGGTCCGTCGCCTCGTTCCGGCGCAGCACGTCGAACATCAGCTTTTCGTCGCGAAACTGTTCGTGCTTTGCCTGAAGCAGATGCAGGAGCGTCCAGGCAGCATCGGTCTTGCCCGCATCCTCGTCCTCCTGCAGGAGAAAGGACAGCCGGTCGGCTTCCTCGATGCGCATGCGGTAGACGGTGAGAAGGCCCGCAAGCCGTTGCCGGACAGCGAGATCATCAAGCGCACGCCGCGCCATGAGGGGCAGGGCCTTGCGTGGATGGCGCAGAACCAGCGTGCCTTCCATGAGATGCTCCGCGAGAAAGCCGCTGCCGAGGGCGTCGCCCTCCGCTGCCGCCTTCTGGAGCAGACCGATCCCGCGCTGCGTGTCCGCCGGTCCGCCGGTCCCGCGGGCAAGCATCTCGCCGAGCGGCGCCCGGGCAAAGGCATTTCCGGCTTCCAGGGCCTTTTCAAGAAGATCCCGGGCGGCGACCTGTCCGGCTTCATCCGTGCGGGCCATCACGTCCGCCTTTGCGCGGATCGCCTGCGGCCGGCCGGCCGTCACCGCCTCATCGAGCAGGCCGAGCCCGCGTGCCCGGTCCGCTTCCGTTGCGTCCGGTGAAAGCGCAAGGTTCTCGCCGAGCGCTTCGAGCAGCGGTCCGCGCTGTTCCGGATTGGCTTCCGGCAGGGCTTTTTCGAGCCAGAGACGGGCTGAAGCCGGGTCCCGCTTCATCGCGCGGCCGTCGTGCAAGGCGAGACCGAGCGCGACCGCGGCGTCGGCATGCCCCTCGTCGGCGGCAAGGCGCAGGCCCGCCTCGGCTTCTTCACGCGAGGCGACGCGTTCATTGGCGACCCGCGGCCCCGCGCCGCCGCGCGGAACGGTCTGATAGGAGACGAACAGCAGATAGCCCGCCTCCGGATTGCCTTTCTCCACGCGTTTGCGGAGATCGGGCAGGTCCTCGATGTCCGGTGCGCCGAGCAGCCATGAGCCGATCGCTTCGAAGAAGGACTGGGCTTGCGCCGGTGCCGGCGATCCGGCGAGCGAAACGGCAAGCGCGATTCCAAGGGCAAGGAGCGATTTCACGGCATCTCCTTTCGTGGCGCCGGCAGCGGCCGCAAATTCACGGGCCAGGCCAGTCTGACGCAACGGTACTTGCCATGGCAGGCCCTGTCAGCCGGGGATTCCCTCAGGTGGTGGGCGCGTTGGATCCCGATCGAAAGGGTTCAGATCGTCGTCAGAGAGGCTGTGTAGGACATCGGCCGCGTACGCGAGGTCGCCAACCGCCGGTCGGTCGGCGTCGAGCGAAGCAATCCGATCCCGGATCGCGGCATGCAGCATCCCCGGCAGCAGGCCGACGGTTGCGGGGTTCCGCAAGTCGGCGGCCTGGGCTGCAACCAGCGCCTCCGCCGCGGCAAGATGATGGAAGGCGACTGTCTGTTCCGACATGGAGGCCGCAGCCAGCGGCGTTTGCGGCGCCACGTCCTCCACGCCGTCCGACACCGACATGACGTCGAGGCTGGCCGGCTGTGCGTGCCGACGGATATCGGCAAGCAAGGCGGCGGCCGTCTTCTGCAGGGGCACATAGCCGGCCGACGCGCCGCCGACCGGCGAGAGATAGCGCGGCAAGCCTGTGAGGTCCGGCATCATCAGCTTGACGAGACGCTGTGCGCTCGACTGGGCGGCATGAGCCATGGCGATCGAGGCAGAATCGAGAGCGAGTGCCAAGGCGTTGGTGTGGAAGTTGGGCGTCGACAAGAGGGACTCGATTCCCGGCATGCCTTCGCCGTTTTCTACCGGCTCTTCCGGCTGACTCACGCTGTGAAGAGGCGGAATCAGAACCACAGGATTGTCCGCTATACCATTGAGTTCACTCTCGATTTCATTTGTCAGATCATTCAAAGCCGCCCGGGCCGCGCCGAAGACCGGCGCTATCGTGCGAAACGACAAGGGGTCCTGGATCGATCGCGCCGCACCCGGCGCGAACAGTGCCGATCCGGCAAAGGCCGCGCGCAACCACGCGGCCGCATCGCTCTGACCGCGGGCCGGCCGCAAATTGTTGATGCGGGTATCGAGGATCGACAGGTTCATGCCATAGCCTTCACCCGACAGTGTCGCGACGGCCATGCCGCGCAGGAGCGCGCGCCCGGCTGCATGCGCGGCATGGGCGGCGAGCGCCGTGGTGACCGCCGAGTGATTGGCGAGCGCAAGCGCGTCTTTCGGCTGCAGGCGGAGCGGAGTGAGGCCGGCGCGGGCGAACGCGTCGGGAGCGGGGACCGGTTCGCCGTCGAACCAGATCCTGCCATGGCCGATGAGCGCGCCGCCCATTTCCGCAGCAAGCGCTAGATCGCCGGCGCCGATCGAGCCGACGGACGAGATCGCCGGCGCCATGCCGCGCTCGGCAAGCGCAACGAGTTGGCCAAAACTTTCAACTGACAGTCCGGAACCGCCCTTTGCCGCACCGACAATGCGCGCGATAAGCGCGGCCCGGCAGACCGATTCCGGAAGCAGTTCGCCGACACCGACCATGCGGCCTTCGAGCAGCTGCGCCTGAAAATCCGGAATCGCGTCCTCCGGGATGCGATGTCTCAGATTGGCGCCGAGGCCGGTATTCAGTCCGTAGACCGGGCGATTGCCGGCAAGGACGGCTTCGACGATTGTGCGGGCCGTTTCAAGGCGACGTTGCACGTTGTCGGAAATCGCGATCCGGACCGGACCGCTGGCAAGCGCCATGAAGGTCGACAGATCGAGCGGCGGCCCGTCGAGGTCCAGGACCGGGTCCATCAGTAAAAACGCAACTTCTGCCCGATCCCGAGTGTCGCCGCCTTTTTCAGCATCGCATCGCCGAGCGCGATGTCGGAGAGCGACAGACCCCGGTGCCAGAACAGGATGGTCTTGTCATCCGGCTCGCGGCCGGGGCGAAGACCGGCGACGATCTGGCCGAGTTCGGCATGCAGCGTCTCTTCGCTCAGCTTTCCCGCATCGACATGGGCACGCAACGCCCCGAACCGGCCGGCCCGCGCCTGGCCCCAATCGTCGACCACCATTTTCGACATGATGTCGGTCAGGTTCAGTTCGACGGCCGACATGGTGCCGTAAGGAATGACGAGCGCGCCCGGTTTGATCCAGGCTGTCTTTAAAAGCGGTTGCGGTTCGGAAAGACGGGACGCCTCGACGACGATGTCGGCATCCTCGATGCAGCTTTGCCAATCGGTTGTGACGATGACCGGTTTGCCGAGATCCTCCGCAAGCCGGGCGCCAAACGCGTCCCGGCTTTCCGGCCGCCTGGAATGAACCCGGATTTCCTCGAAATTGAACAACCGGTCGAGCAGGCGCACATTCCAGTAGGCCGTGCCGCGGCTGCCGATATGGCCGAGCACGCGCGGATATTTCGGGGCGAGGTATTTGGCGCCGATCGCGGTGACGGCCCCGGTGCGCATGTCCGTCAGTCCGGCCGCGTCGAGGATCGCCCGCGGCGCGCCGTGGCGCGGATCGAAAAGGGCAAGCAGGCCGTATTCCGACGGTCGGCCGGACTTGTAATTGTCGACGAAGTCTCCGACGACCTTGACGCCCGCCGCATCGACGGCGCCGCCGATCCAGCCCCGCAGCACGTTAAAATGACCCTCCACGCCGGCGCGCGGATGAATATGCATGCGCGGCTCGATCTCCGTCTCGTCGCGACCCTGCATCGCCAGACCCTCTTCGATCGAGTCGAGGATCTCGCTGTCGGCAAGCGCCAGCTCTTCGATGTCGAGGCGATTGAGGAAATCGACGTAAACAGCAGGTCCGGCCATAAAAACTCCTATCCGCGCATCCGCGCTCCGTCGGCATCGAAGAGGGGCGTAGTGACAAGCGTCGCAGCACAACGCTCGCCCAGGATCTCGATCTCGACGGCAAGACCGTCGGCAATCATGCCGGTTGGAAGGAAGCCGAGCGCCACCGATTTTTCGGCATAATGAGCGTAGCCGCCGGACGTGACGAAACCTTTCACTTGATCGTCGACCCAGATCGGCTCGTAGGCGTGCACATCCGCATCATCGGCATCGACGATAAAAGCGCAGAGACGGCGGGCGGGGCCTTCCGCCTTTTCGCGCGCGGCGGCGGCCTTGCCGATGAAATCCGCTGGCTTGTTGTAGGAGACGAACCGGTCCATGCCGGTTTCCGCCGGCATGTAGTCGGGGCTGAATTCGCGCAGCCAGGAGCCGAAGAATTTTTCCAGCCTGAGGCTCATCATCGCCCGCATGCCGAAGGGTCGGAGGCCGAGATCGGCGCCCGCCGCGGCGAGAGTGTGATAGAGCGCGATCTGGTCCTCGGCCGGGACGTAGATTTCGTAGCCGAGGTCGCCCGTATAGGACACGCGCTGCACCAGGGCCCGGCACATGCCGATATCCATTTCCGCCACGTCCATGAAGCGGAACGCGTCGGCGGAGACGTCGCTTCGGGTCACGCGCGACAGGAGGGTGCGGGCTTGCGGCCCGGCGATCTGGAACCCGATGCGGCGGGTCGAGATGTTGTCCAAACGGACGCCTTTATCCGGCAGGTGCTGCAGGAACCAGCGCATGTGATAGGCCTGCGCCCCGAACGATGCGGTGAGCTGAAACCGGTCCTCGGCAAGCGCGGATATCGTGAAGTCGCCGATCAGCCGGCCTTTCGGGCTCAGCATCGGCGTCAGGCTCAGGCGGCCGGGCTTGGGAACCCGCCCGGCCATCAGGCGGTCGAGCCAATCCTGTGCGCCGGGCCCCTCGACGCTGTACTTGCCGAAATTGTGGATCTCGTTGATGCCGACGGCCTCGCGGACCGCGCGGCATTCTTCCGCCGTTGCGGTAAAGGCGTTGGAACGGCGAAAGCTCGGCGTTTCGATGAGCGGTTCGCCGTCCGGCGCGAAATAGTTGACCGCTTCCATGCCGTAGGCCGCGCCGAAGACCGCGCGCTGATCCTGCCAGATCGTGTAGGCGGGTGTTGTCTGGAACGGCCGCGCGACGGGCAATTCTTCGTTCGGATAGGAGATCGAAAACCTACGCTGGTAGTTTTCGGTCACCTTGGCGCGGGTATAGCCCGGCGTGATCCAGTCGCCGAACCTGGCAACGTCCATGGCGAATACATCGCGCGACGGCTCGCCTTCCACCATCCACTCGGCCAGACTGAGCCCGACGCCGCCGCCCTGGCTGAATCCGGCCATGACGGCGACCGCCGTCCAGTAATTCTTCAGCCCCGGTACCGGCCCGACCAGCGGGTTGCCGTCGGGCGCGAAGGTGAAGGGACCGTTGATGATCGACTTGATGCCGGCCTCTTCGAGCACCGGAAACCGCCGATAGGCAAAGCCGACCGCATCCTCGATCCGATCGAGATTGTTTTCCAGCAATTCATGCCCGAAGTCCGAGGGCGTACCGTCGACGGCCCAGGGATCGCAGGCCTGCTCGTAGAACCCGATCACAAGGCCGCGGCCTTCCTGGCGCAGATAGCTCTCGCCCGCCGGATCCATGACGTGTGGCAATTCGGTCTCGCGCTCATAGACGGCCGGCGTTTCCTCCGTCACCAGGTATTGGTGTTCCATCGGATGCAGCGGCAGGTAGATACCGGCCAGCGCCCCGACCTCACGGGCCCAAAGGCCGCCGGCATTGACGACATGCTCGGCATGGATGGTTCCGTCTCGGGTCACGACATCCCAGGTGCCGTCAGCGCGCGGCGTCGTCGCGATCACCGGATTGCGCAGCACGATCTCGGCGCCCGCCATGCGGGCTGCCTTCGCATAGGCGTGTGTCGTACCGGATGGGTCGAGATGCCCGTCGAGCGGGTCATAGAGGCCGCCGAGTATGCCGTCGATGTTGGTGATCGGCGACAGGGCGGCGATTTCGTCCGGCCCGACGATCTCGGTCTCCAGCCCCATATAACGGTGCTTCGCCCGTTCGGCCTTCAGGAAGTCCAGCCGCTCCGGAGAATCGGCGAGCGTCACGCCGCCGACATGGTGCAGGCCGCAACTCATGCCGGTCAGGTCTTCCAGCTCCTTGTAAAGACGGATCGTATAGCCCTGCAGGGCCGCCATGTTGGTGTCGGCATTGAGCGTATGAAAGCCGCCGGCCGCATGCCAGGTCGAGCCGGACGTGAGTTCCGAGCGCTCGACCAGCATGATGTCGGTCCAGCCGAACTTGATCAGGTGGTAGAGAACCGAACAGCCGACGACACCGCCGCCGATGACGACAACCTGGGCATGGGTTTTCAAAAATTTCGTCCTTTTTGCGTTGCAACAGCGTCGCGACGGTAGCGGCGCCCGCCGAATGCAAGGGCCTCGAATACGGTGCCGAACGCTATGAAGACGGCGTGCCTTCCGATGCGGGACGAAGCGGCAGCCATGATGCCGTCACCGGTCCAGAATGCCGGGCAGGTTCAACCCGTGCTCGCGGGCGCAGTCCAGCGCAATGTCATAGCCGGCATCGGCGTGGCGCATCACGCCGGTCGCCGGATCGTTCCACAACACGCGCTCGATGCGGCGGGCCGCATCGGCGCTTCCGTCGCAGCAGATCACCATGCCGGAATGCTGCGAAAAACCCATGCCGACGCCGCCGCCATGGTGCAGCGACACCCAGGTAGCGCCGGAGGCACAATTCAGGAGCGCGTTCAGGAGCGGCCAGTCGCTGACCGCGTCCGATCCGTCCTTCATGGCTTCGGTCTCCCGGTTCGGACTGGCGACGGAACCGGAATCCAGATGGTCCCGACCGATCACCACCGGTGCCGACAATTCGCCGTTTGCAACCATTTCGTTGAAGGCGAGCCCGAGCCGGTGCCGGTCGCCGAGCCCGACCCAGCAGATTCGCGCCGGCAGACCCTGGAAATGGATGCGTTCGCGCGCCATGTCGAGCCAGGTATGCAGATGCGCGTCGTCGGGCATCAATTCCTTTACCTTGGCATCGGTCCGGTAGATGTCCTCCGGGTCGCCGGAAAGGGCACACCAGCGGAACGGGCCGATCCCGCGACAGAACAGCGGCCGGATATAGGCTGGTACAAATCCGGGAAACGCAAACGCCGTTTCAAGGCCCTCGTCCTTGGCGACCTGGCGGATGTTGTTGCCGTAGTCGAGGGTCGGGACGCCGGCCTCCCAGAACGCGACCATCGCCGCCACATGCTCCCGCATCGAGGTGCGGGCGGCCGCCTCCACCGCCTTCGGATCGCTTTCCCGCTTGGCGGTCCATTCGGCAAGCGTCCAGCCTTTCGGCAGGTAGCCGTTCAACGGGTCGTGCGCCGAGGTCTGGTCGGTGACGATGTCCGGCCGCACGCCGCGGGCAACAAGCTCTGGGAACACATCCGCCGCATTGCCGAGAAGGCCGACCGATTTTGCTTCGCCGGCCGCCGTCCAGCTTTCGATCATACTGAGCGCTTCGTCGACGGTTTCCGCCTTTTCGTCGACGTAGCCGGTGCGCAGGCGAAAATCGATGCGGTCCGGATCGCATTCGACCGCGAGACAGCAGGCACCGGCCATAACCGCGGCCAGCGGCTGCGCTCCGCCCATGCCGCCGAGCCCGCCGGTCAGGATCCATTTGCCCGTCAGATTGCCACCATAGTGCTGCCGGCCGGCCTCGGCGAAGGTTTCGTAGGTTCCCTGGACGATGCCTTGCGTGCCGATATAGATCCAGCTTCCCGCCGTCATCTGGCCGTACATCATGAGGCCGAGCTGATCGAGTTTGTTGAAATGATCCCAGTCGGCCCAGTGCGGCACGAGGTTGGAATTGGCGATCAGAACCCGCGGCGCATCAGCATGCGTCCAGAAAACGCCGACAGGCTTGCCCGATTGCACGAGGAGGGTTTCCTCGTCGCCAAGCGTTCGAAGCGTCGCGGCGATGCGGTCGAAATCCTCCCAAGTCCGGGCCGCCCGGCCGATGCCGCCATAGACCACCAGTTCATGGGGTTTTTCAGCCACTTCGGCATCGAGGTTGTTCATCATCATGCGGTAGGGCGCCTCGGTCTGCCAGGACCGGCAGGAGAGGGCGGTCCCGCGCGGTGCGCGCACGTCGCGGATGTTGTGGCGGGGATTGCTCATGAATTTGTCCTCAGGAAGCGCGGTCGAGCGCAAGGCGTTCGATCCGCAAAAGCAGTGCCTGCAGCGGCCGGCGCAGCCGGGCCGCACGGTCGCTCGAATAGGCAAAGGGCGGGGATTCGCTCTCCAGATGTGTCGCCTGCGCCAATTCCATCTGGATCGCATGGCGGCCGGTTTTCGGCCGTCCGTAATGGCGGGTCGTCCAGCCGCCTTTGAACCGACCGTTCAAGACGGTGGTGTACCCTTCGGCCGCTTCGCAGACTGCGACCGCCACTTCTTCGAACACGGAGCCGCAGGTCGTGCCCTTGTTGGTGCCGATATTGAAGTCGGGCAACACGCCGTCGAACAGGAAGGGAATGTGCGACCGGATGGAATGGCAATCGTAGAGCACGGCAATGCCATATCGGGCATGCACCCGTTCGATCTGGTCGGCGAGCGCTTTGTGATAGGGGATGTGAAACGTCGCGAGCCGCTCCGCGATCTCGGCCGGCTTGGCTGCTTCGCCCGGGCGCCAGATCGGATGACCGTCGAAATCGATCTCCGGACACAGACCGGTCGTGTTCTGCCCCGGATAAAGGCTCGCACCCGACGGGTCGCGGTTGGCGTCGATCACATAACGATGGAAAGTGGCGCGCACGATTGTGGCTGACGGGACAAGACCGTCATACAGGCGGTCGATATGCCAGTCGGTGTCGGCGAGCAGGCGGCCGCGGTCGTTGAGGCGGGCAAGGAGTTTGTCGGGAAGCGCCGTGCCGGTATGCGGCATGCCGAGGATGAGCGGACCTTCGCCTTCCTGAACGGTGACCGGGGTCATGCCTGGATCTCCTCGGACAAGCCGTCGAGCGCTTTCAGCAGCGCTCCGGCACGAACGAGTTCGGCGGCTTTGTCCAGATCGGGCGCAAGAAACCGGTCCTCTCCGAGCGTCGGGATCTCGGAGCGCAGGATTGCGATCGCTTCGGCGAGCGGCGCGGACGTGGTCAGCGGTGCGCGGAACTCGACGCCCTGGGCGGAGCACAGCCATTCAATGGCGATGATGCTGCCAAGGTTCTGCACCATCTTTGAAAGCCGCGCCGCTGCGTGCGCTGCCATGGAGACATGATCTTCCTGATTGGCGCTGGTCGGCGTGCTGTCGACTGAACAGGGAGCGGCCATCTGCCGGTTCTCCGACATCAGGGCCGCGCTGGTTACCTCGGCGATCATGAAGCCGGAATTGAGGCCCGGTGCCGGCGAGAGGAAGGCCGGCAGTCCGAAATTGAGCGCCGGGTCCACCAGGAGGGCGATGCGGCGCTGGGTGATCGATCCGATCTCGGCGATGGCCAACGCCATCTGATCTGCGGCAAGCGCCACCGGCTCGGCGTGGAAATTGCCGCCGGAAACGATCGACCCGTCCTCGAAGATCAACGGATTATCAGTCACCGCATTGGCTTCGGTTTCCAGAAGGCCAGCGACGTAATCGAGCACGTCCAGACAGGCGCCGACGACTTGAGGTTGGCAGCGGACACAATAGGGATCCTGAACCCGCTCATCGTCCGCGCGATGGCTTTCGCGGATTTCAGATCCGCGCATCAGGCCGGCCAGGACGCGAGCCGCGTGTTTCTGTCCGGCATGGCCGCGCAGGTCGTGGATCGGATCGCGGAACGGTGCGGCCGATCCCATGGCGGCATCGGTCGAAAGCGCTCCGGTGACCAGGGCGGACCGGGCGAGCCTTTGTGTCTCGAACAGCGCGCCGAGCGCCAGCGCGGTCGAGAATTGCGTCCCGTTGATGAGCGCCAGGCCCTCCTTCGGGCCGAGCGTGATCGGCGCCAGACCGGCTGCGGAAAGCGCCGCACCGCCGGGCAGCGTCTGCCCCTCGAACACGGCTTCTCCATCGCCCTGCATGACGGCTGCCAGATGGGCGAGCGGCGCGAGATCGCCGGACGCGCCGACCGATCCCTGGAGCGGCACGACGGGCACCACGCCGCGGTTGATCATCGCCTCGAGCAGCATGACGAGATCCCATCTGACTCCGGAAGCGCCTCGTCCCAATGACAGGAGTTTCAGGGCCATCATCAGGACGACCGCTGCCCGCGGCGTCGCCGCCCCGACGCCGCAGCAATGCGACAGGATCAGATTGCGCTGCAATTGCGCCGTGTCTTCCGGCGAGATGCGGACGCTCGCCAATTTTCCGAAGCCGGTATTAATGCCGTAGATCGGCTCGGTTCCGGCGGCCGCCTGTGCGACGATTGCCGCGGACCGCTCGATGGCCGTCCGGGTTTCACGGGCGAGCACCACACCGCTGCCGGGATCGCGATAGAGCGCTTCCAGAACGGGCAGGCCGGTTTGGCCGGGGTCGAGACGAACGGCGGTCATGACGCGCCGCCGAACAGGCGCTCGCGCAGCGGATTGAAACCGATCCGGTAGGCCAGTTCGGCCGGATGCGCAACGTCCCAGATGGCAAGATCGGCGCGCAGGCCTACCTCGATCCGACCGCAATCCGTCAGGCCGAGCGCCCGCGCCGCCTCCCTTGTTACCCCTGCCAGCGCCTCTTCCGGTGTCAGGCGAAACAGCGTGCAGGCCATGTTCATCGTCAGCAGCGGCGAGGCGAGCGGAGAAGATCCGGGATTGCAATCCGTGGCGATGGCGATCGGAACACCGGCTTCGCGCAGACCGTCGACAGGCGGCAATTGCGTTTCACGCAACGTATAATAGGCGCCGGGCAGGAGCACCGCCACCGAACCGGCATCGGCCATTGCCTGAATGCCGGCCGCGTCGAGATATTCCAGATGGTCGGCCGACAAGGCGCCGTACCCGGCGGCAAGCGCGGCACCGTTCAGGTTCGAGAGCTGTTCGGCATGCAGTTTGACCGGCAGGCCGCGGGCCCGCGCGCGGTCGAAGACCCGCGCGATCTGGTCCGGGGTGAAAGCGATGCCTTCGCAAAAACCGTCCACCGCATCCGCAAGCCCGAGGTCCGCGGCCCGGTCCAGTGCTGGAATACAGACCTCGTCGATATAAGTATCCGGTCGGCCCGCATAGTCCGCCGGGATTGCATGGGCGCCCAGAAAGCTTGTCGCCACGCGCACCGGACGGGCCTCGGCAATGGCGCGGGCTACGCGCAGCATTTTCAGTTCGGTGTCGATGTCGAGGCCGTAGCCGGACTTGATCTCCAGCGTCGCAACACCTTCCGCGATCAGCGCGTCGACGCGGGTCAGGGCGTCCTTGAGGAGGGTCGCTTCGTCCGTCTCGCGGGTGGCTTGAACCGTCGAGACGATACCGCCGCCGGCGTGCGCAATTTCTTCATAGCTTGCGCCTTCGAGCCGCATTTCGAATTCGCGTGCCCGGTTGCCTCCGAAGACGATATGGGTATGACAATCAATGAGCGCGGGCGTCACCAGCCGCCCGTCAAGGGATTCGGGGATGGCATCGTCCTGGATTTGCGGCAGTTCGGCGGCGGCGCCGACCCATGCGATACGGCCGTCTTCGACGACCAGCGCGGCATTCTCGATAAGGCCGTAGGGCTCGGCACCGGCGGGTGCCGTCATGGTTGCCAGGGTCGCATCGGTCAGTGCCCGGCGCGTCATGATCCGTGTCCCTTGCGAATGAACGAAGCATAGTTTTTTATGTCTATACATAAAAAGTCAACACGGAAGCGCCCATGCACGCCCTGTTTGCAGAAACTGCCCTCCTGCCGGAAACCGGCTGGGCAAAAAATGTCCGTGTGACGGTCAACGAAGCCGGCTGGATCGAAACCGTTGAGGCTGGAAGCACGCCGTTTGCATCGGATGAAATCCTCAGGGATTGCCTGCTTCTTCCCGCACCGGCAAACCTGCATTCGCATGCATTTCAAAGAGCGATGGCCGGTATGGGCGAAACTCGCGGGCAGGGCGAATCGGACTCCTTCTGGACATGGCGCGCGCTGATGTATCGGTTTCTGCAGACCCTTGATCCGGACCAGGTCGAGGCGATTGCGGCCATGGTCTATGTCGAAATGCTGGAAGCCGGCTACGCCGCCGTTGGAGAATTTCATTACCTGCACCACGCGCCGGACGGTCGGCACTATGCCAACATCGCTGAAATGAGCACACGCATTGCCGCCGCCGCGCATGCAACCGGAATCGGCATGACGCTCCTCCCGGTCTTGTATTGCCAGGGCGGCATCGACGGCAGGCCGCTTTCCGGCGGCCAGGCGCGCTTCGGCTGCGACATGGCCCATTTCGCGAATCTCTTCGAGCGGGCGAGCGAGGCCATGTCGATGCTCGCCGACGATTCGACCGTCGGGATTGCGCCGCATTCCCTGCGCGCGGTTCCGCAGGACGTTCTCAAGGACGCGGTCGCGCTGCAATTCGGCCCGATCCATATCCATATCGCCGAACAAGTGGCCGAAGTCGAAGAAATCGAAGCCGCGACCGGCAGCCGGCCGGTTCGGCGACTGCTCGATTCCCTGCCCGTCGACGCGCGCTGGTGCGCCATTCATGCCACGCATATGACCGCTGAGGAAACGGACGACCTCGCCCGCTCCGGCGCGGTAGCCGGATTGTGTCCGATCACCGAAGCCAATCTCGGCGACGGGATTTTCGACGGACGACGATTCATAGAGGCCGATGGCCGCTTCGGCATCGGCTCCGATTCCAATGTCCGCATAGCGCTCGCCGAGGAATTGCGGACGCTGGAATACTCGCAGCGCTACCGCGACCGGGCACGCATCGTGCTTGCCGAAGACGGTCTGTCGACCGGCCGGAGCCTATACGAAGCTGCGCTCGCCGGCGGCGCGCAGGCGCTCGGCCGTCAGTCCGGCCGCCTGGCCCCGGATTTTCACGCTGACATGGTCGCCGTCGATGTCGACGGATTTGCGCTGACCGACACGATCGGCGATGCCGGGCTAGATGGATGGATCTTTGCCGGCGACGATCGCGCCGTGCGCCATGTCTGGTCGGCCGGGCGACCGGTGGTCCGAGATGGACGTCATCGCGACCGGTCGACGATCGAGGCTCGCTATCGCCATGTCCTGAACGAATTGCGCGAGGTCATGTGAGATGCCCGGCACTGTCTCCTATGTCGACGTAAAATCGGAGATTGTCGGCCGCATCCGGCGCGGGGACTGGCCGCTCGACACCATCATTCCCGGCGAAATCGATCTGGCGGCCGAACTCGGCTGCGCTCGTGCAACCGTTAACCGGGCCCTGCGGGAACTGGCCGAAGAGGGCGTCGTGGAACGCCGTCGGAAGGCTGGCACAAGGGTCGTCGCCGGGCAAAGCCGGTCGGCGCGCATCGAAATTCCGGTTGTCCGTATTCAGGTGGAATCGACGGGCGCCCGATACGGATACCGGCTGATGCATCGCGAAACATGCAAGGCGCCGCCCGCGATTGCCGAGCGCCTCGGTCTGGAAACCGGTGCGCCGGTCCTGCATGCCGTCTGCCTGCACCTTTCCGATGATACGCCGCATCAGTACGAATGGCGCTGGATCAACCTTGCCGCGGTTCCCGCGGCCAGCGACGAACCGTTCCAGGAAATCGGACCCAACGAATGGCTGGTTCGCGAAAAGCCGCTGACCGATGCCGAGCATGTCCTGTCGGCGGCCAACGCATCAGCCGGGGAGGCGGAAGCCTTGGGAATCGCGGCAGGGGACGCGGTATTCGTCGTCGAACGGCGGACCTGGCTGGAGCGGCAAACGCTGACCTATGTCAGGCTGATCCATGAAGGCCGCACCTTCCGGATTGCCTCCCTTTCATCAAGTCCCGACGCGGTCAAATCTCCATCGTCTTCAGGAACGTGATCGCTTCGTTCGTGTTGACCTTGTGGTCGAGTTCCCACTTGGAATTGGCCAGGTAGACCGGCGCTTCGTTGCGGTCGTGCACGACATTGTTGCGATTGCGACGAATAAAGTCGGAAAGGGCCGCCTCGTCGTCGGATTTCAGCCAGCGGGCATTCGAATAGGGAACCGACTCGAACTCGATATCGACCTTGTATTCGGCAGCCGCTCGCGAGGCGAGCACTTCAAGTTGCAGCACGCCGACGACGCCGACGATCCAGTTGGCGCCGACCGAGGGTTTAAACACCTGGACGAGACCTTCGTCGGCAAGATCGTCGAGGGCGGAACGGAACTGCTTGGTCTTGCCCATGTCGAGCAGCCGGACGCGGCGCAGGATTTCCGGCGCAAATACCGGCAACCCGGTAAACCGCAGCGTTTCGCCCTCGGTGAATGTATCGCCGACGCGCACGCTGCCATGATTGGGAATGCCGATCACGTCGCCCGGTTCAGCGCCTTCAACGATCTCCCGGTCCTTGGCGAGGAACAGGATGGGCGAATGCATCATGACGTCCTTGCCGGTTCGCACCTGGCGCAGTTTCATGCCGCGCCGAAAGGATCCTGACGACAGGCGCATGAACGCTACCCGGTCCCGGTGGTTCTTGTCCATGTTTGCCTGGACCTTGAAAATGAAACCCGAAACCTGATCTTCCTTGGGATCCACCAGGCGCGATTCCGAGGCGCTCGGGCGCGGTTCCGGGGCATAGGCGGCGATCATGTCGAGGAGGGCCGTGACACCGAAATCCTTCAGGGCACTGCCGAAGATCACCGGTGTCAGATGGCCGCCGTCAAATGCTTCCCGGTCGAATTCCGCGTAGCCGGCCTGGGCCAGTTCCGCACTTTCCAGAACCGGGTCGAGCACGTTCGACGGTACCTGTTCGGTGATCTGCGTATCGTCCAGACCGGCGCATTCGAGGATCGTGTCAAACGCACCGCCGCGGCCGGCGCTGCTGGTCATATACTTGTTGTCGACAAGGTCGTAGGAGCCGTAGAAGTCGGTGCCCATGCCCACCGGCCAGACCCGCGGCGATACATCGAGCGCAAGCTTGTCCTGGATCTCGTCCAGGATCTCGAACGGATCCTGGCCTTCCCGGTCGACCTTGTTGACGAAGGTGGTGATCGGGATATCCCTGAGGCGGCAGACCTCGAACAGTTTCAGGGTCTGACTCTCGATCCCCTTGGCCGCATCGATCACCATGACGGCGGAATCGACGGCCGTCAGCGTGCGGTAGGTGTCTTCGCTGAAATCTTCGTGGCCCGGCGTGTCGAGCAGGTTGAAGATCAGGTCGCTGTGCTCGAAGGTCATGACCGAGGAGGTCACGGAGATGCCGCGGTCCTGTTCGATCTTCATCCAGTCCGAGCGCGCGCGGCGCCGGTCGCCGCGCGCCTTGACCTGGCCGGCCATATGAATGGCGCCGCCTGTCAGGAGCAGCTTTTCCGTCAGGGTGGTCTTGCCGGCATCCGGGTGCGAAATGATCGCAAACGTCCGGCGGCCGCGGGAATCGGTCGTCATCGGTCTATCGGGAAGTTGAAAGAGCGCCCGCTCATACCAGACGGCGTCGGCGTTTGCCAAGCCGAATGTCCCGACGCCTCAGCCTGTGTGCGATCGACGCTTACGGCGTACGGCGTTTTCCAGCGCCTGCAGGAATCGTGACCGGTCCCGTTGCGTGAAGCCGGGATTGTGGCCGGCAATCGCGCCGGTCTCCCGCAATTCCGCGGTCAGGTCCCGCATGGCAAGCGCGGTGCCGATATTGTCGCCGGTAAAGGGCCGTCCGGTCGGCCCGATCGCCTCGGCACCTTGTCTCAGACAGCGGTCGGCGAGCGGAATGTCCTGGGTAACGGCAATATCCTGCGGACCGATATGCTCGGCGATCCAGTCGTCGGCGGCGTCCGGCCCGTCCGGGACAATCACCCGGCGGACAAGGGGATCGTCCGGCAATCGCATGAAGGCATTGGAGACGAAGTGCACGACCAGATCGTGCCGCTCGGCAACCCGCATGACTTCGTCCTTCACCGGACAGGCGTCCGCGTCCACAAAGATTTCCGTCATGACTTCGCGCCCGCCCGCTCCGCTTCGATTTCTTCGCGCAGCATTTCCAGGCGCAGCCATTCCTCTTCCTTGGCCGACAGCGCCTCCTGCGCGGTACCAAGCGCTGCGGTCGCCGCGTGGAACCCTTCCGGATCGCGTGCGTAGAAGTCCGGCCCAGCGAGACGGCTTTCGAGTGTGTCGATTTCCGATTCCAAGGCGGCGATCTCCTCCGGCAGCACTTTTAAGGCATGCGTGTCCTTGAAGGAGAGCTTGCGGCGGGACGAACCACCCTTCGGTCTGTCATCGCGCGGCTTCTGGTTCGGCGCGTCGGTATTGGCACCTCCGGGTTTACCAGCCGCCTTCAGGATGCGTTCCGCGTCCGAATAGCCGCCGGCCGCCACTTCCCACCGGCCGTCGCCGCAGCCGACGATGATCGTCGAGACGATGCGATCCAGAAAGTCCCGGTCGTGGCTGACGAGAAACACGGTTCCGTCATAGTCGCCGAGCAGGTCCTGCAGCAGGTCGAGGGTTTCCAGGTCCAGATCGTTCGTCGGCTCGTCGAGGATCAGCGTGTTGGACGGGCGGGCAAACGCGCGGGCCAGCATCAGACGCCCGCGTTCGCCGCCCGACAGACGACCGATCGGCGCTCGGGCCTGTTCCGGCAGGAACATGAAATCCTTCATGTAACCGATGACATGCCGGGACTGGGTTCCGACGATCACGCTGTCGCCGCGGCCGTCCGTCAGCGCGTCGGAGAGGGTCGTTGTCGGCGCGACCTGTTCGCGTTTCTGGTCGAGCGTCACGATGTCGAGCCGCGTTCCGAGCCGGACATGGCCCGCATCGGGTTGCATCTGCTGTGTCAGCAGTTTCAGGAGCGTGGTCTTGCCGATGCCGTTCGGGCCGACCACGCCGATGCGGTCCTGCCGGTGAACGGTCAGCGACAGGTCCCGCACGATCGGGCGGCTGTCGAAAGCCTTGCTGATGGCTTCGGCCTCCAGCACCTGTTTTCCCGATCGCTCGCTCTGGGCGACAGCCAATTGTGGCGTACCGGTGCGCGCCGCGCGTTCCGCCAGACGCCGCTTTTCCGCGCGCAGTGCGTCCAGGTCGCGCAGCCGTTTCTGGTTGCGCTTTCTGCGTCCGGACACGCCGTGCACGATCCAGTGGTTTTCTCGCTCGATCTTGCGGTCCAGCTTGTGCCGGTCGGCTTCTTCCTGGGCGAGTGTCTCGTCGCGCCATGCTTCGAAGTCCGCAAAACCCCGGTCGACAGCACGGGTTTCGCCTCGGTCAATCCACACCGTACGCCGTGCTAGGGTAGCGAGGAAACGCCGGTCGTGGCTGATCAGGACAAGCGCAGAGCGGCTGCGCGCCAGTTCGCCTTCCAGCCATTCGATGGCCGGCAGGTCGAGATGGTTGGTCGGTTCGTCGAGAAGCAGGATATCCGGCGCAGAAGCAAGCACGCGAACGAGCGCGGCGCGACGTGCTTCACCGCCCGATACGGTCGCGGCGGGCGCCGATCCGTCGACTTGCAACGCAGCCATCAGCGTGTGCACGCGATGCGCGTCGTCGCCCGGTGCCAGACCCGATACGGCGTAGGCGTCCAGCGTGTCGAAGTCCGACATATCCGGTTCCTGCTCCAGATAGCGGATGGTTGCCCCCGGATGCACGAACCGCTCGCCGCTGTCGGCTTCGACGAGGCCGGCGGCGATCTTCAGAAGCGTCGACTTGCCGGATCCGTTGCGGCCGACCAGGCAGATACGGTCGCGTTCGTGCACGGCCAGATCGGCGCCGGTCAAAAGCGGCGTACCGCCGAATCCGAGATGGATCGATTGCAGGGTGAGAAGGGGAGGAGCCATGGCGTCGCCATATCCGCGCCGGTGGCGGGATGCAAGCAAAAGCGCCGCTTAAAGGGCCGGCTCGACACTCGTGTTCGTGCGCGGTCGGGGCTGCGTGTCGCCGACGGTTTCGTCAAGCGCGTGCAGAACGAACTTACGGGCGGCGAAGGGCGCGAGCGCTCTCAGCTCGGGCAGGAGATGCAGATCGATCAGCTTGCAGCACACCGCGGCGAGGCGTTTCGGCAGGTCCGCGAACTCGCCACGTCGTGCCACCAGGCTTGCGGTCCGCGTGAATCCGCTGAACGGCAATTCATGCAGATCGAGGCTGTCGCGGAAGCGGATCGAATCCATCATGCAAAGCGGCGTACCGAGCGCCCAGCCGCCGATATCGCGGGTAACGGCAAGCAGCGAACGCGTGGCATCGAACGTGTACCGGGTCTTCGTCGAGATCTTCAGCCGCCTGAGATGCATGTTGACCAGGCGCCCGAGCGGCAGTTCGGGGTCGAAATGCACAAACGGAATGCCTGTCAGCTGTTCCACAATGTCGTGCGTCGGATCCACCACGCCCTTGGCGCAAACCAGCATGAAGGGTTCGGTGAACACCGGGATGACTTCGTAGGTCTCCTGGTCGGTGGGCGGATCGGCCGTGATGGCGATATCCGTCTTGCGCTGGATCAGCATTTCCGTCATCGCGTCGGAGCGGCCGGAAAAGGCTGAAAACACGCAGCCGGGATAGCGGTCCGTAACATGGCCCGCGAGCGCCGGTGTCACCGTGGCGTCGAGGTCGTCGATGACACCCATGCGGAGCCGGTTGGGCTTCAGGAGCTCCATGGCCATCAGTTCGGATCGGGCCGTGCTGACGGCATCGAGGATGCGACTTGCGTGTTTTTTCAGAAGCGTGCCCGTCGGCGTCAGCACCATCGGGCGCACGGTGCGGTCGAACAGGGGACCGCCGACGCTTTTTTCCAGGGCAGAAATCTGCTGCGAGACGCCGGACGAGGAGGACCGCAATCGGGCCGCTGCCGCGGCCATCGCGCCGCATTCCTCCACCGTCAGAAAGACCCGTAATGCCTTCAGGCTGAAATCGGTCGTGAGTTCCAGCGGTTCACGATTGTCGGCAAAGGTCTTTTTCATCGTCTTTTAGTGTTTCTGTTCGGTTTCCTGACACCGAACAGTAAAGCATGGCCCTCGCGCGGGCCATGCTTCGTTTTGTCGGATGGTAAAGGCACCAATGTATGTCTGAAAGACACTCCGGCCTTTACTTGCCTTCCATCTGGCGGCGATAGCTGCCCTGGACGATCCGGTCGATGACCATCGCGCAGAACAGGATCGCAAGGCCGGCGAGCAGTCCCGGTCCCTTGGCGGCGTATTGCAGTGCCTCCAGGATGTCCGCGCCAAGACCTTCCGCGCCGATCAGCGAGGCGATCACCACCATGGACAGGCTCATCAGGATGGTCTGGTTGATGCCGGTCATGATTGACGGCATGGCCAGCGGGATTTCCACGTTGCGCAGCAATTGCCATTTCGTGCAGCCGAAGGCGACCGCGGCTTCCTTGGTGTTCTCTGGAACCCCGCGCATGCCGAGCGCCGTCAGCCGGATGACCGGCGGCATGGCGAAGATGATCGTCGCCAGCACGCCGGGCGGTTTGCCGGTCCCGAAAAACGCAATGATTGGGATCAGATAGACGAAGGCCGGCATGGTCTGCATGAAGTCGAGCACGGGCTCGGCCGCCGCATAGGCGCGCTTGCTCTTGCCGAACCAGATGCCGAGCGGGATCCCAAACAGGACGCAGAGGAAAGCGCCGGCGCCGATCAGGGCGACGGTGATCATCGAGGTTTCCCACAATCCGAACAGGGCCAGATAGCCCAGAGCGGCAGCCGTGAAGATGGCTACCCGTGGCCCGGCGAGCCTGAGGGCCATAACGACGATGACGACCATGACAACTGGCCACGGCGTTTCGATCAAGACGATTTCAAGCCCGTCGAGAACCCAGTCGATGGCGGTGGTGACACCGCGAAAGACATGGCCGAATTCGGTCGCCAACCAGTCGAACCCGCCTTCCAGCCAATTGGCGACGGGGGCGAAATACTCCTTGTTGATCGGTACCTTAACGACTTCCGGGGTCGGGTCCGAAACCGTAAACCGATAAAGTGTCAATGGCCAGATCGCCAGAAGCAGAAAGGCGCCAAAGGCTGCGTTGTTCTGGCTTGTGCCGGAGGGTGTGCTCGGATTGGCGCGCCAGCGCAGATACTGGGATTCGTAGGCGTAGTTTGCGTAGAAGCCTTCGAACAGTTTTATCGCGACAATCAGGGCGAGGCC
Organism: Pseudomonadota bacterium; assembly: GCA_038745065.1. Lineage (GTDB taxonomy): Bacteria > Pseudomonadota > Alphaproteobacteria > Rhizobiales > JANQQB01 > JANQQB01. Next base: position 23,487 of record JBCDLT010000023.1, on the reverse strand, counting down.
GGTCAGCAGGATCGGAATAGCCTCCGCCGCTGCTGCATCGGCCTGTTCCTTGATGCCTTCGGCTGCCCGCGTGAGGTTGCCTGCAATCTTCAGGGCCGCGTCGGCGGCTGCCTGATCGCCCGCCGCAGCGGCTTCGGCAGCTTGCTCTTCGCGTCTGGCGACGTTGGCGAGCAGACGTTCGTAGCGCGCCGTCAGTTCGGCGCCGAGATCGCCCCAAAGCCCGCGACCGATCTGAACGAGGGCGAAAAGCTCCAACACGAGGAAGGTCCAGAAGAACCCCCAGGCGCCTCGCCAGGCGCCCCAGACCGGCCCCAGGAGTGCGGCCGCCATGTTCCACGACCATGTAAAGCCGGTTTGGCCCTGGATCCTGGAGAATTCGGCGGAGTAATAATCGGTATTTTCCTTGGCGAACTCGCCGACCGAAGCATCCAGGGATTTCGGTCCGAGTTCGAGGCCTGTATCGGTCATGCCTTGCCTCCCTGAATACCCTTGAGCAACGTCGTCTTGTTGACGACACCGACGTCTTCACCGGCATCATTCTGGATGACGATCGGCTGATCCGTGGTCGTTGTGATGTCGATAAGCTGGTCGAGATCGGTACCGTGCGAGGCGCGCGGCGCATGCTGCAGATCTTCGCCGTTGGCAGGTTGATACGAGCCGATGTCCTCCATGATGGAATGGGCAAAGACCAGCTTCAGTTTGGAAATACCCTCCACGAAGTCCTTCACGTAATCGTCTGCCGGCTTCGTAACAATTTCCTCCGGCGTGCCGATCTGCACGATCCGGCCGTCTTTCATGATGGCGATGCGATTGCCGATCCGGATCGCTTCGTCGAGGTCGTGGGTGATGAACACGGTCGTCTTGTGCAATTCCGACGACAGCGCCATGAACTGGTCCTGCAATTGTCGTCGGATCAGTGGATCGAGTGCGGAGAACGGTTCGTCCATCAGGAGCACTTCCGGGTCCGAGGCCAGCGCGCGTGCCAGACCGACACGCTGTTGCATGCCGCCAGAGAGTTCTCGAGGAAACCGGTCCTCGTACCCGTCAAGATTGACTAGCCCGAGACAGTGTTGCGAGACTTCCCAGCGCTTCGACTTCGGCTCGCCGCGCACTTGCAGCGGAAAGCCGACATTGTCGCGCACGGTCCGGTGCGGCAGGAGCGCCATGTGCTGGAACACCATGCCGATCTTCATCGCGCGCATTTCGCGCAGCTCATTGCCGTTCAGCGCCAGCATGTCGCGTCCCAGCATGTTGATGCTGCCGGATGTCGGTTCGATCAGGCGGTTCAGGTGGCGCACCATGGTCGACTTGCCCGATCCGGACAGCCCCATGACACAGAAGATCTCGCCCTTTTTCACGGTGAACGAGCAGTCGGCAATGCCGACCACGCAGCCGAATTCCTGCAAGACCTCCGGCTTGGTGAGCCCGCGTTCCTTGATGGCCTGCATGGCCTCTTCGGAGCGGTCGCCGAATATCTTCCAGACATTTTCTAGAATGATGACGTCATCGTCAGAGTTTTCAGACACCCGGATTCTCCCCCTGGAAATTGGCGCACGGCATAGATCCGCTCGAGCGGAGGCCGGCGCAGTCGGGTGATCGTGGCAGGGCCGAGGCGGGCGCTGGCGCGTTCCCGTACGCCAGGGAACCGCTGCGGATCGAACGATCCGCAAAGTGGCCCGGTTTTTTCTGTAGGTGGTTGAGGCGCCGTCTTCGGGCGCGGCGCCTCAACATTTCAGTTTACTGCAGCCAGGAATCGACAAGCGAGCCGTTATCGGCGACCCATTTCTTGGCGAATTCTTCCGGATCCTGCTTCTCCACGACCAGCGCGTAGGTCATCGAAGAGACCGTGTCGGTGTCCAGCTTGATGTTGGCCAACAGGCTGGCGGCCGCCGGATTGGATTCTTCAAGCGCTGCCGCATAGTGGATGTGCAGGTAGGCGAGGTCCCAGGCCACGCCGGCTTCGGATTTTTCCAGCCATTCCGGATCGTCGGTCGGCTGGATCACGTTCCACTTGGCCGCATCGTATTTCGGCTCTTCAAGCACGACGAGCTTGTGCAGCGCGAACATGTGGTGCGGCGTGTAGCAGAAGAAGACGATCGGCTTGTTCTGTGCCACGGCATTGTCCACCTCGGCGAGCGCAAGCGTTTCGTCCATTTCTTTCAGGTTCATCGTTTCCGCATAGCCGTAGGACTTGGCGCGGACTTTTTCGACATTGGTGGAGGCCCAGCCGGCGGCGCCGATCCAGATCTCGCCCTTGCCGTCACCGTCCGTGTCGAACTTGGCGGCCATTTCCGGATCCGTCAGATCCGAAAGCGACTTGATACCCGTGAGCGCGACCGTTCCCTCCGTGACACACATGCCCTGGAAGGCGGCAACGCCGTTCGGGTTCATTTTGACGGTCTTTCTGTCCTTCACGAATTTTTCGTTCAGGTTGACCTGGTTGGGCAGCCAGACTTCCGGATGCACGTGCATCGCGCCCGTGTCCATGGCTTCGAACACGATCGGGTTGGTGCCGTTCTGCAGCTCGACTTCAAGACCGAGATTGTCTTCCATGACCACTTTGATGACGTGGGCTGTCACGCGGACGGACGGCCAATTCGGCACGCCGATAACCACATCCGCCGCTTGCGCGACACCACCAAAGGCCATGACTGACGCCAATCCTGCTCCCAGGAATGCCGTTTTCGCTGTCATTTCTGTTCCTTCCGTTTTTCTTCATTGAGAGAACCGACTGCAAATAGTCATCATACAGACACAGATCTGTCGACCGCTAGATGCGACTTCATTTTTTTTAAACTGATTATTCAGCAAATCTGAATATCTTATGGCAACAGGGCGTACGCGCGCCGTCAGCGTTTCGTTAAGCCTTTTAGGCACTTGTCGTCTGAATTCAGGGGCGTGCGCGAAGCCCGGACAACATTCTTGTTGCAATTTCCCTGCCGATGCGCCATCTGACGCATATTGCGCTGCAAAACAGGCGGTTGACAGAAATCCCGCCTCGGCAGCAGCAACGTCCTTCTCCTTTTCCCGACATGCGGTAATCGGCGAAGCGGCTCGGGCCCGAAGCCCGAACGCGACAGCGTGGATATGCCGGGTTTGCCGGCATGGCGTCGCCTTGAGAAAAAAGTTCTTCCAGCACGCTTGGCAGGACATATGGCTGGTGCATGGCGCCGGCCCTGAAAGATATTGTTTGAATGAATGACATGACGTTTTTGGACCTTGGCCTGCCGGCAGGCCTGGTTTCGGTAATCAACAAAGCCGGCTTCACGACACCCAAACCGATTCAAGAGCAGGCGATCCCCGTCCAGTTGGAGGGCCGCGACGTGCTCGGCATTGCCCAGACCGGTTCCGGCAAGACCGCAGCGTTCGGTCTGCCGCTGATCACCGGCCTGATCGCCGAGGGCGGGCGGTCGCTGCCGAAGGCCCCGCGCGGGCTAGTACTCGCCCCGACCCGGGAACTTGCCGTCCAGATCGAAGAAACCTTGCGAACCTTCCTGCGCGGCTGCGGCCTGACGACGGTTCTTGTCTTCGGCGGCGTACCGCGCCGGCCGCAGGTCAACAAGCTGGCACGCGGTGCGGATATCGTCGTGGCAACGCCCGGTCGCCTGAAGGAATTGCTCGACACAAAATGCCTCACGCTCGCGGAAACCCGCTGGCTGGTGCTCGATGAAGCCGACCGCATGCTCGATATGGGCTTCATCCGCGATGTGCGCCGGATCGTGAAGGCGACGGCATCCAATCGCCGCACGGCCCTGTTTTCCGCCACGATGGACCCGGAAGTCGCCGAACTGGCGAACGGCTTGCTGCGCGATCCTGTCCGGGTCGACGTTGCCCCCCAGGGCACGACGATCGAAGCCATCCGCCAGGAATTGCTGCCGACGCCCGGTGGCTCGAAACGCGGCAGGCTCGCCAATGTGCTGAAGGGCGATGACGTGACCCGGGCGATCGTCTTTACGCGCACGAAACGCTCCGCCGATCGGGTTGCGAAAAATCTCACGACGGACGGCTTTGCAGTAGCGGCGATCCACGGCAACAAGTCCCAGAATGCACGCCAAACGGCCTTGCGCGGTTTTCGTGACGGCAAGATCAGCATTCTGGTCGCCACGGACATCGCTGCACGCGGCATCGACATTCCGATGATCAGCCACGTCATCAATTACGAACTGCCGGACGAGCCCGATTCCTACGTGCACCGGATCGGCCGAACCGGCCGCAACGGCGCGACCGGGGCGGCGTTGACACTCTTCGATCCGGGCGAGCGGGCGAAGCTGAAGGCGATCGAAAAGCTGATCCGCAAGACCATTCCGCTGGCCGACGGCGAAATCGAACTGCCGCAGGAAGACGACAGGAAAAGCCCGGACGAGGGCGGCCGGACAAAGTCCCGCAACCGCAATCGAAAGCCGCGCCGCCCATCCGCGCGGTCTGGCCGAAGCCGGCCAGCGCGGGGTCAGAAGCGTGCGAACAAAGGACGGGCAGGGGCGGGGTCGGCACCGGCTTCAATGACCAGTCCCGCTTGACCGCCGCACCACACGTTCCCGGATGGGGCGTGTCTGGTTTGATGACGGTCGTTTGTGTCCACTCTTGATGGTGGACACAAGCGATACGGATCTCTGACGACGAGCCGGGACCGTGGTTTCCGGCCTTTCGACGAGAAGCGGCGGATTGCGCCGCAAACGGAGTGTTACAGACGGAAGGGACAGGGGTGTCGGTCTATCCTCGCTCGACCTTCTCCACGACGATCTCCACCTCTTCCACGAGGGTCTCGTTGCCTTCGCCGATCAGCGGGCCGAACAACCATTTGCAGGGCCAGGCTTCAAAGAAGTTGAACCGGCCGACTTCTCCCCCCGCATCGTCGAGGATGATCACCGATCCGGCCTTGCGCTCGATCTTGCCGTCGACCACGGCCTTGCGCCAGTTCCACAATTCGTCGGAATGGGTGTAGCCGCGCTTCAACGTAATGTTGGCGTATTTGGTGCGGCCGGGGCGCTTGCGAAGTACGAGATCCGCGCCGTCCTGATACTCCACGACCTCGGTTTCGGAGTTCAGGCCGGAGACTTCCGCAAAGGCGCCGACGGTCACGCCTTCGATCTCGACCTTGAAGTTGTAATTGCCGAGATGATCGAATTGCCTGCGGTTGGGCATGGTTTCCCCCTGGCGCGGTAACGATATTGCGCAAGCATAGCGAAAATCGGACAAAAATGCTAAACCCAAAAGGCCTTTGACCCTGCGGCGTCGGTGTCCGCACGCAAGACCGCCATGGCCCGAAACCCGATCCGGAAGACCAGCAACCCGGCGTTGTTCCTCGACGTCCTCCTCGAGGACGACCAGTTTTTCTTTGTGATCCGAAACACCACCGACGCGCCGATCTACCAGGCCTCGATCGAACTCGACAAAAAGATCATCGGCCGGGACGGACAGACAGACCTCGCCAAGCTGAAGATTTTCCGAAAGATCGAGACACTCGCGCCGCACAAGTCGATCCGCATATTCATCGACCGCCGCGGCCCCTATTTCGCCCGGCGCCAGCCGACCGTCGTCACGGCCAAAATCGCCTACAGGGATGCGGAAGGGACGCGCTTCACGAGCGTTCTGAAGCACGATTTTTCGATCTACAAGGATCTGGATTGCGATGGGATCGGGGCAAGGACCCGCCGCTAGCTGGATGGGCCGGTCCTCTTCGAACCGGCCCGATCTTTCTGTAATCCCAGTCCGTGTCCGCGATCAGAAGTTCAGCGAGATATCGCGGTGGTCGGCGTTGCAGGCCGCTGTATAAAGCGACTGCTCGCGGGTCATGCGCGGCTGGCTGCGCAGGCCGATCGTGTCGCGGATCGCGACCTGATAGGCCGTCAGTTCTTCGGACAGTTCGGCAGCCGCCCGTTCCCGCCAGGCTATGTCGGCCTGATAGGCTTCGACGGCTGCGGCGAGTTCTGCGTCAGCCTCTTCCGGTTCCGGCGTGCGTTTGCGCAGCGCCCGACGGGCACGCGAGAGCAGCCGCTTGATGTCCCGGGTTCCGGCCACGCTGTCGACGAGGCGTTCCTTTTCCTCGATGTATTCGACGGCCTGTTCAGGCGACATGGCCGCGACGTCCTCGCGAACCGTTACAATCCGGTCGTTGAGGGCTTTCAAGGTTGCGGCATCGGCCAGCACCTTGTTCATCTCGTCGACAGGTTCGTAGGCATCGTCGGCATTGCGGCGATAGGTCAGGCGCGCGGTCCGCTCTGCCTTGACCAGTTCGGAAAAGGTGCCGTTTTCAGCTTCCCAGGCTTCCGGGATCGACGCCAGCAGTGCTTCGCGTTCCGCGGTCAGATCGGTAATGCGTTCCTCGGCACGGATTTGCGCCCGGCTGCCGTCCTCCGACCTGCGTGCGGTCGTTTCCAGATCCTCGATGCGTTCGGCAAGGCGCCGCGCCGCGCTTTCGATATCGCGCACCTGGCGGTGCAGCGGCCGATAGGCATCCGCAGCGGCGGCGATCGCCGCCTCGGCAGCCTTGATATCCGCCATCCGGTCGAAGCTCGACGCGGCTTTTTCAAAGCTCTCCTCAAGCTCCTCGCGCAAATCCTCCGGCAGATAGGAGATGTCGAGCGATTGTGCCCGGGTGATGGCGCCACGGATGGTGTCGCCGCGGGCAGCAAATTGCTCATCGACATATTGTTCGAGGCAGTATTGCAGGCGCGGGTTCAGCGGCGGCGGTGCGGTTTCCGACGTCAGGGCGACTCTGTTCGGCAGGTAGTTCACCAGCGCCGGATAGACCCCGACAATGACCAGTGCCAGCAATTGCAGACCGATGAAGGCGATCACGCCCTTATACATCTGGATCGTCTTGACGATGGCCGGCGCCACCCCGCGTAAGTAGAAGAGCGCGAATCCGAAGGGTGGCGTGAGGAACGAGGTCTGGATGTTCAGGCCGATCATCACGCCGAGCCAGACCGCGGTCACGTTTGCCGACGGGTCGGCGAGCAGGATCGGAGCGACGATCGGCACCACGACCACGGCGATCTCAATGAAATCGAGGAAGAAGCCGAGCACGAAGATCACCGCCATGACGATGATGAACTTGCTCCAGAAGCCGCCCGGCAGACCGTTCAGGAAGTCGCGGACCAGTTCTTCTCCGCCGAACGCCCGGAACGCCGCGGTCAGCATTGCCGCGCCAAGCAGGATGATGAAGACGAGCGATGTCGTCTTGGCAGTTTCGATCATCACGCCGGTCAGCGTGTCGTCCGTGCGAAACGCCCGGAAGCCGCTCCAGGCGATGGCGGTCACCAGGCCGAGCACCGAGATGACGCCGAGCGTCACGCCGATTTGATCGGACGTCGTGTTGATGCTTTTCACGTTGGTGTCGAAGAACGACAGGACGAGGCCGATCGAGGTGAGCGAGACCAGCGCCAGAATTGCCGGGTAGAATGCCCGGGGCCTGCCTTCATAGAGCCGGTAGCCGGCCATGACCATGGCGCCGACGGCGCCGATCGCACCGGCCTGGTTCACCGTGGCGATGCCGCCGATGATCGACCCGAGCACCAGGAAGATAAGCGTCAGCGGCGGGATCAGCGTCAGCGCCACCTTTCCGGCGAAGCGCCGGTCATACTTGCCTTCGTAATGCACTGCCGGCGCCAGTTTAGGGCGCAGCAATGCGATGATGAGAATGAACGCAATGTAGAGACCGACAAGGACGAGGCCGGGCACCATGGCCCCGAGGAACATGTCGCCGGCGCTTGTCGAGACCACGCCGAATTCCGACGGCATGGAGACTTCACCGGTCGTTTCCCTGAACAGGGTCTTGCGGGCCGTATCGGCCTGGTCGACGGCGCTTGCCAATTGGTCGGCCAAGATGATCAGCACGATGGATGGCGGAATGATCTGTCCGAGTGTACCGGACGCGGCGATCGTGCCGGTGGCCAATGCCTTGGAATAATTGTGCTTCAGCATCGCAGGCAGCGAGATCAGGCCCATCGCAACGACCGTCGCGCCGACAATGCCGGTGGTCGCGGCCAGGAGGGCGCCCACCACGACGACCGAAATGCCGAGACCGCCGGGAACCGGACCGAAAAGCTGTGCCATCGTGACCAGCAGATCCTCGGCGATCTTGGAGCGCTGCAACATGATGCCCATGAAGATGAACAGCGGAATCGCGATCAGGGTGTCGCGTTCCGGTTCCCAATAGACCCCGCGCAGGTTGGTGACGCCGGCGCTCAGCCATTGGGCCGGGCCGCCATGCGCGAAGTAGGCATCGGTGTCGCCGGCAAACAGGTAGCCGCATAAGGCAGCAAGCACGATCGAGATGATTGCCGAGCCGGGCAACGCAAACGCCACCGGATAGCCGGATCCGAGGGCGAACGCCATCAGGACGATGAGCAGAGCGAGAAAGACGAGTTCCATTTCAGCCGCGCCTTGCGTTTGTTAGTGGGTGGGGACGCCATCGGTGGGCACTTTGCCCCCCGGATCGCCCCGCGCATCGGCGGCGGCATCGAACATCTGGCTGACGAACTGGATCATCATGGAGACCGCGAACACGCCCAGGAACCCGGCCATGAAGTACTTCACGTACATGCCGAAGCCGGCTTGCGTGACCTCAAACACCAGGAGCGGGCTGATAATGACGCTGGACTTGGTCCACATCCCGAAAATGAGGATGGTCCAGCACAGCGACATACCGAGCAGCACCGCCCCCCAGGAATTCACCAAGCCCTTGGTGCGGCGCTTGAAACCGGAATAAAACACGTCCACCCGGACATGGCCGTCTTCGAGAAGCGTAAAGGCGCTGGCGAACAGGAAGAGCGCGCCGTACCAGAAGCGCACGAGGTCGGCCATGAAGGCCTGTTCGTAGGAAAAAACGAAGCGCGTGAAGACGATGAGAAGCTCCGCGACCACTACGAGAAGGGTAAGCCAGATGACACCGAGCGAGCGGGTCAGGGCGCCGATCACGATGCCGAGCACGACCACCGGCGTGTGCACATACAGCCCGCGATAGGCCGAGCGCCCCAGATCACGGGTCATCTCTTCGCCGACCAGGACTTCGAGCAATCCTTCCACCCTGAGGAACGAGAGCGCGGCGTCGGTCAGGCCGACCAGAAAGACGACCCAGAATGCCGAGCGGATCAGAAACCGGTTGGCATCGGAGACCAGCTTGGCATCTGTTCGCAGGGCGGTATCGCGGGTGCGTAGAACATAGACGGCGGCGAGCGCGGCGAGCGCGACGTAAATTCCCGCCTGGATCGTCATCAAGGCCGTCGATCCGTCGCTGTTACTGCCTGCGCCGATGCCGGTAAGCGCTCCGGCCCCGGGCCAGTCGCCCCAGAATGTCAGGATTGCATCGATCAGGAAGGCAGTCATCACCGCCAGGATCAACCAGCCGGAAAGGCGGACGGCAATGGCTGGTGTGGCCGGACCGTCTGCCTCATCAACAGCGTCTCCGGAAACGGCTACGTCCCGGCTTGCTTCTGCCATATACACGTTCCCCCGGAGCAATGCTCATTGCGAGTCATTATTAGGAAGGTAGTCCATTTGCAAAGAACGAGGCCGGAGCCTCGCTCTGTTTTTTCAACCGTTTTAGCCAGTGGCGACTAAATGTCCAGCACGGCATTGCGCCGCACACTGAAGCCGACTTCGGCGAGTTTTGTCCAGCCGCCGATTTCGGCACGGGCTGCCATGAAATCGTCCTGGATCTTTGCCGCAAGCGGGCTGTGTTCGCGCGTTTCAGCAAAGACTTCAGCCGAGGCTTCCCCAAAGCTCTCGTAGATTTCTTCCGAAAACGACCGCAATTCGACGCCGTGTTCGTTGATCAGCCGCGACAGATAGAGACCGTTATTGGCCGTGTTTTCTTCATACGCGGCGGCATGCTCTTCGTAGCAGCAGACCTTGATCAGTTCCTGATGGCGTTTGCTGAGGCCGTTCCACCACGCCGCATTCATACCGAACGACAGTCCGCCGCCCGGTTCGTGCATGCCGGGATAGTAATAATATTTCGCTGCCTCATGGAATTTCATGAAATAGTCGTTATACGGGCCGACCCATTCGGTGGCATCGACGGCGCCGGAGACGAGATTCTCGTAGATCTGGCCGCCCGGAAGCGACACCGGCGACGCACCGAGCTTGGCCATGACGTCGCCGCCGAGACCGGGGATCCGCATTTTCAGACCTTTCAGGTCGTCCGCGGATTCGATTTCCTTGTTGAACCAGCCGCCCATCTGCGTGCCGGTCGATCCGCAGGGCAGCGCCTTCAGCCCGAATTCCGATGACAATTCATCCCAAAGGGCCTGACCGTTCTTGAACTTGATCCAGGCATTCCATTCGACCGTCGTCATGCCGAACGGCACAGCGGTGAAAAACGCGAAGCCCGGATGTTTGCCCTTCCAGTAATAATCGGCGGCGATATAGGCCTGGGCATTGCCGGAGGCGACTTCGTCGAAGGAATCGAACGCGCCGACCCGTTCGCCGGCGGCAAAGTATTGAACGGCGATCTCTCCGTCGCTCAACTCGCCGATCCTGCTGGCGAGCCGCTGGGCGCTGATGCCGAGGCCGGGAAAGTCGCGTGGCCATGTCGAGACGATCACGAGATCGACCTTGGTCTGGGCGATGGCCGGTGTCGCGAGCGATGTCGCGGCGGCCCCTCCCGCCGCCAGCGCTGCTCCTTGAAGAAATGTACGGCGTTGCATGGTGTTCCCTCTGGTCGTTGTCGTTGGGGCCGGTCACCTACGCATTCTGGGTGCGATTGCCGGCAACGCGACAACCTTACACAAAAGGCGCCGACATTTAAGGTGTTCGCCGCTTCCGGGCCGGCGAGGCGGGCCGGCAGGATCTCTCGGTCCGCTTCGCAAAGCGGCTGCCGGCTATGCAATGCCAGCCGGCGGCAGAGCCAAAAAAAAGAGCGGGGCAGGGCCCCGCTCTTTCCGTTTCCCGTTGCGGGAAGAACAGTCTTAGAGATCCAGCACGCGGTTGCGCTTCTGGACGTAGGCCATGTCGGACAGGGCCATCCACTTGCCGATGTCGGAGCGGGCCGAGGCGAAGCTGTCGTAGATCTTTTTCGACAGTTCACTGTGGTCGCGGGCTTCTTCGAAGACTTCCTGAGCGGCTTCGCCGAAGCTGTCATAGACGTCGTCGTTGAACTCTCGCAGTTCGACGCCGTTCTCCTCGATCAGCCGGGTGAGGTAGACACCGTTATTGGCGTTGGTTTCCGCCATCTGACGGGCATTTTCCTCGTTGCACGCGGCTTCCAGAATCGCCTGATGGGTCTTGGACAGGCCGCCCCACCACGACGCGTTCATGCCGAAGGCGAGCTGCGAGCCCGGCTCGTGCATGCCCGGCCAATAATAGTATTTGGCCGCTTCGTAGAACTTCATGAAATAGTCGTTGTAGGGGCCGACCCATTCGGTGGCGTCGACGGCACCCGATACGAGGTTTTCGTAAATCTGACCGCCCGGCAGGGAAACCGGGGAGGCGCCGAGCTTGGCCATGACGTCGCCGCCAAGGCCCGGGATCCGCATTTTCAGACCCTTCAGGTCGTCCGCCGATTCGATTTCCTTGTTGAACCAGCCGCCCATCTGGACGCCGGTATTGCCGCAGGCGAAGTTCTTCAGGCCGAATTCGCCGGCCAGCTCGTCCCAAAGAGCCTGACCGCCGGCATATTTGATCCAGGCGTCGATTTCCGTGTAGGTCAGGCCGAACGGAACGGCCGTGAACGGCGCCCAGCCCGGGTGTTTGCCCTTCCAGTAATAGTCGGCGGCGATGTAGGCCTGCGCGTTGCCGGAGGCAACTTCGTCGAAGGAGTCGAACGCGCCGACGCGTTCGCCGGCAGCGAAGTATTGTACCGCGATCTCACCGTCGGTCAGTTCACCGATCCGCTCAGCCAGACGCTGCGCGCTGATGCCGAGGCCGGGAAAGTCCCGCGGCCAGGTTGAGACGATTACAAGATCGACTTTGGATTGGGCGATCGCGGGAGCAGCCAGGGTGGTGGTGGCGGCTGCACCACCGGCTGCAAGGGCCGCGCCCTTCAGAAACTTACGGCGTTCCATTCATCTATCCTCCAGATGGTTACTCGTCCGCAGGGCCGGATCGACACCCGTTCCGGACCGGAAACGGCCCTGTTTTCATGGCGCTGCACCATATCAGGGGATTTTCGTATCGCAAGCGCGAGATTCAGGCAGTTGGAAGTGAAGTGAACGGACGGCGTCGAAGGACCTGACGGCACTCAACAGGGCAGGTCTCAGCCGGCTTTGTGTCCGGGTGCCGACGCCACGAAGGCCTCCGCCGGCTCCTGCGGGTAAGGCGCTGTCGCGATTGTGATCGCAGGACGACCCAAACCGTCGTGCACTCCTCCGACGCGACGCATCCGTCCAGGCAGCCGATCAATCGTAGCGCAGGTCGGTCGCCTTGCCGCGGAAGACGGTATAGGCGAATGCGGAATAACCGAGAATGATCGGCAGCACGACAAGCGTTCCGACGAGGATGATCATCAGGCTTTCGGGTGCCGCTGCCGCCTCGTAGATGGTCATCTTTTCCGGCACGACATAGGGATAGAACGAATAGGCCAGGCCGGAATAGCCAAGCACGAAGACACCGGCCGTGATCGCGAATGGTGCCCAGGCAAACCGGTCACCGGAAAACGGCATGGCCTTGAGCACCAAGTATAACATGGTGAAAAGCAGCGCGGAAAATAGCGGCAATGGGGCCAGCAACAGGATTTCCGGTACCTGGAACCATTTGTCGAAGATCCGCGGACTGACTGCCGGTGTCGCCAGCGACACCGCGACCATGCCGACCAGCGCAAAGACCAGAGCGGTGCGGGCCCAGCCGATCGCCTTCTTCTGCAGTTCGTCCGACGTCTTGTAGATCAGCCAGCACGCGCCGATCAGAGCATAGGAGGCGGACAGGCAAACGGCGATGAGAGCTGCGAACAGGACATGCGGAACTGTCCATTCGAGCCCCATGATGTAGATCCCGAGCATGAAACCCTGCGACAGCGACGCGATCAGCGATCCTGTAAAGAAAAGCCGGTTCCAAAGCGCTTTGCGCGGTGGCGCGACCTTGGCGCGGAACTCGAAAGCAACGCCGCGCAGGACAAGCGCGATCAAAAGCGCTGCGACAGGAAGATAAAGAGCCGTCAAAATCGTGCCGTGCGCCACCGGGAAGGCGACCAGCAGGAGACCGACTGCCAGCACCAGCCAGGTTTCGTTGGCGTCCCAGAACGGCCCGATCGCGGAGATCATGCGGTCCTTCTCGGCATCGTCTGCGCGCACCACCAGAAGACCGACGCCCAGGTCAAACCCGTCCAGGATCACGTAGATCAGGATCGACAAGCCCATCAGGCCCGCAAACACCACGGGCAGCCAGACGGTCGGATCGCCGAGGGAGGAGAGCATGGTTTTACTCCGCGGGTGAGATTCGGGGCTGAGGTTCGAGAAGTGGCCTCGGCGTCGGGTCCGACGAGGCCGCCTTGCCCGCGAGGAAGAACAGCGTCGAGACATAGGTGATGGTCAGCGCCACGTAGAGAGTGAGATAGGCGGCGAGCGTCGTGCCGATCATCCCCGCCGCGACGTCGGAGGCCGCTTCGGCCGTGGTCATCACGCCATGCACCAGCCAGGGCTGGCGACCGATTTCCGTTGTGTACCAGCCGGCAAGCGTCGCTACCCATCCGGAAAACGCCATCGGCACCAGCCCGTAGGCAAGCCAGGTCGGCAAGGTGCCGTGCCGCAGGATATACCATGTCCCGATCCAGGACATGGCCAGCATCAGCATGCCGATCCCGACCATGATGCGGAACGAGAAGAAGACCGGCTTGACGGGTGGATGCATGACCGTGCCATCCTCTGCCACGAAGTCGTTGAGGCCGGGAACCACGCCGTCGGCGCTGTGCTTCAGGATGAGGCTTGCGCCGTTCGGAATCTCCACGGCGAACCGGTTTTCGCGGGCTGCCTCGTCGGGCAAGGCGAACAGCACCAGCGGCACGTTCGGACCGGTTTCCCAGTTCGCTTCCATCGCCGCAACCTTCTGCGGCTGGTGCTCGAGCGTATTGAGACCGTGCAGGTCGCCGACGAGGATCTGCACCGGGATCAGCAAGGCCCCGAGAACGATACCGGTTCTGAGAGCGGCCAACAGGCCAGACGACCGGTCGCCGCGCAGATAGCGGAACGCGGACAGGCCGGCGATCAGGAACGCAACCGTAAGCCCGGACGCTATCAGCATATGCACCAGACGGTACGGCATGGATGGGTTGAAGATGATTGCCATCCAGTCCGTCGCGTGCGCGACGCCGTCGCGCATTTCGAAGCCGACCGGAGTATGCATCCACGAATTCAGCACCAGGATCCAGAACGCAGAAAGCGTGGTGCCGAAAGCCACAAGAAAGGTGGCCAGCGTATGCATGCGGTTTGAGACCCGACGAAACCCGAACAACATGATTCCGAGGAACACCGCCTCAAGGAAGAAGGCGGTCAGCACTTCGTAGGCAAGCAACGGCCCGGCAATATTGCCGACGCGTTCCATGAAACCCGGCCAGTTGGTTCCGAACTGGAAGCTCATCGTAATGCCGGAGACGACACCGAGCGCGAACGACAACGCGAACACCTTCACCCAGAAGAAGTAGGCGTCCATCCACTTCATGTCGCCGGAACGGGCAAACCGGTATTTGAAATATAGGAGAACCCACCCGAGCGCGATGGTGATCGTCGGGAACAGGATATGGAAAGAGATGTTGGCGCCGAACTGGATTCGCGCCAGTAGCAGGGCGTCCATGGGATCAGGCCTTCCTGTCTGAGGGAGCCGCGTTGGTGTTGGCGCTTCCCGGGCGCGGGCGGCCGGGGAACACCGTCAACCGGTCCTTGATTTCCAGAATCTTCTGAACTCTGGCGCCGAGCGAGAGCAATTGCGCCAGACGTTCGGTCTCCAGGCGTTTCACATCCTCATACCACCCGGTCAGCAGTTCGATCATTTCCGCCATTTCCGTCATGCGGCTTTGGGCATGGATTTCTTCCGGACTGGCGGGTTGTTGCATCGACAGTTCGCGCAGAACGGTCAGCGTCGGGTCGATCTCGCGCTTCTTGCGTTCTTCCGCCAGGATGCGGACGATCTCCCAGACATCGTCCGGCGATTCAAAGTAGTCGCGTCGATCGTCAGGAAGATGGCGAAGCCGCACCAGGTTCCAGGCCTGCAATTCCTTCAGGCCCATAGACACGTTGGAACGCGAAAAGCCGAGCTGCTCGCAGATCTGGTCGGCGTTCAACGGCTGGGGCGCGACGAACAGAACCGCATAGATCTGACCCACGGTCCGGCTGATACCCCAGCGCGAGCCCATCTCGCCGAAATGCAGGACGAAGGTCTGTATCATCGGAGGAAGGTTCATGGTTTCTGGCCATTCCGGTAATTTCAAGAATTTCTGAAAATCAAATAGAGCGCGAAACCCGCGACCGGGATGCGACAGCCCGTCACGGGTGTCCGGCGCCCTGAAACCCGGTGAGAGGCGAGGGCCCGGCGGGATCGTCTTTACAAAACTTTACGCAACACAAGACTTCTTTACACACCAGAGAAGGGCGGGACATGCAGGATGCCTACATTGGACCTGCAAGCGGAAAGTGGTGCCGTTTGTGCTTCTAATTAACTGAAACACAAAGGATTTCGCCATGAAAGACCAAGATTCTATGCCCAAGAACGGATTGCCGCGCTCCAATGGCGCGCGTCTGACCGCGCTCGTCGCGGGTGCGGCGCTGCTGCTCGGCAGCGTGTTCGGCGTGCAGGCCTTCACGGGAACGAATGCCTATGCCCACATGAAGCTGATCGGGAACGGTCACGGCTACGGCGGATGGCATCGCGGCGGCAAGCGGTTTGCCGACATGAGCGATGCTGAAGTCGAGGAGCGGATCGAACGGGTCGTAAAACATGTCGCCATCGAGATCGACGCCACCGAGGACCAGACGCGCCGGATCACCGCCTTGCTGACCGCCGTCGCCCGTGATCTGAGGGCGCCTCGCGACCAGTGGCACGATGCGGGCCGCATGTTCCGCGCGGCGCTGGTAAGGGACGACGTGGATCGCAACGAACTGGAGCGGCTGCGCTCGGAACGTCTTGCCGAGGCCGACCGCGTCAGCCAATCTCTGGTGACCGCAATTGCCGATGTCGCCGAGGTGCTGACGGCCGAACAAAGACAGGTCCTGGAGGAGCGGGTCGAACAGTTCCGATCCATGCGCAAACGGTGGCATCGCGGATGACGATGATGGGGGCGGAACGGGCCATGCCCAGATATGTCCTGTTGATCGAGGATGACGAACGGCTTGCCGGGATGGTGACGGACTATCTCGGCGAGTCCGGTTTTCACGTGACCCATGCCGGTTCCGGCCAGGTCGGTCTGGAGGCGCTCGGCGAGTATTCCTTCGACGCGATCGTGCTCGATCTGATGCTGCCCGACATGGATGGCCTGGAGATCTGCCGCATCGTGCGGTCGTCTTGGGCGACCCCGATCCTCATGCTGACTGCCAAGGGCGATCCCATGGATCGGGTGCTCGGTCTCGAATTGGGGGCCGACGATTATCTGCCCAAGCCTTTCGAACCGCGCGAATTGCTTGCGCGCCTCAAGGCGATCCTGCGGCGCGGCCGTAACGGACCGGAAGAAGACGTGCTGCGCTTCGGCCGGCTCGAAGTGGATCGCAACGCCATGCAGGCACGGCTCGACGGCGCTCCCTGTGCCCTGACCGTGCACCAGTACAAGTTGCTTGAGATTCTTGCGCGCGGCGCCGGTCGCGTGCTGTCGCGCGATTACTTGATGGATCAATTGAAGGGGTCCGACCTGGAGGCGTTCGACCGGTCGATCGACGTCCACATCTCGCGCATCCGCGCTGAGATCGAGGACGATCCGAAACATCCGCAGCGGGTAATCACCGTGCGCGGCGCCGGCTACGTGTTCGCGCGGGCTCAGGACTGATCGCATGCCATGATTAGGCGCCGGCTCCATCTGCAGATCTACGTGACCATCCTGTCCAGCCTGTTTCTGGTTGCGGTGTCCGCAATCTTTGCGTGGCATTTGTTCGGCAGGGACCGATCCGACAACTGGAACTATGAAAACGCCACCCGCATCGCCATGGCGATGTTGCCGCCGGCGGACGCGCCGCGCGCCGAACAGAATGAGGCCATTCGCCGTCTGGCAACCGATCTCGACATCGGCCTCAGCCTGTTTGCCGCCGACCGGACGCCGATTGCGCGCCATGGCAATGCGCTGGACCTGCCGGACAATCCCGGCCGCCGCTGGCGGCGCCATCGCGACGAAGACGGACCGTATTGGGTGATGGGACTGCCCGACGGCCGCTGGCTGGCGCTCGACCTCGACGGAGCACAGAATCCTGTTCACGGCGTACTGCTTTTCATAGGCTGCATGGCCTTCGGCATCGGCCTGGCATCCTATCCCTTTGTCCGCAAGCTGACGGGCCGGCTGGAGCGATTGCAAAGCGGCGTCGAACAGGTCGGTTCGGGCGATCTCTCCGCGCGGGTTGCGGTCGAGGGACGGGACGAGGTAGCCGGGCTGGCACGCAGTTTCAACAGCACGGCGGAACGCCTGGAAAACCTGGTCACGTCCCAGCGTCTGCTTTTGGCCAACACCTCGCACGAATTGCGCACACCGCTTGCCCGGATCCGCATGGGCATCGAAATGCTTGACCGGGAAAATGCCGAGGAGCGGCGCGAGGCCCTGAAACGCGACATCGCCGAGCTCGACATTCTCATCGAGGAATTGCTGGTCATGACGCGTCTGGAATCGGACCGGCCGACAGAAGCGTTCCGCAAGTTGGATGTCCTCGCCCTTGTTGCCGAGGAATGTGCCCGTTACCGCGGCTGTACCCTGTGCGGCATTCCATTCGAGATGAATGGCGATCCCAACCTGCTGCAGCGCATGGTCCGCAATCTCCTCGACAACGCGCAAAAGCACGGGCGGCCGCCGATGGCGTTTCGCATGGTCGCCAGGGACAACGATGTTCTCCTGACGGTGGACGACGCCGGTCCGGGCATTCCCGACGACCAGAAGGATCGGCTCTTTGAACCTTTCGCCCGGGGAAGGGACCGTCAGAATGTGCCGGGCTCGGGCCTCGGCCTGGCGCTTGTCCGTCAGATTGCCGAAACCCATGGCGGCCGTGTCGACCTGCGACCGCGCGCTGCCGGGAATTGGCAGGTCGCTGTGACGCTTCCCGGTTTGCCGCCAGGCGACACCGGTGACGCTCCGGCAGGCGATCGGTGATCAGCGATAGCACGACAAGAGCCGCACCGGCGCACGGATTGCTTCTTTGAAACCGCCGCTTGCGAAAACCACCGAGAGCATCCTTCGAACCGAGCGTGTTGAAAGTCCTGCCAAATTCAGGCAGGAACGAAGAGATGGACAGACGTCCGGGGGCAGGAACACGATCGATGGCGAAGGCATCCGCGGAAAAACTGTGCCGGGCTCTGGCTGACGCACTGGAAAGCGAAGACGAGGATGCAACCGTCAAGGCCTTGGCGGCGCTTGACGCGCTTGACGATGACGTGCGCCGTCAGGCCGTCCGCGAGGCGCTGATCGACGACGACGAAACCTTGCTCCTCGTTGCCGCCATGACCTTGCATCTCGGCGCAGTGCGCAGCTTGATTGCCTGGGGAGCGGATATCGAAGCCTGCGACGGGAATGGACAGAGGCCGCTGACGGCGGCCCTGCGGGAGCATCGCTGGAAGGACGGGGAAGCGGTAATCCTGGCTTTGATCGAGGCCGGCGCCGATTGCCTGCGGGAGGGCATGTTCGGCATGACACCCTTGCATTATGCGGCCGGAACCGGATCGCCCGCTATCATCCGGGCTCTCCTCGATGCCGGTGCCGATGTCAACGCCCGATCGGCCAACCGGAACGGTAAGGCGCCGATTCATGACGCGGCCGACGATGGCAACACATCGGCCGTCGAACTCCTCATTGGGGCCGGGGCCGCCACGGATATCGCTGACGGCGATGGCCAGACCGGCTTGCACCTGGCCTGTGAATACGGCCATGTCGAGACCGTGAAGGCGTTCATTCGCGCCGGCTGCAATCCCGACCACCCCGATCCGAAGGGTCGGACACCGTTGCATTTTGCGGCCCGCAACGGCGAGCACGACATGATCCGCGTGCTTATGATTGCAGGGGCCGATCCACTTGCCGAAGATTTCCTCGGCCAGACACCGATGCAGATCCTGACAGCGTTCGACGATCTCGCCGTGCTGAAGACGCTCGACGAGACCGTGCGCCCCTGGATGGACGATCCCCTGGACGAACGTGCGCGCCTTGCAGTGTTTATGACAGTGGTGATGCAGAACTGGACCAGCAGCGACGTATATGTATCTACGTCGTTTCTTGGTCACCTGCACGAACGCCACGTCTGGCTGCCCGCGCGCTACCGCCGCCTTTGCGACGCGCTGGATGGATTGGCCGAACCGTCGGTGCCGGGCCGCCGGCACCCGATCGATCCGGTATTGGCCCGCTGCTGCTACGACATCGGCGAAGCGATCCAGCGCATGCTGCTCTGTCACATGAGCACCAACGACGCTTTCACCATCGAGAATGTCGATATCGAAGACGCAGGCGATGTCTTGGCGGAAGCCGAGATCGCGCTTTCCCGGTTCTATGCCAGGGGCGATGATTTTGCGGATGGGACAGCGATCTCCGACCTTGTCGACCGGGAACTTGCCTTGCGCCGCAACGCCGATCTCTTGCGCCGGAGCGACCCCGAATAGGATCCGGCGACCGGCATCGCCGGCGGCCCGCCCCGACGCACAAATCTGAAGGAAACAGACCGCGTGCAACGAAAGGATCGCATCGACCTTTTCGGCGGGACGATTCTGGTCGTCTTTTCCATCCTGCTCGGTCTCAACCAGGCCCTGATCAAGATCGTCAACGGCGGCTTCCAGCCGGTGTTTCAGGCGGGGCTCCGATCGGCTTGCGCCTTCGTACCGCTTCTCCTGTTTGCCCTGTTGACCCGCAAACGCCTGAGCCTGACCGACGGGAGTTTCTGGCCGGGCCTCGTATGCGGCGGCTTCTTTGCCGCCGAGTTTTTGCTTTTGTTCCTTGCGCTCGACTACACCACGGTCGCCCGGGCCTCGGTGTTCATGTATTCCATGCCGTTCTGGGTGGCGATCGGCGCGCATGTGCTGATCCCCGGCGAGCGGCTGACACCGGTTCGCCTGGCCGGCCTGGCCCTTGCCATGGTCGGCATAGTCTGGGCGCTGCTCGACGATGCGGCGCCGGCAACGCCGAATGCGATATGGGGCGATTTGGCCAGTCTCGTGGCCGCGATGTTCTGGGCCGGCATTGCCCTCATGGTGCGCACGACCCGGTTGTCACGCGCCACGCCGGTCATGCAATTGCTCTATCAGCTCTGCGTTTCCGGCATCGTGCTGATCGCCGTCGCGCCGATCTTTGGCGACCTGATCCGCGAACCGACGCCGTTGATTTTCGGCATCTTCGCGTTTCAGGTGCTGGTGATCATCAGTATCGGATTCACGGTCTGGCTTTGGGTCCTGTCCGTCTATCCGGCCTCCGACATGGCCTCGTTCGGCTTCTTGGCGCCGCTCTTCGGCGTGCTGTTCGGCTGGCTGCTGCTCGACGAACCGATCACGTCGGCAATCGTCGGCGGCCTTGCCCTCGTCAGCGTCGGCATCATTCTGATCAACCGGCGGCCATAGCGCCGATCGTTTTGCTTGAAGCCGGTTTGGATAAGCCGGAGGGAATATACGGGCGGGCCCGTAGGGCGCCCGCCCGTCTTGTCATCGGATCAGTAATCCATACCGGTCGGCATGGCCGGAGCCGCAGCCGACGTTTCTTTCGGCTTGTCTGCGACCATGGCTTCGGTCGTGACCAGAAGGCCGGCAACCGAGGCGGCGTCCTGCAGCGCGGCGCGCACGACCTTGGCCGGGTCGATCACGCCCATCTTGTAGAGGTCGCCGAATTCACCGGTCTGTGCGTTCCAGCCGTATGCCGGCTTGTCCTTTTCCAGGATCTTGCCGACGATGATCGACGCTTCGGAACCGGCATTTTGTGCGATCTGGCGGGCAGGGGCTTGGAGTGCCCGACGCACGATGGCGATGCCGCGGGTCTGGTCGTCGTTGTCGCCGGTCAGACCGTCGATCGACTTGATGGCACGCAACAGGGCGACACCGCCGCCGGGCAGGATGCCTTCTTCGACAGCGGCCCGCGTGGCGTGCAGCGCATCGTCGACGCGGTCTTTGCGTTCCTTCACTTCGACTTCGGTTGCTCCGCCGACGCGCACGACTGCGACACCGCCCGACAGTTTGGCCAGACGTTCCTGCAGTTTCTCACGGTCGTAATCGGACGTGGTTTCTTCGATCTGCTGGCGGATCTGGGCGACGCGGCCGGAAATGTCTGCCTTCTTGCCGACGCCGTCGACGATGGTCGTATCGTCTTTCGAAACGACGACTTTCTTGGCAGTGCCGAGCATGTCGATCGTGACGTTTTCTAGCTTGATGCCGAGATCTTCCGAAATCACCTGACCGCCCGTCAGGATGGCGATGTCTTCCAGCATTGCCTTGCGGCGATCGCCGAAGCCGGGCGCCTTGACGGAGGCGACTTTCAGACCGCCGCGCAGCTTGTTGACGACAAGTGCGGCAAGGGCTTCGCCTTCGACGTCCTCGGCGATGATGAGAAGCGGCTTGCCGGACTGGACCACGGCTTCAAGCACGGGCAGCAGGGCTTGAAGATTGGTGAGCTTCTTTTCGTGGATCAGGATATAGGGGTCGTCGAGTTCGGCCCGCATCTTGTCCTGGTTGGTCACGAAATAGGGGGACAGGTATCCCCGGTCGAACTGCATGCCCTCGACGACTTCCAGTTCGGTTTCCAGCGATTTGGCTTCTTCGACGGTAATGACGCCTTCATTGCCGACTTTCTGCATGGCGTCGGCGAGGTAGCGGCCGATTTCAGCATCGCCGTTGGCCGAGATCGTGCCGACCTGTGCGATTTCATCGTTGCTGGTGACCGGTTTGGCCGTCGATTGCAGGTTTTCGACCAAGCGGGAGACGGCGAAATCGATGCCGCGCTTGATGTCCATCGGGTTCATGCCGGCGGCTACGGCCTTGGCGCCTTCGCGCACGATCGCCTGGGCGAGAACCGTTGCTGTCGTGGTACCGTCGCCGGCAATGTCGTTGGTTTTGGAGGCGACCTCGCGCAGCATCTGCGCGCCCATGTTCTCGAACTTGTCTTCCAGTTCGATTTCCTTGGCGACAGTCACACCGTCCTTGGTGATCCGCGGCGCTCCGAACGATTTGTCGATCACGACGTTGCGGCCTTTCGGTCCGAGCGTGACCTTCACGGCATCGGCCAGAACATCGGCCCCGTGCAGCATTTTTTCACGCGCATGGGCGTAGAACAAAACTTCCTTTGCAGACATATCCTATCTCTCCGAATTCAACTTGAAGGAAACACCCCTAATCTGTCCCGAGATCAGGCTGCCTTTTTGACGTCCGCCACATCGTGGAGGATGCCGAGCACATCGGATTCCTTCATGATCAACAGGTCTTCTCCGTCGATCCGGACCTCGGTGCCCGACCATTTGCCGAACAGGATCCGGTCGCCGGTTGCGACGTCGAGGGCAATGCGTTTGCCGTCCTCGTCGCGAAGCCCGCCACCAACGGCGACGACTTCGCCTTCCATCGGTTTTTCTTTCGCCGTATCCGGGATGATAATGCCGCCGGCCGTTTTTTCGTCGGCCTCAAGGCGCCGGACAAGAAGACGGTCGTGGAGCGGTTGGAACTTCATTTCGTGAATCCTCCTTGCAATTCAAACGAAGCATCATCGAGGTCCTTTCGGCACCTCGCGCGCATCGATTTGGGATTCCAACCGATCGGATTCAAGATCTGGCGGTAAAAAAATTAGCACTCTCTATAAATGAGTGCTACTAGTTTGTTTTAATTGGGTTATTTGAAAAAAGGGGGCTTGCGCATCGGATTTATCGGCGGAAAAATGAAGGCGTTGAGAACAGCAGGGGATAGGCAATGCGTTCATCGGAAATGGAGCTTCTACTGACCGGGCACGGTCTGACAACCGCCCAGATTTTCTACCGAATGCCGGATTTTGAATCGGTCATCCAGACCTATCTCTGGCAGGATTACGACACCGCGCCGGACTTCCCCAAACTCTTCGGATTTCTCGATTTCTGGCGGGAAAAGCTCGATGGTCCGCTCCATTCCGTGCAATACACCCACCGGCATCTGATTAGGGCCGGGGAGTGGAAGACGGTCGATGGCGAGTTCCGGCTGAACTGATTGCCGCGAGCGGCGTCGAAGCGCGCCGCCTGAACGGGTATGGGACGGAGGGAGGCCTGTCGGGTTCCCCCGTTCGATCGATTCCCCATACCAACTGAAATAAGCCGTCAGTACAGGCCGAACGTACGGTCTTCCTTCGGGCTTTCGATCAGACGGGACCACTCCATGAAGCGGGTCTTGATCGAGGCGATGGTCTCCCGCGCGACCTTCGCGGACTCGCCGGCATTGGACGTTGCGAGGGCGGCGGCC
>JBCDLT010000022.1:0-91572 GCA_038745065.1 Pseudomonadota bacterium | reverse complement strand
GGACGCACCCGGACAATCACGTCGACACGGGTAATTTCCATCCCTTCCGGCGGGATCGGAAGACCGCTGAAGGAAATGTTGTCGGCGGGGATGTCGATGACAGCGTTTTCGCCTTCGATGAAATAGTGATGGTGATCGGTGACATTGGTATCGAAATAGGTCTTTGCCCCGTCGACGACCACTTCTCTCAGCAACCCGGCTTCGGTGAACTGATGCAGCGTGTTGTACACGGTTGCCAGCGAAACCGGCACGTCGGCGCTGACGGCTTCTTCATGGAGGATTTCGGCAGAGACGTGCCGGTCGCCCTTGGCGAAAAGCAGTTCTGCAAGCGACGTACGCTGCCGCGTCGGCCGCAGGCCATGATCCCTTAGTTTCGAAGCGATCTCTTCGTTCACGGTACCGAGAACCATCAGAAGTCTTTCTGTTTCATGGGGTGTCTATACAAACCCCGGTGCGACCCCGCATCCGTATAAATCGGTATCGCGAGGCATGTTTACGGGGGAATATAAAGAAGTTGCGAATGCTTTGCAATATAAACGCTGTAGGCGCGCCTGCGGCACCGATTCGCAGTGGCGCAACGGCTGTGTGTCGGCGACCGCGGAGACTCCGCCATTTTAGCACTTCCCGTTGCGACAAAAATTCTCTAGGAACGGCCCGTCACACAATCGTCAAGAGGCCCGCATGCGCCCGCTGGCGTATCGGCTGGGCCGTCTGGGCGATATCTTATGGAATGCGAGGGGAAAGTGGAACGCCAGAGCAGTTTCAGTTACGAGGATCTCTTGACGTGCGCGCGTGGAGAGATGTTCGGCGCCGGTAACGCGCAACTCCCCCTCCCCCCGATGCTGATGTTTGATCGCATCACCGAGATTTCCGAGGAAGGCGGCGAATTCGGCAAGGGCTACGCGCGTGCCGAACTGGATGTCAACCCGGACCTGTGGTTCTTCGGCTGTCATTTCCAGGGTGATCCAGTCATGCCGGGTTGCCTTGGCCTCGATGCCATGTGGCAGATCGTCGGCTTCTGCCTTGGTTGGCTTGGATTGCCGGGGCGCGGGCGTGCCCTGTCGGTCGGCGAAGTCAGGTTTTCCGGCATGGTTCTGCCCAAGGTCAAGCAGGTGGAATACGGTATCGACTTCAAACGCGTCATCCGCCGCCGATTGATCCTTGGCATCGCGGATGGGTGGTTGAAGGCCGACGGCGAGACTATCTATCAGGCCAAGGACCTGCGCGTCGGGCTCTTTAGGGACGATGCCGCACCGTCGGCTGCCTGAGCACGATCGAATGAATTGCCGGCCCGCTTCGGGCCGGATGCATGACATGGAGCGCCGCAAATGAGACGCGTGGTCGTCACCGGCATGGGGATCGTATCCTCGATCGGCAACAACACCCAGGAAGTGCTGGCTTCGCTGCGTGAAGCGCGGTCCGGCATCGTATTCAGCGAGGAATACGATCGGTACGGCTTCCGCTGCAGGGTGCACGGCGCGCCGACCCTGGACCCCAAGGATGTGGTCGACCGCCGCGATATGCGATTTCTCGGCGGCGGCGCTGCATGGAATCACGTTTCCATGCAACAGGCGATCGTCGATTCCGGGCTGGAAGAAACCGATATTTCCCACGACCGCACCGGGATCGTCATGGGATCCGGCGGACCGTCGACCCACGCGATTGTCGAGGCGGCGGACACGACACGCGAGAAGGGTCCGAAGCGCATCGGTCCGTTTGCGGTTCCCAAGGCGATGTCGTCGACAAATTCCGCCACGTTGGCGACCGCTTTCAAGATCAAAGGCGTCAATTATTCGATCTCTTCCGCCTGCGCCACGTCGAACCATTGCATCGGCAATGCCTACGAGCTCATCCAGTATGGCAAGCAGGATGTGGTGTTCGCAGGCGGCGGGGAGGAGCTCGACTGGGCACTGTCCGCCCTGTTCGACGCGATGGGTGCCATGTCGACCAAGTACAATGACACGCCGCAAACCGCATCGCGCGCCTACGACAAGGACCGCGACGGGTTTGTGATTGCCGGTGGAGCCGGCGTGCTCGTGGTCGAAGAGCTCGAACATGCCAAGGCCCGCGGTGCCAAGATCTATGCCGAGATCGTCGGATACGGCGCGACCTCGGACGGATATGACATGGTACAGCCTTCCGGCGAAGGCGCCGTGCGGTGCATGAACATGGCGTTGGAAACGACGCCGGAGGCCGTCGACTACATCAATCCGCACGCCACATCGACACCGATCGGCGACATCCGGGAAATCGAGGCTTTGCGGGAAGTCTTCGGCGACAAATGCCCGCCGATCTCCGCCACCAAGTCCCTGACCGGACACTCGCTCGGCGCGACCGGCGTGCAGGAGGCGATCTATTCGCTGCTGATGATGAACAACGGCTTCATCTGCAAGTCGGCCAATATCGAAGAACTCGACCCCGACTTCGCCGACATGCCGATCGTGGTCGAACGCCAGGACGATGCGAAGATCGACACGGTCCTGTCGAATTCCTTCGGTTTCGGCGGAACAAACGCGTCGCTGGTCTTCCAGCGCTACAATGGCTGACCGACCGGAACCGGTCTGTCGGCAAACGGGACGGAACGAATGAGCGGATTGATGCGCGGCAAGCGCGGCCTGATCATGGGGGTCGCGAATGACCATTCCATCGCCTGGGGCATCGCCAAGACATTGTCGGATCACGGGGCCGAACTCGCCTACACTTATCAGGGCGAGGCTTTCGGTCGCCGCGTCAAGCCGCTCGCCGAAGCCACCGGCTCCAAACTTGTGCTGCCCTGCGACGTTGAAGATATCGCGACCGTCGATGCGGTGTTCTCGGAATTGCAGGCCGCCTGGGGTTCGCTTGATTTTATCGTTCACGCGATCGCGTTTTCCGACAAGGCGGAGCTGAAGGGGCGATATGCCGATACCAGTCGGGAAAACTTCAGCCGGACGATGGTCATCTCCTGTTTTTCGTTCACCGAGATAGCCCGACGGGCAGCGGACATGATGTCCGACGGCGGCTCGATACTGACCCTGACCTACGGCGGTTCGGTGCGGGTGATGCCGAACTACAATGTCATGGGTGTCGCCAAGGCCGCGCTTGAGGCGTCGGTGCGCTATCTGGCGATGGATTTCGGTGATCAGGGCGTTCGCGTCAATGCGATATCTGCGGGCCCGGTCCGCACGTTGGCCGGCGCCGGCATTGCCGATGCGCGCCTCATGTTCAATTACCAAAAGGAAAACGCGCCCCTGCGCCGGACCGTCGAGATCGACGAAATCGGCGGGGCCGGCCTCTATCTCTTGTCGGATCTGTCGTCGGGTGTCACTGGCGAGGTCCACTATGTCGATTCGGGATACAACATCGTCTCGATGCCGCGGCTGGAAGAACTCAAGGCCAGCGAACGGCCCGTATCCGGCGCATCGAAGGCGGCGGAATAGCCGCCAGGCGCGCCCGCGGCGCCGCAATTCCCGAACCGGCGGTACGACGGAAACGGAAAATGTCCCTGCTCGTGAAGATTTGCGGTCTTTCGGACGAGGCGTCGGTGCGCGCCGCGCGCGCCGCCGGAGCGGACATGATCGGCCTGGTCTTCTTTGCCAGGAGTCCGCGCAACGTCTCGGTGTCGGATGCCGTCGGGCTTGCCCGTATCGCACGGGAGGACCCGGCACTCACCGTGGTGGCGCTGACCGTAGACCCGTCGGACGAGGCGATCGCGGAAATTATGGAGGCGGTCGCGCCGGACATGTTGCAATTGCACGGATCCGAGACGCCGGAACGGGTGCGGGAAATTGCCGGCCGGTTCAACGTTGCAACGATGAAAGCCATCGGCGTCCGTGAGCCTTCGGATCTGGTCGCGATCGACGCCTATTGCCAGGCCGCCGATCGCATTCTTTTGGATGCCAAGCCCCCGAAAGACGCCGTTCTGCCGGGCGGCAACGGGATCGCCTTCGACTGGCACATGCTGCAGGAACTTGACCTTGACGATCGGTTCATGCTTTCCGGTGGTCTTGATCCAGAGACCGTTGGCACGGCCATTTCGACCACCGGCATTGCCGGTGTCGATGTCTCCTCCGGTGTGGAAAGCGCGCCGGGCCGCAAACAGCCGGCCCTGATAGCGGAATTCGTGACCGCGGCGCGACGACAGGAACGGGAAGGAACCGAGGTTTGACCGCACAAAACCCCAATTCATTTCGCACCGGGCCGGACGAGCGCGGGCATTTTGGACTGTTCGGCGGCCGCTTTGTGGCCGAAACACTGATGCCGAACGTCCTGGAGCTTGAAAAGGCCTATGCCGAAGCCAAGGTGGATCCGGAATTTCAGGAGCAGATATCGGTGCTGTCGGCCCGGTATGTGGGGCGGCCGAGCCCGCTTTATTTTGCCGAGCGGCTGACGGAGCATTTCGGCGGCGCCAAGATCTACTTCAAGCGCGACGAGCTGAACCATACCGGCTCGCATAAGATCAACAACTGCCTGGGCCAGATTCTCCTCGCGCTGCGCATGGGCAAGACCCGGATCATCGCGGAAACCGGTGCCGGCCAGCACGGCGTGGCCGCGGCGACCGTCTGCGCGCGTTTCGGCCTGCCGTGCATCGTCTATATGGGCGCGACCGACGTCGAACGGCAAAAGCCCAACGTGTTCCGCATGAAACTTCTGGGCGCCGAGGTGGTTCCGGTCACATCGGGGGCATCGACCCTCAAGGACGCGATGAACGAGGCCTTGCGCGACTGGGTCACCAATGTCGAATCGACCTATTACATGATCGGAACGGCGGCCGGCCCGCACCCCTATCCGGAAATGGTGCGCGACTTCCAGTCCGTGATCGGCGCGGAAGCCCGGGACCAGATTCTCGAGCGCGAAGGACGGTTGCCCGATGCAATTGTCGCCTGCATTGGCGGCGGTTCCAACGCCATCGGCCTGTTTCATCCGTTTCTGGATGATAAGGATGTGGCCATCTACGGCGTCGAAGCGGGCGGCCACGGATTGGACACGGACGAACACTGTGCGTCCCTGAACGGCGGCCGGCCCGGCGTGCTGCACGGCAACCGGACTTACCTGCTGCAGGACGACGACGGCCAGATCCTGGAAGGACATTCGATCTCCGCCGGCCTCGACTATCCCGGCATCGGCCCGGAGCATTCCTGGCTGAAGGAGACCGGTCGGGTGAACTATGTATCCGCGACCGATGCCGAGGCTCTCGAAGCGTTTCAGCTCTGCACCCGTCAGGAAGGCATCATCCCGGCTCTGGAACCGTCCCACGCGCTGTACTTCGCGGGCAAGCTGGCAGCCGATATGGATCGCGACCAGATCATCGTCCTGAATATGTGCGGGCGCGGCGACAAGGATATCTTTTCGGTCGCCGGCCATCTCGGCGTCGAGATGTAGGGGGCCGATATGAGCGACCGAATTCGAGCCCGATTTGCCGCCTGTGCTGCCCGGAACCGGCCGGCTCTGGTAACGTTCGTGACCGCAGGCGATCCCGACCTCGACACGGCGCTGGATATCCTGCGGCATCTGCCGGCTGCCGGCGCCGACGTGGTCGAGCTGGGCATGCCGTTTTCCGATCCCATGGCCGAAGGCCCGCCGATCCAGGCGTCGTCGAGGCGGGCGTTGAACGCCGGCCACACGATGGCCAAAACGCTGCACATGGTTTCGGAATTCCGGCGCGACGATAGTGAAACGCCGATCGTGCTGATGGGCTATTACAATCCGATCTATTCCTATGGCGTCGAGGCTTTTATCCGCGACGCTGTGGCGGCCGGGGTGGATGGCGTGATTGTCGTCGATCTGCCGCCGGAGGCCGATGACGAATTCTGCATCCCGGCCTTGGCGGGAGGGCTGAACTTCATTCGGCTTGCCACGCCGACAACCGATTCGACGCGGTTGCCGGCCGTGCTCGAAAACACGAGCGGATTTGTCTATTACGTGTCCATCACCGGCATTACCGGGACGGCTTCTCCCGACACCGGATCTGTCGCGGATGCCGTCGAGCGTATCAAGGACCATACGGATCTGCCGGTTGCGGTGGGCTTCGGCGTGAAGACGCCGGATCAGGCGGCTGCGATCGGACGCACGGCCGATGGCGTCGTCGTCGGATCGGCGATCGTCAATGCAATCCGGGATTCGCTCGATGCCGAAGGTCGGGCGACCGGGACGACGGTGGAAGCGGTTCGGGAGCTCGTTTCGGCCTTGTCCGGCGGTGTCCGCGCTTCCCGCATCATGGCAGCCGAATAGGGTGACGCAGCTTGCCTGCCGTGTCGCACCCGGCCAATCCGGCATGGTCTTCCGCCGGGACGTCTCGGAGAGGATTCCGTGAACTGGATTAACAATGTCGTCCGACCGAAGATCCGGGATTTCCTGACCAAGCGGGAAGTCCCCGATAATCTTTGGATCAAGTGTCCGGAATCCGGTGAGATGGTGTTTCACCGGGATCTGGAACAGAATCAATGGGTTATTCCGTCGTCCGACTACCACATGCGCATGCCCTGGAAGCAAAGGCTGGCCCAGTTTTTCGATCAGGGCGAATACACCCAGATCGAGACCCCGGAAGTCACGGTCGATCCGCTGAAATTTCGCGATGGGCGCCGCTATACCGACCGACTAAAGGACGCCAAGACAAAGTCGGGTCTGAACGACGCCGTCATGATCGCCTCCGGGTCGTTGGCCGGTTTGGGCATGACGGTCGGGATCCAGGATTTTTCGTTCATGGGCGGCTCGCTCGGCATGGCGGCGGGCGAGGCGCTGATCACGGGGCTCGATTCGGCCCGTGAGAACCGGACGCCGTTTGTGCTTTTTGTCGCGTCCGGCGGCGCCCGCATGCAGGAGGGTGTGCTGTCGCTGATGCAGATGCCACGCACCACGATCGCGGTGCGGGCGCTTAAGCAGGCCGGTCTGCCCTACATCGTGATTCTGACCAATCCGACGACGGGAGGCGTGTCCGCCTCCTATGCCATGCTCGGTGACATTCACATCGCCGAACCGGGCGCTCTGATCGGGTTTGCCGGACAACGGGTTATCGAACAGACGATCCGCGAAAAACTGCCGGAGGGTTTTCAGCGCGCCGAATACCTTCAGGAGCACGGCATGGTCGACATGGTCGTGCATCGCCATGACCTCCGCGAAACGATCCAGCGCCTGTGTTTCCTGCTGATGCATGTGCCGGCTCCCGAACCGGCGCTTGAAGAACCGATGCCGGAAGAAGAAGAAATCATGCCGCAATCCGAAACGCCGCAAGACGGTGAACCGGATATGCAGACAGCCGAAGAAAATCCGGTCGACACCAGCACCGATGACGGACAGTCCCAGCAACAGTGAATTCATGGACCGATCCCCTGCCATACTGGAGCGGCTCTTGTCGCTTCATCCCAAGCGCATGGATCTTTCTCTGGGACGCGTCGAGCGCCTGCTTGCCCGGCTCGGCAATCCTGAAGAGCGTTTGCCGCCGCTGATTCACGTTGCCGGAACCAATGGCAAGGGATCCACGATCGCGACGATGCGGGCGATTCTGGAAGCCGCCGGCCAGAACATTCACGTCTATACGTCCCCGCACCTCGTCTCCTTTCATGAACGCATTCGCCTGGCCGGCAGGCTTGTCAGCGACGATGATCTGTCGCGGGCTCTGGCCTTGTGCGAAGACGTGAACGACGGCGATCCCATCACTTTTTTTGAGATCACCACGGTCGCAGCCATGGTGCTGTTTGCCGAAGTTCCCGCCGATTGCCTGCTCCTTGAAGTGGGTCTCGGCGGCCGGCTCGACGCGACCAATGTCGCCCCGGATCCCATGGTCTCCGTGATCACATCCATCTCCATGGATCACGAACAATGGCTCGGCGACACGTTGGCGGCGATTGCCGCGGAGAAGGCCGGCATCCTTCGGGCCGGCATCCCGGCGGTTTTTGCGCCGCAGGAATCGGCGGCCGGCGAGGTTCTGGAAGCCGCGGCCGCGCGGGTCGGCGCACCGTGTCTGATCGGCGGCCAGGACTGGACCGCACGCAGCGATGGCGGCCGGCTCGTCGTGGAGGATCTCAACGGACTGGTCGACCTGCCGCTTCCCCGCCTTCCGGGTCAGCATCAGGTCGTCAATGCCGGATTGGCGGTCACCGCGCTGAAGACCGCCGGTCTTTTGCCGTCCCAAGATCGTGTCGAAGCCGGTATTTCGGCAACCGACTGGCCGGCTCGCATGCAACGGCTGCAGACGGGTCGCCTTGTCAGCCAGGCGCCGCAAGGGGCCGAGATCTGGTTGGACGGGGGCCACAATCCGGATGCCGGCAAGGCCGTCGCCAGTTTCATGGCCGATCTCGAGGATCGTGTGCCCAGGCCGTTGATCCTTGTGGCCGGCATGTTGAACACCAAGGAACCGCTGCATTATTTCGAAGCGTTTCAGGGCCTCGTCCACCATGTCTATACGGTTCCGATTCCGGAAACCGAATCGAGTTGGACGACAGATGAGTTGAGCGCAAAGGCGATTACGGCCGGCCTTTCCTCGGATCCCATGCCGGACGTCGCCGCAGTATTGGATTATCTCGGTCGGCTGGATGCAGCGACCCCGCCACGCATTCTGATCTGCGGGTCCCTGTACCTCGCCGGCCAGGTTCTGGCGGAAAACGGCACGCCGCCGGACTGATCGCAGCGACCTGTCCGTGTCAGGCGGCGAGGTCTTCGATCGACAGCACCGTGCCGTCACCATTCAGCTGGTAGATGATCGGCACGCCGGTGCCCAATTCGCGTTTCAGGATTTCCTCGCCCGAGAGGTTTTCAAGGTCCATGATCAGCGCCCTGAGCGAGTTCCCGTGTGCGGAAACCAGCACCGTTTCGCCGCCCTTGACCCGCGGCAGGATATGCGCCTGGAAATAGGGCAGGACCCGGTCGGCCGTGTCCTTCAGGCTTTCGCCGCCCGGCGGCGGAACGTCGAAGGATCGGCGCCAGATATGCACCTGTTCGTCACCCCATTTCTTTCGAGCGTCGTCCTTGTTGAGACCTGTGAGATCGCCGTAATCCCGTTCATTGAGCGCCTTGTCGCGAATGGTCTCCAGGTCGGTCTGGCCGATGCCATCCAGAATCAGGGTCAAGGTGTCCTGGGCACGGCTGAGGTCTGATGTGAAGGCAATGTCGAATACCATATTGCGGTCTTTGAGGACCTGTCCGGCACGTTTGGCCTCTTCGACGCCCTTATCCGTCAGTCCGGGATCCTGCCACCCGGTAAACAGGTTTTTCAGGTTCCATTCGCTCTGTCCGTGTCGCACGAGGACCAGTTGGTGGGGCATGCAAATCTCTCCGTCTGCGTAAGTGTCACGCCGTGAAATCAAAGGCCGAGAACGTCTTTCATCGAATATAGGCCCGGTTTGCGCCCATGAGCCCATTGCGCGGCACGAACCGCGCCGCGCGCAAAAATCTCGCGGCTGTCTGCCCGGTGACACAATTCGATGCGCTCCCCCTCGCCGGCGAACACAACGGAATGCTCTCCGACCACCGATCCGCCCCGCATCGTGGCAAAACCGATTGTGCCTGGCGCCCGAGGCCCGGTATGGCCGTCGCGGGTTCGGACCGAGGCATCCGCCAGGTCCACGTCGCGGCCTTGCGCCGCCGCATCGCCCAGCAGATAGGCAGTGCCCGACGGGGCATCCACCTTGTGCCTGTGATGCATTTCCAGGACTTCGATATCGAAATCGTCGCGGAGCGCCTGGGCAGCCTGTTTCACAAGTTCGGCCAACAGGTT
Source organism: Pseudomonadota bacterium (assembly GCA_038745065.1). Taxonomy (GTDB): domain Bacteria; phylum Pseudomonadota; class Alphaproteobacteria; order Rhizobiales; family JANQQB01; genus JANQQB01. The sequence goes on along the minus strand of JBCDLT010000022.1, from coordinate 81,881 downwards.
GACGCCGAGGCTCATATTGCCCGATTTGACGATTACGGCGTGGCGGGCCGCGGCACCGAGGCGTTCCTCTTCGGCAGGGCCGAGGCCGGTCGTCCCGATCACGTGCACAATCCGCGCCTGGGCACAGATATCGGCAAATCCGACACTGGCCTGCGGACTGGTGAAATCAAGCACCCCCTCGGATTTCACGAAAGCCGACAGCGGATCGTCGGTTATGCTTATGTTCAGCGGTTCCATGCCGGCGACCTGCCCGGCATCCTTGCCGAGTGCCGGAGAACCGGGCTGCTCGACGGCGCCGCTCAGGTGCACGCCTTCGACGGTATGGATGGTCTGGATAAGCGACTGGCCCATGCGGCCGGCGGCACCGACGACAGTCAGGCCAAGCGATGACATGCGGGACTCCGGTAAGGAATAAAGAGCAGGAGCGGCGCATCGGCCGCCTGTCGGTTCCGTTGCCGGATCCGGCCAGTCGGCATATAGCAGCCGGAGCAACAGCCGATCAATGGCTGAACAGGGATCGATGCCGATTACGCGCGGGAAAGATATCGTGGCCTGTCTACCGCCGCGGATTGTCTCACGGACAATATTCCCATTGGATTTGCAGTCCGAACGACCATTATCCTAGGGATGATTTTAGGCCGGCCCAGCGTTTGACGGCGCGGCACAGAGTGTACCGGCGCGTTGAAGGCGGCGATTGGGCCGGGAATCCGGAAGGAAATTCAGTATGGTGGAAGTAGAGAGGCGGGTATCCCTAGCCGGCAGCGCGGAAGATGTATGGGACGCAATCGGCGATTTTTCCGACATGAGCTGGCATCCGGCAGCCCGGGATACGGTTCTGGAGGACCGCGATGGCTTCGTACACCGGGTCGTGACACTGCCTGACGGCTCGATTCTTGTTGAGCGGCTCGAGGACATGGACGATTCGGGAAAATCCTATTCCTATTCGATCGTCGAAGGCCCGTTGCCTGTTTCCCGCTATCGCTCGACCCTGTCGATCGTGGCCAATGGCAAGGGGTGCGATGTGGTCTGGCGTTGTGGTTTTGTAGCGCGCGGCATGGACGAAGCGGCCGCCCGTGATGTCGTCGCCGGCATCTACGAGGCAGGTTTCAGCGCCTTGACGGACCGGTACGGGTAAAAACGAAAGACGGCGGCAAAAAGCGCTTTGTTTCAGGATCCGGCCCGGTCTCAGCCGTCATAACCCTCGATGATCACGAGATCGGATTCCGACGCATCGGCACGGTATTTCAGGACGTCCTGATATTCGGCCGAATTGTAACAGGCGATCGCGTCATCGTAGGTCGGGAATTCGATCACCACATTCCGATCGCGGCTGTCGCCTTCCATGCAGACGAACGGTCCGCCCCGCACGATGAAACGCCCGCCATACTTTTCGAAGGCCCGGCTGTTTCCGGCTACGTAGGCTTTATACATTTCCGGATCGTTTACGGTGACCCGTCCGATCCAATAACCCTTGGCCACGCAAACCTCCCCTTTTTCTGAAGATCTCGAACCTATCGTCTTGAGGAGAGGAATCCAACGATCTCCTTCACCTGCCGGACAACGGGGTCCGCAATCGCAGCCGCCCGTTCCGCGCCGTCGCCAAGCACGGAATCGATGTAGTCCGGATCGCTTTGCAAGCGCCGCATTTCGGCGGCGATCGGGGCAATCTTCTCCACCGCGAGATCTGCAAGGGCCGGTTTGAAGGTCGAGAACTGCGAGCCTCCGAACTCCTTTAGGACGTCGGATTTTTCCGTTCCCGCAAGCGCGGCATAGATGCCGATCAGATTCTGCGCTTCCGGACGGCCCTCCAATCCGTCCGGCTCGCTCGGCAAGGGTTCCGGATCGGTCTTTGCCTTTCGGATCTTCTTGGCAATGTCGTCGGGAGAATCCGTCATGTTGATGCGCGACATGTCGGAGGGTTCCGATTTCGACATTTTTTTCGAGCCGTCGCGCAGCGACATCACCCGCGTTGCCGGTCCGGTGATCACTGGTTCGGTAAGAGGAAAGAATCCCACGTCCCCGACACCGGCTCCGCACACGGCAATCGAGTCGGCGAAGTCGTTGTTGAACTTCTGGGCGATGTCGCGACACAGTTCCAGGTGCTGCTTCTGATCGTCGCCGACCGGCACGTGCGTAGCGCGGTAGACCAGGATGTCGGCGGCCATGAGCGTCGGGTAGGAGAACAGGCCGACCGATGCGTTTTCGCGATCCTTTCCGGCCTTTTCCTTGAACTGCGTCATCCGGTTCAGCCAACCCATTCGGGCCACGCAGTTGAAAATCCACGCGAGTTCCGCGTGCGCCGCGACCTGGCTCTGGTTGAACACGATGTTGCGTTTTGCATCGATGCCCGAAGCGAGGAAAGCCGCGGTCACTTCCCGCGTATTGGCGACCACTTCCGCGGGATCCTGCCAGACCGTGATGGCATGCATGTCGACCACGCAATAGACGCAGGAAAAGGAATCCTGCAGCGCGACGAACTTTGTGATTGCTCCAAGGTAATTGCCGAGGTGCAGATTGCCGGTTGGCTGCACTCCGGAAAAGACGCGTTGATCGAACGCGGTCATGGATCCGCTCCAGGAATTTGGCAGGAAAGCAAGACGGGAAGGCAGCGGTTAGGATCTTTTGCCGCGCTTGTCCAGCGCCAATTCCGGAGCGCGCGCCGCGGCGCCGCCGGTTTACGGCTCAGAAGATCCCGACCACCATCATCAGGAAACCGACAATGCCGGCGACCCAGGCGACCGACCGGACATAGGCTATTCCGGCGGCGTAGGTCAGCGCATGTGCGACACGCGCGAAGAAGTAGATCTGCGCGCCAAGCACGGTAAGCGGGGTGGAAAGGCCGCCTATGGCAATGATCAGCGCAACCGGTGCAAAGAAGATCAGGCCTTCCTTGTGGTTTTCGACGGCGCGTTTCAGCCGATCCGCCGTCTCCCCGGCATGGGCCGGTTCACTGCGGTTCGAAAACGCCCAGGGTATGCCCATCTTCAGCGAGACGACGGTCGCATGAACGACGATCAGCACAAAGGCCAGCAACGTCGTATACAGCAGCATTGATAACTCGGTGCCCATGGGTTGCCTCCGTCCATTTGATCGATGCGGTCGCCGACCGGACCGCATTTTCTCTTCCGCAGTTTAGCGCAAGTCTTCGACAATTGGATTCAATTGAAGGAGAACGGCTCGTACGATCGGTGACGGTTCGATCAGCTCGCCGCGCGCCGCCGCAGGATTCTTCTGAAGAAACCGAGGAAATCCGCGGCACCGGTGACCTGGCACAGCGCGGCGAACAGCGCCACGCCGAAGCCGACAAGCGTGCCGAGCGCCACGGCGCGGACCGCGAGCAGGTCATTGAACAGGAAGTCCTGCCCGGCCGCCGCGCCGTAATAGACACCGAGCCCCATGACAAGGCTGGCAACGCCGAGGAGCAACAGCCGTCTGATCAAGAGCCCGTCGATGGCGAGATCGCCATTGCGGGCGAGCGTGCCGGCGAGCAGCAGAACGTTGACCCAGGCCGCCACGCTCGTTGCAAGCGCGATGCCGACATGTTGCAGGAACGGAAAAAGCGCCAGCGAACCGGCCACATTGACCACCATGTTGGCACCGGCGAACCACATCGGCGTCTTGGTGTCTTCTCGGGCAAAAAAGGCCGGCGAAAACACCTTGATCAGGACGAAGGCCGGTAATCCAAGGGCAAACGCCGCCAGCGCATTGGCAGTCTGTTCCGTATCGCCAGCATCGAATGCGCCGCGTTCGAACAGCACATGCACGATTTCCGTCGCGATAAGAAATAGCGCGACGGCCGCCGGCAGGGTGAGCGCCATGGAGAATTCCAGTGACCGGTTCTGGCTGTCGATGACGGCCTTGTGGTCGCCGGCCTTCAGCTTGCGTGAAAGATCCGGCAGGAGCACGACGCCAATGGCAATGCCGACGACGCCGAGCGGCAGCTGATAGACCCGGTCCGCGTAATACAGGTAGGAAACCGCGCTCGCTTGGGCCGATGCGATCACGGTGCCGATCACGAGATTGATCTGGGTGATGCCGCCGGCGATCACGCCGGGTATGCCCAGTTCCACAAGGCGCCGAACATGTGGTGTGATCCGCGGCCGCCGGAAGCGGATGCCAAAGCCCTCGCGGCCGAGCGCCCAGATGAGCGCTGCAAGCTGTACCAGGCCCGCAATGGCAACGCCGGTGGCCAATATGATGCCCGATGCTGCCGAGGTTCCGGTTCCCGTGATCGCGACCAGGGCAAGCGCGCTGATCATCACGATATTGAGCAAAACCGGCGCGAGCGCGGCCACGGCGAACTTGCCGAACGTGTTGAGGATGCCGCCGAGAAACGCGATGATCGACATGCAGAACAGGTATGGAAACGTGATGCGCGAGAGCAGAACTGTGAGATCGAATTTTTCCGGTTCATCGGCAAAACCCGGCACCAGCAGGTAGACGAGGCCCGGCATGGCGATCTGCGCGACCGCCGTCAGGCCGACAAGCGTCCAGAACAGGGCGGCCAGGATCTCCTCGGCAAAGTGCCGCGCACCGTCGCGGCCGTCTGCCTCAAGGGCCCGGGCAAAGAGCGGCACGAAGGCCGCATTGAATGCGCCTTCCGCGAACAGCCGGCGGAACAGGTTCGGCAGCCGGAACGCGGCCAGAAATGCGTCCGCCACCGGTCCGGCGCCGATGAGGCTCGCCATCAGGACGTCGCGCACGAAGCCAAGCACACGGCTCGCCATTGTGGCGCCGCCGACCGTTGCAAAGTTGCGGAGAAGGGCCATGGAAGATCAGTCTTCAGACATGTGCCCGAGCGGCGCGGCTCTGACCTGGTGTGGTCTCCGGTGCCTTTTTCGGTTCGATCGCCGAAACCAGTTGAGCCCGAATGGTTTCATGCCGTTCCGGATCGGTGATCTTTTTCTTGTCGAGATCCGTGACGTAGAAGACGTCGACCGCGCGCTCTCCGAAAGTTGCCACATGCGCGGAAGCGATGGTCAGACCCATGGTCGACATGGCGCGCGTGAGCGCGAACAATAGGCCTGGCCGGTCGAGGGCGGAAACTTCGATCACGGTGTGGTCTTCGGACCGATCGTTGCTGACCAGCACTTCAGTGGCGACGCGAAAGGCCTTGAGACGAGACTTGCGGGTCCGCTTTGCGTCGATCCGGTCCGGCAGTGCCTGGCGGCCGTTGAGGGCATCCTCGATGATTTCCAGAATGCGCTCGCCCCGCCTTAACTCGTCCTCATCCTCGCGGAAGGCGCGGGTCACGAAGATCGAGTCGAGCGCCAGGCCGTCCGTCAGCGTGTGGATCTGCGCATCGACGATATTGGCATCCGACAAGGTGCAGGCTCCGGCGATCGTTTGCAGCAGACGCGGGTTATCGGCGGCGACGACGGTGATTTCCGTGATTTCTTCGAAAGCGTGGGTAATGACGTCGGTGGCCAGACGCTCCGATGCGTGGTCGGCCGCCCTGACCATGCCGGCATGGTCGACTTTGCGATCCAGCGGCACACGCAGCCAATACGGCGCGCGGTGTCTATTGACGTAGCCGTCGATCTCGGCTTTCGACCAGTCGGTGAGGGCCGTCCGCAAGGCGTCCTTGGCGTCCCGGACGGCGTGTTCGCGCGGGATCTCCGTATGGCCGCCGGCAAGTATCGGCTCGGTTTCTGAATAAAGGGTGCGCAACAACTGCCCCTTCCAACCGTTGAACACGCCCGGTCCGACGGCCTTGATATCCGCGACCGTGAGGATCAGGAGCAGTCTCAGCCTTTCCGGGCTCTGCACTGTCTTGGCGAAGGTTTCGATCGTGCGCGGATCGTTGATGTCCCTGGATTGTGCCGTCATGCTCATGACCAGGTGGTTCTCGACGAGCCATGCGATCGTTTCGGTTTCGGCGCCGGACAGGCCGAGCCGCGGACACAGGCGCCGGGCGATTCGGGCGCCGGCAAGCGAGTGGTCGTCGGGTCGGCCCTTGGCAATGTCGTGCAACAGCAGCGCGACATACAGGATCTTGCGATTCTGGATCTTATGGATAAGGGCGCTGGCAAGCGGGTGCTGTTCGGCCTCTTCGCCCGCCTCGATATCCGCCAGCACGCCGATCGAGCGGATCAGGTGCTCGTCCACCGTGTAATGGTGATACATGTTGAACTGGGTCATCGCGACGATCTTGCCGAATTCGGGAACGAACCGGCCAAGCACGCCGGTTTCGTTCATGCGCCGCAGAACCCGCTCCGGGTTGTTGCGCGACGTGAGGATTTCCATGAACAGGGCGTTGGCGGTCTCCGAGGACCGCAAGGTCTGGTCGATGAGTTTCAGGGATCGGGTGATCAGCCGTAGGGCATCCGGGTGAAACAGCCGGTTCATATCGTCTGCCAGCTTGAAGATACGCAGCAGATTCACGGGATCTTTGGCAAAAACCGCGTCGTCGGCGACGTTCAGCCGGTCATGTTCGATGATGAAATCGTCATGGTTCGCGATTCGGCGGATACGGGTTCGGAACGGCCACAGGATTTGCCCGATTCGAGGCGCCTCCTTGGCGTTTTGAGCTTCCAGGGCCGAGCAGAAGATGCGGGTGAGGTCGCCGACGTCCTTGGCCCGCAGGAAATAGTGTTTCATGAACCGCTCGACGTCGCGCTGACCGGGCTGGGACCGGTAGCCGAGCCGGATGGCAATTTCCTGTTGCACGTCGAACGAAAGCCGTTCCTCGGCCCGCCCTGTCAGAAAGTGCAGATGGCAGCGCACGGCCCACAGGAAGTCCTCGCACTCCTTCAGCCGCCGCAATTCGGAGCGGGAAAACACGCCGAGCTTGACGAGTTCGTCGCTGTCCTGGACCCGAAAATAATATTTGGCGATCCAGAAAAGCGTGTGCAGGTCGCGCAGGCCGCCCTTGCTCTCCTTGACATTCGGTTCGACAAGGTACCGTGAGCGTCCCTGGTGATTGTGGCGATCGTCGCGCTCCGCCAGTTTGGCTGCGATGAATTCGCGGGCGGTATGGCGCACAACCTCGCGATTGAAACGCTGCCGGAAGGTTTCGAACAGGGTTTGGTTGCCCCAGATCGGCCGCGCCTCCAGCAGCGACGTGCGGATCGTCATGTCCGAGCGGGCAAGCTTGATGCATTCCTCGACGTCGCGGGTCGCGTGGCCGACCTTCAGCCGCATGTCCCACAACATGTACAGCACATATTCGACGACGCATTCGCACCAGGGCGTCAGCTTGTAAGGCAGCAGGAACATCAGGTCGATGTCGGAATCCGGCGCCAGGCCGCCCCGCCCGTATCCGCCTACCGCGACGATTGTCAGTTTTTCCGCCTGAGAGGGGTTTTGCGCCCGGTAGACGTGATGAACGGCAAAGTCCATCACGACCTGGATGATCGCGTCCTGGCAATCCGACAGAAGGGCCGCGCAACGCAGTCCCTTGCCATCCTCTTCGAGCAGGCGCTGGGCCTCGTCCCGGCATGTTTGCCGCACCTCTTTCAGGCGTGCCAGCACGGCCTTGCGCACTTCTGCGCCCGACCCGTCGCGATTGCGGCCCTTCGTGAGGTCAGTGAATTCCTGCCGCAGGGCCTCGACGTCGAAAGGCAGCGGATAGCGTGGCGCGGTTTTGGGCACGGACAGGGCTTTCAAAGACAGATATCTCGTCGACAACCGGCGGGGCCGTGACGGCCACGACGGACCGAACGGCGTGCCGTTTAGCCGGAGCATCCGACGCCGGCCGTTCCGCGCTTATAGCAAGATTTGGTGAAAAAAGCGCAGTCTCTTTGCAATGTCAGGCTGTGCGCTGCCTGGGCGGTGCAGCGCTCCTACGCACCGCGTCGCCGGCGCAACCGCACGTAAAGCGCTCCGTCTCCGCCATGACTGCGATGAGCCGGGGAATATCCCGCGACCAAAGCGCGAAAAGCCGGTTCCTCAAGCCAGAGCGGGACGGCACGCCGCAACACCCCGGTTTCGCGGTGCGATCCCGGCGCATCCGGCGTGCGAACGCCCTTGCCGGTAATCACAAGCACGACGCGGGAACCGTGGCTTCGTGCCTGATCGAGAAAACTCAGCAGACGGCCATGCGCGGATCGTTGCGTCATGCCGTGCAGGTCGATGCGACCGTCGATCGCCGTCATTCCTCTGGCAATCTTCTTGGTCGTACGCCGGTCCAGCGTCGCAGGCGTCGCAGGGGCCGGTCGTCCGGAAAGCGGCGCGGGGCTGACCGGTGGTTTCGGTCGGGGTGGAACCGACGCGCGCGCCGGCATGTCCCGATCCGGCGTCCGCGCGGCGATTGTGGCTCCTGGCGCTGGAGTGACCGATAAGTTGCTTGATCGGGTTCTAAGCGGATTGGCCGATTGCTTGACCTTGTCCCAAAGCGCTCGGTCTTCCGCGGTCAGGCCGGAGCGGGGCGGATCCTTCCCGTTGTCGGCGGGCGGTTTGCGGGGAGTCATGGCTGTACCCCGGATCCGGTGCGGGGCCAGAGAAAAACAAGGCGGGCCGAATGCCGAATGATGCCGGCTTCCGCACCCGCATCGGGCCCCGATCCGACGAACAGGTCCGCGCGGACCGGTCCGCGGATTGCCGAGCCGGTATCCTGGGCGATCGTCAGGCCGCGGAAGCCGCGCCAGTCCTCCGGCTTTGGCGAAGCCGCTTCCCGTTCAGACAGTGCCGCATCGCGCTGGCTGTCCACCCAGACCGGCGTCCCGAACAAATGCCACGTCCGGTCGACCGCAAGGCTTGCAAGCGGGCGCAGCGGCGTTCCCGCCGCGCCAACCGGTCCGTCCTGTGGGCTGAGATCCGACACCTCGTGAAAGAAGATGAAGGACTGATTGCGGCGCATCAGACGCAGTCCTTCCTGCGGATTGTCTGTCAGCCATTGCCGCAGAACCGGCATGGTGATCGATGCCGGGTCGATGCCTTCGGTCTCGGCGAGCAGCCGACCGATCGATGAATAGGCATGTCCGGATTTTCCGGCATAGGCGACGCGCATGACGGATCCGTCACTGAAACGCAGGCGGGCCGATCCTTGAACATGGATGAAAAAGGCGTCGATCCAGCTTTCGACAAAGGCCATTTCCAGCCCGCGACCGTCGAGGAACCCGGTTTCGATGGCCGCTCGATCCGGATAGGGCTCCAGGCCGTTCGGCGTTTCGCGGCCGAACAGGACATCGGGATCCCACCCTTCCGGCAGGGTTCGGTTTTTCACGGAAACAAGATCGGCCGGCCGCCGATAGAGCGGTACCGCGAAGCGCTCATTGCGAGTGCGCGACGCCGAAACCTCCGGTTCGAAGTATCCGGTGAGAAAGCCCGTAGCCTCGCGGCCGTCCCGTATCAGGACCTTGGGAACGAAATGCTCTTCGAAGAACGTTTTCGGCGACGGTGGTTCCGGTTCGGCGAGTGCGGCCGAGCAAACGGCCAGCAGTTCGGAGACCGCCATGCCGTTTCGCCGCATGTGCGGCGGATTGTCCAGAAGCTGTGGGCAGGCGGCCTTAAAGCCGCGAAAAGCAGCCGCGTGATCGGCTTTATCCCACCCGGACAAGCCGTCAAACGCCAAAGTCCGCCAGTCGGATCTGCCGGCATCGGCTATAGCGGGCGGGGCATGTACAGGCGAAATCATCAGGGCCGCCAGGAGCCACGCCGTCAGGCGCAACGTGTCAGTCGGCCGATTCGGTGGCGATAAGATGCCAGTTCGGATCGCGGGAATTCACGTCGCGCGCAAACGTCCACACGTCCGTGACATCGATCACCTTGTTCGGGTCACCATCGATGACCGCGCCGTTCTTGTCGCGGGTGGCCGAGATCAACTGGCTTTGGAAGCGAACGGTGACCTGGGCTTGGCCGTTCTTCAGAACCGCATCCGACAATTCGGCCTTGTCGATACCGACAAAGGTCGTGTCGGCCGTCTCGTTGCGCGATTCCCGATCCGTGATGGCGGCGTTGAAACCGTCATAGACTTCGCGCGTCAGCAATTGTTTGAGCGTCTTGCGGTCGCCCTCGGCAAACGCGACGACGATCATTTCATAGGCCATGCGCGCGCCGCCGATGAATTCCTTGGCATCGAAACTGCTGTCGGCGGCCGAAATGCTCTTCAGAGCCGCGTTCAGCGGCGTCCCCGCCGGTGCGATCTTGTCGATGTTTGCATCCACGGCCAACTCGTCGACGACGGCTTCAGCCGGCTCCGGTTTCGCGGTATCGCGACTGTTCGGCAAAGAGATCACATTTTCGTTGTTCGCCCGGCCGGTGCCGCTTCTGTCCTGTTCGCGATGCGAAATCGGATCGAAAGGCGGTCGCTCGTTTCCGGTGCGTTTGCCGAGCACGCTGCGCAGGCGGAAGAAGATCGCAATCGCCAGGACGAGGAAGATCAAACTGTAAATGTCGAAAAACCCATTCATGGTGCTGTCCGGTCAGGATCCTCGTGCGAGTTTGCGCGCCGCGTCACTGCTTGCTTCGGGTTCGGCGGTCATGGCGGCGGAAAAGGCCCGGAAGCATCTGCCGTCCGGACACAATAGATAGTGCAAAGCCTATCGAAAGCCAAACCGTTTATAGGGCTTAAATCCCAAGCAGGTTACCATCATATCAGATGCGGTGGTAAGATGCACGGACTTCACGCTGCAATGCACCAACTTGGGTGCCGATCCGGCGCACCCGATCGATGAGGCGAATGCCGATGGGCATGTTGATTCTGCTCGCACTTTTAATCATTCCGATTCTGGAAATCGGCGTCTTTATTCTGATTGGCGGGCAGATTGGCGTCTTCCCGACGCTGGCGATGATTCTGGTAACGGCTGTGATTGGAACCGGATTGCTGCGATGGCAGGGATTTTCTCTTATCCGCCGAATCCAGACCGAGCTGAACGCGAACCGCGTGCCCGGCCGCGATCTCGCGCACGGCGCAATGCTTCTGGTCGCCGGTGTTTTGCTTTTGACGCCGGGTTTTGTCACCGACGCGATCGGTTTCCTGCTGTTTGTCCCGCCGGTGCGCGACGTCCTGTTCGCCTTCCTAGCGGCCCGTCTGGCCGATTCCGTCGTGTTGCAGACCGGCGCCGCAGGACCAGGCGGTCCGACGGGGCCGGGCGGGCGCCCGCCGCATTCCGCTGGGGACAAGCCGGCGGGCTCCGACGTGGTCGACCTGGATCCGGACGAATTCACCCGGGCACCGGATCCGTCTTCACCCTGGCGCGATTCCGACCGGTCCTGAACGCCGCACCGGGCAGCATTTCGGCGTTCGGCGCCGCTTTCCGATTGGCCCGAACCGCTTGACTTCGTTGGCGGGCGTGGTGATAGAGAGCCAACCAATCCGGAAAGGGGCCATCCATGTCGAATGAAGACGTCGCCGACTCGAATGCCAAACCGGCCCAGCCTGCCGGCGAGGCGCCCGCCGTCAACATTCTGGCCCAATACGTCAAGGATCTTTCTTTCGAGAACCCGAAAGCTCCGGCATCATTGCGCCCCCAGGAAACCAGCCCGCGCCTCAACATCAACGTGAACGTCAACGCAAACCCGGCTTCGGATATCGATTTCGAAGTGGTTTTGTCGATGGATGCAACCGCGGAACTGAACAACGAAACGGTCTTTGCCGTCGAACTGGTCTACGCGGGCGTGTTCAAGGTGCAGAATGTGCCCAAGGAACATCTGCATCCGTTTGTGCTGATTGAGTGTCCGCGTCTGCTGTTCCCGTTTGCCCGCCAGATCATGGCCGACGCGACGCGCAACGGGGGCTTCCCGCCGCTGCTCATCGATCCGATCGATTTTGCCGCACTGTACCGCCAGAACATCCAGGCGCGGACCGCCGAAAAGGACCCCGCGACCTTGAATTGAGCGGGACCGCTTCCTGCCTCTCAGCTTTCAGCAGGGACTTCCGGCTCGGCGCGGCGGTACCGGACGGTTTCGAAGCGGGCGGACCGGGCGTCGTAGAGCAGGAGGCGTCCGACCAGAGAATCGCCGATCCCCGTAATTTCCTTGATGACCTCAAGCGCCTGCATGGAGCCGATGATGCCCGTCAGGGCGCCGAGCACACCGGCCTGCTCGCAGGTCGGCACCAGATGTGCCGGCGGTTCGCTGGGAAACAGGCAGCGATAGGTCGGATTGGCCTCACCGTCCGCATCGTGCTCGTAGGGTTTCAGAGTTGTCAGCGACCCGTCGAATTGGCCGACGGCACCGCTGATAAGCGGCTTTTTTTTCGCTTGGCAGGCATCGGCGACACAATACCGGGTGGCGAAATTGTCTGAACCATCCGCGACGATGTCGTAGGCCGCGACAAGTTCCGCCGCGTTTTCCTGCGTGATGCGCAGGCCGTGGGGTTCGACGCTCACATGCGGGTTGATGCGGCGGATCGCCGCCGCCGCGCTTGCGACCTTAGACTGGCCGACTGAATCGGTCGTGTGGATGATCTGGCGTTGCAGGTTGGAAAGCGAAACCGCATCGTCGTCAACGACACCAAGCGTCCCGACGCCGGCGGCTGCGAGGTATTGCAGAACCGGTGCGCCGAGCCCGCCGGCCCCGATCACCAGGACTCGGGCGGCCTTCAGTTTTTGCTGGCCCGGTCCGCCGACATCGCGCAGCACGATATGCCGCGCATAGCGCTGCAATTCCTCCGGTGAGAGAGCGCCCGTTCCGGTCACGACAATCCCGTGCCGGACGACCCGAATCCGCCGGTGCCGCGCGCCGTGTCGTCAAGTTGTGTGGCTTCGATCAAAACGGCCTGCAGGACCGGAGCGATAACCATTTGCGCGATCCGTTCGCCGCGCCGGACGGTGAAGGGATCGCTTCCGAGATTGATCAGGATAACGCCGACTTCGCCGCGGTAATCGCTATCGATCGTGCCTGGCGTGTTGAGCACGGTGACCCCGTGTTTCAGTGCCAGCCCGGAGCGCGGTCGCATCTGCGCTTCGAAGCCGGGCGGCAGGGCCATGCGAAAGCCCGTTGGAATGAGTGCACGAGCGCCGGGCACCAGCTCGACCGGGGCATCGGCCGGAAGCGCAGCGTGTACGTCGAGACCCGCAGCCTGCGTGCTCTGATAGGTCGGCAGCGGCAAACCCTCCATATGCGGCAGCCGCTGAAGAGCAATTTCAGTTTTTGTCATTTCGGATCCGATTCGAGCGAAGCCGTCGCATCGGCGCCGTTGAAAAACGCGTCGATTCGCTCGACCAAATGGGCGGCGACGGCGTCCTTGGATTGTGTCGGGAGCGAATCGACCCCTCCGGCATGCAGGATCCGCACTGTGTTGCTGTCGCCGCCGAACACGCCGCCCTCCGGCGAAACATCGTTCGCGACGATCCAGTCCGCACCTTTTTTGCGCAGTTTGGCGCCGGCATTTTCCAGAAGGTTCTGTGTTTCCGCCGCAAAGCCGATCACGAGGCGTGGACGCCGCTCCGTTGCATGGCCGATGGTGGCGAGGATGTCGGGGTTTTCCGTCAGAGCGATTGCATGCGGCGCACCGCCCTCGGTTTTTTTGATCTTGTCATCCTGACGTGCGGCGACGCGCCAATCCGCGACGGCTGCCGCCATGATCAGGGCATCCGCCGGTAGCGCCGCATCGACGGCGGCCAGCATGTCTTCGGCTGTTTCCACACGAACGACCGCGACGCCTGTCGGGTCTTCGAGCGCGACAGGTCCGCTGATCAGCGTAACATCCGCCCCCGCGATCTGCGCGGCACGCGCAACGGCATGGCCCTGTTTCCCGGATGACCGGTTGGCAATATAGCGCACCGGGTCGATCGGTTCGTGCGTTGGACCGGACGTGACAACGATACGGCGACCGGCGAGCGGCCGGTGCGACGGGCTGAGCGCAGTTTCGATGGCCGCCAGGATTTCCATCGGTTCGGCCATGCGGCCCATGCCGTATTCGTTGCAGGCCATGCTGCCTTCGTTCGGGCCGATCAGAACTATGCCGTCCTGTTCGATCCGGGCGACGTTGCGCTGCGTCGCGCGATGCTGCCACATGCGCACATTCATTGCCGGCGCCGCCAGCACGGGTGTATCGGTCGCAAGCAGCACGGTCGACGCCAGATCGTCGGCGCGGCCTGTGGCCATTTTGGCGATCAGGTCGGCGGTAGCGGGTGCCACAACGAGCAGATCGGCATCCCGTGACAATTGGATGTGCCCCATTTCCGCTTCGTCGGTCAGATCGAACAGGTCGGAATAGACCTTGTCCTCTGTCAGGGCCGAGACGGACAGCGGTGTCACGAATTCCGATCCGGCGCGGGTCAGGACCGCCCGTACCGCCGCGCCCCGTTCCCGCAACCGCCGGACCAGGTCGAGGCTCTTATAGGCTGCAATCCCGCCACCGATGATCAGAAGGACACGTTTGCCGGCAAGCGTGGAAACGACCATGGCGGGTATCCCGACTTTCAGACGCGAAGGCGGGCGCCGGACCGGTCTATGCGACCGGACCGCGTGCTCGGCCCGGTCATATCAGCTGCCCGAGAAATTGCGTCGGGCCGGTCCGACAATTTTCGCGGAGCCCGTGCCGACTTCATAAACGGCAAGGCCGCGCTCATTTGTGCCGTTCCGGCGAAACCGGAAAACGCCGTCGACGCCCAGGAAACCGTCCGGATTTGTCAGCACGTTGGTCGAGAACCGGCGTTGTCCGGCACTGCGTACCAGTCCGAGCGCCAGGGTGACCGCGTCATAGGACAGCGTCGCGTTGCGCGGCGGCCGCGATCCGAACGAATTCTGGTATTTCGGCACGAAGGAATTGAAGCCGTCGCGGGACGGCGCCGGGAACCATGCGCCGGTAAGCGCTGATTCGCCGAAGACTGCAGGATTGTCCCACTGTCCGCTGCCCATGAATTTCACGCTGTTCCGGTCGACACCATTGGCGGTCAGCGTTTGCGCGATGAAGATCGCGGCCTGCGGATCGCCGGGAAAGAACACCGAATCGATTCGGTTCGAAAACTTGGCTATTTCCTGGGCTTTCGCTGTGATGTCGTCGGGGTTGTTCGTGTATTTCTGGATCGAGATGATCCGCAGGTTGCGTCGGGCGGCCTCCTGCCGGAAGGCTGCTTCCACCACCGCGCCGTAATCGGTTTGCGGGAACATGGCTGCCACCGACGTCCGCCCCTGCGTCGCCGCAAACGACACCATGCGGGCCACGTCGTCCTGCGGCAGGAAGCTCAGCAGATATACGCCGCGCCCCGCAACGCTGGCGTCGCTGGAAAAGCCGATGACGGGTACGCCCGCTGGCCGTGCGACGCCGGCTGCCGCCGTTACCGAATGGGAGAAAACCGGGCCGAGAATGAGCTCAGCGCCTTCCGAAAGCGCCTGTTGGGCCGCGGCCGTGGCGCCGGCCGCGGTACCGCCGGTATCCTTGACGAGAAGCCGGACGTCGCCGCCCGGGAATTCACGCAGACCCAGCGTGGCCGCATTCTTGAAGACGTTGGCAACGCTGCCGCCATTGCCCTCGGCGGATTGCGGCAGCAGCAGGGCCACACGAACGGCGCCGGCGCCGATCACTTCGCCGGTCGGCTGGCCGATCGGACCGGTTTGTGACCCCGGGCCCTGAAGGCGGCTGGTCGGCAGGCAGGCCGCAACCGAGAGTCCCAGCGCCAGAGCGGCGCCAAATCGAAAAAAGCTTCTCATGGTCAATAGGTTGCGCGGCGAAGATCGCTTCACTCTCGCCTCCCCCACTTTCGTACGGTGTTTGCGTCTGTGTAACAAATTCTGTCGGATGCCGCATCCCTGTGTAAAAAAAACATGGCCGGCACGACGGATGCAGGGCGAGGGGCCGCTTTTGCCGACAGTCGGTGCTTGAGCGCTCGAAAACGGCCGGGAGGCAATAATGAGCCGACACGATGCCCGCAGCAAACGGGCCGCCTTTCGTCTCGGATTGCGAGCCGAAACGATTGCTGCCTGGTATATGCGACTATGCGGCTATCGCATTCTGGACAGGCGATACCGCACCCCGGCCGGCGAAATCGACATTGTCGCGCGTCGCGGAGACGCGCTGTGTTTCGTGGAGGTCAAGGCCCGCCGCAGCGTATCGGCGGCGCTCGACGCAGTGACTCTGGCTGCGCAACGCCGCATCGGTCGGGCGGCACGCATCTGGCTTGCCGGCCATCCGGGTCACGAACGATGCGCCTGGCGGTTTGACATAATTGCGATCCGGCCCTGGTCCCTGCCGGTCCATATTCCGGCAGCCTTCCAGGAGCCGTGACACTGCGCGCGGCGCTGTCCCATTCAGCCATGGACAAGGGGCCATACGGCGGCCCATAAACGCTGCGCCCCGATCGAAATGAGGAATTCGGACATGCCGCTCTCCGTCGCGGTCCAGATGGACCATATCGCCAACGTCAACATTGCCGGCGATTCGACCTTTGCCTTGATGCTGGAAGCGGCGCGGCGCGGTCATGAGCTGTTTCACTATACCACCGATCGGATGGCGATGGTCGACGGCAGGGTGTTTGCGCGCCTGGAGCCGGTCAGCGTGCGTGATCGGGCCGGCGACCATTACACGCTCGGCGAAGCGGAGCGCCGCCCCTTGTCGGATTTCGATACGATCCTGATGCGTCAGGACCCGCCCTTTGACATGGCCTATATCTCCGCCACCCACCTGCTGGAACGCATCCACCCCGAGACGTTCGTGGTCAACGATCCGGCGCATGTGCGCAATGCGCCTGAAAAGGTCTTCGTGACGGAGTTCCCGGACCTCATGCCGCCCACCCTGATCACCCGGGACGAAGCAGAAATCAGGTCCTTTCGCGATGAATACAAGGACATTGTGGTCAAACCGCTCTATGGCAATGGCGGTGCTGCGGTATTCCGCCTGCGCCCTGAGGATTCCAATTTCGGATCGCTGCTCGATCTGTTTTCAACCACGTTCCGCGAGCCCTGGGTCGTCCAGCAATTCCGTCCGGAAGTACGCGACGGCGACAAACGCATCATTCTGGTGGATGGTGTCTTTGCCGGTGCGGTCAACCGCATCCCGTTAGCCGATGACCTGCGCTCCAACATGGTCAGGGGCGGTCAGGCCGAGACGACGCAGATCAGCGCACGCGAACGCGAGATCTGCGAGCGCATCGGCCCCGCGCTGAAGGAGCGCGGACTTCTGTTTGTCGGCATCGACGTGATTGGCGGCTACCTAACGGAAATCAACGTCACCTCGCCGACCGGCATCCGCGCAATCAGCAATCTCGGCGGGCCGGATATCGCTGCCATGATTTGGGACCGCATCGAGCAACAATGTGCTTGAGACGAGGTGTGCTGCAACTCCATCGTTCTCGCATTACGCGTTTAGTTTCTCGAAAATCTCCATTTGTTCCTATATTGTTCTTGAACGACTACCCTTCTCCGTGTATCTTGCACAGACTGGAGGGGTTCATGGTCAGTCGCGTTTCCACAATTGCTTTCCGGGGCATCGAAGCGGTTCCGGTCGATGTGCAGGTCCACATCGGACCGGGTGCGGTGCGGTTCAACATTGTCGGCCTGCCGGACAAGGCCGTCGGTGAAAGCCGGGAACGCGTGGAGGCAGCGCTGATTGCATCGGGTCTGGCCCTGCCGCACAAGCGCATTACCGTCAATCTGGCGCCCGCCGACCTTCCCAAGGAGGGCAGCCATTACGACCTTCCGATCGCGCTTGCGTTGATGGCAGCGCTCGGCGTCCTGCCGGCGGACCAGATGGCGCAATACGTGGTGCTCGGGGAATTGTCGCTGGACGGCACGATCTCACCGGTGGCCGGCGCGCTGCCGGCAGCGATCGGCGCCAATACGGCCGGCAAGGGCCTCATCTGCCCGCACGCCTCGGGTCCCGAAGCGGCCTGGGCGGGTCAGGATCTCGACATTCTTGCGCCGCGCAGCCTGATTGCCGTCGCCAATCATTTCAAGGGAACCCAGGTTTTGTCCCGGCCGGAGCCGGGAGTGCGGCTCGACGGCGCGCGTGCCGGAGATTTCAGCGAGATCAGGGGACAGGAAACCGCCAAGCGGGCGCTGGAGATCGCCGCTGCCGGCGGCCACAACATCCTAATGGTCGGCCCGCCGGGTTCCGGCAAATCCATGCTGGCCAGTCGATTGCCGTCCCTCTTGCCGCCGCTCTCGCCGCGCGAATTGCTGGAAGTCTCCATGATCGCGTCGATTGCCGGAGAATTGGCGGACGGCAAACTCTCCGCCGCCCGGCCGTTTCGCGCGCCGCATCACTCGGCTTCCATGGCGGCCCTTGTCGGCGGCGGATTGCGTGCCCGTCCCGGCGAAGTATCGCTTGCCCACAACGGAATTCTGTTTCTCGACGAGTTACCGGAATTTTCGCCCCAGGTCCTGGATTCCCTGCGCCAGCCCCTGGAGACCGGCGAAACGGTGATCGCCCGGGCCAATCACCGCATCTCCTACCCGTCCCGTGTGCAATTGGTGGCGGCCATGAATCCCTGCCGCTGCGGCCATGCCGGCGAACCGGGCATGACCTGCCGGCGCGGTGCACGCTGCGCGGCGGACTACCAGGCCCGGGTCTCCGGGCCGTTTCTGGACAGGATCGATTTGCGGATTGACGTGCCTGCCGTCTCCGCGGTCGACCTGATCCGGCCCGGCGAAAGCGAGAATTCGGCGGCAATTCGCTCACGGGTCGAAGTGGCGCGCCAATGTCAGGAGGCCCGCTTTCTCGAAGCCGGCGCAGGTATCGTGACGAACGCCCAGGCGGGCGCGCGTCTCATCGAAACGCTGGCCCATCCGGATGAGGCGGCGCGCACTCTTTTGCGCGAGGCGGCCGAGAATTTCCGTCTGTCGGCGCGCGGCTTCCATCGTGTGCTGAAGGTCGCGCGCACGATCGCCGACCTCGACGGGGCCGAAACGATCGGACGGGTGCACCTGGCCGAAGCCCTGGCCTATCGTGCGAATACGGGTTTGTCCGCCCTTGCGGCCTGATGCGATCGACGCGTCAGTCTGCGTCAAGGGTTTCGAAATCCCTGTTGCGTATTTTGGGTTTCGATTGAAGCCGCCGCCCCGGTGCCGACAGGCACCACGGGATGGACGATGTCCGCAGCGGCGCCGGAACCGGTACAGGGACGACATGGCACGCCCGGCCACCAGCACCTCAAGCGACGTGTCACACACTGGCAACGCAAATGCCGGCGCAGCGCCGCGCACCCATGAACCGCATCGCACGCGCGCCGAACCGACCGACCAAACTCGGACCCGGCCATCGATCCGCGGGATCGCCTTCGCTGCTCGACCTTTTGCCATCGCCCTGCTTGTTGCCGTCAGCGCGTTGGCCGGTGCCATGATCCTCCGTGATCAGGGTGCTGCAAATACAGCGCTTTTTGTTGTCCTCGCAGGCGGTGTGCTGGCCGGCGGGATTGCCGTGCGGCTTGGATTTCCGGCGCGCCGCGAAAAAACCGGGATCAGCGGCGATTCCCATAGTCGGACCCGGGACCGCGATGTCTCGGGACTTGCCGCGCGTGTCGAGGTCCAGGCGGATCAGATCTGGCAATTGGAGGAGATCGCCAATCATTACCGCAGCGTCGTTGACTCGCTCGGCGACGTGGTGATCCGCCGCGATGCGAGTGGCAAGGTGATCTTTGTCAACGAATGCTACGAGCTGGTATTCGGCTTGCCGGGGGCTGACGTGCTCGGTCGTGAACTTGTCGTTCCCGGCCTCAGTCCGGAACCCGAACAGCACTCCCGCGATGCCGTTCTTTTGCCGACGCGGACCGGTGAGCGCTGGTTTGCGGTGTCGCGGGACACGATCCTTTTTGACGGATCGGAGGCGCCCGTCTATCAGACAGTGCTGCGCGATGTGACCGACCAGCGCGCCACGGAACGCGCCCTGATTGCCACGAAAGACGCCGCCGAAGCCGCCAGCGATGCCAAATCCCGGTTCCTCGCAACGGTCAGCCACGAGATCAGGACACCTCTCAACGGCATTCTTGGCATGTCCGGCCTGCTTCTCGACACCGAACTGAGTTCCGAACAGGCGACCTATGCCCGTGCGATCGGAACGTCGGGTCGCGCCCTGCTGTCGCTGATCGAGGACATGCTGGACTTTTCCAAGATCGAGGCCGGTCGAATCGACTTGGCGCCTCAGCCGACCCGCCTCGATCCGATGATCGAGGATCTGGTGGAATTGCTGGCGCCCCGAGCCCAGGCCAAGGACATCGTGATCGGTGCCTATGTGGCGCCGGGTGTGCCGGACAGCATCATGGTCGACCCGCACCGCCTGCGCCAGGTTCTCCTCAATCTTGCCGGCAATGCCATCAAGTTCACCGAAACCGGCGGGGTGGCGATCGACTGCACCGCCACGCCGGTCGAAGCCGGACGGGCGACCGTCCGGTTTGCCGTCTCGGATACGGGTATCGGCATCGATGATGCGGACCGGGAGCGGATCTTCACTGAATTCGAACAGGCCGAGCACGGGCCGACGCGGCGCTTTGACGGGACAGGTCTCGGGCTGGCGATTTCGCGCCGCATCGTCCGGCACATGGGCGGCGATATTGCCGTTGCCGGCCGCAAGGGTGCAGGAACGACCTTTTCCTTCGAGTTGCCGGCGGATGTTGAGACAGTGGATCGTCCGTCCGAGCCGGGCTTGGCGGGCAAACGGGTCGCGGTCCTTTCCACGTCCACAATGGAGGCGGTGCGCTGGAAGACCTGCCTGGAGCATGCCGGGGCCGAAGTGCTTCTGACTGAGTCCGAGGCCGATATTGCAGAGCCATTCGATGTCGTTCTGATCGATGCGGAAGCGGACCGGCCGGCGGTCGAGCATCTGGCGACACTGCGCGAAGGCCGTGCTGAGGGATTGTCGGCCGCCATCATTCTGCGGCCCGCCGACCGGAGCGGGCTGGACACTTTCCGGGAAGCGGGTTTCCAGGGATATCTCGTAAAACCCGTGCGCCGCGCCTCGCTCCTTACCGTTACGGCCCGGCTGGCCGGGATAGGCGTGGAAGACGCGAAATTCGCGCCGCATACGTTGCCGACGCGCGACGCGGCGGTGCGCCAGGACCGGTCGCTATCGATCCTGCTCGTTGAGGATAATCCCATCAACGCAATGCTCGCCCGCGCCATGCTCGAGAAAATGGGCCACGCCGTGCGTCACGTGACCGATGGCGGCGCTGCGATCGATGCTGTCGCCGAGGCCGCCGGATCCGAGCCAGCGGCAATCGACTGCGTTCTGATGGATCTTCACATGCCGGGGATCGACGGGCGTCAGGCAATTCGCGAGATCCGCCGTTTTGAACAAACGGATCGTCGTCCTCGGGTGCCGATCATAGCGTTGACAGCCGATACGATGGCGGACACCCGCGACGAGACGATGGCGCTCGGGGCGGACGGATTACTGACGAAGCCGGTCGAGGAAGACGACCTCCGGATGTTTCTCGCGCAGGCCGTGCTCCTGAAGGACACATCGGGTTAGGCTGTCAGGCTTCGACGAGCTTTTCCGGCGACTTGCAGAGATCGACGATTACACAATGGCCGCAATCCGGCTTGCGCGCCTTGCAGACATAGCGGCCGTGCAGGATCAGCCAGTGATGGGCGTGCAGGAGGAATGGTTCCGGCACGATCTTCTCCAGCGCCTTTTCGACGTCCAGAGGTGTCTTGCCGGGCGCAAGACCGACCCGGTTGCCGATCCGGAAGAGATGGGTGTCGACAGCAATGGTCGGCTGACCGAACGCGATGTTGAGCACCACATTGGCCGTCTTGCGCCCGACACCGGGCAGCTTCTCCAACGCCTCGCGGGTCTCCGGGACCGCGCTGTCATGGTCCTCGATCAGCGCACGCGAGAGCGCTATGACATTCTTGGCCTTGTTGCGGTAAAGCCCGATCGATTTGATGTAGTCGCGGACCGTATCTTCCCCCAGCGCGAGCATTTTTTCCGGCGTATCGGCGACAGCGAATAGCGGTCCCGTCGCCTTGTTGACTCCGACATCGGTTGCCTGGGCCGACAGAACGACCGCCACCAGCAATGTGAACGCGTTGACGTAGTCGAGTTCGCCCTTCGGTTCCGGGAGCGCTTCCTGGAAGCGTTCGAAAATCCGATAGATTTCTTCCTTCGTATAGCGAGGGCGGCGAGATGTGCGTTTCTTCGCCGCGGCTCGCTTGGCCGGACTGCGCGTTGGGGCAGGTTTCGGTTTTATCATCGCACGTCTATACTCGGTTGACATGGCAGACGACAATCCGCCTGGAGGGGCAGACTCACCGATTTTCAGCGCCGTCCTCACGCCCTATCGGTCGTTGGGACGCCAGGGTTTCTTTGTCCTGATGCTGTGCATCGGTCTCATCTGCTTCGCGTCCGGCCTTCCCTTCCTGTTGCTGGGCGCCTGGCCGGTTTTCCTGTTTTTCGGGCTCGATGTACTTTTGATCTGGCTGGCCTTTCACTTGAATTACCGGGCCGCGCGGGCATTCGAGGAAGTGGAGGTGTTTCCCGCGACCGTGACAATTCGCCAGGTGTCCGCTGCCGGCAAGGTCCGGACCCATGAATTCAATCCGTATTGGGCACGCCTTTCGGTGCATCGTATCGAAGACGAGGGCGTCGTGCGGATCACGCTGACCTCCCATGGCCGATCCCTCGACGTCGGCACGTTTCTCAATCCGCCGGACAAGGAAAGTTTCGCCCATGCCTTCGCGCGGGCATTGAGCGAGGCGCGCGGCGCACCTGCCCCGGCCTGACGGTTTGTCGGCCGCTGGTTCGGCGAAATGTCTGGGTCTTTCTCAGGAATGCAAGAAACGGGTGGTTCGGCCCTCCCACGCTTCGTACTTTAGGGGCGAACAAGGGAGACCGACATGGATGCTTTGGTGAACATGACCGAGGGACACATTCCTGCCGACGGCGATCCACGGGATCTGGCCGGCGATTATGCCATCGTGCGCGAGACCATCGAATACCTGACCGAGAATTGGCGGGATCACCCGGGCCTGGACACGCTCGCCCGTCATGTCGGCCTCGCGCCCCTTCAATTGCAGCGTTTGTTCACGCGGTGGGCCGGATTGACGCCGAAAGCATTCGTCCAGGCGATCACGCTGGACAATGCTAGGGGTCTCTTGCGGGAATCCGCCAGTGTGCTTGACACGGCGTACGAAGTAGGTCTGTCCGGCCCGGCCCGCTTGCATGACCTGTTCGTCACCCATGAGGCGATGACGCCGGGCGCTTACAAGGCCCGGGGCGCCGGTCTGGTCATCCGGTACGGATTTCATCCCTCGCCTTTCGGCCAGGCGCTTTTGATGGTGACCGATCAGGGTCTGGCCGGTCTTGCCTTTGCCGATCCGGGCAAGGAGGACACCGCACTGGCGGATATGCAGGGCCGCTGGCCGCTGGCCGACTATCGGGCGGACCGCGAGGCAACCGATCCCTATGCCGCGAGGATTTTCGATCGCGACCGCTGGTCCGACGAAACGCCGCTGCGCATTTCCATGATCGGCTCCGATTTCGAGATCCGGGTCTGGGAGACGCTCTTAAAGATCCCGATGGGCAAACTCACCACCTATTCCGACATTGCGGCCCACATCGGCAAACCGTCAGCCGCCCGCGCCGTCGGGACGGCAGTTGGCAAGAACCCGCTCTCTTTCGTCGTGCCGTGTCATCGCGTGATCGGCAAGACCGGGTCGCTGTGCGGCTACCATTGGGGCCTCACTCGCAAGCGGGCGATCATCGGCTGGGAGACGGGCGCACTTCAGGCGGCATGAGCCGAAGTCACTCGGTTCGAAGTCTCAATATTCAGATCTTGCGCAGGGCGACGGTCTCAATCAGGTGATCGTCGCCCTTCGTCATGATGAGATCGGCCCGCGGACGTGTCGGCAGGATATTTTCCAGGAGATTGCGCCGGTTAATGTCGTTCCATAATCCCTGGCCGAGAGCCAGGGCTTCCTCGTCGCTCACCGTCGAGAATTTGTGGAAATAAGACCGGGGGTCGGTGAAACGGGTCTTGCGCAGATCCATGAAGCGCTCGATGTACCACTGGCTGATGGCCGCTTCATTCGCATCGAGATAGATCGAAAAGTCGAAAAAGTCCGACACGAAGGGCACGGCCTTGCCGTCTTTCGGCAGCCGGCTTGTCTGCAGAACGTTCAGCCCTTCCACGATCAGAATATCCGGACGGTCGATCACGTCGAACTTTCCGGGAACGATGTCATAGACGAGGTGTGAGTAGACCGGCGCCTCGACATGCGCCATGCCCGCCTTGACGTCGGAAAGGAACTGCAGGAGAAGCGGCAGGTCGTAGCTTTCCGGAAAACCTTTCTTGCCCATCAGTCCTTCGGCTTCCAGGACCGCGTTCGGGTAGAGGAACCCGTCCGTCGTGATCAGCTCCACTTTCGGGCTCGACGGCCAGCGCTCCAAAAGCGTCTGCAGGACCCGGGCAGTGGTCGACTTGCCCACCGCAACGGAGCCGGCAATCCCGATCACGAAGGGAATGGTGGCGTCGGACGGTCCGAGAAACGTCTCCGATGCATCATGCAGAGACTGGATGGCTTCGACATAAAGCGTCAAAAGCCGCGACATCGGCAGATAGATCTCTTCGACATCAACCAGCGAGAGCCGGTCGTTGAGGCTGCGCAATTTGGACAATTCCGCTTCGCTGAGCGTAAGCGGCGTATCGGCACGCAGTTTTGACCAGTCGGCGCGTTCAAACGTCCGATAGGGAGAAGGGGCGCCTTTTCGCAACTGGTCCATCATCATGCCCAATCCAGGCTGGTGTATTTCTGAACCGCTCTACCGGGCTGACAGGCTAGGAATTCCGCGCTGCTTTTTCCGCCAGCCCCGATTGCGCGGTTCGTCTTGCCAACTCGGCGACCACTTCGTCAAGGCTGACGTCCTGCGCCTTTAGCAGCACAAGCAGGTGGAAAAGCAGGTCGGCGGCCTCGTTGCGCAAGGCCTCGCGATCTTGGCTGAGTGCCGCGATAACCGTTTCCACGGCCTCCTCGCCAACCTTCTGGGCACAGGCCGCGGTACCCTTTCCAAGCAGCCGCGCCGTGTAGGAAGTGTCTGCATCGCCTCCGGCGCGTTCCGCAATGCGGTCTTCCAGATCTTGCAGGGTGAAATCCGGGCTCATCGCGGTAATCCGTCAAGGCGCATGGCAATGCCGGCGGAGGCCATATGCGCCTTGGCTTCGCCGATCGTAAAGGTTCCGAAATGAAAGATCGACGCGGCAAGGACGGCAGTTGCTCCGCCTTGCCGTATGCCGTCGACCAGATGATCGAGTGTTCCCACGCCGCCCGACGCGATCACTGGGACGCGAACGCGATCGGCGATCGCGCGTGTCAGGGAGAGGTCGTATCCGATTTTTGTGCCGTCGCGGTCCATCGACGTCAAAAGGATTTCCCCGGCGCCGAGCCGGACGACACGCTCTGCGAATGCGACCGCGTCGATCCCGGTCGGCTCGCGCCCCCCATGGGTGAATATCTCCCATTTTTCCGAGCTTGTTTCGGAATCGACTCGTTTTGCGTCGATCGCAACCACGATGCACTGATTGCCGAATTTGTCGGCGGCGCGCCGAACGAATTCCGGGTCACGGACCGCTGCGCTGTTGATCGACACCTTGTCGGCTCCGGCAACCAGCAATGCCCGGATGTCCTCGGTCGTGCGCACACCGCCGCCGACCGTCAATGGCATGAAACATTCATCTGCCGTACGCCCGACGACGTCGAGAAGAATGCCCCGGTTCTCGTGGGTCGCGGTAATGTCGAGAAAACACAATTCATCCGCACCGGCCGCATCATAGGCGCGGGCCGCCTCCACCGGATCGCCGGCATCGATGAGATCGACGAAATTGACGCCCTTGACCACGCGGCCGTCTTTGACGTCGAGACAAGGAATCACGCGCGCTTTCAGCATGACCGGGGACTTTCCCCAAAGGAGTAGATCGTTTGTTCAGCACATAGCGGCTTTCGATCACCCGGTAAACCGCGCGTCCGGCAAGCGTTGAGCTTTGAAAAATCGAAGAATTGCTGGCACATGGAAGGATCGTCCCGTCAGGCTGACAGCCGCCGCGACGCAATCAGGTTCAACGCTTCGGCGGCGTCCAACCGGCCGTCATAGAGTGCCCGGCCGGAGATCGCGCCGTTCAGGATTTCAGCGTCTGGCTGCAACAGCCGTTCGACATCGGCAAGGGATGCAAGTCCGCCCGACGCGATGACCGGAATGGCGACCGACCGGGCGAGATCCAGCGTGGCCTCTATATTGAGGCCGGCAAGCACGCCGTCGCGGTCGATATCGGTATAGATGAGGGCGGCAACGCCGGCATCCTCGAAACGGCGCGCCAGTTCGGCTGCGGCGAGGTCCGAGGTTTCCGCCCAGCCTTCAACGGCAACGCGCCCGCCGCGCGCATCGATCCCGACCGCGATGCGCTGTGGAAAAGCCTGACAGGCCCTGTGGACAAGCTGGGGATCCCGCACCGCCGCCGTGCCGAGGATCACCCGGGCTATCCCCTTGTCGAGCCAGGCTTCGATTCCGGCCATATCCCGCAGGCCGCCGCCCAATTGTATCGGAATCGAGACGGATTTCAGGATCGAGTCGACGGCGCTCCCGTTCACGCTTTGACCTGCAAAGGCTCCGTTCAGATCCACAACATGGAGATATTCGAAGCCCTGCCGTTCGAATTGTCCGGCCTGATCGCCCGGACTTGTATTGAATACGGTTGCGGCATCCATATCGCCTTTGATCAGGCGAACGCATTCCCCGTCCTTGAGGTCGATGGCTGGATAGAGGATCATAAGCTGTCAGGGCTTCCAGGCGAGGAAGTTGGCAATGAGACCAAGACCCAGCGCCTGGCTCTTTTCCGGATGGAACTGGGTTCCGATCATTGTGTCGCGACCGACGATGGCGGTTACCGGGCCGCCATAGCCGGTTTCTGCGAGTACTTGGTCCTCGTCTGTGGCTTGCAACTGGTAGGAATGCACGAAATAGGCATGCAGGCCGTCAGGTCCGGTGTGCAATCCGTCGAGCAGGGCATGGCTGCCCCGGACCTCGATCGTGTTCCAGCCCATATGCGGTATCTTCAGCGATGCGTCGTCGGGCCGGATCTCGACGACGTCGCCGGGAATCCATGCAAAGCCCTCCGTGACGGTTTTTTCAAGACCGCGGGACGCCATCAATTGCATGCCGACACAGATGCCGAAAAACGGTTGTCCGCGTTCGATGACGGCCTCGATGAGGGCATCCTCCATCCCGTCCACCGCCGAAAGACCCGATCGGCAATCGGCAAACGCGCCGACGCCTGGCAGGACGACGCGATCGGCCTGCGAGACCATTGACGGGTCGCTGGTCACGAGTATGTCGGATGCGAGACCGATATCGCGCGCCGCGCGCTGGAAGGCCTTTTGGGCGGATCGCAGATTGCCGGACCCGTAATCGATGATCGCGGTTGTCACCGGGCACCCTCGGGACGGGGGAAAAGGCCGGTTACCGGGCGTTCTGCGGACGGGCGCCCCGGGTGCCCGGACGGTTCAGTGGGCATCGGCCGGATGATCCGGCCCGATCCGGGCGCGCTATCGCTCCATGTTTCGAAGAACCGCTGTTCGGCGTCGGCAAGCGAGCGGCCGCTGGCGATACCGACGAGGCGATATCCCTTGCCCTCGATCGTCCATCGTCGCAGGGCGTAGGCTTCGAAGGCGAACAGGCCAGTTGCCAGAATCAGGAAGACACCCGGGATAATGCGTCCGAAAAAGTTCGCGCCGTATTCCAGAAAGCCCGTGACCACGATGAACGTCATCAGGATCAGCCACATCCGGTTGATCAGCATCCATGGAATCGGAAACAGAAAGGCCCAAAGGGAGAAGCCTTCGGGGATGAAGACCGCGTCCAAGGCATCCTTCGTCCGGTCACCCGACGGCGCTTTCATGTGAACGGTATAGGTTTTCACGAAGCCTCTCCGAGCGTGCCTTTGGTGGACGGGATGCGGTCTGCCTGCCGCGGATCGATTTCAATGGCGGCGCGCAGCGTTCGCGCCAGCGCCTTGAAACAGGATTCCGCAATGTGATGGTTGTTGCTGCCGGTGAGCGTTGCAATGTGCAGCGTGACGCCGGCATTCATCGCGAATGCCTGGAAGAATTCCTGCACCAGCTCGGTATCGAAGGTTCCGATCTTGTCGCTGGAAAATGCGACGTCGAACACCAGAAACGGCCGCCCGGACACATCGATCGCACACCGTGTCAGCGTTTCGTCCATCGGCAGGTGCACGTCCGCGTACCGGACAATGCCCTTGCGATCACCAAGAGCGGAACGCACCGCTTGGCCGAGCGCGATGCCGACATCCTCCGTCGTGTGGTGGTCGTCGATGTGACGATCACCGTCGGCTTGTACCGAAAGGTCTATCAACGCGTGCCGTGCCACCTGGTCGAGCATGTGATCGAAGAACCCGACACCGGTTCCGATATCGGCCCGACCGGTTCCGTCGAGATCGACAGAGACTTCGATCCGTGTCTCGTTGGTTTGGCGCGCGATCGTCGCTTTCCGCATGGAGCGATCCTGTTCTTATCCTGACCCGCCCGCACGGTACCGATCAGCAAAGGCCTCTATCAAAAGACCATCCGTGGACAGGGGCCTGTACATATCAAGCCTGCCTCGACGTGGAAAGGGTGCTGCGCTAGGCAGGGTGGCGCCGCCTTCGCCCTACCCCGCATCCGTTCGCGTGAGGATACCGCATGTCCGCAAACCAGCCGCCGCGCCCGCAAAAACCTGCCGACCGCATCATTGCTGCCCTCGATGTGCCCGACGTCGACCGCGCGCGTGCCCTGGTCGAGAAAACCCGCCACGTCGTGTCGTTCTACAAGATCGGTATGCAATTGCAGTTTGCCGGCGGGCTGGATTTCGCCGGTGACCTGGTTGAACAGAACCTCAAGGTGTTTCTCGACGTCAAATTGCTCGACATCGACAATACGGTTGAAAAGGGCGTGGAGAACATCGCCGCAATGGGCGTCACCTTCGCGACCATCCACGCCTATCCGAATGCGATGCGCGCAGCTGTCCGGGGGCGCGGAGCCGCTCCGCTGGGTCTGTTGGCCGTCACCGTCCTGACGTCGATGGACGATGCCGATCTTAAGGCGGCCGGCTATGGCGGCACCGCGGAAGACCTGGTCGAGCAGCGGGCAATCGACGCCGAAGCGGCCGGCATGACCGGCATTGTCTGTTCCGCGCGGGAGGTCGGGCGCCTGCGAAACGTGCTCCGGCCTGAAACCCTGCTCGTTACCCCAGGTATCCGGCCGGCCGGATCCGATCTCGGCGATCAGCGGCGTGTCATGTCGCCGGGCGACGCCGTGCGCGCGGGATCGGACTATCTTGTGATTGGACGCCCGATCGCCGCCGCTGCCGATCCGGGTGCGGCGGCGGAGGCGATTGCCGCCGAGATCGCCGCTGCCGGCTGATCGTTCAAGGGCCGTTGGCGTTCAGGTGACTTCGTAGGCGGCGATCGCCGCCATGTTGACGATGTCGGAATCGCTGGCGCCGAGCGGCACGATCTGCACCGGCTTGTCGAGCCCGACCAGCAGCGGTCCGAGCACCGTGGCGCCGCCGAGTTCCTGCAGCATCTTCGTTGAGATCGAGGCCGAGTGGAACGCCGGCATGACGAGCACGTTGGCCGGGCCCGACAGGCGGCAGAACGGATATTGCGCCATGATGTCCATGTTCAGCGCCACATCGGCCGCCATTTCGCCGTCATATTCGAAGTCGACCCGACGCCCGTCCAGGATGCGCACGGCTTCCTGGACCCGTTCCGCCCGTTCGCCGGGAGGGTGGCCGAACGTGGCATAGGCAAGCATGGCAACCCGCGGTTCGAAACCGAGTTTGCGGGCCACATGCGCGGCTTCGACCGCGATGTTGGCGAGTTCTTGCGAACTCGGCATGTCGTGCACTGCGGTATCGGCAACCAGCACGGTCCGGCCCGGAGCCAGCGCCATGGAAACACCGATGACTTCATGCCCGGGTTTCGGGTCGATGACGCGCTGGACGTCTTGCAGCACGACCGAATAATTCCGCGTCACGCCGGAGACCATTGCATCCGCATCGCCCACGGCGACCATGGTCGCGCCGAAATGATTCCGGTCGGTGTTGATGAGACGCTGGCAGTCGCGCAAAAGGAAACCCTTCCGCTGCAGGCGGGCGAACAGGAATTGCGCATATTCAACGGTCTTGTCCGACAGCCGCGCGTTCAGGATCGTCATGCCGTCGCGGATCTCGATGCCGGCTGCCTTGGCGGTTTCCCGGATCTGGTGCTCCCGACCGATCAGGATCGCATGGCCGAGCCGTTGGGCGACAAAAGACGAGGCCGCGCGGATAACCGTCTCTTCTTCGCCTTCCGCAAAAACGACCCGTTTCGGAGCTTGCCGGATTTTGGAGAAGATGCGTTGCAGGGTGCCGGCGATCCTGTCGAGCCTGCCGGAAAGCTGGCCGCGATAGGCGTCCATGTCGACAATGGGACGCTTGGCGACGCCGGAATCCATTGCCGCCTGCGCAACCGCCGGCGGGATATGAGAGATCAGGCGCGGATCGAACGGCACCGGAATGATGTATTTCGGTCCGTATTTCGGCCGCACGCCGCGATAGGCGGCCGCCACTTCGTCGGGAACGTCGAGGCGCGCGAGGTCCGCTAGCGCCTGGGCGGCTGCGATTTTCATCGGCTCGTTGATCGTCGTCGCCTGCACGTCGAGGGCACCGCGAAAGATGTAGGGAAAGCCGAGCACATTGTTGACCTGGTTCGGATAGTCGGACCGGCCGGTGGCGATGATGATGTCGTCGCGCACCGATTCCGCTTCTTCGACTGTGATTTCGGGATCCGGGTTGGCCATGGCGAACAGGATCGGATTGCTCTTCATGGACCGGACCATGTCCGCAGTGACCGCGCCGGCAACCGAAAGTCCGAGGAAAACATCCGCGCCATTCATCGCGTCCGCCAGCGTCCGGTCCGATGTTTCGGCCGCGTGCGCTGATTTCCACTGGTCCATGCGTTCCTGACGGCCCTTGTAGATCACGCCGATGCTGTCGAGCATGATCACATTGTCATGCGGCACGCCCATCGCCTTGATCAGTTCCACGCAGGCAATTCCTGCCGCCCCGGCGCCGTTGCACACCACCTTGATATCGCCCATCGACTTGCCCGCGATGTCGAGCGCATTGATGAACCCGGCCGCGGTGATGATCGCCGTTCCGTGCTGGTCGTCGTGAAACACCGGGATATCGAGCAATTCGCGCAGTCGCTGCTCGATGATGAAACAGTCCGGTCCCTTGATGTCTTCAAGGTTGATGCCGCCGAAGGCCGGGCCGAGATAACGCACGCAATTGACGAATTCGTCGACGTCCGACGTATCGATTTCCAGATCGATGGAGTCGATGTCCGCGAAGCGCTTGAAAAGCACGGCCTTGCCTTCCATCACCGGCTTGGATGCCAGCGCCCCCAGATTGCCGAGGCCGAGGATCGCCGTACCGTTGGAAATCACGGCCACCATATTGCCTTTGGCGGTGTAATCGTGCGCTTTGGTCGGGTCTTCGGCGATCGCGCGGACCGGCACCGCGACGCCGGGAGAATAGGCCAGCGACAGGTCGCGCTGCGTGGCCATCGGTTTTGTGGGCGTCATCTCGATCTTGCCGGGACGGCCCTGCTGGTGGAATTGGAGCGCTTCCTGTTCGGTAAATGCGATAACGCTGTCGGCGGACTTGTCGGTCGCGGGCATAGACTGGCCTTTTTAGGAGTTCTTATAGGGGGTGCGGAAGACCCTACCGTGCGGTATAGCGTGTCTCAAGGACAAGCCCTTTCCCTCTGTGACGAAACAATTTTTCGAAAATCGGCGCGGTGCGCGCATGAAACGGGCAGACCCATGAATCCGGCAAACCCCGGAACATCCGCGGACCACCTATGAACAAAAGGACCGTCCCAGCGACCGACAACGCCGCCGCCCGGCAGACGCCGATGATGGCGCAATATCTTCAGATCAAGGAAGCCAATCCCGATTGCCTCCTGTTCTATCGGATGGGCGATTTCTACGAACTGTTTTTCGAGGACGCTGAGATTGCGTCGCGCGCCCTCAACATCACGCTGACCCGGCGCGGCAAACACAAGGACGCCGACATCCCCATGTGCGGCGTGCCGGTGCACGCAGCCGACGATTATCTCCAGCGCCTGATCGCACAAGGGCATCGGGTGGCGGTCTGCGAACAGCTGGAAGACCCGTCGGAGGCCAAGAAACGCGGCTACAAGGCGGTTGTCCGTCGCGATGTCGTTCGCCTGGTGACGCCCGGCACGATCACGGAAGACAGTCTGCTCGCCGTCGACCGCAACAATTTCCTGTGTGCGGTGACACGGATGCGCGGCGCGGGGCGTGATGGCGCTTTCGGCATCGCCTGGACTGACATGTCGACCGGCCTGTTCCAGGTCACCGAGACCGGGACGTCCGGCCTGGGCACGCGATTGTCGATGATCGATGCCAGTGAAATCATCCTGCCTGAAGCGCTCTATGACGAAGACGAGATCCGCCTGCTCGTCGACGGATTGGCGGCGGCCGTCGCGCCGATGCCGGCGGCCTTTTTCGACGGTGCGACCGCGGAAAGCCGTCTTCAGGCCTATTACGGCGTGAAGGCCCTAGCGGGTTTCGGCAGCTTCTCGCGTGCTGAGCTCGGCGCGGCGTCGGCCATCGTCGCCTATATGGACAAGACGCAACTCGGCGAGAACGCGCCGCTGGACCCGCCACGGCGGGAGACCGCGACCGAGATTCTGGCCATCGACCCCGCGACGCGCGCCAGTCTTGAAATCATGCGGACGCTGTCGGGTGAGCGCAAAGGCAGCCTGTTCCATGCCATCGACCGTACAGTCACCGGGCCGGGAGCGCGGCGCCTGGCGGAGCGCTTGAACAACCCGTCCTGCAACGAAGCCACGATCGCTGAGCGGCTCGAGGCTGCCGCGCATTTTCACAACGATCCGACCCTGACGGATCGGATACGCAGCGACCTGAAGGCGGCGCCGGACATCGCCCGGGCTTTTGCCCGCCTTGCCCTTAACCGCGGCGGGCCGCGTGACATGATCACCATCCGGGTCGGACTGGATTGTGCCGCGACGGTGCTGGCGACGCTGTCAGGTGCTGCAACGGATCTGCCCAATGACATTGCAGCCGCGCAGGCGGCGCTGGCCGCAGCGCCATCGGACCTTTCCGACCGGCTTGCGGCAGCGCTTGCCGACGATGTTCCACTCCTCAAGAGGGACGGCAATTTCGTGCGATCCGGGTTCAACGCTGACCTGGACGATGTCAGGGCCCTGCGCGACGAGAGCCGCGGCATCATTGCCGGCCTGCAGGCGGACTATGCCGCGCTTGCGGAAATCCGGGCGCTGAAGGTCAGGCACAACAACGTGCTCGGCTATTTTGTGGAGGTGCCGGCCGGTCACGCCGACCGCATGATGGCGGATCCGCTGAACGCCACATTCATCCACCGCCAGACGCTGGCCAATGCCGTCCGGTTTTCGACGACTGAACTGTCCGGCCTCGAAGCCAAGATTGCCAGTGCCGGCGAGCGGGCGCTCGCGATCGAATTCGAAACCTTCGAGGCCCTGCGCGAGACGATCCTGGCCGGCGAGGCGGCCTTGAAGGCAATTGCCGGCGCGTTGGCCGACCTCGACTTGATGGCCGCGCTCGCCGCCCTTGCGCTCGAACGGGGCTATTGCCGGCCAAAAATCGACAACAGCCGGGTCTTCCGGATCGAAGGCGGCCGCCATCCGGTTGTCGAACAGGCCCTCGCCCAAGAGGCCAAGGCCTTCGTCGCCAACGATTGCGATCTCGGTCCGCCGACGGACGCGGCTATCGGTGAAGGCGGTTGCCTCTGGCTCGTGACCGGCCCGAACATGGCCGGCAAGTCGACCTTTTTGCGCCAGAATGCCCTGATCGTACTGCTCGCTCAGATCGGGTCCTACGTGCCGGCGCGGTCTGCGCATGTCGGCGTTGTCGACCGGCTGTTTTCTCGCGTTGGCGCTGCTGACGATCTCGCCCGCGGGCGTTCGACGTTCATGGTCGAAATGGTCGAAACGGCGGCGATCCTCAATCAGGCGACCGAGCGATCGCTGGTAATCCTGGATGAGATCGGCCGCGGCACGGCGACATTCGATGGCCTCTCGATCGCCTGGGCGGCGGTGGAACATCTCCATGAGGTGAACCGGTCCCGCGCCCTGTTTGCCACGCACTACCATGAATTGACATCTCTGACCGAGCGGCTTCCGCGGGTCCGCAATGCAACGGTAAAGGTCAAGGAATGGAAGGGCGATCTGGTCTTTCTGCACGAAATCGCCGCGGGTGCGGCAGACCGCTCCTACGGGATCCAGGTGGCCAAACTGGCCGGCTTGCCGGCATCCGTGATCGGTCGCGCGGAAGAGGTTCTGCACCGTCTTGAAGAAACCGACCGGTCCGGTCCGGCCGCGCTTGTCGACGATCTGCCGCTGTTCTCCGCCGCGCGGGCGCGCAATGAGGCGGAAGCCGCGGCGCTGGACCCCGAGGCAAGCGCCCTGCGCGCGGCCGTCGACGAACTGGCACCCGACGACATGACCCCAAGAGAGGCGCTGGAAGTTCTTTATCGGTTGAAAGGTATCCTTTCCTAGCTGTCCGGAGTTGGACGGACCGTTCGCGGAGACCCAGGTTGCGTCAACACTTTTTCAACCCTGTTCGGGTGAACTCCCGAACATCCGACAACCGCCGGAATTGAAACCGGAACTATTGTCTGTTCGCGAATTGTCGCAAACACCGGAACCAGGTTCATCAGATCTGGGCCGGATCGTGATTCGCCTTTATAATGCTGTTGATGGCGAATACTTCTGACTGCTCTGAGATTTCGAAAGCAGTCACCTTCGGTTTGTCCGACACCACAGAGGGATCGTTCCATGAAGCGTCTTGCGATTGCTGCCGCCTGTGCTCTTCTCGCCACGCCTGCCTCGGCGTCTTTTTCCGCCTGCGTCAACGGTCTGAAGGCCAGCACCGTCCAGGCCGGAGTCAGCCGCAAGACCGTGAACGCCGCGCTCTCGGATGTCGCCCGCGATGAAAAGGTCTTGCGGTTTTCGCGGGCGCAGCCGGAATACAAGACGCCGATCTGGGATTACATGGCCTTTCTGGTCGATGACGACCGCATTCGCACCGGCCGCAAGATGATGAAGAAGCACGGTTCGACGCTCAAGGCGGTCGAGCGGACCTATGGCGTGGACCGCTATGTCATTGCTGCTCTATGGGGCGTGGAAAGCAACTACGGCGAAAACCAGGGAAGCTTTTTCATCCCGCATGCACTTGCCAATCTTGCCTGTTCCGGCCGGCGCACGAAGTTCTGGCGCGGAGAACTGGTCTCGGCGTTGAAGATCGTCGATCGCGGCGACCTGCGCATGAAGGACTTGAAGGGATCCTGGGCGGGCGCATTCGGCCAGACCCAGTTCATTCCCTCGACCTATCGCCGGCTGGCGGTCGATTTCGACAAGGACGGACGTCGCGATCTCGTGCGCTCCGTGCCCGACGCGCTTGGCTCCACCGCCAATTACCTGAACCGCTCCGGCTGGCGGTCGGGGCAGGCCTGGGGTTACGAGGTCCGTCTGCCGTCCGGGTACAGCGGCCCGACCGGTCGCAAGGCCAAGGCCTCTGTCGCGACGTGGTCAAAACGCGGTCTGAAGAAGGCCGGCGGTGGCAAATTGACCGGATCGGGTACGGCGGGCCTCCTGGTGCCGGCGGGCAGGAACGGGCCGGCCTTCCTGGTCTTCCGGAACTTCGACGCGATCTATTCCTATAACCTTGCCGAATCCTACGCCCTTGCGATCTCTCATCTGTCGGATCGCCTGCGCGGCGGCAAGGAATTCCGCACAGCCTGGCCGACCAACGATCTCGGCCTGTCGCGCGAACAGCGGCTCGATCTTCAGAAACGCCTGAACAAGAGGGGCTTCGACGTCGGTGAAGCCGACGGCAAGGTCGGCCCGGCAACACGCGCCGGCATTCGCAAGGCCGAAGCGGCGTTAGGGCTGCCGGTCACCGGCCGTCCCGGCATGAAGGTCTATCGGGCACTCGGCGGGAAGATTTGAACGCCGTTGCCGGCATGTGAGGAATGCTGCTGGCAAAGCGATTCTTGGAAAACCCAGATATTGGTCTTGGGGTATCCGGCGATCAAAGGGCGTCGCCGGACGTCGTATCGCCAGGTGAGTGATTGTCGGGCTCAGGATCGGGCCGGACTGGATTCGGCGCTGCCGTAGCCTCGACCTTCCCAAACAAGTGGAATCCGAACGAATCCACACTGTCTGGCTCCAGACTGAACAATACGAGGTCTCTGGTTTCATGAGGGCGGGTAATGGAGGCCCTGAATCCCTTGAACACTTTAGCGCCGTCCTCGGTGAACGACATGACGCCGCGTACATCGAGAGATGGCCGACCGAAGGCCTCAAAGGCAAAAGATTCCTCGGATTCCACAATTCTATCGAAGCCAAAAGGCCCGCCGAGCATTTCGCGCAGATCGCGCATTATGGCCTTGTCATCGAAATGCCCGATGCAAGCTGCGGCATGGAGGCTTTCCTCCCCGACGCCGACGCGCATTTCCAGTTCATCGAACAGAAAATCTTCTTCCAGAGTCACGCCATCAGGAAACATCACAAAGGCCTGACCGCAGGTGAAGGTCAGAACGTAATTGTTGTCCTCCTCCGAAACGGCAGGTGCTGGTGCCGAGATCAGGACGACGAGCCCAAGACAGGCCACCACCGGCAGGCCAAGTGTCCTAAGCCAAGATCGTAGCATGTTTGGACGCATTGGATGCTCCGTTTGTCCCAAGGAGGAACGGGTGGATTCGGTCATCGGATCCGCGAACCAGACCGGATTCCGGCTGCAAAGTCTGTCGATAACCTTATAAAGTGTATTCAAGAGAATTACAACGCAGAATTTTAATCTGGGGAAGCAGGTTGTATCCTTCAGTCCGTTTTCAGCTGCGTTGTGGCTGCCTCCACATTGCCGTCGATCTCGAATTCAATGAAATCGGACCGCATGGCATCCGGCATCGTCGACGTCGCGGTCAAGAGCTCTCCGCCCGCCTGCGAGACAATGACGAAATAGGGTTTTCTAACGACGCGCCCGGCCTCCTCGCCCTCGACCGTCCCCTGGGCCTCGATGGCGGGATTGCCGAAGCGGACGGTCCGTTCGAAAGTCGACAGTGTGATGTTTGCTTGCATGGAAGCCAGGCGCGAGACGTAATTCTCAAGAAAAGTATGCACTTCCGGTTCGGGCAGGGGCAGGCAGGTCACCGAGAAGGCGTCGTCACCGCGCAAGGCCACGGCGTATCTGTGAGTTGGGCGATCATATATGTCGCCAATTGCTCCGAGTGGCAGGGCTACCCGGACGCTGGCGCATTCCATCCAGAGACGCTCCGTTTCGGCAAAATGCCTTTCGCCGCTCTGTGCAATGACAACCAATAGGGCGGTCGGGGTGGCAGCAAGAAATGCGGTACTGGTCAGGCTGCGGTTCCATGGCCATGCGCCAAGGAGACGCATGAGCAAAAGGCCGATCACCAGAGCAGGGAGGCTCCTGCCGAGCACCTCTGCGATCAGAACGGCCGGGTGGGCCGCGACCGCAAGAGGTGTCGGAGCGAAATAATACTTTTGCACGAACACAATGAGGATCGGCAAACCGAAGGCGGTTGCGGTCGAGAGGATAGGAAGGGTTCGGTTTGGGCTGGATTCAGGTTTCTGCATGCGACGGGTTCGGACCCTGGGTGACAAACCGGATTGCGTTTGCCGCCGAAGCGGCGGCAATCAGACCGGTTGGGAGCCGCACATACAGAATTATTACGCGCAAAAGAAAAAAATACAATCATTCATACACAAAATCCAAACAGAGGTGTATTTTTGGTCAACATACCCCAATGGGTAGTTTCGAGCCGAGCCGGTAGACCTACCCTCCCGCCATATACGGCATCAGGATAACCTCGCTATCCGCGCGGATCGGCGTGAACCAGGCGTCGCGATAGATTTCACCGTCGATTGCCACCGAAACGCCGCGCTCGATCTGCGGCTTCAGACCCGGATAGGCTTCGGCCAGACGATCCAGCAATTCGCGGGTCGTGCGCGCCTCGACCTCGACCGCCTCAGCCCCGTCCGTGGCCGATTGCAGCGATCCCCAGATCGTCACCTTGACCATGGCGTCACGCCGAGGTGGCTTTGATTGCTTTCAGTACCCGCGGCGGCGACATCGGCAATTCGGTCAGTCGGACGCCGGCTGCGCGCGACACGGCGTTGGCGATCGCCGCCAGCGGCGGCACGATCGGCGTCTCGCCGACGCCGCGCACGCCGTAGGGATGGCCCGGATTGGGAATCTCCAGGATCACCGGTTCGATCATCGGCAGGTCCGAGGCGACCGGCACACGGTAATCAAGGAAACCCGGATTCTGCAGACGTCCGTCGTCCCCGTAGATGTATTCCTCGTTGAGTGCCCAGCCGATGCCTTGCACGGCGCCACCCTGCATCTGACCCTCGACATAGGACGGGTGCACGGCCTTGCCTGCATCCTGGAAGATCGAATAGCGCAGGACCTTGACCGATCCGAGCTCCGGATCGACTTCCACATCGACCAGATGTACACCGAAGCTAACGCCGGCGCCGTCGGCGTTCACCTCGTGGTGGCCGGCGATCGGACCGCCGGTCTCCGACGATCGCGCGGCGATGTCGGCGAGGCTCAGCGGGTCGAAATCGCCGGCATTCGGCCCGGATGGACGGGCGGCGCCGTCCTCCCAGACCACGGCATCCTCGTCGATGCCCCAGATCAGCGCAGCGCGGCGACACATTTCATCGATCGCGGCCCGGGCGGCCTTGATCGTTGCGAGCCCGACAGCGAACGTGACGCGGCTGCCGTCGGTCACGTCGTTATAGCCGAGGGAATTGGTGTCGGTAACGGTCGTGCGCACCTTGTCCAACGGAATGCCGAGTTCTTCCGCCGCCATCATGCCGATCGAGGCGCGCGAACCGCCGATATCCGGATTGCCTTCCGTCACGCCGACCGTGCCGTCGGCATTGATGTTGAGCGACACGCAGGTATCGCCGCCGAAATTGAACCAGAAACCGCAGGACAGGCCCCGTCCCTGGTTCGGGCCGAGCGGCGCCGAATAATGCGCATGTTCCTTGGCCGCGTTCAGCGTCGCCATCAGACCGATTTCGTTGAAGGTTGGCCCATAGGATGACCTGGTGCCCTTGCGCGCCGCGTTCTTGAGCCGCACGTCGAGCGGATCAAGCCCGAAATGCTGGCACAATTCGTCGACCACGCTTTCCACTGCATAGATCGCCATCGGCGCGCCGGGCGCCCGATAGGCCGCCTCCTTGGGTCGGTTGGTCATCACGCTCCAGCCCTCGGTCGCCACCGCGTCGAGATCGTAGGCGGCAAACGCGCTCTGCGCGCCGAACGAGACCGTACCGCAGGGAAATGCCCCGCCCTGGTAGCGCAGCCGCGCCAGCCCGGCCGTGATGCGGCCGTCGGCCGTCATCCCGATCTTGATGTCGCTCGACGATGAAATAGTCGGACCGGTGGCACGGAAGACTTCCGACCGGCTCATGACGATCTTTACCGGTCGGCCCGACTTTTTCGACAGCATCAGCGCCACCGGTTCGATGAAAACCGTGGTCTTGCCGCCGAAGCCGCCACCGATCTCCGACGCGGTAACCCGCAACTGGCTGGAATCCATACCAAGCAGCGCCGCACAGGTATTGCGCACCATGTACTGACCCTGCGTGCAGCACCACAGGTCTGCCTTGCCGTCCGGTCCCATCGTTGCCAGACAGGCATGCGGTTCGATGTAACCCTGGTGCGTCGCAGCCGTCCTGAACTGCCGCTCGATCACCTTGTCGGCGCGCGCAAAGCCGGCCTCCAGGTCACCGTGGCCGAACGCCACATAGGTCGTGACGTTTTCCGACAGGCCCGGCGGCACGTTTTCTTCGGCTCGCCCGCTCTGCACTACCGGTGCGTCCGGCTGCATCGCGTCGTCGACATCGGTGACATGTGGCAGCACATCGTAATCGACGGCTATCAGCTTCAGCGCGAGCCGTGCCGCCTTGTCGGTTGTGGCCGCTACGGCGGCAATCGCGTGTCCGTCATAGAGCGCTTTGCCGCGCGCCATGCAATTGTCGAGGATATCCTGCAGGTCCGGATCATCGGCAGCGGCGAAATCCGCCGCGGTGACGATAGCCTTGACGCCGTCGACGGCCATCGCCGCGGCCGTGTCGATCGAACGAATCCGCGCATGGGCATGCGGGCTTCTGAGGATGTGCCCGACCAGCATGCCCGGCGCGGTCATGTCGGCGCCGTAAAGCGCGCGCCCGGTAACCTTGTCCACACCGTCTGGGCGCACCGGCCGCGTGCCGACGATCTTGAAAATGCGTCTGCTGCTTTCATCCAGCGACATGTCAGGCCTCCCGCAGGTCGGCGGCGGTGTCGAGCACCGCGCGAATGATCTTGTCATACCCGGTACAGCGACAAAGGTTGCCGGCTAACCAATAGCGGACTTCTGTCTCGTCCGGATCCGGATTCCGGTCGAGCAGCGCCTTCGCGGCGACCAGAATCCCGGGGGTACAGACCCCGCATTGCAGCGCCGCATGTTCCAGGAACTTTTCCTGCAGCGGGTGCAGATGGTCGCCGTCGGCAAGACCCTCGACCGTACCGACTTCGCGGCCCTCGGTTTCCGCCGCCAGCACCAGGCAGGCACAGACCAGGCTGCCGTCGAGCGTCACGCTGCAGGCGCCGCAATCGCCGGTGCCGCAGCCCTCTTTTGCCCCGGTCAGCCCAAGCCGGTTGCGCAGGGCATCGAGCAGCGTCTCGTTGGGCTCGCACAAAAAGTCGAGTGCGTCGCCGTTGACGCTGGTGTTGACGTGAATGCGGCTCATTGTGTTCCCCCCGCACGTTCATAGGCGATGAGGGCAGCGCGCCGGGCAAGCACCGCGGCGACGTCGCGCCGGAACTCGATTGTCCCGCGCTTGTCGTCGATCGGATTGCAAGCCGCCGAACAGGCCTCTGCCAGGGTTTTCAGGTCACCCTCTTCCAGACGGGTTCCGACAAGTGCCGCTGCGGCATCTTCAACGAGCACGACCGTGGGCGCAACGGCGCCCAACGCAACCCGGGCCGCGCGACAGGTGCCGTCCGGTTCGAGTTCCAGGCTCACTCCGGCCGAAGCGACCGCAATGTCCATCTCGGTGCGCGGAATGAACCGCAGATAGGCGTCCGATGACCGGTCCGGGCGCGCCGGCAGGTGGATGGCGGTGATGAATTCCGATCGGGCGAGCGACGTCTTTCCGGGCCCGACAGGGATGGACATGACCGGCACGGTACGCTCGCCGCCCGGACCGGCGACCGTCACCCGGGCGTCGGCGGCAAACATCGCCGGGACGCTGTCGGCTGCCGGCGAGCCGTTGCAAAGATTGCCGGCAAGCGTCGCGCGGCCCTGGATCTGGGTGGAGCCGATCAGTTCCAGCGCCTCGACCACACCCGGCCAAAGCCCGCGAACCCCGTCATGGGCGCCGAGTTCCGCGCCCGATACGGCCGCACCGATCCGGTATCCGCCGCCTTCCGGCACGACATCGCGCATGCCGGCAATGCGTTTGATATCGACGACGAGGTCAGGCTCGACGAAACCCGATCGTAATTGCACAAGCACGTCCGTGCCGCCGGCAAGCAGGCGTGACAGACCGGTTTCCGCGGCCAGGAGACCGACCGCGTCCTGAACGGTTGTGGGAGATTCGAAGCGCATGGGAATGCCTCCACGGGCAAATGTAAGCCGAAGTTCGGATGAGCGGCATCCGAACCGGACGATTGACCGAAATCGTGCGGTTTCATAGGTCGCTGTCAAGACCGGAAAAGCGACACGGGCGCACGACGCCGGCCCGGGTCGGTGGAGACGGTCAGGCGTCGGGCGGCGGCAGGAAATCCACTTCGTGCAGGGCTGAAATGCGGACCAGTTCCGCCGGGTCGGTGACGTTGTGAAGCGCGTGGAACAGGTCGAACAGCTTACGGCTCGGCGCAACCCCGAACATACAGGTCGCGTCGCTGCCGGACCGGTTGAAGATCCCGTGCGGTTTGCCCATCGGCATGCGGATCGTGTCGCCCGGTCCGGCCTTGGCGACCTCCGGTCCGAACTCGACTTCCAGGTTGCCTGTCAGCATGACGATCCATTCGTCCTGCATTGGATGGATGTGCGGCGGCACGAACGTGCCATCGGGAATGTGGGCGTGCCAGAGGAAGGCGTTGTCGGAGAGCAGCTTCGGCGTATAGGTGTGGCCGACGACATTCCAGGCGACACCGTCCAGTCCGTCAGTGGCTGTCGTAACTCCCTGCATCAGCTCCATTTTCCGCTCTCCTTTTTCTCTTGATGACGCATGGCCTCGCCGGATTGAACTCCGGGCGGCAGGCCGGTCGACATCATCATTCCAGCATTGACGGGATATTCCAAGCGTGAAATTTTAAGCTTGAAATAAATTGCCGCCGGCGCAATGCGGCCGGCGCGGCCGGACAAGAGACAGGCTGGCATTTCTCGGAGAACAAGCATGCTCTGGCGGATCGAAGATTGGGACGATGCCTATGCGAACGGCCCCAACATCCCGAACGGCGATTCCTGGCCCGACCGCTGGGTAGAGCAAGCGGCACGCTTCCGCGAAACCATGCAGTCTGCAGGTCGCGTCAGGTTCGACATCGCCTATGGTGACGCGCCGCGCAACCGCTATGACCTTTTCCTGCCTGAGGCACAGCCGGCCGGTCTGGTCGTCTTCGTTCATGGCGGCTTCTGGAGGCGGTTCGACAAATCCGTCTGGTCGCATTTTGCTGCCGGACCCCTCGGCCGCGGTTACGCGGTCGCCATGCCCAGCTATACACTCGCACCCCACGCTCGCATCCGGACCATGACGACGGAAATCGCCGCCATGCTGGTTCATGGTGCGGAGGCGATTGACGGTCCGATATTCCTGACCGGTCATTCAGCGGGCGGCCATCTCGCCAGCCGCATGCTGTGCGCGGACGTCGTTTTGCCTGATGCGATCCGGAACCGCATTCGGCATGTCGTCTCGATATCCGGTGTCCATGACTTGCGCCCGATCATGCGCACCGAGCTCAACGACACTTTACACATCGATGCCGAGGAGGCACGGGCTGAAAGTCCTGTCCTGTGCGACCCGGTCGAGAACGCGCGCCTGACATGCTGGGTCGGGGCGGGCGAACGCTCCGAGTTCATTCGCTTGAACGCCCTTCTCGCCAATGTCTGGAAGGGCTGCGGCGCAGCGACGCTCACGGTCGAGGAGCCGGACCGGCATCATTTCGATGTCATCGACGGCCTGACCGAACCGGAGAGCGCCCTTGTAAACCATCTGTTGAATCCGGACGCGTCCTGAACGTCCCGGGAATCGCACAAGGCGAACTGACATGCAGACGAAAGACGCGGTCATCATTGCAGGCGCCGGGGTTGGCGGGCTGACGCTTGCGCTGGCGCTCCACGCCCGGGGCATCAAGGCCCATGTCTTCGAGCAGGCGTCGGAAGTCCGCGAACTCGGGGTCGGCATCAACACGTTGCCGCATGCCATCCGGGAACTGGCCGGTCTCGGGCTTCTGGATCGCCTTGACGCGGTCGGTATCCGCACCAGTGAATTGATCTACAAGGCAGCGGGCGGCCAGGATATTCTGCGCCAGCCGCGCGGTCTCGCAGCCGGATACGATGTGCCGCAATTTTCCATTCACCGCGGCAAGCTGCAAAGGACGCTGTTCGATGTTGCAGTCGAACGGCTCGGCGCTGATTGCATCCATGCCGGCCAGCGCCTGGTGCGGTTTTCCCAGACCGACACGAATGTCGAAGGCGTTTTCGCCGATCGCGAGGGCGCCGAGACTAGGGTTCCCGGTTCGATCCTCATCGGAGCCGACGGCATTCATTCCACCGTTCGGCGGCACTACCATCCCGACCAGGGCGATCCGAGCTGGAATGGTGTGCTGATGTGGCGTGGCGCCACCTGGTGGGATCCGTTTCTCGACGGACGCACGATGATTATTGCCGGTGGCATGGCCGCGAAGCTGGTTCTCTATCCGATCTTCAATGATCCGCAGCGACATCCGGGCAAGACGCTGATGAACTGGGTTATCTGCGCCAGTCTCGGCGACGGGTCGACGCCGATCCCGCATCGCGACGACTGGTCGAAGCCGGGACGCCTGGACGACGTGATGGCGCATGTCACCGGCGTGTTTTCGCTGCCCGAACTCGATATCGAGGCGTTGATCCGCGCCACCCCGGAATTCTACGTCTACCCGATGTGCGATCGGGACCCGCTCGATCGCTGGACTGACGGCCGCGTCACCTTGCTCGGCGATGCCGCCCATCCG
Organism: Pseudomonadota bacterium; assembly: GCA_038745065.1. Classification (GTDB taxonomy): domain Bacteria; phylum Pseudomonadota; class Alphaproteobacteria; order Rhizobiales; family JANQQB01; genus JANQQB01. The sequence continues at coordinate 37,706 of JBCDLT010000022.1, read as the reverse complement.
ATGTATCCGGTCGGGTCCAATGGCGCGAGCCAGGCGGTGCTGGACGCGATCGCGCTCGCTGATCTTTTGTCGGCTAAGGATGGGCCGGAAGCGCTCGCCGCCTATGACAACCTGCGCCGCCCGGCTACCGCGGAGATCGTCCGCCTCAACCGTAAAGGCGGGCCGGAGCGGGTGATCGACCTGGTCGAGCAGCGGGCTCCGGACGGATTCGAGGATCTGCACGACGTTGCGACGCCGGATGAATTGCGAGCCATTGTCGGCGATTACAACACCATGGCGGGATTTGCGCAGAACCAGGTCAATCGGTGACGGCCTCGCTTGAGGTTCTGCTGTGCGGGCGCACGGCACAACCGATCGGCTTTCGGATCTGACGGCTCCTGGATTTACGGGCAACGGCATGCACAGCGTGGGCCGCGACGGCTTCGACCTTCTGGTCGGTCAGGCGCGCGAGAACATGCTGCTTCACGATCTTGCGCTCCCGCGGATGCAATTGCTCGATCTCGGCACGAAACCCAGAGCCCATCGCGATGGTCCACCAGTCCTCGACCTCTCCAAGCGCCTGGGTATGTTCTGTCGTGGTCACGACCGGATCCGCCGTGCCGCTGTCGCGCATCAGGCCGCGCAGGGCTTCCGGCTCCGTAAGCCGTTCCCACGGCCGCTTGAGATCCGGCATGTCCGGCCGGATCCGGCGGACTTCCTGTGAAAAGATCGTCGCGCCGGGTTCGAACGCGTCGGGGCCCCACACGGTAATGCCCAAGCGCCCGCCGGGGCGCACGAGACGCCAGAGTTCCGCGACCTGTGTTTCCAGGTCCGGCATGAAGAAGACGGAGAAACTGCTGATCACGGCATCGAAAGTCTGATCGGCACGTCCGCAATCCGCCATGTCCGCCAAGTCGAATTCGACATTGTCGAGGCCCCGGTCGCGCGCTTTCGCCCGGGCACGGGTGAGCATGTTCTCCGCCACATCGATACCCACTACATAGCCGTCGCGACCGACAGCCTCGGCAGCCGGCAGAGCGGAGGCGCCCGTGCCGCACCCGACGTCGAGCACGCAATCGCCAGCTTTCAGTCCCATCAGATCGACGGTTCTTTGTCCATGGCGATCCCAGAAGGCGAGGGGCGTCGAGTCGTAATGGTCTGAGGCAAAATTGTACGTGGCGGCGGCCTTGCGCCATGCCGGCATATCGTGAAGGGTCACGGGATGGCCTTCCGCGCCAGGTCGGCGAGGCTCTCTGTAACCGGCTGGTCGGGCTCCTGACGCCAGCTTGTCTGCGGCCGGCTCTGGATCGGGACGCCGAACAGGGAATCCGCTCCCGCATCGCGCGGCCGAAGAATGCGAACGGGCGATGTCGCCAAGGCGGCGAGGGCCGACGGTGTTTTTTCCGGGAAAGATTTTGGCACGACGGGTCTCCTTCAAGCTTGGTTCGGGCATGTCGGCGCCCGCGCTTCCGTTCCGCTTCTGTGCCAGCACGGAACGGCGACGGACGCCGACAGGACGCATGTGGTCATGCGGAGAACCGCAAACCTGAAGGATTCAGACTGTTTTTATGAAAGGTTCTGACGGGTCGGCCGGGCTCGCGATCGGATCTCTAGGGTCGGCACGCGTCCTGAATCCGGAAGCCCGATGTGCGCACCGATAGATCCGAGCCGAGGAAGGGTGAGTCCCGCTCCCCCTTCGGTCCGTGTCCCACCGTCCAGTTTTCCCGCCAATGCAGGCGTTCTGCGCCCCAGGCCGAAGCGGATGCAAGCGATGTCCAGGGCCCCTCGGGCAGACGCCAAAGCAGGCCGCCGGGGCCCATGCCGGTATGGATCGCCAGGTCGGCATCGAAGGCGGTCTCGGCGCCGAACGCGGGACCGAACCAATAGTGCGGCGATCGGCCGGCTGTCGGTGCCAGGGTAGCCGTCAGGCGTTGTTCCGCGCCCGTCAGTCCGATCCACATCGCGGGCGGGCGATGGCCGGCAGGCGTCGCGGCCAGCAATGTCTGGGCATCGGCACGGCGCGTCGTCCGACCGGCCAGACGCAAGGCGATCAGGGCGCCTCGATCCGCGTCTGCATCGGCTTCGAAGGGCAAGACAAGGGAGGATTCAATGGGTCGCCAGGTATCCCTGTCGGGCAGGTCTGGCGGCCAGGACAGGCATTCGCGGATCACGCCGTCGTCGTCGAGCACCTGGTATCGCAGGCCGGCCGCGTCGATCGCAGCTTGCACGCAATGCAGATATTCGATGCCTTCCGGCATGCGATGGGCAGTCCCGGCGCCGGCGGTCGTTACTTGAAGTACGCCCTCCTGGACCTGAACGTCAAAGGCGAGGATATGACTGCACAGATAGGCCAGCACGCCATTTTCAACGAGCAGCGACCAGAAGCGGTCGGCATAGTCCGGGCCGATCTGTCGGGCATAGGGCCCGGCAAACCCGTTGACCGCAAAAACGGGGTGGTGGCCGGCGACGAGTTTCCAGCGGGCATCCTCGTGATCCCGCAAGGTTGCGGCCAGCCAGTCCGTCTCGACACGACCCTCGCCGCCGAGTTCGGCGCATAGCGTATCGACGAAGACCATAAGAAGCTCGCCCCGCCGGACGAAATAGCTAAGGCCCTTCTGACCGGCCGGGCCGTTTTGCGGCAGGTGTTGCAGAACGTCGCCGAATACGCGAGCGCTCATCGCGTCGTAGGTCGTGTGATTGCCGGTTGTGTTGTAGAGCGGCGTGGTCGACCGGTCGAGCCAGGCCATTTCCGTATCGAGCCAATAGGCCCATTGCGCCCGGAGCGCGGTTTCGCTGGTCGTCAGGCCGATAATTTCATCGCCGGGATAGACCACGAATTCCGGCGCCGGGTCCAGCGATTGCACGACCGCGTTGACCCGGGCATGGGTTGCCGCATGCGGCGCGCCCGGCACGCCGGAGCATGAATCCGCGTAGAGCACGAACTGGTGCCCGTCTCCGCGCGGCACCAGGGCAGGAATGGCTGGCATGGCAATCGGTCCCCGCCGCGTGAACCGAGGTCCGCCCGAACAAAACGCTCAGGCCGAACGTCAGTCCACGGTTTCCGGATTCTCTTCCAGGACCATGTCTTTCAGGACCTGAAAATGCGTTTCCTTGTCTTCGTCGATTTCTCCGATCTGATCGGCGGTCTTCTGTGCGACGTCATGGGGAATGAGCGCGAGTTCGCCGCCCGATGCCTTTGCCAGAACCTGGACCTTTGCGGTGCGTTCCAGGAAATACAGATCGTTGAAGGCGACGCCGATCGTCGGGCCGCAGACCATGACCCCGTGGTTCTTCAGCATCACGATAAACTTGTCCCCGGCGCCGCGTGCCAGGCGCTCGCCTTCTTCGCGGTCGTTGGCCAGGCCGTCATAGGCGTCTTCGTAGGCGATCGCCCCGTAATAGCGAAGTGCGTTCTGGCTGATCGGTTCGATCCGACCCGGATGCGTGCAGGCAATCGCCGTCGTATAGGGCATGTGCGTGTGGAATACGGCGATCGCCTTCGGGCAAAGGCGGTGGAAGGCTTCGTGAATCATGAAGGCCGTGCGTTCTATGCTGCCCGATCCGGTCAGGATGTCGCCCTGGCTGTCGACGCGCAGGATATCGCGACGTTTCATGCGCGACCAGTGCACGCCCCATCGGTTCAAAAGGAACGTTCCGTCCCCGCAGGAATAGCTGAAATGGTTGTCGATGCCCTCATGCAGGTCGAATCGTGCGGCGAGCCGCAGCACTACGGCCATGTCGATCCGGGCCGCCTCGATCGTTGCTTCCGGAACCGCGTTCAGCATGGCTTGCTCCTTGTCCCTGTTCTTGTTTTGAACCGGCGAGCGGCTCGCGCGCGCCCGTTCATGCCCATGGTCACGGCCATTGTTTCAGGTCACGGCGGGCCTGTCGAGGCAAGGTAGTGGCCGCCGGTGCGAAAGAGAACACGGCATCCCGAATCCAGTGAATCCAGTGAATCGACCCTCGGCGGCCAGGCATCTTGACGCGGGCTTTGCCCTTCGGCTCTGATCCCGGCACGGGTTCAGGAGAATAATCATGACAATTGACCTTGCCGGCGGATGTCTCTGCGGCGCTGTGCGCTATTCGGTACGCACGGGGTCGAGACTGCATTATTACTGCCATTGCAGCGATTGCCGGGTTTACGGCGGTGCGGCTTACCACGCGGCGATCGTTGTCGCGGCTTCCGCCTTAAGCGTTTCCGGAGCCCTGACCACGTGGACCAAGACCGCGGACAGCGGCCGCACGGTCGCGCGCCATGCCTGCGAGCGCTGTTCCGGTCATGTGATGACCTCGCCCTGGCCCGATCCGGAGCGTTATTCGGTCAAGGCGGGCACGCTGGACGATCCGGGCCTGTTCCGGCCGGCCTTTGAAATCTGGACCCGCAGTCGGGTCGACTGGGCGATCGCCGCAGAACCGTTGACCGGGTTTGCCGAGGGGTTCGAAGGTCCATTGCCCGCTTGGGAGTGATCCCGTCTTCGCACCGATTTATTTTTGCGCAGCATGCAGATAAGGTTTTCTGCATCTTATTTCTCATGCGGATTGTGCAGGAATGGATGTTGAAGCACTACGCCTTTTCGTTGACGTGGCGAGGCGGCTGAGCTTTGCCGCTGTCGCGGGAGACCGGGATATCAATCCGTCCTCGGTATCGCGGGCGATCGGGTCTCTGGAGGCCGATCTCGGCATTCGGTTGCTTCACCGGACGACGCGGCGCATGACCCTGACCGAAGCGGGTGACCTCTACTTTCGGCGCGTTTCAGCATTGCTGGACGGATTGGACGAGGCGCGCGACGAGGCAAGGTCCATCTCTGCCCGGCCGTCGGGGACATTGCGGCTGACCGCGTCGGTGGCGTTCGGCGAACGGGTGATCGTGCCGCTGGTGCCGGCGTTCCGGCAGGCTTATCCCGACCTACGGCTGGAACTGCTTCTGACCGACAAGAACCTGAACCTCGTGGCGGAAGGTGTGGATCTTGCCATCCGGCTGGGCGCTCAGCCCGAACCGGGTCTCATCGGCACAAAACTGTTTGCCACCCGCTATCATGTCTGTGCCAGCCCGGACTGGGTCGAGCGCAACGCGGTTCTTCAGGACCCGACCGATCTGGAAAGCGTGCGCTGCCTCTTGTTCACGTTGCCAGGCTATCGCTCCGAATGGCGGTTGCGCGGAGCGTCCGGCACCGAGATCCGTGTTCCGGTAGCCGGCGATGTCCTGGTCTCATCGGCCTTGAGCCTGCGCTCGGCAGTTCTGCAGGGCTTGGGCCCGGCACTCATAGCCGATTGGCTGGTGGGTGACGACCTTGCGACGGGCCGGCTGATCGACCTGTTTCCCGATCACGCCGCGACTGCGACGGATTTTGAGACAGCCGCCTGGGCACTCTATCCCAGCCGCGCCTATCTGCCGATCAAGACACGTGTCGCCATCGATTTCCTGCGTGACAAGGTCGCCTGGAGCTGATGCGGGATGTTTTCGGGATCGCGATACGCATCGATGATTGTCTGACGATGCGAGAGACTCCACAGTGAGCGGATCGACATCAAGCCTCATCGAAACAAACCGCCGGGACGGGTTTCATGGAAAGAAAGCGCCTCAGGGATCTGGGTCTGACGATCGGGCGCCTGCCGACCGCGACCCATAATGCCATCACTGATGTTCCGGGCGTCCTGGTCGGTCATGAGACGGTCTGGCATGACGATCCGACTATGGTCCGTTCCGGTGTCACTGTCGTGGTCCCGGAGAACGGCGCGATCACCACGCGCCATTTATTTGCCGGCTCACATATCCTCAACGGCAACGGCGAAATGACCGGGCTGGCGTTTCTGGACGAGTTCGGTCTGATGTGCGGTCCGCTTGCGCTGACAGGGACGCATTGCGTGGGCGCCGTGCATGAAGGGCTCGTCGGATGGGAATTGTCCGGAGACTTTCCGTTCGATTTCTGCCTGCCTCTTGTGGGCGAGACCTATGACGGTTGGCTCAGCGATACCGCGAGCTTTCCGGTACGGCCGCACCATCTCACTGCCGCGATCGGGAACGCGTCCGACGGACCGGTCGCGGAAGGCTGCGTTGGCGGCGGTACCGGCATGATCACCCACGAATTCAAGGCGGGTATCGGTACCGCCTCGCGCCGTGTCGGCTGCGCCGGCGAGACTTGGACGGTCGGTGTGCTCGTCCAGTCGAATTACGGGCTGCGGCATCAATTGCGGCTTGGCGGTTTGGCCGTGGGCGAGGCGATCCCGGCCGAGGAGGTGCCATTGCCGTGGCCGCGGCCGCGCGACCAGGGTTCCATCATCGCGGTGGTCGCGACCGACGCGCCGCTGCTGCCGCATCAATGCCGCCGTATGGCGCAGCGCGCCGGATTGGGTGTGGGCCGGGTGGGCGGAACCGGTGCCCCGTCGAGCGGCGATCTCTTCCTGGCGTTCTCCACCGGCAACACACATTCGGCCGCGGACGAGGAGCGGATACACACGGCCCGATTCCTGCCCGACATGGCGCTGGGGCCGCTGTTTGAATCCGTTATCGAAGCGACCGAGGAAAGCATCTGGAACGCGCTGTGCTGTGCCGAGACGATGAACGGATGGCAGGGTCGGACCGCCCATGCCTTGCCGCTTGACCGGCTGATTTCGATTGCGTCCTGAGCTCAGGTTCGGTTTTGCGAAGAATTCTGTCGGACGCGCGAAGCAATCTCTCCACGATCGTCCGATCCTGTCTGAAACAAAACAGACTGACGGTGTCGGGCGTCGGGATCCGGCTGTGAAAAACTGATTTCCGCGCCGGGCAGCCCTACGGCAGAAAACGCGGATGGCCCGGGAGAGGACCGATCATGGCCGACAACAAGATCATCATCACCTGCGCCGTCACCGGCTCGATCCATACTCCGACGATGTCGCCGTACCTGCCGGTGACGCCGGCCGAGATTGCGGAACAGGCGATCGGGGCCGCCGAGGCCGGCGCTGCCATCCTTCACCTGCACGCAAGGGATCCGGCAACCGGCCTGCCGACCCCGGATCCCGACGTGTTCATGGATTTCCTGCCGCGCATCAAGCAGGCGACCGACGCGGTGGTGAACATCACCACCGGCGGCGGCTCGAACATGAAGCTGGAGGACCGGCTGGCCGCACCGCGCCGCGCCAGTCCGGAAATGTGTTCGCTGAATATGGGGTCGATGAATTTCGGCACGTTTCCGATGGCCGGAAAGTACACGTCCTGGAAACACGATTGGGAAGAACCGTTCCTCCAGTCGACGAAGGACTTCGTGTTCAAGAACACGTTTGCCGACATCGAGACGGTTCTCGCCTTCGGACGGGAAAACGGCACGCGCTTCGAGTTCGAATGTTACGACACCGGCCATCTTCAGACGCTCGCCCATTACCTGAAAGCCGGGCATGTCGAACCGCCGGTCTTTGTCCAGTTTGTTTTGGGCATCCTCGGCGGGGTGGATGCCCATCCCGATCAATTGCTGCACATGAAACAGACGGCGGACCGGCTGCTCGGTGAGGATTATCGGTTTTCGGTGCTCGCCGCCGGACGCCATCAGATGCCGCTTGGCACGATGGGAGTCATCCTTGGCGGCAATGTCCGGGTCGGGCTGGAGGACAGTTTGATGATCGGGCGCGGTCAGCTGGCCAGGGACAATGCCGAGCAGGTCACCAAGGTTCGCACGATCGTGGAACATCTCGGCCACGAAATCGCGACGCCGGCGGAGGCTCGGTCCGCACTGGCCTTGAAAGGCGGGGACCGGGTCGGTTTCTGAAACCGCCCCGGCCTGTCAAGTCGTCGGCTCTATTTCTCAAGAAACGCCTTGATGCGCGGGCCGGCTTGGCTGATCGACAGCACGCCGTCGAGATGTCCGCGCGTGCCTTCCAGTTCGACGATCTCCACCGGCGTGCCGTCGGACTTGATGATCGCCGCGGTCTCGCGCACGGCGTTGCCGGGAAACACCAGATCCTCGTCGGTATGGATGATCAGGACGGGGCTGTCGATCGCAAGCAGGCCGTCCAGCAGCTTGTCGCCGTGCCCGGCATAAAACAGCTGATTGGCCTTGGCCAGATAGAGGAAATGATTGGCGTCCGACGTTTTTGCTCGCGCCGCGCCGACACTGTCGAGCACCGCCTCGATCTTGAACAGCTTGTCGAACCCGCCGGCCGGGTCCACCCCGTCTTCCGCCCAGGCGCGTCCGAACACGCCGTTCGACCATTCGGGGTTTTGGGCGTGCAGTGTGACGATCTTGAGCGCTTCGGCAAGGCCGCGCAGCGGCGGCTCGCCGTCGTAATAATCGCCGCCGTTCCAGTTCGCATCGAGCCGGATCGGCGCCGCCCAGATGTTCAGCCAGGCGATCAGGTCGCCGTCGCTCCATCCGGACCCGATCACCGGAATCACGCGCTCGACGCGGTCCGGATAGGCGGCCGCCCATTCATAGGATTGCAGCGCGCCCATGGAGGCACCCATCACGGCGTAGAGCTTCTCGATGCCAAGCTGGTCGAGCAGCGCCTTCTGGGTTTCCACGAAGTCGCGGATCGTCAGGATCGGAAAGTCCATGCCATAGGGTTTGCCGGTATCGGGATTGGTGGAGGCCGGCCCGGTGGTGATGACGGTGGGCGAATTGGCGCCGAGATTGACCGGCGTATCGACCGAGATCACATAAAAACGGTCCGTATCGATCGGCTTGCCGGATCCTATGATGGCATCCCAATAACCGCGTGCCGTATCGTCCGCCGAATACCGTCCGGCGGCATGGGAATTACCGGAAAAGAAGTGCGGGATGAGGATTGCGTTGTCGCGTTCCGCGTTGAGTGTGCCGTAGGCTTCCCAGCCGAGCCGCACATCCTTGATGGTTTGGCCGGATTGGGTGGTGAATTCGGCAATCGTGAAACTCTGTTTTTCCACGATCGGTTCATAGGCACCGGCCGGAACGGCCAGGCACAGGGCGGCGGCGAATACAAGCGATCTGGTCATTGTCATCCTCCCGATATGGCGTGGGCCGCCACTGTATGCCGGGCCGTTGCGGCATTCCAATGATCTGGATCAGACGACAAGCCAGCGCGCGTTCACCCTCACCTGCCGGATCAATTCTGTCCTTTCGGGAACAGGTGGTCCAGCAGCGCATGTCCGGCATTTTCGATATGCGCGCGCAAGATCTCCGATGCCTGATCGGCATTGCGGGCTCCGCAGGCCGCCAGGAGCGCGCGATGTTCGCGGTGCGATCGGTCCGCGTAGTCGAGATGCACGGCGGCGACCCGAAGATAGCGATCGACGCTGTCGCCGAGCTCGGCGATGTGAGCGAGGAGCCTGGGGCGGCCGCTCGGCTTGTAGAGTGTTGCATGAAACGCGGCATTGAGCCTGCCGAAAGTCTCGATCGGTCCGGCTTCGGCCTCGTCCTGAAGTGCCTCGGCGCGATCGATCTGCCGGTTTGTGAGGTTGGGAATGGCCAGCCGCAGCGCAAGTGTTTCGGCGCTTGCGCGCATGTCGACCAGCTCGCGCAGTTCAAGCGCATCGAGCGGCGCCACGACCGCGCCGTAATGCGGCTTCTGCAGGACAAGACCCTGTTGTTCGAGCAGCCGCAAGGCTTCGCGAACGGGCATGCGGCTGGTTCCGAACCGGGCCGCAAGCGTTTCCTGGCGGAGCGGCAGGCCGGCGGCGAGATGGCCCGCAACAATGTCGTCACGCAGCGCGTCGGCAATACGCAACGCCTGGTCGCCGGATTTGGGTTCGCGGAGTGCCATGCCGCCTCGGTCGGTGAGTCTCTGTGCCCGTCATAGCGGTCGCATGCATTGACATCAAATCGAACAAATTGTATCCGAAAAATATAATTGGATCCAATATTGGAGCAGTCAATGGCCGTCTCCCGTCTGCGGCACATTCCGGGCATCGGCGTCGATCGTATGGGCAATGCGGCGAATGCGGCCGCGGATCCGGACATGTTGAGACTGGAAAATCTCGACACGGATATCCGCCCCCCGGTAGCGGCGCTGGCGGCGACGCGCGCGGCAATCGACGTCGATGAATCGAACTCCTACCTGCCGTTTCTCGGTCAGCAGCACCTCCGGCAGGCCGCCGCCGCCCGGGTGTCGCAGGCCGCCGGCCAAGTCTACGATTGGCAGGATCAGTGCGTCATCACCGCCGGTGGGTTGTCCGGCATCCTCAATGCCCTGCTTGCCATGATCGAAACCGGCGATGAGGTGATTATCACCGATCCTGCCTATGCCGGCCTGTTGAACCGTATACGGCTTGCCGGCGGCATTCCCCGGCTGGTGCCGTTGGTGCCGACCGCGTCGTGTTGGCGCCTGGATTGCGACGCGCTCATGCAATCTCAGACAGACAGGACGCGGGTCGTGCTGACCATGAGCCCATCCATGCCGTCGGGTATCGTGCACGACGCCGAGGAATGGGCGGCGATCGCCGATGTCGCGGTGCGGACCGGCGCCTTTGTGCTGCACGACGCGGCCATGGAACGCATCCTATATACCGATGAAACTGCCATTCACCCGGCGCGCCTTCCCGGTCTTGCCGACCGGGTGGTGACGGTCGGGTCGGTGTCGAAGGAATACCGGATGATCGGCTGGCGTGTCGGTTGGGTGGTCGGTCCGAAGCCGATCATGGCCGATATCGGTCTCGTCGGCCTGACCAATGTGGTGTGTCAGGTCGGCATCGGGATGGCGGGGGCGGCGGCCGCCCTGACCACAAAAGAGGACGGCATCGCAGAAGCGGTTGCGACGTGGCGGGCACGGCGCGATCGTATCCTGGACGAATTGTCCGACCTGCCGGTGCTCACCCCGTATGGCGGCTGGTCGATGTTGATCGATACCGAAGCCCTCGGCATGGCGCCGACCGACGCCTCCCGTCGGCTGTTCGATACGGGTCGCATCGCTGCGACGCCGATGACCGGTTGGGGAGACGCTGCGCGGGCCGGGCGGTATCTTCGGTTCGTCTTTGCCAAGGAACCGGTGGAGCGTCTTTCCGGCATTCGCGAGCGCATCCGCGCGGCCTGGTCCGTGTAAATCCGGTCGGCCTTTTCTGTTCCGCGGATCAGAACAGCCCGACCGCCGTGCCCACGCCGACAAGCCCGACGACGGACACGGCGACCAGAACCGCCCGGAAACGCAATTGATAGCCAAAAATGTAGCCAAGCGCCGCATACGCCAGAAGGCAGATCACGGCGGCGAAGAAGGCGAGTTGCAGCACGGATATCAGGCTGCCGCGTCGGCGACGCAGGAATTCAGTGCATCCAGGAACCGGGCCTTCCAGCGGTGGACGTCGTGTTCGCGGATCCGCCGGGTCAGGGCGGCGTGCCGGTTGCGGCGCTCCTCAAGCGGCATGTCGAGCGTAATCCGCATGGCAGCCGAGACCTGATCGATGTCATAGGGATTGACGATCACCGCTTCCTTGAGCTCTTCCGCGGCGCCGGCGAACTTAGACAGGATCAGCGTGCCCGGATTGTCCGGATCCTGTGCGGCGATGTATTCCTTGGCGACAAGGTTCATGCCGTCCCGCAGCGGCGTGACGAGGCCGACGGGAGAACCGCGAAACAGGGCGGCCAGGATGTCGCGCGGCACGTTGCGATGGATATAGCGCAGCGGCGTCCAGTCGAAATCCCCGAAACTGCCGTTGATCGCACCGGCCAGCGATTCCAGTTCCTGGCGGATATCCGCATAGGCTTCGACATTTTCCCGGGTCGGCGACGCGATCTGCATCAGGGTCACGGCCTTGTGGCTTTCCGGCGAATCCGACAGGAATTTCTGGAAGGCGCGGAACCGGTCCGGCAGGCCTTTCGAATAATCCAGCCGGTCGACCCCGATGATATGCGTGCGCGCGGTGGTCCGTCGTTTCAGGTTTTCGATCTGGGCGTCAGCTTCCGGCGTATGCGCCAGATCGTAAAAGGCGTCGACGTCGATACCGATCGGAAACGCATCGGCGACAAGCGTGCGCCGATAGGCTGTGATCCGGTTTTCGGTCAGTTTTTTTCCCTGCCGGTCGAGCACGTGGCGTTCGAAGTTTTCCAGGTCTGTTTCGGACTGAAAACCAACGAGGTCGTAGGAAAACAATGCCCGTGTCAGCCAGTCATGTTCAGGCGCCGCCTCCAGGATCCCGGACGGCGGGAACGGAATATGCAGGAAAAACCCGATCTTCTGGTGAAAGCCGCGCCGGCGCAGTTCGGCCGCCAGCGGGATCAGGTGATAATCGTGCACCCAGATCTGATCGTCGGGGCGCAGCATCGGCGCGAGCGCATCCGCGAACTTGGAATTTACCCGCTTGTAGCCCTTGACATAGGCGGTGTTGAAATCGGCAAGGTCCAGCCGATAGTGAAAGATCGGCCACAACACCGAATTCGAAAAGCCGAGATAGAAATCGTTGTAATCCTTGCGCGTCAGCGGCAGCGTCACCGTGGTGACGGATCCGTCGGTGCGGATTTCAGGGGGCACCCGGACACCGCGCGCCACGACCTCGCCGCTCCAGCCGAACCAAAGGCCGCCCCGTTCGGCGAGCGCATCGGCCAGCGCGACGGCGAGCCCGCCGCTCTGGTTGGCTTTCGACAGGTCGGCAACCCGGTTGGAAACGACGACAAGCCGGCTCATATCACGCTCTCCCAGGGCCGCGACAGCCGCATGGCGCCGTTGATCAGCCCGACCATGGAATAGGTCTGCGGGAAATTGCCCCAAAGCGCGCCCGTCGTCGGATCTGTGTCTTCCGAGAGCAGGCCCAGCGCGTTGCGGGTATCGAGCATGGCTTCGAATATAGACCGGGCCTCCTCGGTTCGTCCAATCCGGGCCAACGCATCGAGCCGCCAGAACGTGCAGATGTTGAAGGCGGTCTCCGGCCGGCCGAAATCGTCTTCGGCTTCGTAACGCATCATGTGCGGTCCGCGGGCGAGCGTCTTTTCCATCTGTTCCACGGTCGATATGAAGCGCGGGTCCTTCGGATCGATCAGCCCGACTTCCGACATCAAGAGCACGCTCGCATCGAGATCGTGGCCGCCGAAACTCTCGGCAAAAGCCTGGCGTTTTTCCGACCAGGCCTCGGTGAGAATGCGCGTGCGGATCTGGTCGGCCCGCGTCCGCCACAGGGTGGCACGGGCGTCGAAACCGAGATGCCGTGCGATATGGGCGAGCCGGTCGCAGGCCGCCCAGCACATCAGGCTCGACGATGTGTGGACGCGCGCCCGATAGCGCAATTCCCAGATGCCGGCATCCGGCGCGTCGTGCAGCGCAAAAGCCTTTTCGCCGTGCGCTTCAAGAAGGTGGAATTCTTCCGGCCCGGCCGGTTTGTAGAGCCGTTTGTCGAAAAACGCCTGACAGGCGCCGAGAATGACATTGCCGTAGACGTCGTGCTGGAAGTGTTCGTGCGCCTGGTTGCCGACCCGCACCGGTCCCATGCCCTGATATCCCGGCAGGCTTTCGATCGTGCGCTCGGCCAGACTGTCTTCCAGGCCGACGCCATAGACCGGCTGCAGGTGATCGCGCGTGGCGTTGGCGCTGACATTCATAAGCCAGCCGAAATAATTTTCCATCGTCTTGACGGCGGCCAGGCTATTCAGCGCCCGCACCACAAAAAACGCATCGCGGATCCAGCAATAGCGATAATCCCAGGTACGCCCGCTGTTCGCCGCCTCCGGAATGCTGGTGGTGACGGCGGCAATGATCGCGCCGGTCTGTTCATAGGTGCACATTTTCAGCGTGATCGCGGCGCGGATCACGGCTTCCTGGTAGTCGAGCGGCAGTGCCAGCCGATGCGACCATGTTCGCCAGTATTCGATCGTGCGCTCTTCGAAGCGCCGCGCGGTTTCGCCCACCCCGTCGCTCAGCGTTTCATCCGGGCCGAGGATGAAACTGAGCGGCCTGTCGAGCGTGAATGTGGTTTCGTTCAGCAGGTAATCGACCGGCGCATCGGTTGTCAGCCGCAGGGTGAAGTCGGGACAAACATAGCGCACATGGTTCGATCCGTAGGTGATGTCGGCCTCACGCGCGCCGTACCGAAAGCGCGGCCGCGACCGTATCGTGATGCGCGGTCGGCCGGAGATCGGCCGTACCCGGCGCACGAAGGTTTGCGGCCGGAACACCCGGTCGCGCCAGTAAAACCGCGGCGCGCAATCGGTGATTTCGATGGATCCGCTCGCGCTGTGCAATTCGGTTTTCAGTACGGCGGTGTTTTCGATGTAGCTCTGGGTGCTGTCGACCTGGCCGTCGAGCGCGATCTCGAATGCGCCGTCCCGCGGATCGTCGGTCGGCGATCCGAGCAGCGCATGAAACACGGGATCGCCGTCAAACCGCGGCAGACAGCACCAGACGATCCGCGCCTTTTGGTCGATCAGGGCGGCGAAGGTGCAATTGCCCACCATGCCGAGGTCAAGCGTGCTCATGCCGGGTGTCTCACCTTTCATGCTCCGCGTAGGCTGTCCAGCCAGTCGATGAAGTCGGTTTGCCGATCGATCCGATACTGCGCCATTGTGGGTCCGGTTCCGATTTTGACTGAAATCCCGCCGCACGCGTTGACCGTGTCGAAGGCGTCTTCGTCGGTGCGATCGTCGCCTGCAAAAAACGGCAGCCGGCCGGCAAATGGAGCTTCGTTCATGTAGGCTTGGACAGCTTGTCCCTTGTGCGCGGTCCCGGCCTTGGCTTCCAGGACCATTTTGCCGCGCAGGAGCGTGACGCTGTCGACGCCGCCGAGCGCTTCCTCCATGGCATCCCGTGAGGCCTGTTCCAGATCGGGCCGGGCGCGGTAGTGCAGGGCAATGGATGCGGTCTTGCGCTCCAGGAGCAATCCGTCCGCGCCCGATACGAAGGGCTGCAGCCGGGCGTCGATCGTGGCGATTGCCGCGTCGTCGGACGGCGTTTCGTCGAGATGGCCGTCCGCCCGGCGCCGCACCATGCCGTGGATCCCCGCGATCGGCAGGCGCAACGGCGCCAGATAGGAGTCCACGTCGGCAATGTCGCGGCCTGTAACGATGGCGAGCGCACCGCCGGCACCCTCAAGAAGCCATGTCAGAAGGTCGCGCAGGTGCGGCGAAACGCGGACCAGATCCGGGCGGTCGGTGATTGCCACCAGCGTCCCGTCGAAGTCGAGAAACAGCGCCGCCCGCGTCGGGTCGAGGAGCGATGAGGCCGGGAAGGGAAGGGGCAGTGCGGAATGGGACACGTGGATGGAAACCGGGACGAACGAAAGTTTACGTCGTCGCACGGCATTGGCAACCGGAACGAGCGACGCGTCGCCAGTCTATATCACAGGAGCCCGGGAAAACTCATTAACGCTTCGCTGTGACCGA
The DNA here is from genome assembly GCA_038745065.1 of Pseudomonadota bacterium. Lineage (GTDB taxonomy): Bacteria > Pseudomonadota > Alphaproteobacteria > Rhizobiales > JANQQB01 > JANQQB01. Next base: position 22,482 of record JBCDLT010000022.1, on the reverse strand, counting down.
AAGGCCAACGGCTGGATCGGCTTTGCTAGCACTTGCGATGATCGCGGCCCGTTTTACCGGACGATTCCGTGGTTCTTGTCAGCAATCGGGCAACACCGAGGTTTCCAAAGAAAGCGGTGCCGGATCAGATCGGGGGGGGGGGGGGAGCGCGATCCGGCCCCGAAGGGGTGCGTCACGAAGCGCCGGCACGGGGGGTCCGCGCTTCGTTCGCACGGCGCGACGACGGGAGGAATGCCGTCGCGTTGGGCCTCATATGGGAACGAAAGTCGAACATTTCAAGATCAGCGGGTTATCGGTCGGTGTCTGCACCGGATGCGGGAGCGGGCACTGCCGGCCGAAATTGGGCGACGACCGGGGCGTGATAGGATTCCGGACTGTCGCCGATCGTCGAATATCCGACGAGTTCGTCGCCGAGCGCTTCGTTATGGATCTCGATGGACTGGAAGCGCGCCACCAGCGGGCGTGAAGCGAACAGGTGGTCGAGCATCACCTTGCGCCCCCTGTGCACGACGGTAAACCGGCGCGACTCGGACAGGCCGTGTGAAAGCGCCACGAGCATGCGGTCGGCGAGCCGGCCGTTGCCGGTGTCTTCCAGGTCTGCGGCAATGATACGCGCCGGCACTTCGCGCTCGCCGGCGTTGAAATCTCCGGCGACCAGAATGTGGGCTTGGGGATCCGCATCCAGCAACCGGTCGACAAAAAGCCGTGCCTCCAATGCCTGCCCGGCCCGCTTCAGGCCGGCGAGATAGAATCCTTCAGCCCAGGCGCCGGTCGATTTCCAGGACAGCGGATCCAGCTTCTGACCCGGTACCGAGGCCGCCAGCGGCGCCTTGAAGTGCACATTGATCGCGTGCAGGTCCGGCAGGCCCGGCGGCGCGATGCGTCCGTAGAGGATCGGTCGGTCAAAAGCGATTGCCGGCGCCCCGGCCCGCAGCGGGTCGGCCGTTGCGTAGACATGCACCGGTGGACGGACGAAGTCGTGGTGGACTTGGGTTGACGCGGCGATCGGCCAACGGCTGAGGATCACGAGATTGTGGTGTTCCGCCGGCGCCCCGGTTGCCGGATGCCGGCTCGAAACCCTGTGAAAGGCCTGATAGGCCGTGCCCTCCAAAAGCCGGTCAAGCGCCACCAGCCGCCGATCGGTGCCTGGCTTCTCACGGGTGGCATTGACCTCCTGCAGGCAAAGAATGTCGGCCTCCAACCGTTCCATCTGCGGTCGCAGGATCGACATCCGGTACTGGAAGTCGTCGGGACGGTCGAGCCGGCTGCCGAGATTCTCCAGATTGAACGTGGCAATGCGCATCGGTGACGGTCCCGGTTCCCAGCTGCAGATGAGAAGCCGGCTGATCCCGATGGCTGCCGGCCGTCCTGCAACGGTAAGTCCGAGAGGCGTTGTCAGGTTGACCGGCGTCAAACGCATCGCGCCGGCATGCGCACCGGTGCCCGGATGCTGAATATCGACGCCGGAAACACCATGGGATTCGGGCGCTGGAACACCCGTATCCGGAACGAAGTGTAAACCATGTGTCCGGAACGCACGGGTGTCGATCTGCCGCAAAACGATGATCGAACCGGAAGGTTTGCAGACCCAGATTGGTTCGGTCGGCAATTCCAACAGGCTTCAGCCAGATCGAAGACAACACCGAAAAATCAAAGGTTTATGGATAATGGATATGTTGTCGAACCCATCGGGTTCGCAAGCCCGACCGGGCGCCGGGCGGTCAGCCCGCCCCATCGGAGGCCTTCGGCCGTGAGATCGAAAATGGCGCACCGGAGAGGATTCGAACCCCTGACCCCCAGATTCGTAGTCTGGTGCTCTATCCAGCTGAGCTACCGGTGCGCTGTGCCGTGTGCGGGTCGGCGCGTCGTTCTGGAGAACGGCTGAAGGCCGGTACCGTGCGGGCAGGGCGACACGTCTACTGCCTTCGCCGGTGGAAATCAAGCGCCGGTGCGCCGATTGCACCAAGAAAGGCGCGACCTTGCCGGGCAAGGAACCGATCCATCGAACGACCGTCTTACTGGTGCATCCCGGCCGGGGCCGGATCGTCGGTGGCGGGGCCGGTTTCGGCAACGGCCTTGGCGGGTGGTTTGGTACGGTCGCCGCCGATCGGCAGGGTGATGCGGAAATGCGCGCCGGGGGTTTCGTCGGTCAGTGCTATCGCGCCGCCGTGGGCACGCACCAGTTCGGCCGCGATCGCGAGGCCGAGCCCTGTCCCGCCCGGGCGCACCGATCCCTGAAACGCCTTGAATAAATGTTCCTTGGCCCGATCCGGCACGCCCGGTCCGGTATCGGAGATATGGATCTCCAGCATGCCGTCGCGCCGTTCGGCGGCCACCTTGATGCGCTTTTCGCAATCGGATTCGGTGTCTGCGCCGAGTGCCTGCACCGAATTCCGGCACAGATTCATCACCACACGGAACATCTGGTCCGGATCGACATGTGCCGAAAGGTCTTCCGCCACCGCGTTTTCGAAACTGATGCCGTCGCCGGTTTCCAGTCCGAGCACGTCGGCGACGTCGCCGACCAGCTTGTGCAGGTCGACCGGCCGTCGTTCCGGTGGCGCCTCCTGCGGCTTGGAATAAGACAAGACCGACTGGGTATAGCCGATCGCCCGGTCGAGCGAGGCAAACAGTTTCGGCGCGAAGCGCTGCACCGTGGGGTCGGGCAGGGATCCAAGCCGGTCAGAAAACAATTGCGCCGAGGCCAGGATGTTGCGCAGGTCGTGGTTGATCTTGCTGACGGCAAGGCCGAGGTCGGCGAGCCGGCGCTGCTGGGTCAGCGTCTTGGTCAACTGGTTCTGCATGGCGCGCAGCCGGTGTTCGGCCTCGCCCAGTTCGTCGCGCCGGCTTGAAGGTGTGATGATGCGTTCGGGATCTTCCGGATTGTCGCTGAACGATTCCATGTTTTCCGTGATGCGCACCATCGGGCGCACGAACAGCCAACGCAGGCTGAGATAGACGAGCGCGGCGGTGATCGCCGAAATGATCAAGGACAGGATCAGGATGTTGCGCCCGAAGACCAGCATGGCGGCGCGCAATTCGCGTTCATGCATGATCATTTCCAGCGCGACTTCGCCGTCGATCGGCCGGTCGATCACACGCATGACGCGATCGCCGTTGATGAGGGTTTCGAAGGATTCCATGATCGCCTTGAAAGGCATCATGTCGCCGAGCCGTACCTCGTAGTCCGGCGGCGCGAGGTCGTCCGTTTGGAAGATGATACGCCGACGGTCGTCGTTCTGGATCGCAAGCGCCATCGCGCCGGTCAGCCGCATCAGCGTATCTTCCAGCGACATCGGCACTTCGTCGGTCGACGAGATCACCACTGAGGCGACCCGTGCCGTTGCCAGTTTGTTGGCAAGCCAGTTGTTGCGGAAATTGGCGATCGAGGGCACGAAGATCAGCACCTCGCTGATCATGACGAAGACGACGGTCAGCACGAGCAGTTTGCTGGACAGCCCGACGCCTTTGCGGGACCGTTCCCGGTCCGGATCCTTTTCACCGAAGATCGCCATGCCGATCCGTTCGAATCACCTTTACGGCCCACCGTGCCCGCCTCCGCCCGAAGGTCAAGCGGCGTGTCGGCTAAGGTCGTCCCATCGGGTGCCCGACGCACCGCAACGCGCGTCCGGGTCCGTTCGGTTCCGTTTTGCGCCGCACATGCGCCTGTTCATTCCGGGAACCGCCCCGGGTTGGTTTAACTATTTGAAATTGAGAATAAACCGAATGATCCGGCGGAGCAAAGGATTGGCGGTCGCGCCTGCATAATAGGTTACCGCCGCCCGTTTGCCGATTTCGGCAAGCGTCGGATAGGGCGAGATATATCCCCGGAACGCGCCGATTTTCATCTTCTGGGACAGGGCGAGCGCCCACATGTTGATGATCTCTCCGGCCGCCTCGCCGACAACGTCGGCGCCGAGAATGCGTCCCTTCTTGTCGGTGATGACCTTGATATGGCCGCGTGTCTTCCGTTCCGCCTGCGCCCGGTCGTTTTCGGCAAACGGCCAGCGCAGCACGCGGATGTCGCTATGACGTTTCGCCGCTTCGGCTTCCGAAAGGCCGACATGGGCGTATTCGGGATCGGTAAACGTCACCCAGGGCAGGGCGGACAGGTTCTGCTTTGCCGGAAACGGCGACAGGATCGACTGTACCGCAAGCGCGCCGTGATACCCAGCGACATGGGTGAATTGCGGACCGCCGGCAACATCGCCGATGGCCAGAACCCGACGGTTGGACGTGCGCAACGCGTCGTCGACCTTGATGCCTTTGGCGCTGTAGACGATGCCGGCTGCTTCCAGGCCGAGGCCGTCGACATTGGCCGACCGGCCCGCGGCAACCAGCAGATGGGTGCCCGTTACCTGACTTTCGCCGTCCTCGCTCTCGATCGTGACCGTGATGGCGCCGGCTTCGCCCGCGACTTTTGAGACCTTGGCGCCGGCGCGGATGTCGATCCCTTCTTCGCGCAGGCAGGTCAGCACAATCTCCGCCATTTCAGGATCGCCGGCGCCGAGCGGTGTAAAGGCCTCCAGAACGGTCACGTCGGCTCCCAGCCGGCGATGCGCCTGCGCCATTTCGAGCCCGATCGGGCCGCCGCCGATGATGATCAGGTGCCCGGGTCCTTCGGTCAGATCGAACAGCGTTTCATTGGTGAGATAGGGAACGCTGTCGAGGCCCGGAATCGGCGGAACCGCTGCCGACGATCCGGTCGCGACGACGAACCGCCGTGCCTTGATCGTATGTTCACCGGCCTGCACGGTATCGGCATCGGTGAAAACCGCGGCATCCTGGATCACATTGACGCCGAGCCCGGTAAAGCGTTCTACCGAATCGTTCGGTTCGATGGCGGCGATCACTTCGTGCACGTGATCGTGCACCCGCTGAAAGTCGATGCTCGGCGCGGCGCTTGCAACGCCGAAGGCCGGCGCGATCCGGTGCATGTGCGCCTTCTTGCCGGCGGCGATGAGCGCCTTGGAGGGTACGCAGCCGTAATTCAGGCAATCGCCGCCCATCTTGCCCTTTTCGATCAGCACCACATCGACGCCGAACGCGGCCGACGCGGCCGCAACGGTCAGGCCGCCGCTGCCGGCACCGATGACGCAGATGTCGGGTTTCAGGATCGTGGACATGGAGCGTCTCCGGAAGGTCGGGCGAACGGAATGGGCGGACGGGATCGTCCTACCCGGGCTGGGAGGGTTTCCTGAAGCGCTTCAGGATGACGGGCAGGAGCGAGACGACGCCGAGAGCGGCAAACGCCATCAGCAATTGCGGCGTCACCAGTGCCGAAGGATCGATGGCACACGTGCCGGCTTCCGCGCATCCCGGATTGGCCCGCTCCTGCGCGGCGATCACGCTGTCGAGGCCGACGCCGATGAAAGAGAAGGCGATCGTGCCCGGAATGATGCCGAAGAACGTGGCGATGACGAAGATCCGCAAGGGCACGTCGAACAGGGCCGGTGCGATGTTGACCAGCCAGAACGGGAAAGCCGGCACCAGCCTGAGGAACAGGAGATAGTTGAGACTGTTTTGGCGAAAACCGTCGGACAGTTTTGTCAGGAACGGCCCCGCCTTGCGACGCAGCGTGTCGGCGAGTGCCGTGCGCGCGGCAAGGAAGATTAGGGACGCGCCGGTAGTCGCGGCCAGAACGGTTGCGCCGGCGCCGATCGAGACCCCGAAGAGGAAGCCGCTGGCAATCGTCAGGATCGCGGCTCCGGGCAGCGAGAGCGCGGTGACGGCCGTGTAGACCAGCATGTAGAGGCCGACGGCGGAAACGAGATTGCCACCGACATAGGCTTGCAGATCCGCCCGCTGGCGAATGAATTCCGATATCGAGAGATATTTGTGCCAGCCGAGCGAGAACCCGACGGCCATCAGTACCACGATCACCAGAAGCGGCGCCCAACGCTTGACGGTCAGGCCGTTCGTGTCCCGCGGCCCGTTTGTGTCCCTTGGTTTGTCGTCCTGTTGGGACATTGAATTTCGCCCGTCTGCGGTCATGCTCACGCGCCGGCTCCTGAGGATGATAGAGAAATGTCGGGGACCGTGCTACCCGATAGCTTGTCGGCCATATGGTTGATCCCGGCAAGCCGGCACAAGGTGTCGTCAAACGTATGTGATGGTGCGTGATTGGCCGACCGGCCCGCGGAGCGCCCGAAAACAGCCTGAGAAAGCCTCGTTTAGGGCGCGGTATCGGGACGGTTTTGTTTGACTTGACGGGCCGTCCTCCGTATAAGCGCGCGGAATTGGGCTTTCTGCCAAGGCCCTTTGAAAACGGCTGTTGCCGACAGCAGGCCCGGCCGTGATTCTTCCGCGGAATTTATCGAGTTCGAGGCGCCGCAACGAAGCGGCGATGGATTATGAAACGCACGTATCAACCCAGCAATCTGGTCCGCAAGCGGCGGCACGGGTTTCGCTCTCGCATCGCGACCAAGGCCGGTCGCGTGATCATCGCACGCCGTCGGGCCAAGGGACGCAAGCGCCTGTCCGCTTGATCCCCCGCGTAACGCAACGACCGTATTTGCCATCGATTGAATGGACCGGTTGAAAAAACGCGCCGAGTTCGTGGAGACCGCAAAGGGAGCGCGGTTGCACGCCGGCGCGTTTTCGCTACAGGCGCGCCGTCGCGGGTCTGCAGGCGGCGGGCCACGGTTCGGCTTCACGGTGACCAAGAAGACGGGCAACGCCGTCGAACGCAACCGGATCAGGCGCCGATTGAAAGCGGCTGCGACACAAGTCTCAATGTCGGCCGATGCCGGGATCGATTATGTCCTGATCGGTCGGCGTCGGGCATTGTCGGTGTCGTATGATCAATTGTGCGATTCTCTTGAAAAGGCGCTACTGTCGATCGACCCCGACAAGCTGACCCGGCGCAAACCCTCAAAGGCGGCCGACAAAACCCGGCAGACACAAGGAACCTGACATGTCCGACAAGCAGAACATGATCCTTGCCATGGTCCTGTCGGCCATCGTCCTGCTCGGTTGGCAATACTTTGTGATCGGTCCCCAGATCGAGGAAGAGCGTCAACGCCAGGAAGCCATTCAGGCCCAACAACAGGCCCAGGGCGAGGGTGAGACCGGTCCGGGCACGCAGGTTCCCGGCGCGGCTGCTCCCGGCAGTCCGTCGGCCGGAGCGGTGCCGCAATCCGGGGTTCGCCAGGCGCAGCCGGTATCGCGCGATTCCGTGGTGGCTGCCTCTTCCCGCGTCGATATCCGGACCGAGCGCATGGCCGGTTCGATCAATCTCACCGGGGCACGCATCGACGACCTGCGTCTCCTGAGCTACCAGGAAACCAGCGATCCGGACAGTCCGACTGTCCTGTTGCTTTCGCCCTCGGCCACCCAGAACCCCTATTATGCCGAGTTCGGCTGGGTGGCGGAAAGCGGCGCCGAGGTCGCATTGCCCGGTCCGCAGACAGTCTGGACGGCCGAGACCGGCGGATCCCTGGCTGTCGACCAACCGGTGACCCTGGCCTGGGACAACGGCGCGGGACTGATCTTCCGGCGCACGATCTCCGTCGACGCGGGCTACATGTTCACCGTTACCCAGAGCGTGGAAAACACCGGCGGCGACGCGGTGACGCTTTATCCGTTTGGCTTGATTTCCAGGCACGGCCAGCCGCAGACCACGAATTTTTTCATCCTGCATGAAGGCCTGATCGGGGTTTTTGGCGAGGACGGGCTGCAGGAGGTCGACTACGAGGATTTGATCGAGGCCAAGACGATGCCGTATGCGCAGGTGCCGTCCGGCTGGCTTGGCATCACCGACAAATATTGGGCGACGGCCCTCATTCCCCCGGCCGATCGCCCGTTCACGCCGCGGTATACGTCGGGTTCGATCGTCTCCAAGCCGACCTTTCAGGCCGATTATCTGAGCACGGCAGTTGTGGTTGCCGGCGGCACGACGGCCGATGTCACGACACGATTGTTCGCTGGCGCCAAGCAGGTGGAACTGATCGACGATTATGAAGCGCAACTCGGCATCGACCGGTTCGAACTTCTTATCGACTGGGGATGGTTCTACTTCATCACCAAGCCGCTGTTTTACCTGATCGACTATCTTTACGGCATTCTCGGTAACTTCGGCCTGGCGATCCTCGCCGTGACCGTGCTGATCAAACTGGCTTTCTTCCCGTTGGCCAACAAGTCCTACAAGTCGATGACCATGATGAAAAAGGTTCAGCCTGAGGTCATGGAAATCCGGGACAAATACGCCGACGACAAGCAGAAACAGCAACAGATGATGATGGAGCTGTACAAGAAGGAGAAGATCAACCCGCTCTCGGGCTGTCTGCCGATCCTTGTCCAGATTCCGGTCTTTTTCGCGCTCTACAAGGTCTTGTTCGTGACGATCGACATGCGTCACGCGCCGTTCTATGGCTGGATTCAGGACCTGTCGGCGCCGGATCCGACCACCATTTTCAACCTGTTTGGCCTCATCCCCTGGACTCCGCCCGACTTTCTGTTGCTTGGCGTGTGGCCGATCATCATGGGCCTGACGATGTTTGTCCAGATGAAGATGAACCCGGCACCGACCGACGCCACACAGGCTCTGATCTTCAACTGGATGCCGGTTCTGTTCACGTTCATGCTCGCCAGCTTCCCGGCCGGCCTGGTGATTTACTGGGCCTGGAACAATGCCCTTTCGATCCTCCAGCAGGGCATCATCATGCGCCGTTACGGTGTGAAGATCGAACTGTTCGATAACATCAAGGGCATGTTCTCCAAGAAGCAGAACAAACCGGCGGAATAGATCGCCGCCGGCTCGAAAAGCCGGTCGGTCGTGCACCGCGCGGCCGGCTTGAACAATGCTCTAGGTACTAATCGGCACGCTGGATGCGATCATTTTGTGCCGGTCCCTGGATGGTCTCCATGTTTCCCACCACCTGGACGTTCCTGCTCGGCGTACGCGGCATGGATCAATTGCCGCCGACGGACCGCATCGAGGTTGCGTTTGCAGGCCGTTCGAATGTCGGCAAGTCCAGCCTGATCAACGCCGTCACCGGCAAACGCGGCCTGGCGCGCACGTCCAACCGTCCGGGGCGAACCCAGGAACTCAACTATTTCGTCTGCGAGGATTATCCGGTGCGGATCGTCGACCTGCCGGGATACGGCTACGCGGAAGCGCCGAAATCGGCCGTTGTCGCCTGGACGGCGCTGACCGAGGATTTTCTGCGCGGCCGGCCGAACCTGCGCCGCGTCTTTCTCTTGATCGATTCCCGCCACGGCATAAAGCCCAACGACGGGACGGTCATGGATGCGCTTGACCGTGCCGCAGTGTCGTATCAGTGCGTTTTGACGAAGATCGACAAGATCAAACCGCCGGCCCGCGAGAAGGTTTTTGCAGAGACGGAAGAAACCTTGCGCAAACGCCCGGCCGCCTTTCCCGAGGTCTTGTCGACATCGTCGGAAAAACGGCTAGGCATCGACGACGTTCGTGCCGCAATCGCGTCTATTGTTGAGCCACCTGGCGACGGGCAATGACGTGGTCTTCCAGTTCTTCGCGCAGGTTCGAGACGACGCGCCGGTTCTGTGACTTGCACGTCAGTTGGGGGCAGTCGCGGACAAGCCGCTTCTTGGCATAGCCCTTCGCCCACATCCGCGACGGGTCGACCCCCTTCGCGACGAGATAGTTCATGACGTTTTCTGCGCGCTGCGTCGACAACTTGCCGTTATTGCCGGGATCGTCGGCATGGCCCTGTAGTTTGATGAACCATTTCGGGTGCTGGTTCAGCCAGGCGGCCTGTTTGTCGAGCGTGCGTTTCGCCGTGCCGTCGAGCTCTGCCGATCCGGACCGGAAATAGGTCCGCCGGCCGGCATTCATGATGAAGTCTTCTTCGCTGCCCTCTTTCATGTTGGCGAAAGCCGGGATTGGCGTCCCGGTCGGTCCGGAAAACGCCGGCCCGGCAACCTCATCGACGCTGGCACAGCCGCCAAGAAAGGCCAGGGCCAGTCCGGCAGCGATCAATCCGGTTTTTGTTCTGCGCGTGGCATGTTCCGTCATCGTTCCCGCCCCTTGATACGCATTACTGAAAGACTTCTGGCGTCTGATCCGCGGGGCCGCCCGATCCGGATGTCCGGGGCGGCCCGCCGATGTCAGCTTTCCTTGACTTCCATCCGGACGCCTTCGTTTTCCTGACCGCCCAGATGTTCCAGAACCAGCACTTCGGTTCCGATCGGAGTGCGCTGGTAGAGGTCGATCACGTCCTCATTGAACATGCGGATACAGCCGCTCGAGGCATCCTTGCCGATCGACCAGGGTGCGGTATTGCCATGGATCCGGTAGCCGGTGTCCTGACCGTTGGCGAACAAGTAGATCCCGCGCGGTCCAAGCGGATTTTTCGGCGACCCGCCCTCGACCATTTTCGGCAGGTTGGGGCTGCGCTTGCGCATGGCTTCCGGCGGAACCCAGCGCGGCCACAACACCTTCCGGTCGACCCGGGCGCGGCCGTACCACTTGAAGCCTTCCTTGCCCACACCGACGCCGTAGCGCAGGGCCGTATTGTTTTCCCAGATCCAGTAAAGGTAATGGTTGCGGGTATCGATGACGATCGTGCCGGGCTTCTCCGGACTGTTATAGACCACCATCTGCCGTTTCCACCGGGGGTCCACGACGCCGAAATTTGTCGTTCGATAGGTGACGGAGCCGTCGACGGCCGTACCGGCATACCATTGTCCGCCCTGGGCAAGGGCCGGCGATGTTGCCGCCAGGGCGGCGGCCGATGCCGTTCCGGCGACAAAGGCTCTGCGAGAAAGACGCATACTCGGATCTCCCAATCAACTTGGCGGCACAGGTCGTTTCGCCGTGCCGCTCCGGTCCGTAACGCGCAACCCTGTCTTGCCTGGGGCACAACCCTGTCTTGCCTGGGGCAATCGTTGGCCGCGCCCGGCCAGATTTTTGCTGCGGAAGTATTGTCAATACAACAAATCCAGTCAATCGAGTATAACAAAAGCGCAACAACCGGATGTGAATTCGCGCCCCGGCGGCAAAGATCCCGGACAGTTTCCCGAACGAAAACAACGCAAGGGAAGTGATCGCGGCCGATCGCGTGTGACTTGCTTGAACGCGCCGGTTTTCTGCTTGTGCCAAATGAGTGCAACCGGGACATGGGCCGGCATTCGGGAAACGGCGCCGACGACAAAACACTTGAGATGCCGGCGTTCGGCAAGTAGGCAAAACCCGGAAACAGAAGTACACCCCATGGAGGCCGACCATGACCGGGCCGCGTTACACTCCCCTCGTTGCGAGCCTGCCGTCTACCGTTCCGTTCGTCGGTCCCGAAACCCAGGAACGTCAGCGCGGTCGCCCGTTCGCAGCCCGTATCGGGGCCAATGAAAGCGTGTTCGGCCCCTCGCCGAAGGCCGTGCGCGCCATGGCGGATGCCGCAAGTGAGGTGTGGCAGTACGGCGATCCGGAAAACCATGACCTGAAACATCGCCTTGCCGACCATCTCGGCGTCGCGCCGGAAAACATCGTCGTCGGCGAGGGCATCGACGGATTGCTGGGCTATCTGGCCCGCATGCTCGTGGGTTCGGGCGCGCCGGTCGTGACCTCGCGTGGCGCCTACCCCACGTTTAATTTTCATGTTGCCGGCTTCGGCGGCGCCTTGCACATGGCGCCTTATGTGGAGGATCGGGAGGATCCGGACTCCCTGTTGGCACTTGCCCGCGAGACGGGTTCCGGTCTGATCTATTTCGCCAATCCGGACAATCCGATGGGCACATGGCACGATGCGGCCACGGTTCAGGCCATGATCGATCGCCTGCCGGAGGACACGCTGCTCATTCTGGACGAAGCCTATGTAGAGTTCGCGCCGGACGGCACGGCGCCGGCGATCGATGTCTCCGACCCCCGTGTCATTCGCTTTCGGACCTTCTCGAAGGCCTACGGCATGGCCGGTGCGCGGATAGGCTACGGCATCGCCCACGCCGACCTGATCCGGTCCTTCGACAAGATCCGCAACCATTTCGGCGTCAACCGGATCGCCCAGGCCGGGGCGCTTGCCTCGCTTGGCGACCCGGACCACGTCGCACGGGTCCGAACCGAGGTTCGTACCGCCTGCGAACGCATTGCCCGCATCGCCCGCGACAACGGACTGGCGCCGATCGAGACGGCCACGAATTTTGTCGCCATCGATTGCGGTGGCGACGAAACGGTTTCCAAGGCGATCCTGGCCGGGCTCGTCGAAGCGGGTGTCTTCGTACGCATGCCCGGCTTCGCGCCGCAAAACCGCTGCATCCGGGTCTCAGCCGGCACCTCGGCAGATCTCGACGTTCTGGAGGGCGAGCTGGTCCGGGTTCTCGATTCGGTCCGCGCCACCATCTGAAGCGCCGGACGGAGCGTCCAAAAAGACTTCCCACCGATTGGGGTATCGACCCCATACGTCAGCCGCAGGGCCGTTCGTATCTGATCAGGTATGGACGGCACGACCCGGACCGAGACCCGGAAAACGCCGTTCCCGAAACCCCTCACGCCTCGGGAGCCAATAATGACAAAGACCACTTTAACCCTCGGACGGACGGCCGCTGTCGCCGGTCTCGTCCTCATTGTCGCAACGACCGGCGGCCTTGCTCAATCCCGGATGAACGTCGCGCCACAGAACATTGCACCAGGCAATGTTGGGCCGAACAATATCGGGCCCGGTCCCGGTCCGGGAGGCGGCTGTCTGTCGACCACGCTGGCCGGCAACACCTACATGCGGATCTGCCCAACGTCCTATTCGGCCAATGCCAATGGCACGTCCTGCAGCGGATCGGTTTCCGCCGTCGGCGGCGGCTACAACCTGCGCCGCGGGTCCTGCAACGTCTGGGGCCAGCAATTCCTTGGCGGACGGTTGTCATGCAACGGCGGCAACACGTGCCAGTGGACGCCGAGCCCGGCCGGCCGCCAGCAAGGTTATTTCGCCGAACAGGTCTACGTTTCCTATCAGTAGGCCGCCCCCGTTCCACACGCCTGAAATCCCCTTAAATCCTGCACAATGGAGTTTCCCATGACGACCACGACACACCCGTTTGCCAAGGCGGTGCGCACTTTGCCCGCAATCCTGGTTGCCGGAGCGCTGATGGCCGGAGATGCAAGCGCCCAGCAATATCGGACGAACAATGTCGGCCCCGGTCAAATTTGCGGGCAGAACATCGGCGGCTGCGGCGATTACGGTCCGCCGTCCTACGTCCCGCCGCCGTCTTATGGCCCGCCCCCGTCTTACGGTCCGCCGCCGTCCTACGGTCCGCCGCAATACGGTCCCCCGGGTGCCGCTGCCGCCGGTGCCGCCGCCGCCTTCCTCGGTTTGCTGGTGGGTTCGGCCATCGCAGGCAAGAACCGCAAGCGGAACCGTTCGAAGAGATATTGATCGCTTTCGGCCCACCGCTGCCCGCGGGCCGATAACAGGGCGATGTGTGCCGCGAAACGGGTGCTCTCGAGCGCCCGTTTCGGCGTTTTAGGGGGAATTCAGTTTCTCGATGTCCTGCCGAGCGCTCCCTGTTTCATAAGATGCCTCAGGCGACCGGATACTGTGACCGAGCGGACCGGGTGGGTTCGAACCCCGGAGATAGGCCGATTCCCGATTGCTCTTTTGCCCTGCTTCTGGTTTTTGTGTCGATGAAACAATCTCTTGGTAACCATAATCCGGTATTGGCAACAAGATGGCAGGATCCCGCGAGCGCTTTTCCCTAAAAGGCCGGACCGCGCTCGTCACCGGTGGTGGATCCGGTATCGGGCGGGCGATCGCGCAAGGCTTGAGCGACGCGGGCGCCGATATCATTCTGGTCGGACGGCGCGAAGCGCCACTCCGCGAAGCGTTGGAGAGCCGCACCGGAAGCGTGATCCCGGTCGACCTGGCCGCTCCCGCCGGTATCGAAAAGCTCACAAACCAGCTGCGCATGGCGGATCTTGCACCGGACATTCTCGTCAATGCCGCGGGCGTTAATCTGCGTCAACCGGCTGCAGACATAACGCCGGACAGTTGGGATCAGACGCTGACCATAAACCTGAAGATCCCGTTCTTTCTTTCCCAGGCGCTGGTCGGCGATATGGCGTCACGCGGGTGGGGGCGCATCCTCAATATCGCCTCGCTGCAATCCGAGCGGGCGTTTGAGAACGGACTTGCCTACGGCGCTTCCAAAGGCGGTGTTGCACAGCTGACCCGGGCGATGGCCGAAACCTGGTCCGGATCCGGCATCAACGCCAACGCGATCGCTCCTGGTTTCTTCCCGACCGACCTGACGTCTGCGGTTTTCGGCGACAAAGAGCGTGCCGAAAAACTGGCCAACCAGACCGCCATCGGCCGCAATGGCGAACTCGACGATCTTGTCGGTCCGGCCGTCTTCCTGGCGTCACCGGCGAGTGACTATGTGACCGGCCAGGTTTTGTATGTCGACGGAGGCTTCACGGCCAAATGAAGGCACTTGTCTACGAAGGTCCGCAATCGATCGCCCTGCGCACCGTTCCCGATCCGGTACCGGCCGACGGCGACGTGCTTGTCAAGGTTGAGGCGGTTGGCATTTGCGGGTCCGACATGCATGCCTATCACGGCCATGACGAACGGCGACCGGCGCCGCTGATCCTGGGGCATGAAGCCGCCGGCACGGTTGCCTCGGGTCCGTTTGAGGGCCGGCGGGTCACGGTGAATCCTCTGGTTTCCTGCGGCGTGTGTGTGCAATGCCGGGCCGGGCGCGAGAATTTATGCCCGCACCGGCGCATTCTGTCCATGCCGCCGCGCGAAGGGGCGTTTTGCGACTACGTATCCACGCCGCTTGCCAACACTGTGCCCGTGCCGGACGGTGTATCTTTCGAGAAGGCGTCGCTGGCCGAACCGTTGGCCTGTGGCTGGCATGCGGTTCGGGTTGCCGAGCGCACACTGAACCAGCCGCTCGAGGAAACCGTATGCCTGGTGCTTGGCGGGGGCGCGATCGGGTTCGGTTCGGCCCTCGTGCTTAGGGCCCTCGGCGCGACTGACATAACGGTGATCGAACCCAATGACCTGCGTCGCCCGGTGCTGGAAAGCGCAGGTTTTGAGGTCAGGGGTGTGGACTCTTTCGACGGGTCGCCCCATTTGGTCGTGGATGCACATGGAAATGCGGCGACGCGGGCGATGGCGTCGCGCGTTGTGCAACCGGGGGGAACAATCGTGCATGTCGGTCTGTCGGGCGGCGACGCCGCTCTCGACACACGTCGGATGACCTTGCAGGAAATCACGTTTGTCGGGACCTATACCTACAGCCCTGTAGACTTCGCGGAGACGGCCGAAGCGATTTTCGACGGCCGCCTCGGTGATCTGGATTGGCCGGAAATCAGGCCCTTGCACGACGGCGTGCAGGCCTTCGACGCGATAAACCGGGGTGCTGTGGCAGCGCCCAAGGTGATTTTGAAACCCTGACGTTTCCGGATAATCGGGCCTTTGCCCGCCCGATTATCCGGCAACGAGCGGAATGTATCTGTCCGACGGCCCGGTGGTTCGCACCCCGGGCTGGTGTGAAGGAAGCGTATATGCTGTTGCTGGAGAATGTGGCCTATCTCCTGATCGGTGGCCTGCTGCTTTATTATGGCGGCGACTGGATTGTCGATGGAGCCCGCAGCCTGGCCGAACGCCTGCATGTGTCCCCGCTTCTCGTCTCTATGGTCTTGATCGGTTTCGGGACGTCGGCGCCGGAATTGTTCGTCAGCATGCGCGCCGTCACGTTCGGACATTTCGACATCTCCATGGGGAATGTGGTCGGCAGCAACATTGCCAATCTGCTTCTCGTTCTGGCTTTGAGCGCGGTGATTGCACCGATCGCCACGACAAGGCGTCTCTTATGGATCGACGGCGGCGCTGCGTTGGTTGCAAGTCTTGCCTTCGTTCTAGTGTGCCTTGATGGAGAAGTGGGCCGTGTGGAAGCCACGGCCATGATCGTTGCCCTGTTTGCCTTCATCTTCTATCGGCTGAAGGTCGACCAGGCAGACGACGATGAGGACGAAGAGGCGATCGAGACCCCGAAGGCCGTCGCGCTGACCGTGCTCGGTCTGATCGCATTGCCGGCCGGTGCCCACCTCTTCGTGGCCGGTGCTGTCGGGTCGGCGACCTATATGGGCGTGCCGGAGGCCGTGATCGGATTAACGGTCGTGGCCGTGGGGACGTCGCTGCCGGAAATGGCGGCCTGTCTGTCCGCCGCCGCCAAGAAGCGCAACGACATGGCGATCGGCAACATTCTGGGCAGCAATGTCTTCAATTGCACGATCGTGGTCGGCGGTGCCTCGCTGCTGGCGCCCATGCAGGTCTCCGATCGGTTCCTGACGAGCGATCTCTGGCTCATGCTCGCCTTCACGTTCTGCGCGCTTTACATGATGCGCACCGCCTTCCAGCTCAGCCGCGTCGAGGGCGGCATCATGTTGGCCGTCTATGCCGGCTATCTCTGGTTCGTCTCGGTTCCGGGCCTCTTGCTGACCTGATCGACGACGCTCCGCACGCTGCGGCTTGAATTCTCCCCCAAGACCTTCGAAACTTTGCGAAACCGCTTCATCCGGGTCCCGGACGGCGCGAACACGTGGGAGGGATGCGGTCCTTGGCCCGCAGACATTACAATCTGCCGCCCTTGACGGCGCTCGCGGCTTTCGAGACGGCGGCCCGGCTCTCCGGTTTCAAGCGGGCGTCCGACGAGCTCAATGTGACACCGGGCGCTGTCAGTCATCAGATCCGTGCGTTGGAAGCCGATCTCGGCGTGGCGCTGTTTCATCGTCGCGGCCGCGGAGTGGACCTGACACCGGAAGGCGAACGGCTGTTTCGCTGTCTTACGAAGGCTTTTCGCAGTCTTGCCGACGTCACCAGCGGTCTGCGGACAGCCGGTCGGGACAAGGCGGTAACGATCGGCGCGACCAGTGCGGTATCGGCGCTTTGGCTGACACCGCGGATCAGCGACTTCTGGCGCGAACATCCCGATATCGCGGTCAGCCAGCACATATCCGACCATGATCTTGACCGGCCGCTGGGGCTGGATCTGCATATCCGCTATGGCGGCGCGGAGCTTGCCGACCGGGGCGGAGAATTGTTGTTTGAAGACAGGCTTGTCCCGGTATGTGCGCCGCACTATGCCGAGGCGCGGTCCGTATCCACGCTTGCCGACCTTGCGGCCTGCCACCTCATTCACATGCCCGCTGAAGACACGTCCTGGACCACCTGGTGGTCCTGGTTTGCCATGCTGGGATATGACGGTCCCCTGGCCGAGGCCCACAGCGTGAACAATTATACGATCGCTCTTCAGGTTGCCCGCGATGGTGGCGGTGTCGTTCTCGGCTGGCGACGCCTGGTTCAGCCGCTGATCGATGACGGTGCCCTCATCGTCTACGGTTCATGGGAAATGCCCGCTCCGATTTCCCTCTACATTCTCGCAGACGCCGACCTTGACGAAGCCGCCCGTACCTTGCGCGACTGGTTGGTGAACGCCGTCTGAAGCGCTGCCGTCGGCATCCCGTGCGGGGCGTGAATTGATTTCACCGGTTCGCGAACTTTTCCGATCTTGTCGCATCGCGCGTCGCGCGTCATGCTCGGCCGTTTGGTTGCGGGAGGACCAAGATGAACAGCATCGATCGCCGCGGATTCGAAGCCTCAGGCGCCCTCGATCTTGAAGGGCGCGGCCTGCCCAATGCGCATTACATCGATCCGGACATGTTTCGCGAGGAATCGGAAGCCGTCCTGATCCGCAACTGGACCGGCATCGGTTTCGGCAAGGATGTTCCCGATCCGGGTTCTGCCAAACCCGTCGATCTTCTCGGCATACCGCTTCTGATCGTGCGCGATGCGGACGGCGAAATCGGCGTCTTCCAGAACACCTGCCGACACCGGGGCATGATCCTCGTCGACCGCCCGAAGAAGCTGCGCGGCGTGATCCGGTGCCCCTATCATTCCTGGTGTTACAGCTTGAAGGGCGATTTGCGTACGACGCCGCATGTCGGGGGACCGGGCCATAACATGCACGCCGACATCAGGCGCGAGGAACTCGGCCTGGTCCGCATTCGTTCGCATGTCTGGCGCGACGTGGTCTTCGTGAACGTTTCCGGGACCGCACCGGCGTTCGAGGATTATGCCGCAACGGCCCTGTCCCGTTGGGCGGAATTCGAAAAACCGATGGTGTTCGGCGGCCCGGACAGTGTCTTCAGTCTCGAGGTCGAAACGAATTGGAAGCTCGCGGTCGAAAACTATTGCGAGAGCTATCACCTGCCCTGGGTTCATCCCGGCCTGAATTCCTATTCCCGTCTCGAAGACCACTACAATATCGAGGAACCGGGTCACTTCTCCGGTCAGGGCACAACGGTCTATCGCCGGTTCAGCGACGATGCCGGCCGTGTGTTTCCCGATATAGAGGGCCTGTCCCAGAAATGGGACACGGCGGCGGAATACCTCGCCTTCTATCCGAATGTGCTGTTCGGCGTGCACCGCGACCATGCGTTTGCGATCCTGCTCGAACCGGTGGCGATCGACCGGACGATCGAACACATCGCCCTCTATTACACGGCAGAGGGAGCGACCGCGCCTGACCTTGCCGAGATGCGCCGCGCCAATGCGCAGCAATGGCGCACGGTATTCGAGGAGGATGTCGGCGTGGTCGAGGGCATGCAGCGCGGCCGCCATGGTCCGCTTTTCGACGGCGGCGTGTTTTCGCCCGTCATGGACGGGCCGACGCGGCTGTTTCATGAATGGGTCGCAGCCCAGATTACGAATGCCCGGCGCACCGCTTCCATCTGACCGGCCGGTTCCCGCCCACACGGGCTCTTCCGTTGTCGGGCGGCTCGACGACGCCCTGCTCGATGCCCATGCACGCGAGGATCGGGAAACGCTGGTGGCGCTTTATGCCGAGGCCGGTGATCATGAATTGGCCGCCGGCAATGTGGATGCGGGCTGTTTCTTTCTCACGCACGCTTATGTCTATGCACTGGAAGCAGGTCATCCGGACGCGGACCGCCTGCATGCGGTGCTAAAGCGCCACGGCCGGGACTGCTAGCGGTCACAGCATCGATGACGGTATGCACCGGAGTTACGACCGAAGGCGGTGCACATTAGACACAGCCGCCGGCGCGACGCCGTCAGCGGCATGGTCGATGCCAGCCTCGATCCGCTGCAGCGCCTGATACAGCATGGTCCGGTCGCCGGTCTCGATCGCCGCTTCAAGCACGTTAAGCTGCTCCGTGAGAGCCGGGAGCGGAATCCGGCCGGTATCGACACCGAAAATGCCCGGGCAATCCGTATCCCGTTCGGTTTCCGATTCCGCCAGAAGCAATTCGTCCAGCCGTTCGCCGGGGCGCAGTCCGGTCACGCGGATTTCGATATCGCGCCCGACTTCCAGACCGGCGAGCTGGATCATCGTACGGGCAAGGTCCTTGATTTTCACCGGCCGGCCCATTTCCAGCACATAGACGGCAAGGTCGGCCTTGTTGGCGCCGCGAATGGCGGCACCGGCCGCGCCGAGCACCAGGTCGGCTGCCTCGGTCGGTGTCATGAAGTACCGGGTCATATCCGGGTGGGTCAGCGTGACCGGGCCGCCGCGTTCGATCTGTTTGCGGAACAGCGGCACGACGGACCCCTTGGTGCCGAGCACATTGCCGAACCTGACCGCGATTACGCGCGAACCCGGATGGCCCCGGGCCTGGTCCTTCGAAACGCAATACAATTCAGCAATCCGTTTGGTCGCACCGAGCACGGAGGCTGGATGCACGGCCTTGTCGGTCGAGATCATGACGATCGACTTCACCCCGTGCGCCAGGCTCGATTCGACGACATTGACGGTGCCGAAGACATTCGTCTTGACCGCTTCGGCCCAGTTGTTTTCCAGCATCGGCACCTGTTTGAGCGCCGCCGCGTGCACCACGTGATCCGGGCGGATGTCCTTCAAAAGACCGTCAAGCGCCCGCCGGTCGCGGATATCGGCCAGCCGTACATGCAGGCGGCCGGAAGCCACGTCGTCGGACAGCTCCTGGCCCATCCGGTAAAGCGCTTCCTCTGAATTGTCGAACACATAGACCTGGCCGGCCCCGAAATGCAAAAGCCGCCGCACCAGCTCGCCGCCGATCGAGCCGCCGCCGCCGGTCACCGCCACCCGGGATCCCGCGACGAACGGATCGACGAATTCCTGCGATGCCGTGCGCATGTCGCGGAACAGAATGTCGGCGACGTCGATGTCGGCCAGACTCAATTGCTGGGTCGAGGCGAGCACGTCGAGGCTTTCCCCGAGGCGCCGTACGCGGATGCCGCGTTCCTGGCAGGTCTTGATCAGGCGTTCCGGCGCGTTTTCCGGCTCGAACGCGCTCGGCGTCATGATGACTTCGGAAATCGGCGTGCCGTCATGTACCAGACGGTCGAGAATGTCGCCGGCATCCACGATGCGCCCGCGCACCGGAATGGTCCGAATGATCTGCCCCTGGTCGCTTGTCTTGTTGGAGAGCACCCCGATGCCCTTCAATCCAGGGCGCGCATCCCCTTCCAGGAGCCGGATCACGCGTTCCGCATCGAGCGCGATCCCGGCAATCAGCACCGGGCGCCGCGACTTCACGCGCTCCACCTTGGTGCGTTGCCGCCAGTCCTTGTAATAGCGGTAGAGCACGCGCGGACCGAGCAGCAGCGCGATCTGCGATCCCCAATAGAGTACGATCAGCGTCGGACTGGTGAAGATCTGGTCCGGGAAGAAGCGGTTGCCGAACAGGAACGAAAACACGACGATGCCGATCGACACCGCCGTCACCGCCTTGGAAATGTTCATGAAGTCGTAGATCGACGCGAACCGCCAGATCGACTTGTACATGTTGAAGTGGCGGTAGACGAAGAACGAGCAACAGGCGACGCCGAGCGCAAAGTACGGCGCTTGCGAGAAGTTCTCGTTGGTCAGAAGGTTTTCGCCGATCCGAACCCAATAACTGAACAGGACCGCGAGGGCCGTCATGGCAAAATCGTGCGCGATCACGACGAGCTTGCGGTAATTCGGGCGGCGAGGTTGTGTGTCCATCGGGAATGAAAAGGTCTGGTTGGGTATTGGTCTGCCCATACGGCAGCGCGGGCGGCCCCTGCGACTGTGCAATGGCCGGACTTTTCTCTCAATTGGTCACTAAACGCAAGGTGCGGGTTCGATCCGACCCTGTCGGGGACGACGGCGCATGCCTTCTGCGCTCGACGCGTTCCGCATCATTCCCACACGTTGCGACTGAATTGGGGCTTTTCAAAGTCCGCGCTTTGGCCATGATGGCGGCGCCGCACCATGCGGTGGATAAACCGAAAAAGATGGAGGCCGGGATGGGTGTGATCGAACTGAATTCGTTTGCCGAGGGCCGGTTTCATGCGCCGACGGACCGACCGGTCGACATTGCCAGCGCGGTCACCGGCGACGTGATCGCGCGCGCCTCCAGCCAGGGTCTCGACTTCCGGTCAATGGCGTCTTACGCGCGAGATGTCGGCGGACCGGCGCTGCGGCGCCTGACGTTTCACGACCGGGCGCTGATGCTGAAGGCGCTTGCCCAATACCTGAACGAGCGCAAGGAGGCGCTCTACGCCCTGTCGCTGCAGACCGGGGCGACCCGGCCGGATTCCATGATCGACATCGACGGCGGCATCGGCACGCTGTTCGTGATGTCGTCCAAGGGACGGCGCGAAATGCCGAACGCGGATCTCTATGTCGATGGCGGTCCTGAAGTGCTGGCGCGCGACGGCGGCTTTGTCGGCCAGCACGTTTACACCGCGCGCCAGGGCGTCGCGATCCACATCAACGCCTTCAATTTCCCGGTCTGGGGCATGCTGGAAAAGCTGGCGCCGGCGCTCATTGCCGGCATGCCGGTGATCGTCAAGCCGGCAACGGCGACCGCCTATCTGGCCGAGGCCGCCTTCCGCATGATGATTGAGAGCGAACTTCTGCCGGCCGGCAGCGTACAATTGATCGTCGGCTCCACCGGCGACCTTCTCGATCACGTTACCTGCCAGGATGTGGTCTCGTTCACCGGGTCGGCGGAAACCGCGGAAAAGCTTCAGGTCCGTCCGGCCATCATCGCCAACGCCACCCGCTTCATCGCGGAACGGGATTCGCTTAACGCCTCGATCCTCGGACCCGATGCCGACACGGCCTCGCCGGAATTCGACCTGTTCGTGCGCGAGGTGGCAAAAGAAATGACGGTGAAGGCCGGTCAGAAATGCACCGCTATCCGCCGCGCGATCGTGCCGCGCGACCGGCTGCCGGCCGTCGCGGACGCCCTTGCGGCCCGGCTCGGCTCGCTCCAGGTCGGAGATCCGGCGCTGGAGAGCACGCGCATGGGCGCGCTTGCCGGCCAGGACCAGCGCCGCGACGTCTACGACAAGGTCGCGCACCTGGAAAAGGAATGCGAACGCCTGTTCGGCGATCCGGACGCCTTCGACGTGGTTGGTGCCGACGCCAAGGCTGGTGCCTTCGTGCCGCCCATGCTGTTCCACTGCGCCGATCCGCACCGGGCGGTCGACGTGCATGCGATCGAACCGTTCGGACCGGTCTCGACGCTGATGCCCT
>JBCDLT010000021.1:0-95828 GCA_038745065.1 Pseudomonadota bacterium | reverse complement strand
CCGGCAATGACGAAGTCTTCGGCGAAGAAGGCGACGACCTGCTCGTGTGGAATAACGGCGACGGCTCGGACCTCCTGAATGGCGGCGAGGGCGACGACACGGTTCAGGTGAACTTCCAGCAAAGCTCCGATCTGTCCGACACCGATCTGCAGAACGACGACGTGGCCACCATCGCCGATGACGGCGAAGGCGGCATCACCTTCAACCGGGTGGAAGTCAATGGCCAGTCCGTCAACGGCCTGTTCCAGCTCGACATCGAAGAAACCGAGACGCTCGACGTCAATTTCGGCGGCGGCACCGACACGGCGCGGGTGATCGATGACGCGGCGGCCAACATCAAATTGGACCTCAACGGCGGCGACGGCATCGACACGCTCGATCTCTCTGAAGTCAATTCAGGAAATGGCGGCGTGGACTTCGACCTAGCATCAGGTGAGTTCGCGGAGATCAACGGCGACGCTTCCGACGACAAGGCCGCCAACTTCGAAAACGTCATCGGCACCGACGGCGCGGACAATATTACCGGCAACGACCTTGCCAACGACATTCAGGGCGGTGCCGCGAACGACACGATGAAGGGCGGCGAAGGCGACGACACGCTCGTCGGGAATACCGGCAATGACGAAGTCTTCGGCGAAGAAGGCGACGACCTGCTGATCTGGAACAACGGCGACGGCTCGGACCTGTTGAACGGCGGCGAGGGCGACGACACGGTCCAGGTGAACTTCCAGCAAAGCTCCGATCTGTCCGATACCGACCTGCAGAACGACGACGTGGCGACCATCGCCGATGACGGCGCCGGCGGCATCACGTTCAACCGGGTCGAAGTCAACGGCCAGTCCGTCAACGGCCTGTTCCAGCTCGACATCGAAGAAACCGAAACGCTCGACGTCAATTTCGGCGGCGGCGAAGACACCGCACGAATCCTCGGCTTTGCGGATCGTGACATCAAGCTGGAGCTCGACGGCGGCGATGGAGTCGACACACTCGATCTTTCGCAACTGGATCTCGGCCGCGACGCGCGCGGAGTCAATTTCGACCTGGAATCCGGAGACTTCAAAGCGATTGCCGGAGAGCCGTCGGACGATGTCGCCGTCAATTTCGAAAATGTCATCGGGACGGACGGCAAGGACAGGATCACAGGCAACGACCTTGCCAACCTGATCCAGGGCGGCGCCGGCGAAGACACGCTGCGCGGCGGCAAGGGCGATGACACTCTGAGCGGCGGCGACGACGCGGACCGCCTTGTCGGCGGTGCCGGCAACGACACGCTCATCGGCAACAAGGGCGATGACCACATCCGTGGCGGCTCCGGCGACGACACGTTCGTGTGGAACAACGGCGACGGATCTGACTTCTTCAACGGCGGCGGCGGACAGGACCGTACGCAGGTCAATTTCAACACCGACCTCGTCAATGACGACCTGCAGAACGACGATGTCGCGCGGATCGAAGAAACAGCCGACGGCATCAAGTTCGCGCGGGTGGAAGTTAACGGCCAGAACGCGGTCGGCCTGTTCGAACTGGACCTGCGACGCACGGAAATCCTGGAAGTCAATGGCGGCGGCGGCGAGGATACGTTCCAACTCGTCGACGACGTGACCAACGCGATCGACCTGGAAATCAACGGCGGTGCGGACAGCGCCGACGATGCGGGCGCCGCGGATGAAACGGCACTTGCCACCGGCGATACGCTCGATCTGTCCGAGCTTGGGGCCGGTGTCAGGGTCGATCTCGACGTCAACAACCAGGGTGTGCTGCAGGGAGAAAATGCCGAAAGCAACGCCACACGCGAGGGCCTGAGTGAAGAAGGCCGGCTTTTTGTCAACGGCGGAGGCACGGTCGAAACGCTGACCGACATCGAAAATGTGATCGGTACGCAGTTCAACGACGCGATCTTCGGCAATGCCCAGAACAACGTTCTGATCGGCGGCGACGGCGACGACGTGCTGCATCCGTTCGGCGGCACCGATTTCGTTGACGGCGGCAACGGCACCGACACCCTGCTCCTGAACGGTTTCGGCAAGGGCCAGATCGTCGACATGAATGCCGGCACGGCCGGCAATGCCGACGGTACCGGCGGCCTCAACACGTTCGTCAACATCGAAAACGTCAACGGCTCGTCGGTTGCCGGCGACCAGATCATCGGCGATGCCGGCGACAACGTGCTGAACGGTCTCGGCGGCGACGACATCCTGATCGGCGGTGAAGGCAACGATTCGCTGATCGGCGGCGACAATGTCGACCGCGCCCGCGCAGATGCCGAAGGCGACAACGCCGACCGACTTGACGGCGGCGCCGGCAACGACCTCCTTACCGGCGGTCTCGGCGGCGACACGTTTGTCTTCAACCTGGAGACTGTCAGCCACGACACCGTCACGGATTTCGAGGACGGCACCGATCTCCTCGACGTGACCGGTTTCGGCTTCAGCGAAGCGGAATTGCAGGACGTCATCGACGCGGCCGTCGAAGTGAACGGATCGACGGTGCTGACATTCGCCGCCGACAACACGGTGACCCTGGAGGGCATCGCCGCGGCGGATATCGATCAAAGCGACTTCATTTTCGAAATCGTGTGACGCCCTCGGCCAGCCGGAGCGACCGGCTGGCTTCACCCTTCCGGCTCCAGCACCTCGAGCCCGGAAAACAGGCGCGGGTGTCCGGCCTTTGTATCGCGTAACCGGCCGGAAATCGCCACTGCCTTCGCGCCTGTCGACGCCGCACCCCGCCGCACCGGGTGCGGCGTCACAATTTCGCGTCGCGCCCGTCGCAATCCCCGCCAGCGTTACCGGACGTCCCGGATCAGGGCCGGCGTCGGGAAGCAGGACGATCGGCGCCCTTCCGAAATCTGCCATTCGCCGATGGACCGCCGGGTCTTGAAGCCCGGCAGGCCGTCGGCGCCGCCGACATCGTATCCGCGCTTTTCCAACCGGCGCTGCATGGCGGCGATATCGGAGCGCAGCATGCGGGCCTGTTTGCCCCAGGCGGTCCGGAAAGCGCCGCTGCCATAGGCGATGCGATCGGCAAGGTTGCCGACATAGAGCGCGTAGAGATCGGAATTGTTGTAGGCCTTCAAGACGTAGAAATTCGGCGTCACGACAAAATGCGGCCCGTTGCGACCGGCAGGAACGAGCATCATGCCCTCTCGTTTGATCTCGTTATCCGGGAACGGCCGGCCGGAAACCCGCTCAATTCCCATTTGCGCCCATTCCCGGATCGGCCGGGCGCGGTCCGGACCTTCCTGGGCGCAGGACACGGAGGCCGGAATGCGCGCTTCGAATCCCCAATCCCGGTTCTTCTGCCATCCGTGGCGGGCCAGGTAGTTGGCGATCGACGCCAGCGTGTCCGGCACGGAATTCCAGATGTCGGCACGCCGGTCGCCATCGAAATCCACGGCATATTTCAGGTAGCTCGACGGCAGGAATTGCGGCTGCCCCATGGCGCCGGCCCAGGAACTGCGCAGGGAGCCCGGCGCGAACCGGCCTTCGTCCAGGATTTCCAACGCCGCCAGAAATTCGCGGCGGAACAGGTCGGGACGGGTCGACATGAACGCCTTCGTGGCGAGAATGCGCACCGCATCGTGCGGGATCTTGGCCCGGCCAAATCCGGATTCCCGCGCCCAGATGGCGAGCAGGATCGCGCCTGGAACACCGTATTTCCGCTCGATCCGGTCCAGTGTCTGTTTCCACTTCGCGGCAAGGGATCGTCCGGTGCGGGCCTGGGCCTGAAGGGAGTTTTCGGAAAAATAGCGGGCCGGCGCGCGGAACTCCGCCTGGGATTGGGCCCGGCGCTTCGGAGGCTTCGTGCCCGGCGGCACAAGGTCGGGCAGCGACCAGTCGAGGGTGAGACCGGCAAATGCCGCACGCAGCGTCTTTCGCGACACCCCGGCGCGGCGCGCTTCAGGACGGATGTCGGAATCCAGCCAGGCCTGGAATTGCCGCTCGGTCTGGGCCTTCGATTGGGAAAACGCGGCCGTCGGCCAAAGAAGCATCAGAACCAGTATTGCGACACTGCCCGTCTTCATGCCATCCGCCTTCGCGCTTTGATCCCATGCCAAGCATGTATCAGACCGCCGGATTCGTTCAACCGGACACGGTGTTCCGCGCCGTGCCACCGGGAGCGGATGCGCCTGATGCGGGCTTGCGTATCCGTCCGGGTCGGAAATAATGCGCAACGAGAAACGGCGGCGAACGATCCGGCGCCGCGTTATCCGGCAGGGGGCGGCATGAAAAGAACGATTGAAGCGCTAGCGGCAGCAAGTATTGCGGTCGGCCTGATTGGTTTTTTGCCTCAGAAAGCCATGGCCGACGATCGCATCTTCACGGTTGTTACCGGCGACTGGAACCAGGACGGCACCGCCGATGCGGCGATGCTCCGGCTTCCCGACGACGATGCGCCGGACCATACGCTGGTGCTTTACCTCGCCGATCGTGTGACCCGACGCCTGAGGCTGACCGCTACCGCCGATAACTTCGTCTGGGGCTGGCCGGACACGGCGGGGCAAAGCCCCCGGCTGGAAGCCATGGCAAACGGTTCGCTCGCCGTGCATTCGCAGAACGAAGCGATCGGTCGCAATCGCTGGGCCCAGAAACTGACCGTCGCTTATCGCAACGGCACCTTCGTGGTGGCGGGTTTCACCTACGCGGCCTACGACACGCTGTCGCAAAATCCGGACGAAGACGCTCTTGAATGCGACCTGAACATCCTGACCGGCGAAGGCCTGCTTGACGGCGAGCCGCTCCGCTTTTCGACCACCTGGATTCCGCTCGACGCCTGGACACAGGAGTTCGGCCTGAAGGTCTGTCGCGTGATCTGACAGTGGGCCGCCAGGCTGTTCGGTCAATCCGAACGCGCAGGCAAAGGCTTGAATCGCCTGAAGCGACCCGGTATCTCCCTATATATGGATCGAGAGAGAACAGACCCGGCGGATATCTTGGGCAACGGGTCCTGGACACCGGATCTGCACAAGGATGCCGGCCCGCTCTATCTGGCAATTGCGGACGCGCTGGCCCGCGACATTGCTGCCGGTACCCTGAAGGGCGGCGAGAGATTACCGCCGCAGCGGCAATTGGCTGCGCGTCTCGGCATCGACTTCACGACCGTCAGCCGCGCCTACACGGAAGCCCGCCGGCGCGGTCTGGTAGACGGCCGGGTCGGGCGCGGAACCTATGTGCGCACACGCCGCCCCGACCCGGGCAGCCGCACTGCCGGCGGCCCGGTCGACATGAGCATGAACAACCCGCCAGGCTTTGACGATGCCGCACTCACCGACCGCATGGCAGGCACGATGGCCGCGCTGTTGGAGGAGACGGGATCCAATCTTCTTTTACGCTACCAGGAGCCGGGCGGCGCGCCGTCCGACCGTGCAATGGGATGCGCGTGGCTGACGCCGCGCCTGCCGCACCTGACACCTGATACGGTTCTGATCTGCCCGGGCGCTCAGGGCGCGTTGCTGGCCCTTGTGAGCCTGCTTGCCCGTCCCGGCGACACGGTGTGTGCCGAAGCGTTCGCCTATCCGGGATTTCGCGCGCTCGCGGCGCATCTCGGCCTGGCGGTAACGGGCATCGCCATGGACGATCAGGGTCTGGTTCCGGACGCGTTCGAGGCCGCATGCCGAGCCCAAAAACCGAAGCTGCTTTATTGCAATCCGACACTGCATAACCCGACGACGTCGACGCTGCCGCCAGACCGGCGGTCAGCGATCGTAGCGATCGCCCGCAGCCATGGCGTGCCGATTATCGAAGACGACGCGTACGGCGCATTACCGAAGAACCCTGTGCCGCCACTCGCCGCCCATGCTCCTGACCTGGTCTATCACATTGCCGGGCTGGCGAAGTGCCTGGCACCGGCCCTGCGCATCGCCTATCTCGCGGTGCCTGACAGGAGCGCCGCCGCGCGTGTCTCAAGCGCTATCCGTGCGACGGCAGGTATGGCCTCGCCGCTTGCGGCGGCGATTGCCTCGCGCTGGATCGACGACGGCACGGCGGCGCGCGCGCTTGACGCGATCCGGCTTGAATCCGCCCGAAGGCAGGAAGTCGTGCGATCGGTCCTGCCGCCTGATTCCGTGGTGACCGATCCAGAAGCCTTTCATGTGTGGCTGCACATGCCGGCCGCCTGGACCCGGGGCGAGTTTGCGGCACGCCTGCGCGCCGCCGGTATCGGGGTGGTGGTCAGCGACGCGTTTTCGGTCGACGCGCCGATCGAAGCCGTGCGGCTCGGCCTCGGAGCACCTGGCTCCTGCGAGGCGCTTCGGCAGAGCCTGCAGATCGCCGCGGACCTGCTTGCGGACAGTCCGGCTCTTTCCTCCGCAATCGTCTGAAAATCCGTCACATCCGCCCTGTCGGTTTCGCGCCTTGAGCGAGGCGGATCCCGGAACCCGGTCGCCGGCAAGCGACATACGGACACAGCGTTCCGCTCTTGCATCGAATATCCATATAATATACATTCAAAATCAGATTGAATCCATACAATATGATTTTGTCCCTGCAAAGGAACCGGCATGTCCTCCCCACCGACCTGGCCCGCGTTACCGCCCCTGCAAACCGGCCTGAAAGGCGCCTGTCCGCGATGCGGTCAGGGACGGTTGTTTCAGGGTTTCTTGAAACTGCGCCCGCATTGCGATGTCTGCGGCCTGGATTATTCGTTCGCCGATCCGGCGGACGGACCGGCGTTTTTCGTCATTTGCTTCGGCTGCGTTCCGAGCGTCATTCTCGCCGTATGGATCGAGGTCGCGTTCTCCGCACCCTATTGGGTCCATCTGGTGACGAGCCTGCCGGTCATTCTGCTGACCTGCATTCCGCCGCTGCGGCCGCTCAAGGGCTGGCTTGTCGCCAGCCAGTATTATCACAAGGCCGAGGAGGGCCGGCTTGTGACCGCGCCTGAGCCGGCACCCGTGAAGGACGCCGCCTAAAGCCCTAGGCTGCCGCAGGCTGGGCCGGCAGGGGCGCGGCGAAATCCATTGTCTGCACGATCTGATTGCCGGGCCGGCCCTGCCCGTCCGCGCCGCGGCCCCGCGGATAATAGAGCGGATTGTTGCGCGCATCGACAAGGAACCGGTTGAGCCGGTCGATCGACCAGAAGGTCTTCTGCCCGGTGGCCGGATCGTTGACCGACACGGAGGCCGATCCCTCTTCACGCACGCCGGTGACCACGACGACGTGGCGTTGCGGCATCTGGACTGCATACCAAAGCGGGCCATAGCGCCGCAGGCAGAAATCCAGTCGGGCCGGCCACCAGGCCCGGATGCGATCGTCATCGAGCGGCAGGAAGCCGTAATGCTCGGCCATCGGTCCGAATTCTTGGCGCTGCACGCCGGACCCTTGCGGGCCCGGAGTGCCGGTTCCCGCATCCGGCAGCGTATAGGGAGAGTTCGGGTTGTACTGGCGCCGAATGATGGCCGGCCGTCCGGGATCATTGCCGATTGCCGGCCGCGCCGGTTCTGACTGCCAGGTTACGCCGTAATATCCGAGAATCATGTTGACGCAGGCCCGCCAGCACGACATCTGCGTCGCCTGGGTAAGCGGCTGGACGCGGTGACAGATAGTCATGGAACCTCCTGGCTAATCTGCAACAACGCCGAGCAACAACACCAAAACTTCACGTAGTTATTCGAAACAATGTTTCAAGTTGGCAGGCGTACCGGCCCCGGCACGCTTGTCCCGCCAGCCCGTTTCGGGTCACCGGTACTTCGAGGGCGCGCGCGGGCCGATGCTTTTCAGATCCGGTTCGGGCAGGACCGACAGGCCGAGATGCGCGCGACCGCCGCGGCCGCCATCGATCATCAACAGCCGGATGACATCCCCAAGCGCCTCTGCCGCGCGAAAGGCTGCCGCGCCCTCGCCCAGATCGACGGCCTCGAACCCAAGGTCGTTCAGAAGTTCGCTGACAATCGCCTTGGCCGCCTCGTCCCGGCCGGCGATAAAGCTCTGCGCACCGGCGGAGCGAAGCGTTTCGGAGGCCGTATTGAACGTCTCCATGGCAATCGTGTTCAGCGCCTTAACCACTCGGGCGCCAGGCGCCGCTTCCTGGAGGCGCTCGGCAATCGCTTCGCCGAACCAGTGGCCCTGGCGGACATCGGTCGCATAATCCCGGTTGTTCAGGTCAACGACGATGCGGCCGTCAAGCAGCATAGGATCGCTGAGGACCTCGCCCGGATCAGACGAGCGAACGGTCCAAATCACCACATCGCCAAAGCCGGCAGCCGCGTCTGTGTCGCCAACCTTTACGCCGGCTCCGGCTG
This sequence comes from Pseudomonadota bacterium, assembly GCA_038745065.1. GTDB lineage: Bacteria > Pseudomonadota > Alphaproteobacteria > Rhizobiales > JANQQB01 > JANQQB01. The sequence goes on along the minus strand of JBCDLT010000021.1, from coordinate 87,589 downwards.
CGTCTGCAGCGGCCTGTGCCTGGTCGAGGCGCCGGGCGCCGAACAGAACCTCATGACCGAGGCTCGCCAGCCGAACACCCAGCGCGCGGCCCATATTGCCGGATCCGATGATCCCAATCTTCATTGTCATCTCCATTGTCTCAATGCGGATCTCCGCACGTCATCAGCAAGAAACCCTGTCGCTGCACGGAAGGTGACAATTCGAACGAAATCATTCAAATTGATTGTCATGAACAGTGAATTCAATGAAATTGACTTACGAAAACTCGATCTGAACCTGCTCCTGGTTTTTTCGGCATTGATGCGGGAAGGCAGCGTTGCGGCCGCTGCAAAACGGCTTTACCTCGGGCCGTCCGCGGTCAGCATGGCACTCGCGCGTTTGCGAGAGTCACTGGGCGATGCGCTGTTCGTGCGCGCCGGTACCGGGATGGAACCGACACCGCGCGCGCTGACCCTTTGGACCGAGGTCGAACCCGCCCTGGGGCGAATCGGATCCGCGGTCCAGGACCGGGCTTTCGATCCCGCAACCACGACCCGACTGTTTCGCCTCGGCGCGCCGAACGATCTTGAAATCGTGCTCGTGCCGGACCTCATCGAACGGCTGGGCACCGAGGCGCCGGGCGCCCGCCTGGTCGTGCAGCCCGCCGATTTCCATACGCTCTACGACAGCCTCGATCGCGGCATTGTCGACCTTGCGCTCAGTGCACTTCCGGCGCGCGCGCCTTCCGCCCGGCACCGCACGCGCCTGCTGCGCCGCGAACGTTTCAGCGCGGTTTACGACCGTGCCATGCTGGGCCGAACGGGATGCCTCGACCTCGACTGCTTTCTCGCAGCACCGCATGTTCTCCTGTCCTTGCGAGGCGACCTGTATGGTCCGGTCGACAAGGCGCTGGAAGCGATCGGCAGGAGCCGCACCATCCTTGCCACGGTCTCGCATTTTCCGACCATGCCATTCATATTGCGGCGGCGGCGGGCGATTGCATGCATTCCGTCGATTGCCGCTTACCACTTCTCGTCGGCCTTCGATCTGGAACAAAGCCCGCTGCCGATCCAGTCGCCGGAATTCGACCTGGGCCTTGCCTGGCATGTTCGAGGCGATGCCGACCCGGCACAGATCTGGTTCCGTGAACTTGTCGCTGCCTGCGTTGCCGACCTGTCGCGGGTGTCCGATTGAATATCGAGAAAACATAGCGGCGTGATCGTTGGACATTTCCACGCGGGATCAGGCGTGGTCCTTGCCCGGCAACGGTACCCGATCGAACGCCCAATCGTTGTAGCCGCACTGGCCACGGAACCAGGCGCTGTCGTTCTCGGCCGGCACATAATCCCATGACGTGCGCCGGCCCTTCGCCATGGCGTCCGCCACAAATTTCCGCCGCCGCTGGCTCAGCCGGATGTCGGCTTCCAGCCGTTCAACGTCCCAGCGGGTCGCCACATCACGGCGGAACGTTTCGACACGATCGGCATGGGCCGGATTGTCCGCCAGGTTGTGCATTTCCGTCGGGTCGGCGGTCAGATCGTAAAGCTGGTCGGGAAAGGCCGCGCAATGGGTATATTTGAAACGGCCGCGGCGGATCATGAAGGCCGGCGCGGGCGTTCCCTCGCTCAGGAGTTCGGCAACGACGTCCCGGCCCTCGACCGCCTCGCCCCGGCAGGCCGGCGCAAGGCTTTTTCCATCGAGCGGCTCGACGGCCAAGGCGTCGATCGAGCCGCCGGCAAAATCGACCAGGGTTGGCAGGAGATCGATGAGCGAGACCGGGTCCGGCACACGGCTCGGCGCAAACCGCGCCGGCGCATGCACGATGAGAGGTATGCGCAGAGCGTTTTCAAAGAAGGTCTTTTTCAGCCACATGCCGCGTTCGCCCAGCATGTCGCCGTGATCGGAGGAAAACACCAGGATCGTGCGGTCCTCGCGACCGGTCGCCCGCAACGCCGCGCGGATCTGTCCGATCTGATCGTCGATAAAGCTTACGGCCCCGTAATAGGCCCGGCGCGCCCGCTGCACCTTTTCAGGATCGACGGCATGGTCGAGAAGGCCATGCTGGCGTAAAAGGGCGAGACTGTGCGGGTCCCGGTCCTCCGCCGCAATGTCCATGACAGCGGGCATGGGAACCGCCAATCCGTCCAGTCCGTTATTGGAGTTCGGCCGATAGAGATCCCAATGGTCTTGCGTGCAGAGATAGGGATCATGCGGATGCGTGTATGAGACATGCATAAACAAGGGCCGCTCATCGGCCTCTCGCGCAGCGTCATAAATCCGCCGCACCGCCCGCGCGGTGACCAGTTCGTCGTAATCCATCTGCACCGTGCGGGCACAGGGCCCGGACACGTCCAGCATGCGGGCATCGGTGGCGTCGGCGTGGCCCTTTGCCTCCCAATCGGCGGACCACAAAAAATCCGACGGGTAGATGTCCGGCGTCAGCCGCTCCTCGAAACCGTGCAATTGATCGGGGCCGACGAAGTGCATTTTGCCGCTGAGACAGGTCCGGTAGCCGAGTGCGCGCAGGAAATGCGCATAGGTCGGCGTGGAAGCAGGCAGATCCGCGCCGTTGTCATACGCACCGACCCGCGATGCAAGCCGCCCTGTTGCCATCGACATGCGCGACGGCGCGCAGAGCGGAAAATTGCAATAGGCCTCTTCGAACACCACCCCTTCGCCGGCCAGGGCCTCGATTTGCGGTGCATGACAGACCGGATCGCCATAGGCTCGCAGCACGGACGGCGTCAATTGATCGGTCTGAACGAAGATGATGTCGGTGCCATCCTGCATGGCATTGCCCTGTGTGCGGGTGTGCAGGCCGGCCAGCGTTGCAGAACCGGGGTCTCCTGTCCATGCCCCGCGTCGCCCGAATGATCGCGCAAGGGGTTCGCCTACCGGCCACCCTATCGGACAATGGTGCATCCTTTTTTGAACAGTATACCGCGACGCTTGACACCGGCTTTCGCGGCGGAAAAAGCCGCAAATTGCCCTTTAAGCGCGCATGCGCGCATTACCCCAGCTCCTGGAAATTTAACTGCGTGGCCGCCACTAACAATCAAGCCACACACCACCGTCTCACCGCCCGGACCCAGCGGACAGTCCTGCCGATGTTCGGAATCGGAACGCTTCGATCCGCTGGGAAATCGTCGATTTCACGCAGATTACCCTGAACAAGAACTCCAGTTGCCCAAATGCTCATCTCCGCAATCGATGTTCTTCAAATATATTATCACTTGTTTTGCGACCTAAACAATAATATCTATCAATTTAGGCCTTATGCGAAGCATTATATCTTGATATAAATTAAAATTCACAAGCCTTTAAGAAATTTACCACGAGTTTAACTTGATAGTTTCATGTATTATTATCATTTTATTGATCAATATTCGATAGGCTTATACAGGCGGGGCGGCAAACAACACTGTCGAAATTTACACTATGACGGTTTGTTAAGAACAAATGATCTATCACAAGTAAAAAGAACGGCGCGAGCGGAACCGCGCCGCATCATGCAGGGCTTCATTGGAGAGTTGCATCATGCACCAGAAGTTAAGATTATCCACCAAAATCCCGCTCATCGTCGTCGGCGCGGCCCTTGTGGTCGGAATCGGCATCGGCGCGGCAAGCTACATCACGACAACGACGAGCGTACGAGCGCTGACGGATGCGCGGCTTCAGACCGCAGCAGATGTCGGGCAAAAACAGGTCACATCGTATCTTGGCGCCATCGAAACCGAATTGACCCTCGTTGCGGGCAATCCGATGACTGTCGCCGCGCTCAAGGATTTCACCGATGCCTGGGCCGCGATGGGCAGTGATGTCGAATCGACGCTGCAAGCCGCCTATATCGACAACAATCCGCACCCGATCGGCGAAAAACACCTGCTCGATATGGCGCCTACCGGCACCCAATACGACAGTGTGCACGGTCAATATCACCCCTGGTTCCGGGACCTGCAGCAGTTGAGCGGCTATTACGACGTCTTCCTGTTCGACGCCGCCGGTGCGCTGGTCTACTCCGTCTTCAAGGAAGCGGATTATGCGACGAATTTTACCGCCAATGGCGGACCATGGGCTGATACCGACCTCGGCGTCGTCTTTCGCAATGCGCTTGCCGCAACGGGGGAAGACCGGGTGGTGTTCGAGGATTTTGCGCCCTACGGTCCGAGCGCGGACGCTCCGGCGAGTTTTGTTGCCCATCCGGTCATCGATGCAAGCGGCACGACGATCGGTGTTCTGGCCTTTCAGATGCCGATCGACCGCATCAATGCGATTTTCAATCAGCAGATGGGGCTCGGTGAAACCGGCGAGATGGTGCTGGTCGGCGCGGACGGTCTGATGCGGAACGATTCGCGTTTCACCGACGGCACCGCCGATATCCTGGCCACAAAGATCGAAGCGCCCATTGTGCAGGCCGTGATCAAGAACGGCGTCGCCTCCGGAGCGGATTCGGCCCACCGGACCGAAGCCATGAACATCAGCGGTCAGGCCTTCAGCTACCGTGGCGCCCGCTATGCGGTGCTGGCGATGCAGGGAGAAGCGGAAGCCGACGCCCCTGTTACCGCAATCGAGACCATGGGGCTCGTGATCGGCTCCATCCTGCTGCTCGTCGTTAACGCCATCGGGTGGTTTGCAGCCCGCACGATCACGCATCCGATCAGCGCGCTCGTTGCCGATATGCGCGACCTGTCGGAGGGCGATACGGGTATCGCGCTCGAGGGCGCCAGCCGCAGCGACGAGATCGGCGATATGTCAAAAGCCGTGGTCGTCTTTCGCGACGGGATGATTGAGCGGCAACGTCTCGAGGAGAGCACCCGCCAGTCGGAACAGCAGGTGCTGGATCGCCAGAAACGCACGGAAAGCCTGATTGCCGGCTTCCAGGCCGAAGTCAAATCCGCGCTGGACGGCCTGGCCGATAACGCGACGACCATGAAAGAAACCGCAAACGTGCTCACCGAACTGGCGGGCGGCACCAGCGACCGGGCCTCGACGGCTTCACTTGCTTCTGAAACCGCTTCCGGCAATGTCCAGACGGTGGCCTCGGCAGCCGAAGAACTTGCAGCGTCGATTTCGGAAATCGGACGGCAGGTTGCCGACACGACAAGCATTGTCGGCGAGGCAAACCATGCCGCCAATTCCACGAACGATAAAGTCGCCAGCCTGGCCGACGGCGCAGAACGCATCGGCGCTGTCATTTCTATGATCCAGGACATCGCCGAACAGACAAACCTCCTGGCCCTGAACGCGACAATCGAGGCGGCGCGGGCAGGCGAGGCCGGGCGCGGCTTCGCCGTGGTCGCCGCCGAAGTCAAGGATCTGGCGAGCCAGACCGCCAAGGCGACGGAAGAAATCAGCACCCAGGTCACCCAAATCCAGGGCTCGACCAAGGACGCGGTGGAGGCCATCCGGGCCATTGCGGGCACGATGGACGAGGTCAACAGCAACATGACCGCCATCGCCTCATCGGTTGAACAGCAGGGTCTGGCCACCAGCGAGATCAGCCAGAACGTGGCGCAGGCGGCCGAAGGCACGAACAGCGTCGTGGAAAACATTTCCGGGGTCACGTCAGCAACGGGCGAAACCGCGGAATCCGCTACGAACGTCTCCCATGCGGCGACCGAAGTCGACGGCGGCACCGATCGCCTGCGGCAGACGATCGACCGTTTCCTCAAGGACGTCGCCGCGGCGTGACCCTTGGACGGGCGGCGCGTACCGCGCGCCGTCCTGTTGCCCTGAATTGCGCACTGGCGGTCGCAAACAGGGCAAGCGATTGCGGCGCGGCCGGGCTTCCCTCAGATCATCGATGACGACCGCCATCGGATCGCCTCGGACACCGGCTGCTCCGGCTTAGAAGCCGGCGCCTCACGACCCGAAAGGCCTGTCGAGACGATGGCCTGTGCCGCGACCGTACCGCCCTTTCTCCGGTCGACGGCGATAAAGACCCATCGCTATCGGCACATTCGGTCGCGGCCGTTTCTGTGGCGAAACGCCCTGCGCACGCCTATTTCTGATCTCAGGGGTTCCTTGCAGGCCGCCGGCCGGCATCCATGGGAGCAGACGGTTTGATACGCCTCCTCTTTCTCGTCCTGGCAGTAGCGGCAACCCCCGTTGCGGCCGAAGACCGCCTTACCGTGTTCGACGAAGTCGTAAACCTGGTCGAAAAACGCTTTTACGACCCGGACCTGAACGGCCTCGACTGGAAGGCCGTCGCCTCGGAACACCGTGCCCGCGTCTCGGCGGACATGGACCGCGAGGCTTTTGCCACCGAAGTCAATCAGATGCTCGCCCGGCTGGAGACGTCGCACACGCGCTTCGTGACCAAGGACAGCCCGGTCTGGCATCAGCTCGTCGGCATCTTCGTGCGCCGGTCCGGGCCGCTGGCGCGCGCGCTTGCGCCGCATCTGGCGGGCGGCGCGCCGCTTTATGACGGCATCGGCATCCTGACGCAGGCACGACCCGAAGGCACCTTCATCATCGGTGTCCTGGAAGGCCACCCGGCACAAAAGGCCGGATTGCTCATGGGGGACCGTCTGGTATCGGTCGAAGGCGCTCCCTTTCATCCCATCCGCTCCTTCGAGGGACGCGCCGGCCAGAAGGTCGCGGTCACGGTCGAACGCCGGCCGGGCGAGACCGTAACGATCTCGGTCACGCCGGATCGGCTCGACGGGCGCAACCTGTTCCGAAAGGCGATGCGGGAAAGCGCACGAATCATCGAGCGGAACGGCAAGCGCATCGGCTACATCCATGCTTGGTCCTATGCCGGCGACGTCTTTCAGGAGATCCTCGCCAACGCCGTGCTCTACGGTCCGCTGAAGGACGCCGACGCCCTCGTGCTCGATGTGCGCGACGGCTGGGGCGGCGCCAATCCGACCTACCTGCAATTGTTCGCCGATGAGGCCATGCGGTTCACCATGACCCGCCGGGACGGACGAAGCACGCTCTTTGCCTCGGCATGGGACCGGCCGGTCGTGCTGCTCGTCAACGAGGGATCACGGTCCGGCAAGGAACTGATCGCGCACGGTTTCCGCATGCTCGGCACGGGACCGATCATCGGCGAGCGGACAGCCGGCGCAGTCGTTGCCGGCCGGCTCAACGCGCTGTCGGACGGCAGCCTGCTTTACCTTGCCGTCGCCGACGTCACGATCGACGGCATGCGCCTTGAGGGCACCGGCGTTTTGCCGGATATCGAAGTTCCCTTCGATCCGGCCTATGCGGCCGGGGCGGACCCGCAACTGGACCGGGCGACCGCCGTTGCGGCGGACCTGGCCGGATCCTAGCCCGCACTTCGCATACTTGCCACGGTCGGCGCCGTCTTCAGGCATTTGTCCGGCAAGGAGCTATTCCGAAGTCTTCAGCGGAGCTGCGATTGAGGGGCGCGACGCAAATCGGATGTTCCCGACTTTCGGAGAAAGGGCAACGGCGAAACATCGCTGTTGCGCATCGCGCTGCGCGGTTTTCCTTGCCTGTCTGGCGCACGACGCCGCGCAGACCATGGCAAGTATGAGAAGTGCAGGTTAGAACATCGTTCTTCCGGCCGGCTCCGACAAGATCCCTCAGGAGACGGTCGCATCGGACCGCATGGCGGCCGTATGCTATCGATCGATTCGACAAGGTCCTTGCCCATGTTCCAAAAAGCGCTTGCGGCCGCCGCCCTGGTCGCCGCCCTCATTACCGCCCTTCTCGCGCTCGCTCCGGGACCGCTCTACGCTGCCGGCTGGGTCAATCTGGGCGACGCTTTCACCCTGTTCCTCGATCATGCGCCGCGTGCCGCGACTGCGACAGCGGTGCTTGCGGCGCTGGGCGTTGCCGTCGCCGTGTGGCAACGGGGCTGGCGGGCCGCCGGGATCGGCGTGCTGTCAGGCCTCATCGCTGCCGGGGTCTGGTATGCGGTCACCGATTTTCGCAGCCGCGCGGCGGCGCATCCGCTGCACGATGTCACGACGGACCCGGAGAACCCGCCCGGCTTCCAGTCGATAGAGCCACGCCGCTACGCGTCGGGCTCCGGTGCGGCGACCGCAGCCTTTCCGCATCCCCGCTGGCGTGCGGTCCATGCCGAGATCTATTCCGATATCCGTCCGCTTACGCTTTCCGGCTCGTTGCCTGAAATTGTCGAGCGCTCGGTGATGCTTGGCGAAGCAATGGGATGGACCATCCTTGCCGAGGAGATTTCCGACGGGACCGCGCGGATCGAGGCCAGCACCCGTACGGACTGGTTCGGCTTCACCGATGATATTGCGCTTCGATTCCGGGAAACAGATGGCGGCCTAGTTCGCATCGACATGCGCTCCGTCAGCCGCATCGGTGTCAGCGACATCGGCAAGAACGCGGAACGATTGCGGCTCTTTGCCGAAGCCATGATGGAATGACACCAACCGCGTTGCGACCACAGGTTTTCGCGTCACGCGTAACACACCGCCGAACAGGGTTCGGGCGCCCTGGGGACAAAGATTGTGACTGCCGATGAATCAGGTCACGATTTGGCGCGGCGACGATTGAATGCGCCGCGTAAGAGCCACCCGGTCAGAATTCCGATGGCGAGGACAATAAAAATCATGAATGCCCGACGAATACTGAAATTCCAGATCAGAAAATTGATCGTCAGGACTTCTGTGTTCTGAACCACAAAAACGACCACCAGGCCAATCAGCACGATCGACAAGACGATTTTTGCTTCCCTCATCGGTGCATTCCTTAAATTGATGCAACTGGATTTTCCGGAGCCGGGGTATGGTTGTTGCGTTCACGGCGCGCAGACGTCAGAGCCGATTGTGCGCGCGATGTGGTTCGACGACGGGCACACCCGGCATCGCAGTTCCGGCAGGTTGTCGCACGGACCGAAATGAAAGACGCGCATGCCCATTGAACCCGAATCCGTGTCGGACAGCAAACCGCGATCAAAGAATATGGAGCGGTCCTGATAAACTGGACCTTACCGCAACCAGAGTTGTCATGGCCCTTGGTTCCCTGAAACGATCGGGTTCCGAACGGCCCAAAACAAAGATCGCCCGGCGCGTGCAACACGCACCGGGCGACTTTCGGCGTTGTCCGTCACTCTTGTCTTGTTTTTGACGGATCCCCTCCTGCGCGCTTCGGATTTTTGCCCGCGGCGCTGGAAATCAATCTGTTGCGATTGAAATGATCCGGATCCGAGCACCCCACAAGCGAATTGTTTTCGCGATAGATATCGACTTTCCCGATAGATGATTTTTGTCAGATACTTAGTTTCGATTTACGGGCAGTCCCGATGACCTTGATTTGTTTGCCGGGTCAGAAAGGAAGGATTATATTACGCCCGTTACCACACATTGAAAAAAGGATCGCTCCGGCGATGCCACATACTGTCCGCAGTTTCCTGAACTGGGCCTTGTCATCGGCCATGCTGCTTGCACTGCTTACCTTACTGTTGCTGGCAACCGGCTCGATTGCACCCTGGCCCGCATAACCGATTTTCGATCGGCACGGCCGCCGGGATTATCGGCGGCCGACGCGTGTACCCAATTCCCGACGCCCCCAACATCGGACTTCCTGATTACAGACGGTCCGCGATCGAGCGCAGGCCGCTCAGGATGTCCTCAAACAGGTCACCGTCGGCGTCCGACGAAAAGACCGCATATACCGGATAGGAAAAGGTCGGTGCCCGCTTGGCCGGCCGCAATTGGCCCGTTTCGATGAACGGCGCCGCGATCCGTCTCGGTACATAACCCGATGCGTCATTCTGCAAGAGATACTGAACGCTGAGCGACCCGAGTTCCAGATAGGTTCCCGGGATCGACAAACGCGGAAAGTTGAGACTGTGGTCTGCACGAAACTCCGGTCCCCAATCGATGAACACATACGTATCGTCGGGTTCCGCCGAGGGACGTTCGCGCGTCGACACGAGAATGATTTCGTCGTCGAACAGCAGTTCGACTTCAAATCCGGGACGCCCCTGCGGCGTGTAGATCACCGCAAGATCCAGCGTTCCGTCGACCATAGCCTGCATCAGTGTCACCGATGAGCCTACCTGTGCCCGGATCGCAATCTCCGGGCGGACGGAGCGGGTGTGGCCGACCCAGTCGAGGAGGAAGCGGTCCCAGATACTGTACTGACTGCCGACAGTGACAATCGTACCGAAGCCATCCGGCAGAGCGATCTCGAGACGGGCGTGTTCCCAAACCCGGACCAGGGCCAGCGCATGTTTCTGGAACTGGATGCCGGCCGGGGTCAGGGACGCGCCCTGCTTGCCGCGTTGAAAGAGCACACGACCGAGTCTTTCCTCCAGTGTCTTGATGCGCGCACTGACAGTGGACTGGGTTACATGAACCCGGCCGGCGGCCTCGATGAAACTACCGGTCTCCACCACCGCCAGAAAGGTTCTCGCCAGATCGACGTCTATTTTCGGCTCCTCGGGCAACGTTCGGAGCGACGAATTTCCACCCGTCATCCTATCGGAATATACGATAGAAAAGACCGAAAATATTCGTTTTCCAAGATCAAAACGACTCGCTATATCAGCCTCATCAGATCGAAACCGACAATCGGCGCGGCCGGTGCGGCGGGATCGATCCGAGCGGCCGCCGAGAGACCGGTGCCGCGGAACTCGTAACACCCGGAACAATCTATTTCCCATTCAAGACGGTCGACGTGCCGTCTTTGAACGCCCCGGCGGTTGCTTTTCGGCCCGACTTTCAGTCGAGACTCACATGATCCATTGGTCGCCTCGCACACTGAAGACGTCTGAAAAGCCGAGCCCGGCTTTCATCAGGAAATGCCCGGCATCATGGCCGCCGGGCATTTCCCCTGCCGAACAAAAAGTTCGTTGAGCGGATCGTCGGTTCTGAATCGATCCGATCCGAACGGATCCAGGCCAGGTCCATGTCTGTACTTTCGCGGATTTGATTTCGTCGAATCCGGATCTTCTTGGCGCTTCATCGCTTCACGACAAGGAATAGGCCACGCGAAGCCCGAGATAGGCCAGATAGCAGCCGAGCATGATGACGGCCTCCCATCGATCCAGACGGGTGCCACTGCTGACAAAATACAACATCAGAACAGTCGCTGCGATCATCACGGTACCATCCAGCCAGACCATGGTCTGGGGAAACGACAGCGGGCCGGCCATGGCCGAGACCCCGAGAATACCGAGCAGGTTGAAAAGGTTGCTGCCGATTACGTTGCCGTAGGCAACGCTCGAATGGCCGCGCCAAGAGGCGACGGCGGAACCCGCGAGTTCGGGAAGCGACGTGCCGATCGCGACGATCGTCAACCCGATCAATGCTTCCGATACGCCGAAGGTCCGCGCAATGTTGGTGGTGCCGGCGACCAACAAATCGGCACCGAAGACAAGGCCGGCTACGCCGACGACAATGAGGGTCAGCGAGAGAGGGACCTTTTGCGGTATCTGCTCAGCAAGCGGGACCGGTTCCTCGTAGATCCGCTGCAATTGCTCTTGGCGTCTTGCGCGAACGTATTCGGCCGAAAGCAGGCTGACGAGCAGGACCACAAAGACGACGCCTTGCATGGCCGGGATTTCTCCCTGCAAACCCAGCAGGATGACGGCAATGCTGATGGCAACAAGGACGATGCCGTCCGGCATCAGCGCGCGATCCGGCCGCTTGAACGGGCGGATGAGCGCGGCAACCGCCAGGATGAAAAGGATATTGGAAATGTTGCTGCCGATCACGTTCCCGACCGCGAGATGCGGCGCCCCGCTGACCGTCGCCTGTACACTGACGAAGAGTTCGGGCAATGACGTTCCAAACCCGACGATGACGATTCCGACCAGCATCGGCGGCAATCTCAAGCGGTTGCCCAGTGCCACGGCGCCACGGATCAGCGCTTCGCCTCCGACACACAGAAGAACCAAGCCACCTATCAGGAAGATCGCGTTCATAAACCGCCTGCTTGCCCGCGTGAAATTCGTTCTAGCGCGCGAAACGCTCCTGACGAATGGCCGACGGGCAGCGCTGTCTTCGATCCGTAGAGGCATTGTCGCCGTTTGCCAATCGCAGAAGCACGCCTCGATGAGGCCGACGCAGAAAACCCGACGGCACCATCCCCGATTCCTTCATGCGCGCCACTTGCCGCTACGATCCGTCCGTATCGAACGCATCATCATTTTCTAAAGACGGGTCAGGGCCATGAGCGATCACCTCGACGCAGACCAGCCGGACAAGACCGAACAGACCGGCGACCGGTTGCGCAACCTGCTGGCGACGGCGGACGGCGATGGCCTCGCGGCGCTGTTAGATCCCCTGCCGCTTAGCGATGCTTTGCGTGACTTGCTGCGGCTTTCGCCCGAAGAACGCGCGGCGGTCATGTCCCTCATTCCCGCCGATCTTGCCGCACGCTTCGTCGACGAGGCACCTAAGAAGCTTGCCGTGGACTTCGTCGAACGGCTCGACACGGAAGCGGCGGCTGAAATCATCGATGAGTTGGATTCCGACGTCCAGGCCGATGTTATCGGCGAACTGCGTGAAGACGATGCCGATGCCATCCTCGCCCGACTGGATCACGAAGACGCGGCCAATGTTCGGCGCCTGGTCGAATACGAACACGACACCGCAGGCGGCCTGATGGTCGCCGAAGCGTTCACGTTCCGCGAGGATGACACGGTCGCCGCAGTCCTGCGTCGGCTGGCCAGCGACGAAGAGGATTTTGAACGCTATCGCGGTCAGCATCCCTATATGCTCGACGCATCCGGAGTGCCGATCGGCGTGGTGTCGCTTCGCAACCTTTTGACGGCTAAACGAGGCGCACGTCTTTCGGATATCATGATTGCGCCGCTCGTGGTTCCAGTAACGGCCACCCTCGATGAGCTGCGCGATGTCTTCGACGCCAATCCGTTTCTCGGCGTGCCGGTCGTGGAGGCCGAGGGACACCTTGTCGGAGTCGTATCGCGTGCGGCAGTCGATCTGGCGGCCCTTGAACGCGCAGAGGCGGAGAAACTGAAACGCCACGGTGTCGTCGGTGACGAATTGCGGTCCATGCCGGTTCTCATCCGGTCGCGGCGGCGTCTCGCCTGGCTGAGCGCGAACATCGTCCTCAACATAATGGCCGCCAGTGTGATTTCAGCCTACGAAGAAACGCTTGCCGCGGTCATTGCGATTGCCATTTTCCTGCCGATGGTATCCGACATGAGCGGTTGTTCGGGCAACCAGGCCGTGGCCGTTACGATGCGCGAGTTGTCTCTCGGTCTGATCAAGCCGCTTGACGTGCTGTGGGTCTGGACACGAGAAGTCAGTGTCGGCCTAATCAACGGTGCCGTTCTCGGCGTTCTGATCGCCGTCGTCGCCTGGGTCTGGAAAGGCAATCCCTATCTGGGCCTGGTCATCGGCCTGGCGTTGGCGCTGAATACGCTGATCTCCGTGTCGATCGGCGGCGTCGTTCCGCTTCTGTTGAAACGGGTCGGCCAGGACCCGGCGGCTGCAAGCGGGCCGTTGCTGACCACGGTCACAGACATTATGGGTTTCTTTCTGGTGCTGAGCCTCGCGACCGTCTTCATGCCGTATCTCATCGGATCAACCGGTTGATCACAGGCCAGTCCGGTGATCGAAGCGTGTTCAAGACGTCCGGTTGCGGCCGGCGATGCATTTGAGGAAGGCGGCATGAAAGGCAGCCGGAAAATCCCCTCCCGGCGCGAACCGGAAATCATCGGATGGCGCGAGGTCGTGGCGCTGCCCGACCTGGGCATCGCCGAAGTCCGGGCAAAGATCGATACCGGTGCGCGCACCTCGGCCCTGCATGCCAAACACATCGAGACGTTCGAGCGCGACGGCGTGAGCCACGTCCGGTTCCATGTTCCGGCTTCGCGCCGGCACAGGGCGTTCAAGATCGAAACGCCCGTCCACGACGAACGCGCGATCAAGAATACGAGCGGCATTCCCGAAAGCCGGATCGTGGTCAAGACGCTCCTGATCCTCGGGCGGCACCGATGGGTCGTGGACGTTTCCCTCGCCAACCGGGAGCAAATGGAGTTTGATTTGATCTTGGGCAGAACGGCGCTGCGCGGCCGACGCCTGCTCGTGCACCCCGGCAGGTCGTTCGTCGCCGGCTCGCCACACGTGGAGTGATGCCTGAGATCGTTCGAAACGGGCGGCCGATGCAACGGTGACCGCTCCGGTCCAGAAGAAGAGCCGTTGCGGTTTGAAAGGAACCGACCAATGAACATCGTGATGATGGCGCGAAATCCTGAACTGTATTCGCATAAACGGTTGAAGGAGGCGGCGGAGGAGCGCGGACACGAACTCAGGATCATCAACACGCTGCGCTGCTACATGAACATCGCGTCGCGGCGCCCGGCCATCTATTACAACGGCGAAAAACTGCCGGTCTACGATGCCGTCATTCCGCGGATCGGCGCGTCGGTTACATTCTACGGCCTCGCCGTGCTGCGGCAATTCGAGATGATGGGCGTCTATCCGGTCAACGAATCCGTCGCCATCGGCCGATCGCGGGATAAGTTGCGCTCCATGCAATTGCTCGCCCGCGACGGAATAGGTCTGCCGGTGACGACCTTTGCCCATGATCCGAAGCAGACCGAAGAGGTCCTGCAACTGGCCGGCGGAGCGCCGCTTGTCATCAAACTTCTGGAAGGCACGCAAGGCATCGGTGTCGTGCTGGCAGACACGGACCGGTCCGCGAAATCGGTGATCGAGGCCTTCCGCGGCGCCAAGGTGAACATCCTGGTGCAGGAATTCATCAAGGAAGCCGGCGGAACCGACATCCGCGCGCTGGTGGTCGGCAGTAAGGTGATCGCCGCCATGCAGCGGTCCGGGGCTGAGGGCGATTTCCGCTCCAACCTGCATCTCGGCGGCAGCGCCAAACCCATCCGGATTTCGCCTGAAGAACGTGCGACCGCCGTCAGGGCCGCCAAAACGATGGGCCTGAACGTATGCGGGGTCGACATGCTGCGCTCAAACCACGGACCGGTCGTCATGGAGGTGAATTCCTCACCCGGACTGGAGGGCGTCGAAAAGGCGACCGGCATCGATGTGGCGGGCAAGATCATCGATTTCATTGCCGCCAACGCCCGCGCAGGGAAGACAAAAACGAAGGGCAAAGGATGACGGGGCGTCGATCGCCCTTCGTGATCGGCGATCATCGGATCGCACCCGGCTCAAGACTGACGGTCGACCTTCCGGTCAGCGTGCTGTCCGACCATACGCCGGTCGCGCTGTCCGTGCATGTGGTGAACGGAAGCCGACCGGGTCCGACGATTTTTGTCAGCGCTGCGATCCACGGCGACGAGGTGATCGGTGTGGAAATCGCGCGGCGCCTGCTCCGAACCTCCAGCCTTGATAGCCTGAAGGGAACGCTGCTGGTCATTCCGATCGTCAATGCGTTCGGGTTTCACAGCCATTCGCGCTACCTGCCCGATCGCCGCGACCTGAACCGGACGTTTCCCGGAAGTGCGACGGGTTCGCTGGCCGGACGGCTGGCGCATCTGTTCATGTCGGAAATCGTCGAGCGCTCCGATGTGGGCATCGATCTTCATTCAGCCGCGATCCACCGGACGAACATGCCGCAAATCCGAATTTCACCCTCGAAACAGCAGACGCTCGATCTGGCGCGCGCCTTCGGCGCTCCCGTGATTCTGACCTCGCGGCTTCGCGAAGGCTCCCTGCGTATGGCCGCGCAGCATGTCGGGACCGATGTGTTGCTCTACGAAGCCGGCGAAGGGCTGCGCTTCGACGAGATGGCGATCCGTGCCGGCGTGAGCGGTATCCTTCGGGTCATGCGGTCGCTTGGCATGGTCGGCCGAAAAGGCATATCGAAGCCGAAAGTCCCGTCGATCCGCGCACGGTCGAGCACCTGGGAACGCTCGCCCGCAGGCGGCTTGCTGCGCGCGTTCAAGACCACGGGCGATTTGGCCGCGCCCGGCGATGTGCTCGGCATCGTGTCCGACCCTTTCGGCGAAGTGGAAAGCGATGTCGTCACCGAACAGGGCGGCCTAATCATCGGTCGGACCAACCTTCCCGTCGTCAACGAAGGCGACGGCCTGTTCCATCTCGCCTCCGTTGCGCATCGAGACGACCCCGAAGCGACCATCGACAGTCTCGCCTCGCAACTGGAAGCCGATCCGATGTTCGACGAGGACGAGATCATCTGACCCGGATCGGGCGGGCGGGCGCGCTCTTTGCCCGGGCCCGAACAATCTTCACTTTGAACACTTATCGGACAGTCGCCATGCCACCTCTTGGACCCGACGTCATCCTGGACGATCCTGCCTTCATCCACGACACTGCACAGCTTTACGGCAAAATCCGCCTCGGGCCTGGAAGTTCGGTCTGGCCGAACGTGGTGATGCGTGCGGAATTGCATGAGATCGTGATCGGTGCGCGCAGCAACGTGCAGGATTTTGTCATGATCCATGTGGGCTACGAGACACCGACCCTTGTCGGTGAGGATTGTTCGATCACGCACCACGCGACCCTGCATGGCTGCACGATCGGCGATTGCTGTCTGATCGGCATCAACGCCACAATCATGGACGGTGCGCGGATCGGCGCCAATTCAATCGTGGCCGGTCATTCGATCGTCTCGGAGGGCTCGGAGTTTCCAGACAATTCCATCATTGCCGGCGTGCCAGCCCGCCTGGTGAAGACAAGGGACAACGCGGCCGCCAATCGCATGAACGCGACTTTCTACTTGGAAAACGCCCGCAACTACGCCAAGGGCATCCACCGCATGCCGGAGGCGCAGTTCGACCGAATATTCAAGGGCTGAGCACCGCCCGGTCCGGCGTGATCGAACGCGCATCGTAAGGGCGCCCGCCATCCGGCAAGCCGGATCGCGAGAGCGCTGTCAACGATTACTCGATGCCGGGGATCCTTGGAACGGCCCGCGCGATCGCCTCCAGGAACAGAGACAGGCGTCGCGGCTGATGCCGGGCCGGCAGATGGGCGGCATGGATGCTCAAACGGGCGGCGCGCCATTCCGGCATCACATCCACGAGGCGGCCCTCGGACAAATCGGCGTCGACGAACCATCGGGGCAGCACGGCCGCACCGACCCCTTTCAGTACCGCCCGATGAACGGCAAAGATGTTGTTTGTCGCGACGCGGATCTGCGGCGTAATTTCGGTTCTTTCACCGCTTGCGGACGTCAGGCCGATCCGCCCGCCTTCAAACGGCGAGAGAGAAACGAAGGGCAGAGCGGCGACCGCGTCGGGTGTCCCGATGGTACGGCTCGCCACCAGGTCGGGAGTTGCAACAACCAGCCGCTCGACCGCACCCACTTGCCTGACGATCAGGGTCTCATCGGGCACCGGGCCGATCTTGATCCAGCAATCGCAGCCGGTCTCGGCAAACCGGATCGCATGATCTTCCAGTTCCCAGGTCAACGATACCAGCGGATGCTGGAGCTGATAATCGAGCGCGATGTCAGCAAGGTGCAATTGTCCCAGCGCGACCGGCGCGACGACCTTGAGAGGGCCCCGGACAGTACCGTCTCCGCCGGCATGCCGTTCCTCCAACGCGTCCCAGTCGGCCAGCAATTCGCGGGCATCGCGCAGAAGTTCCTGACCGGAGCGCGTAAGCGCCAGCGAATGCGTGGTGCGTCGGATGAGCTGGATGCCCAACCGGTCCTCCAATTCCTTCAGCTGACGGCTAGCCGAGGCCTGCGAGAGGCCGAGGTCGCGGGCTGCGGCGCTGATCGAACCGCGATCACAAATCCGGGCGAAGGTCTCCAGCAATGTCAATCGGTCGAGTGGTTTGCTCATGTGTATTGCGTATAACAATCTCTTGTTTATCACGTCTACCGCATTACGCCGGTTTTGATCATCTTGGTTTCAGCAAGAACGCAAACCAGGAGACGATCGATGACCTCTCAATCCTTCGCAATCGGCGGCGACCTCAAGGTGAACCGCCTCGGCTACGGCGCCATGCGGCTTACCGGACAACCGGGCAATTTCGGTCCCTACCCGAAATGGAACGAGGGCGTACGCCTGCTGCGCGGTGCCGCCGATCTCGGCGTCGATTTCTTTGACAGCGCCTGGGCTTACGGGCCTGAAACGGCGGACCGGATCGTCGGCGAAGCGCTGGAAGGCCGCGATGTCGTGGTTGCCACCAAGGGCGGCGTCGACAAGCCGGCACCGGACCGGATCGTAACGGACGGGTCCCGCGACACCCTGCTCCGGCAGATCGACAAGGCGCTGGTCAATCTGCGCCGGCCGCAGATCGACCTGTTTCAATTGCACCGCGTCGATCCGAACACGCCGATCGAAAATTCCGTGGCGGCCCTTGCCGAAGCACAGGCCGACGGACGGATCCGACATATCGGCCTGTCCAATGTCACACGCGAGCACCTCGACCGGGCACTCGGCGTCGCACCGATCGCCAGCATTCAGAACCGGTTCAACCAGGCGGAAACCGATCAGCAGGACCTTGTCGACGCCACGGCGGCGATGGGCATCGCGTTCATCCCGTACGGACCGCTCGGAGCCAATCCGATGCGCCAGGGCGCTACACTGGAGCCGCGCGAGGCGCTCGCCTGGCTGCTCAAGCGGTCGCCCAACATTGTGGTCATCCCAGGAACGACATCGATCGTCCACATGACTGAAAACTGGTCGGCCTGGGATCTGGTCTGACGAACCCGGTCGCTGCCTATCCGGCATCACCTGCCCCAACCATGCAATCGAGGAACAGAGCCATGAAAGCTGCGAACAGAAACCGGCCGAAGCCGGCCGAAATGCACAACCGACCCGATCCGCTTTCCCAGATCCGCGCCGAACACATCATGATCTCGACGGACGACTACGCCGGCACGCTTACCTGGTATCGCGACAAACTGGGTTTCCAAGTGACCGATGAATGGACCGTTCCGGAATTCCCCGTAGTGGAGCTCGCCTATGTCGAACTCAACGGCTTCGTCATCGAAGTCGTCGGCTCGCCCGAACCCTATCAGGCAAGACAGACGCCGCCGGATCTCGGCGCCGCGCTTTCCGATCGCGGGATCGGGCACTTGGCCTTCCTGGCAGCCGATGTCGACGCGGTCGCTGCCGAACTGACCCGGCGCGATGTCGATATGGTCGTGCCGCCGACGAGTTTTCCCGACGCCGGTCGCCGCGTGATGTTCATTCGCGACAACAACGGCATTTTCATCGAGTTCGTGACGCCGCTGTCCGCATACGGCGAGGAGCCGATCCAATGATCGCGCCCAATCGCCACAAGATGGCGCTGGTCACCTGGGCGATCGTCTACCCGATGATCACCTTCCTCATCGCCGTGCTCGAACCGGTGCTCGGCGCCGTGCCGATGCCGCTCCGCACGCTGGTCCTTTCCGCCCTTATGGTTCCGGCCATGGTCTATGTCGTCCTGCCGTTCGCAACCGCGCGCCTGAACGGCTGGCTCACCCGCACCCCGTCCCGCTAGAGTGCCGAAAGGAATTCCGACCATGGCGTCGCATACCCCGCAGACATCCAAGACGAAGCCGCAGGATTTCGGCCTCACTTTCGCACCGCATCTCGGCCTGTGGAGCCCGGATGCCGGCATGTTCCGGCACCATGCCGGCGACGACCCGGTGGATCAGATCCGGTTCATGGCCGATCAGGGTTTCAGGGCGATGGAAGACAATTGGATGAAGGCGCGGGACGCCGACATTCAGACCCGCATCGGACGCGAATTGGAGCGCCAGGACATGCAGATGGGTGTCATCGTCAACACGACGAAATATGCCGAACCGACCTTTGTCCTCAACGACCGGACCGAACGGGATCGCCTGATGCAGGAGGTGCGCGACACTGCAAATGTCGCGAAACGCGTCGGCGCGAGATTTGTCACCACGCTGTCCGGCGCCGCCCACCCGTCACTTCCCCGCGACTACCAGACGGCAGCGATGATCGAAAACCTGAAATGGGCCGGTTCAGTCGCCGCCGAGGAAGGGCTCGTCCTGGCACTTGAGCCAATCAACCATAAGGGATGGCCGGGAACGTTCGTGACCGAAATCGGACATGCCTACCTGATCTGCAGGGCGGTCGACCTGCCGAGCGTCAAAATCCTCTACGATTTCTGGCACCAGCAGATCCATGCCGGCGACCTGATCGCGAACCTCGATCTGGCCTGGGACGAGATCGCCTATTTTCAGATCGCCGATAATCCGGGACGTGTCGAACCTGGCGCCGGAGAGATCAATTACAAGACCATCATGCGCACCATTGCCGATCGGGGTTTTACCGGAATGATCGGCATGGAATTTGAAAGCACGCTCGACAGCAAGGAAGGCGAGCGGCGCGTGCTGGAGTCAATCCGTTCGATCGACCCCGGCGGATAAGTTGCCCGCTTAATTCGCGAAAGGCCGGATTGTCCGGCCTTTCCGACCGTCCGCGTCAGCTGCGTTTCGACAGGAGCGGCATCGAGATCATTTTCGAAAACGGTGTGCCGCCGCCGGAAATCGCAGAATTCTTTCTGTCCTTCCTATCCCATAACAGTTGAAACGGCAGGATGCGCTTTGACATGAAGCGGCCGCCCGACATCACAGACCGCTTGGTCTTGTGAGGCGAAAGCAGACGGATGCCGAACGTCTCCGAAATCGTGCCGCGCCGGCGATTGGCATCCGGTCCAACATCGTTCGTCAGGAATTTGGGATGGTCGGTCAACACGCTGATGTTGAGGAACCGCTTAGGCTGCTCCTTGACATAACGGTTCTGATTGTCGAGTCCGACGTCGACGGATTCGACACGATCAACGATTTCCATCGCAGTACGGGCCGCGCCGAACGGCGTAAACGGTGCCCGCACGACGAGGAGCACCTTGCCTTTCCTCACTCGCGAGGCGTAGGGCTCAACCGAATCCTTGTCTATTCGGGTCGCCTTCAGGCGCTCCGGCAGGGACGGCATCGACTTGTTCTTGGGATCATGCTCGATAACATCGACGGTATCTCCCGGGAAGCCGGCCTTCTGGAGCTCCTCGGCGACGCCATTGGCAGTCTCGGCATCGGTGTACAATCTAGAAATGACCGTTGTCATGTTTCCTCCAGTGTGTTGGGTCGGCCATGCGGACACGGGTCCGGCGGGTCGACGGCGAGGACCGGGGCAGCGCGCCCGACCTCATGAGATATAGGCCTGTGACCGGTCCGGTCGAGCCCGTTTGCGTCGCATCGGAAACACGACGCAGAGCGCCAGGACCAGGAACAGCATTTCGATCGCAAATACGGTGGTATAGGAGGCCGCCACGCCGGACGTCTCGGATCCCGGCAGACCGATGATGATGTCGCGTATGACACCGCCGAGGGCGACAGCGATCCCCGCGGCGGTGGCCTGCACGGCGCCCCAGGCGCCAAGCGCAAGTCCGACCTGTTCTCGCGGCGCGGCACGCATTGTCGCCGTCAGCGTCCCGTGACCGAACAGGCCGGCGCCGAAGCCGATGGCGAGCGTGCCGGCAACAAACAAACCGGACCCTGTCGCCTGGCCGGACATTATGATGGCGGCGAAGGCAGGAACACCCACCAGCGCCCCATACCACGCGACCATAGTCGGACTGGCGCCGCGTCCCAGCGTGTGCGAGGCCAGCGCAAAGCCGATCAGGCCACCGCCCGCCAGCACCGCGGTGAGTTTTGTGGTTGCGGCAACCGACAGGCCCAGGACCTGTCCGCCATAGGGCTCAAGCAGCACATCGGCCATGCCGAAACCGAATGTACCAAGGGCAATCACCACGAGCAGCCGGATCGCGCCCGGGCGCTGAACCAGCTTTTCCCAGGATTCGGAAAACCGCGGTTTCGGGGCTGTCGAACGCGCCCGGTTTCTGTCGCGGGCTTCCTGTTTCCAGAGCGCGATCCCATTGAGCACGACCGTCACGACCGCCGCACCCTGGATACACTGGATCAATCGCCCGGGTGTGTAATTTTCAAGCAACATGCCGAAGACGAGCGCGCTTCCGATCATGCCGAAGAGCAACATGACGTACATCAGGCCGACGACCTTGGGCTGATCGTCTTCGCGCACCAGATCGGTCGCGAGCGCGAGGCCGACGGTCTGCACCATGTGCACGCCGGCGCCAACAAGCAGAAACGCAAGGGCCGCCGACACCTGGCCGATCCACTTCGGCGCGTCGACAGCCTCGCCGTACCCGGACAGGACGAGCAGGGCGAAAGGCATGATCGCGAAACCGCCGAACTGCAGCATCGTTCCCTTCCAGATGAAGGGGACACGACGCCAGCCGAGCGCGGATGTGTGGATATCGGACCGGAATCCGATCAGCGTCCGGAACGGCGCGAAGACGAGCGGCAGCGAAATCATGATCGCGACAAGCGAGGCGGGAACCTGAAGTTCCACGATCATGACCCGATTGAGCGTACCGACCAGGAGAACCAGGGCCATGCCGACGGTCACCTGGAACAGCGACAGTCTCAGGAGGCGCGACAGCGGCACCTCGTCGGTTGCCACATCGGCAAACGGCAGATAGCGCGGCCCAAGCCGGGCGACCGTGTCAACCGCGATTTTCCGAATGCTTTTCATGGTGCTTCAACGGAATCGTATTGCCTCCGGCGAAACCGGAAGACGCAATGATCATCGACACTTTCACAGCTTCACAGCGTCCGCTTGCCGGAGGGCTCATGCCATCCGGGCCGGCGGGCGGCGAACCATGGGTATGGAGCCATTGACGGCCCCATAACCCCGGGGGCACATCACCGGTCAGGTGGCACCCTTGCCTCGGTCCCCAGCGAGGCCAGCGACGTAGGCGATTCGATGACAGCCCGCGCCTTGGATCCGTCCGGCAGGATAACCGTGAATTCCTTCGGACCGAAGCTCTGCTCACCCGTCGACGGGGTGACCATTGCCAGGTTCGAATCGGACTTATCCAACATCATCGATGCTGCGGCGTCTCCACTGCCGAGCTCTTTGCCGGAAAGGAAATCCGACACCCAGCTCGTATTCGTCAACACGGCCACATGCACCGAGAACGACCCGATGGCGACCGCGGACAGAAAGAGCGGTACGCCGACTGTCGGATGAACGACCAACCAGATCTTGGAATTGTTCATGATCGCCCTCCGTTAGCCAAGCCAGGGTGTCGAAATGGCGACGAGTATATGGGCCAACAGCGCAATGACGCCAAAGACACGTGTACCATCAATGATATAGCTGTGAAGCTCTTCAGCCTCACTGAGCGTCAGGCCGGTTGGCCAGACTTTTTCGGCTTCGTCTGTGGACATGAATGTTCCTCCGTGTCCTAGCGGTTTCTTGCATCGCAGGAGGATCGAAAAAGCTCCGTTCCGCCTGACCGGCCCGGCACGCTCTCGGACGAAATATTACGGCCACGTCACCGAAAGCCGGTGGCCAATAGTGCCCCAATAAACTGACACTATCAAGTGTCCATTTTCATTGACAGCATGAGTCTTAGGTCGCAACGGGAAAGCAAAACAAGTTGAGATTGCTGTCGTGATTTCTTCCGGCTTTAGGTTGGGTGCGCCATACCATGCCGCGCTTCCCAAGCGCCTGCCGAAGCGGATCGTGTTCCCGCAACGGAAGGTGCGTGGACGGCTCGCCCGCCCGGATCGCGATCGAAACGGAAGGTTTGCAAGCGCCTTGTTCGACACCCATTCGGTCCACGGCCGACGTCGGCAAACCGGCTGCTATCGCATTGGCGCCGCTGGACGGGATATTGGAGCGGCGATCACTTCGGCTCGAGGCTGTAGTTTGCAGGATCGTATTCCTCGCCCGCGTTCGGGCCGCCTGAAAACGTGCTTCCGAACGCTGCAGAGGTGTAAATCCCCGGTTTTCCCAGGAATTGTTTGACCCCGTCGAAAGTGATGAATTCCGTCACACAGGTGTTATCGGAGCAAATCGAGATATCGTTGTTCTGACCGCTGAGCGTCAGAACAGGTTCGTTCGCGTCGGTTCCCTCAACCAGATCGGAAAGACTGTTGATGAAGGTCAGATCGGGACCGGCTTTACCGTCAAGACGGGCGTTTTCGATCGCGCTGACAATCACGGTGTCGCCATCGTCCTGCAATTCTCCCGTGATGTCCGCCTCAAGCACGCTGCCGAAGGAAAAGTTGTAGGTGAGCTTGAAGTCATCAGCGGCAACCGGTCCGGCAGCGAACAACGCAGCAGCAACCAAGACTGTAAACAGATGCGTCGATTTTCTCATCAGCCAACATCCCCCAAGTGGCTGGTCGGGAGATGCTTAGGGTCACCTAGTCCTGCGCTCCGGTCAATCACCATCGGACCGGAGCAGCGGCTCCTGCGAACAAGAACAACCCGTCAGGCGTTCTTTCGAGCACGGATATGTCGTTTGCAGACGTCGATGAAGGCGCGCAGCTTTGGCAGCATCTGATGTCGGTGAGGATAATACAGGAAGAAGCCGTCCGACGTTTGAACATACGCTTCCAGCACTGGCACCAGTCGACCGGCGCGCACGTCTTCGGCAAAGGTTGAAGCGAGGTCATATGCAAGGCCCAAGCCCTGCCGGGCCATTGCAGGTTTCGTGGCGAAGTCGTTGACAATGACCGATCCGCGCACAGCAAAGGGCGTCAGCCGCCCGTTGTGGAAGAGTTCCCACCGATAGGTTCCGGGGGAGGATGTATAGCGATAGCCGATGCAGGAATGGTGAGCGAGATCGCCGGGCTCAATGGGCGTGCCATGTCTTGCCAGGTAGTCCGGTGACGCCACAATCTGCCAGGGAAGCGGGCCCGTGAGATTCAAGCCGACCATGTCGGTGTCAATCTGATCGCCCAGCCTGATCCCGGCATCGAACCCTTCCCTCACGATATCCGCCAGACCATCCTGCGCCACAACTTCCAGCGTCACATTTGGCGCGGTACGGGCGAATTCGGAAACGATGGGTTCGATCACCAAGGGAACGCATATCCGCGGCACGGTGATTTTCAATGTGCCCGATGGCCCCGAACCGAGATCGGCGGCGTCTGCCAAGCTCGCATCAAGCTCCGTGAGCAAAGGGCGCGCGCGCTCGTAAAGCTGGTGACCTGCCTCTGTCAGGCCAACGCTGCGCGTCGTGCGCGTAAAGAGCGTGACACCGAGCCGTCCTTCCAGCCTGCGAACCGCCAGACTGATAGCCGAACGCGACAAACCCAATTGCGCACCTGCCGCGGCAAAGCCGCCGCGGTCTGCGACCGCCATGAAGACGGTCAAACCATCAAGCCGGTCAAGTTCAAACATTTTTCAATTGTAGAGCTTTGCTCGACAAGCTGTCGAGCCTGTCGCGTCTAATCAAACTCCGGTTCGACCCCATTTCTGACCGCAAGGAGTTTGGACAGGTCAATGCGTGGCATAAACCGAGACATTCTGCTGCCTGCGATCGCAACGATCATCAATGTCGTGCCGTTCGCCATGCTGACGCCGCTTGTCGTTGTGCGCCTCAGCGAAACCGGTGCTCCGGCGACCATGGTCGCAGCCTATGGAATGGCTCCGTTCATGGCGATATTGGCCGTTTCACCGTTTACATCCCGGTTGCTTTCCGGTCTCGGGCTTTACAAAGCACAGCTGGCCGGTCTGACATTTGCCGCATTTGGCCTGATCGCGACGGCCCGCCTCCTGGCTATCGGTTCTGAACTCCTGATTGTCTATCTCGTCCTGGCATTCCTTCTTGGAAGTGCGTCTGCCCTGACGTGGACGTCGACCGAAGCGCTGATCGCATCGCGCACCCAGGCCGACCGGCTGGGTCAAGCGACGGCTCTCTACCAAACCGGGCTTGGTGTTGCATTCGCCATCGGCCCTTTCTTGCCGGTCCTGGTGTCGCCGGATGCCGCGCCCGTTCTTCTCATGACGACCGGGCTGATGGCGGCGGCGATTACGGTCCGGCTTCTTGCTCCACATCCGGATACTCAGCCGTCCTCTCTGGCGGCACCGACCGGATTAGAGTGGACGACGCTGCCTCTATATGGAGCAATATTGACGGCAGCGTTGGTGGGCGGCGTGTTCGAGGTCGGCCTCAACAGCGCGTTTCCGTACATCGCTTTGCAGGCCGGGCTCCCCTCCTCGGCAGCCGTCGCATTGGTTGGCGCGATCGCGATCGGAGCCCTTGCGGCACAGCCGCCGGTGGGTTGGCTCGCCGACAGTGGCAGGACAAAGGCGGCGACCGGTGCCAGCCTGGCCTCGATCCTGCTTGGTGTTTGCGCCCTTGGCGTCGCGGTCCGGTTCCCCGAATTGATGTGGGTCGCAGCCTTCCTGATCGGTGCGGGAGGCGGTGCGCTTTACACGCTTGCAATGATTCAAGTCGCGCGGTCGCGCGAACGTTCGCCGGTTGCGGCCCTTACGTCGCTCGCCGTGGCAGCCTACACGCTTGGCGCCGTCGTGGGGCCGTTCGCTGCCGGTTTGGTCATCGACATCGCCGGACTACTCGCCCTCTGCGCGGGGTTGATCCTGCTGCCGGTTCTTGTGTTCGCCACGAACCTCTCTCGCATCCACCAGACGGAAAGGGAACTCTGACCATGCCAACCTATCTGATCGTCGGCGCCAGCCGCGGCATCGGGGGCGCCATCGCAGCGCATCTTGCAAAAACAGGCGCAGAGATTCTCGCCGTTTCCCGCTCAGCCGCCAGCGCCGGGACCTGGATCGAGGCCGATATTGGATCGGTGAAAGGGATTGGGACGGTCACCGCGGCGGTTGGAAACCGACGGCTCGATGGCCTCCTGTTTCTTGGCGGTGTCTGGGAAAAGAACGCTTTCACTGACGCGTACAATTTTCTCGACAGCCCGGTCGAGGAGACCTTGCAAATGATCGCCGTCAATCTGACGGCCCCCATCCTGCTTGCGCAAGGCCTCGCCAAAAATCTCAGCGAGGCTGAGAACCCTCGCATTATTCTCATGGGCTCGATGTCCGGGGTGCAAAACACCGCCACTCGGGAGGTTGCGAATACAGCCGCCAAATTCGGGCTCCAGGGAGTAGGAGAAGCGCTGAACCTGTCCTTGCGCGAGTTCGGGATCGCAACGACGCTCATCAATCCGGACAACGTCGCAACGCCGGAAGTCGAAGACGACATCGCACAGGGTCGGTTCGGCGCTCAGGTGCCGATTCCGATGGAGGACATGACGCGCACCATCGAGTACATTCTCCGGCTTGGTCGGCACAGTGTACCGTCCGTCATCAATCTTCGGCAGACCAGGCCCGAAGAGTGAGCGGCGTGGACGGCTCCAGTTCTTCCGGAAAGGACGACGGCGGGGCTGTATCGGCGATCTGCCTCAGGCGCTCTACGCTTGAGCAATGGTTTCATAGTTTGCGTGCATGCTGAACGCGAGCCATTGCCGGAACGTCCTTATCAGCCTCTGGTCGCCCGTCATAAACAGCAGGCCGTCATTCACGTCGCGTTCGAAAGACCGCCGCCCGAGATAGATGCCGGTAAAGACCGCCACGGACGTCTCGACGTACAAGTCGACATCGAAGCCGGGATCGCTGGCGCAAAGCTCGACCTCTTCTCCCGGCCTGCAGATCACCCAATAGGTCGACGCCGGCGAAGTCGCATCCGAGAAATTGAACCGCATGACCTGGCGGCGGCGCGGCAATTCCGAAACGACAATCTGGCGCCTTATGTTCCACATCAAAAGGTCCGCGTCGCGATCTTCCAGTGCGATTTCGGCCCGAACGTGTTTCTGGGCCCATTTCGCGAGCGCGATGAGCACGCCGTCCAGCTCCGCCGCCTTTTCGGTTCGGAAATAGTCTATTGTTCCCGTCGCCGGATCCTCCACCCGTTCGAGCAGACCGTTTTCCTGCATTTCTTTCAGCCGCCGCGACAACAATGTCGGTGAGACGCCGGGCAGGCCTCGTCGGATGTCGTTGAAGCGCGATGACCCGCCCCAGAGCTCGCCGAGTATCTGGATGGTCCAGCGCGGCATCAGGACTTCGCAGGCCTTCGATGTCGGACAGTAGAGGCCGAAGGGTTTCGTCGGCATGGTTCCGTCTCCCGCAACCGGCTTGTGCCGGCGCACGATCTTGGCAGAGGTCGCAGACGATGAACCAGTACAAAAAGTGTATCGGGCCTGGTCCACGATCTACACTGCGTGCCCGAACCCGCGACGTGTCAGTCTCCTTTTTATCATAGATGAACCGAGTGAACGGAGATCGATCATGACCTACATCTCGTTGGATACACCCCGCGCGACCGGTTTGTTTTGGACGGGTTTTGCTGAACTGGCGGGAAACGTGGAACGGGCCCTGCGGCTTTTGCTTGCCAACCGAAGGGAATACGCAGCGCTTCTCAGACTGTCGGATCGCGAGTTGAAAGATATCGGGATGACGCGGAACGACGCTATTTCGCTGCTGCATGCGCCCCATAATGCCGAATCCTTCGGTACACTTCGCAGCGAACGGTCGAGAAACTGGTAACGCGATCGGCCCGGATGTTCCGGTCAGCGCCGATCCGGTATGGACGTTTTGAGGCGTCGAGGGAGATGAACATTGGCACGTGGATCAAGACTGAACGAGAACTTCAAGACTTTCATCCGAGAGCAGCCGATGTTTTTCGTGGCTACGGCGGATACGACCGGGCGGGTGAACGTCTCACCGAAAGGCCTGGATACGCTTCGTATCGTTGCCGACAACCGGATCGTCTGGCTCAGCCTCAGCGGCAGCGGCAATGAGACCGCCGCGCATGTTCAGGCTACCGGGCGCATGACCTTGATGTTCTGCGCGTTCGAAGGCAGCGCCCGGATCCTGCGGGTCTACGGTCAGGCGCGCGTGATCCATCCGCGCGACGACGATTGGGCAAAGATGATCGGCCAATTCCCGCGCCTGGCCGGCAGCCGGCAGATCTTCGACCTGGAGATCGATCTGGTGCAGACCTCTTGCGGCAGCGGCGTTCCGGTCATGGAGCTACGCCACTCCCGCGGCGAGACAGAACTGGAACCCTACTATGCGGAAATGGGCGAGGACGGTGTCGTCAACTATTGGCGCCGAAAAAATGTCGAAACGATCGACGGGAAGCCGACGGGGATTTTCGACGACTAGCGTGTTTCTGGGCTAGTTCTGACCAACACTCATGTCGAAGAACCCAATCGACTGAGATGTATACTCTTCCAACTGGCCGGTGTCGGGGGTAACGACCAGCTCAAAACCCAGGGTTATTTTGGGATCGTCACTGCCTTTGGCCCCCAGCATCTGGTAATTCAGCTGTGCCGCTTTGCCTGCAGGGATTACGGTGGCGTATTGAGGGTTGCTTGAGTTGCAAAGGTTCATGCGCTGTATACTGTAGCATGATCGCAGGCCGGAAAGGTTCCCTGAATATTGCAGTTTGTTGCCGGCATCGTCGGATCCGTGCATGGATTTCGGAACGTATGAAAGCGCGATAGGTTTGTCAGACGTATTTTTGAGGCGCACGGCGAAGCTGATCAGACCGGTTGTCTTGGAGTACGACAGTGTCGAAACCTCGGCGTCGTAAACGTCCGATGAAAAGTATCGGGAAGACGCCACGAGAGACGTGGTTTGTACGTTTCCAGCCGCCGGAACTTGTACTGCCGCCTGCGTAGCGTCATCACCGATGCCGGAAAAGCCGCATTGCGCACGGCTACGTTCGGCCATCATGCCAGCAACGCTGCCGACATTGGGAAACTCCGATCTCGCTGTAGCGAAGAGCCGTCCGTTTTCTGTACCAATCAGCCTGGCTTGAATTTTTACGACTTCGCCGAAATGTATGAGTGAGCCGGTTACAACAGCATCAACGCCTTCGATCTCACCCAATCGTTTCGCAGCATCCGGCGCAATTGTGCCGTCAAAAACGAGTTCCATTTCACGGAATATTGCGCTGAGTTGAGAGCGTTCGATAATATCGATTTGACCGGCGCTCCTGTTGAACAGACTGTCTACAATGAATTCAGTGACGTAATTCGACAGGCTGGAACAAGTTCCGTCACCGTGCGTAAATGTTGAAATACCGATTGTCGGGGTTTTATCTGATTTTGTGCGCTCAACGATCTGCGCTGCAATCTCGTCAAGACTGCCATCCACTGACGATGCGCCGAAAACCGGAGACGCAGCCAGCACGGCACAGATCACACCTGTCATCAAAGAAATTATTCGCAAGTCCTTCTCCTTCTAGTAGTCACAATGAACGTTTAAACTGCTGTCGTTGTTGACCATATTCAAAAACTCTTTCGATGCCATCGTTATTGCGTTGCCTTGCGCGGCCGGACCTTTGCCGTTGCCGACCAACCTGATTTTCCGGATCTTGTCGCCGACGCTGAGCGTTGCACTACCTTCCAGAAAATAGCCATCGAAGCCGGAGTGGGATTGTTCTGCAGGGGTACGCTGCGCCGAGGCTTCCACCTTCAACAGCTTTGCATCAGAACATCCGGAGCTGACGAGCAAAAGTTGAATTTGACCAGCAACTTCCTGCTCAAGTTCCGACAAATCAGTCAGCTGTATGATTTCAGACTGCGGAAGTGGTTCAGGCGTGTCCTCTTCAACCAGAAATATCCGGTCCCACAACGCAATAACGGACACGATTATTGTGAGAACGGCAGCAATTGTGCCAACGACCTTCCCAAACGAAAAACGACCGTTACCGGTTTCTGACAATGCTCTGTCCGCCAGTTAAAGTGCACAAAAGCAAAAAACCAAAACCCTGAATCATCAAAAGGCGGAGCAACCGCAACCGATAGCCCTTCCTCTGCTATCCATCCGGGAGCGTATTCCCATTTACTGAAGTCCGACAACTGATTTGTGATCTGCCCCAGCGTGCTCGCTGTGCAGGAAACACTCTGCTACGAAAGAAAGGGGCGATTGAAAAAGTGCGGGATCCGTGGAGTTCTCAGCGCCATCAAAGCCTACAAAAAAGCATTGCCAATCGACGTGGCCGGCGTCGCCATTCAGAGTGGCGGGCGTCGCCATTCAGAGTGGCGGGCCAAAAAGCGATCAAATCTTTTTTGGGGCGGGCTGTTGGAAAGGCAAAGCGCTTGGCGCTGAGCAGGGGCGGGTCGAACCCGTTCAAAACCCCTTCGCCCCGGAGAAAGTGTTAACAATGTCTCCGGAATGAAGTGTAAATCATGTGTCCGGAATGGACGCCTCGGATTTTTGGCGGACACCCTGGGAAAAACTTCGAACCCGCAGGGTTCGCAAGCCCAAGGGCGCCGCGCGGTCAGCGCCCCCCATCGGAGGCCTTCGGCCGTGAGATCAAAAATGGCGGAGAGACAGGGATTCGAACCCTGGAGACGGTTGCCCGCCTACACGCGTTCCAGGCGTGCGCCTTCGACCACTCGGCCACCTCTCCATCCGTTCCGCCACCGGCGGCGCTCGGGCCGCGGCGGGACGGGTCTTCCCGTCTTGCCGGATTGACGCCTCGGATCGGAGGCCTGCGGCGCGCCCTCTCCGTTGCGTGGCGCCGGACTATAGCGTCAGAAAAACACAGTGCAAGCCCGGTGATCGCAACGCCTGCGGATGATCGCGCCTGAGAGCAACAGCAAAGACATTTGACCGATCCGACCGGCATGCCGCGATGCCGCGCGCGGGCGCAATTCGCCTCGTGATGCCATCCTTACCAGGGGACTGAAAGGCCGCCGCGATGCCGCGATATCCGGCGCCCCCGTGGTAACCATGGCACGCGATGCTCGGGGTTTTACGAGGTAGGATTTCAGCCGGCAGCGCCATACATCAAAGCGGTCGCCCTTCCTATCTCCTCCGACACTTTATTTTTATGTCAACGGTTTAGGCACGGCGATTCAAGAATTGCGAACACGGTTCATCTTGCTTATATCAGAATTGGGTTGTGGGAGACGGTAAGCGTATGTTGAGTTTTGTTGCACGATTTCTGGGGCTGTGGTTCTGGGCCGGCGCAGTTGTCGCCGCCATCTACGACGGGACGAAGAGTCTCGCCGCCACACATCTTGTCACGACGCCGCTCGGGGAAACCTGGTTTGCCCTGCATCCGGAGTCCTTGAACGGTCTGCAGGTCGCGATCGAACGGCACCTTGCGGACTTTCTCGGCAATACACTCGGTGGCGCTTTTGCGGATATCGGCTATACATTGTGGAATCCGGTGATTCAGACGGTATTGCAATCACCGTCCTGGCTGGTGTTCGGCGTGCTGGGCCTGGTATTCCTCTGGGCCGGCCGCAAACGGGAACGGTCAAGACGGGTCAGCGTTCCGGCCTGAAAAAAGGCGCCCGGCAGCCTTTCGGCGCCGGGCCCGTCTGAATGCGCCGCAAACCGTTAACAGGGATTCGGCCGCATGTTTCTTCTCGATATTCTTCGACACAAGCAAAGCCTGATCGACGCCAAAGACGCCCTGCCCGGACGGGCAACCGAAATGCCGGTTCCCGATCGGCACGCGGTGAACGGCAATCCGATCAAGGGCGACATTCCTGACGGATTTGAAACCGCGATCGTCGGCATGGGTTGTTTCTGGGGTGCGGAACGCATGTTCTGGCAGACCGAGGGCGTGTGGACCACGGCCGTCGGCTATGCCGGCGGTATCACGCCCAACCCGACCTATCACGAGACCTGCACCGGCATGACCGGCCACACCGAAGCCGTGCTCGTGGTCTTCGACCCGTCGGTGATCTCCTACGAGGCGATCCTTGCGATTTTCTGGGAAGGCCACGATCCGACCCAGGGCATGCGGCAGGGCAACGACCGCGGAACCCAATACCGGTCGGCGATCTACACCTTGTCCGACGAACAGGCTGCAATTGCCGCGCGCTCGGCGGAGGCCTTCCAGAAATCCTTGACGGCCGCCGGCTACGGATCGATCACGACAGAGATCAAAGCGGCCGGCCCCTTCTACTATGCCGAAGAATATCACCAGCAATACCTTGCCAAGAATCCGGGCGGGTATTGCGGGCTCGGCGGTACCGGCGTGAGCTGCCCGGTAGGCCTTGGCGCGTCGGCCTGACGGCACCCAGCAGAACACCGCCTCATGGCCTACAGACTGGCTGCGGACGAGCCGATCGACAACGGGCTTCGACGGATCTTTCTTGAGGAAATCCAGAAAGTCCGCATTGCGCTCGACGACCAGACCAAGACCGCCGAACAGCGTGTCTTCAAGGCGCGTAAACGGCTGAAGCGGGCGCGGTCCGTCGTTCGCCTCCTGAAGCGCCCGCTCGGCACCAAGACACAGGTCCGGATCGCCGACGCGCTGCGCACGGTCGGACGCGCGCTCGCGCTGTCGCGCGATGCGGACATGCTGGTGACCACAGCGGATTTTCTGACCGAAAACGCCGCACCGACGCGGCGCCCGATCTTCGCCGCGCTCGGCGACAAGGCGCGCCTGCGCGTCGAACGCATTCGCAACAACGCCCACACGGACATGGAAGACTGCCGGATGCTGATGCGGGCGGCGGAAGCGGACGCGCAGCGCCTGCCGCTTGTCTTCGATGCCGGAACGGTCTTCGACGAGGCCTTCCAACGGGTCTATGGAAGGGGCCGCGCCTATCTGCAGGTCGCGAGCCGTACCGGGCAGGCCGAAGCCTTCCACGACTGGCGCAAATACGTCAAACAGCGCTGGCACCTGTCTCTGCTCTTGCGCGAAAAGCGCAGTGCGGACTTTGCCGACGTGATCGCCGACCTGTCACAGCTCGGCAAAGTGCTTGGGCTCGACCACGACCTGGCCGTGCTGGAACAGATCGTGATGGCCAGCCCGACCCTCGTCTCGCCGTTGAAAAACCGCCGCCTCGTGCGCGACACCGCGCGGCGCCAGCAAAAGACACTCCGCCGCCGGGCACTGACGCTGGCGCGCACGCTCTACCGCGATCCGACCGACAAGGCGGCGGCCCTGTTCGCTTCCGCCTACACGATCCCGGAAGATCTCACTCCGGCGATGCCGCCTGTTCGCGCAGCGTGTCCAGCGGAATGACGGCAAGCGCCGCCTGGTGCGTGGCTTCCAGATCGACCGGCGGCGCCACGCCTGCTTCATAGGCTTCCAGCCAGCGCGCCGCACACAAACACCACTTGTCGCCGGCCCGAAGCCCGCGGAAATCGAATTCCGGCCGCGGCGTTATCAGGTCGTTGCCGCGATTGAGCGAAAACCGCAAGAACGCGTCGGTCACCTGCGCACAGACGACGTGCAAGCCGCGATCGCCCGCCTCCGTATTGCAGCAGCCGTCACGGAAGTAGCCGGTCAGCGGATCGTGCGAACACGGTTTCAGCGGACCGCCGAGAACATTGCGTGCCCCGAAGGACCCGCGTTCGGGATCGGAATGAATGTTCATCTGTACAACACCGCCGAACAATCGCGCGGCAGATCGGCCAGACGCAATTCGCGGCGCTTCTTCCCGGGACCCTTGGCCGGCCGCCACGGCTCGTCGCCGAGCCACCAGGCCAATTCCTTGCCGCAGCCGTCGCCCTTCGGCGGCGCGGCCTGGTTCTCGCAGCCGGCCGAACCGGACGGACAGCGCAGCCGGACATGGAAATGATAATGGTGGCCGTACCACGGCCGGACCTTTCGCAGCCAAGAGCGGTTGCCCGCCCCGTCCCACTGACACAGCGCCTTTTTGATCGCCGGATGCACGAAGATCCGCGCCACCTTGGAATCCGACGCCGCGCGCCGGATCAGTTTCGCGTGGGTGTCCGTCCATTTTCTCCGGTCGATCGTGCGGGTGCCCTTGCGCAGCATCGAAATGGCCGAGATGTTCTCCCGCTCGCTGCGGCTCAATCGCCGGGCCGGCATTTCACGCAGCCAGATATCGGCATCGAGGCCGATCTGATGCGACCGGTGACCGGTCAGCATCGGACCGCCACGCGGTTGCGCAAGGTCGCCGACCATAAGGCCGCGCCAGCCAAGGCCGGGCGCATCGCCCGCAAGCCGTTCCAGATAGGCGATCAGCGTCGGGTGGCCCCAATTGCGGTTGCGCGACAGACGCATGACCTGCCAGTTCCGGCCGTCGATCTCCAGTGCCTTGCCGCCGGCCAGACAACCGCGCGCATAACTGCCGATCGACCGGGCGGACAGGGCAGCGGGAACCTTGGCGCCGCCGAACAGGTTCTTGGCCGGTCCCTTGGCATTGGTGCGCCGAACCGGGGCCGGTTCCGCAGCCTTTGCATTCGTCGCGGCTCCCGCTTTCGGCTTCGGCGCCGGCAACCGGGTTCCTGCATGGCTGGTCGCCGGGACGCCGAGCGACATCGCCAGAACCAGACAGGCGGCTTTCGATCCGATTTGCATGATGGCCCTCCGCATTGCGTTCCGGTCCAATCCTACCGGATTCGACGGGCCTGCCAAAAATCGGGCGACCCTGCACCGGTCATCCGACCGGGAAATCGAACCGTGGCCCGAACGCCTGTCAGGCGGCGAGCAGCCGCGTATCGCTGATTGTTTCCGCGACAAAATCAAGCGAAACGGCGTTGTCGCGGATAAAGCGATCTGCGGCTTCGTTCAAACGCCGGATCACGCCCGGGCGCGCATCGTCGATGCGCTCTGCATCCTTCGGCAGCGCGCCGTTAATGCGGACGAAATGGGTCTCCCCGTCCCGGTTCAGCAGCCATTCCGCCTGCTGCGACACGGTGCGCGCCTGACCATCGAGCAGGATCGACAGGAGCGGCGATCCGTTGGCCGGATTGAGCCAGCCGACGGCGCCCCAGGCGGTCGCACTGGAATGGGAAATCGGCTGATCGGCCGCCGTTCCGGTGCCGATCGATACAACGAGAATTTCTTCCGGCCGCCAACCCCATTGCAACGCCTCGACATAGGCTATCAGCGCCGGATCGTTGGCAAACAACCCGCCGTCGACGAGGGATTGATGGGATCGCGAGGTAAGGTTGTCGACCAGTGCCGGTTCGAAAAAGGCCGGCGCCGCCGACGTGGCCCGCGCCGCCTGCCAGAACAGATAATCGTCGCTTTCCCGGCCGATGGCGTGGCGGCCATTGGTCATGAGAACCGGCATCCGGCTTTCCAGGTCGTAGGCCGTGACCAGCACGCCGGTCAGCGCGGAATGCAACGACGACCAGCCAAGCCGCGACTGCAACCGTTTTTCCAGGTGGCGTGCGTCATAGATCTCATCGAACAGACCGCTGCCGCTGACCAGGAAACGGCGCAGCCGCGCGGACCAGTTCGCGCAGAAGATTTCCGGCCCGTCATCCTCGAAAAAGGCGCGCAGGTCATCCAGCGTCGCGGCTGCCTTGTCGCGGGTGCCGTCGGGATGCGGGGCGGTCAGCCCGGCGGCAATGATGCCGCCCGCGGACGTACCGCAGATCAAATCAAAAATCGCATGCAACGGACGGTTCACGCCGCGCTGGCGCAACCGGCTTTCAAGCGCCTGCAAAACCCGGACGGCGACGAGGCCGCGGACACCGCCGCCATCGATCGACAAAATCAGTTTCCGGATTTGCGACATGCACAAAAACCCTACGAAAAACGCGCCGGAGAGCCCCGGCCCAGAACGGTCAGCAGAGCAAAAATCATTGCCGTAGGGACGTCAAAACACAAACCCGCGTCCCCGCCGTTTTCTTGCCGGCTGTGGCGAATTTAACGCGGAATTTGTCTGTCAGGCACCGGAAATTCGTCGCAGGGGCCCGCAGGAACGCGGGACGCGATCAGCTTTCCATCTTGAGCGCGGCGATAAAGGCTTCCTGCGGGATCTCGACCTTGCCGAACTGGCGCATGCGCTTCTTGCCTTCCTTCTGCTTTTCCAGAAGCTTGCGCTTGCGGGTCACGTCGCCACCATAACACTTCGCCGTCACGTCCTTGCGCAAGGCGCTGATGGTCTCGCGTGCAATCACCTTGCCGCCGAGCGCGGCCTGAATCGGGATCTTGAACAGGTGCTGCGGGATCAGTTCCTTCAGCTTTTCGCACATGGCGCGGCCCCGCCGATCGGCCTGGCTGCGATGCACCAGCATGGACAGGGCGTCCACCGGCTCGGCATTGACGAGGATCTGCATCTTGACCAGGTCGCCGGCCTTGTAATCGGTGATCTGGTAATCGAACGATGCGTAGCCCTTGGAGACGGACTTCAGGCGATCGTAAAAATCGAAAACCACTTCATTGAGCGGCAGATCGTAGGTCACCATGGCGCGTGCGCCGACATAGGACAGTTCGACCTGGATACCGCGCCGCTCCTGACAGAGTTTGAGGATGCCGCCGAGATATTCGTCCGGGGTCAGGATCGTTGCCCGGATCCAGGGTTCCTCGATCTCGTCGATCTTGACGACGTCGGGCATGTCGACCGGGTTGTGCAATTCAATCAGGCTGCCATCGGTCAAGGAGATCTTGTAAATCACGGACGGCGCCGTCGCGATCAGGTCGAGATCGAACTCGCGGGACAGGCGCTCCTGGATAATCTCCAGGTGCAACAGGCCGAGAAATCCGCACCGAAAGCCGAAGCCGAGGGCTGCCGACGTTTCCATTTCATAGGAAAAGCTCGCGTCGTTGAGCCGCAGCTTGCCCATGGCCGAGCGCAAGGTCTCGAAATCGTTGGCATCGATGGGAAAGAGCCCGCAGAAGACCACCGGTTGGGCGGGCCGGAAACCCGGCAGCGCTTCTTCGGCCGGCCGCCGATCCTCGGTGATCGTATCGCCCACCCGCGTGTCGGCAACCTCCTTGATGGAGGCCGTGATGAAACCGATCTCACCCGGCCCGAGCCGGTCCGAGTTCACCATCTTCGGCGTGAAAACACCGGCACGGTCGATCTCGTAACTCGCGCCCGTGCCCATCATCCGGATCTTCTGGTTCTTGTGCAGCGACCCGTCGATCACACGTACCAGAACCACGACACCGAGATAGGCGTCGTACCAGGAATCGACGAGCAGTGCCTTGAGCGGCGCATCAGGATCGCCTTCGGGCGGCGGCAGGCGGTCAACGATCGCTTCCAGCACATCCTCGATGCCGAGACCGGTCTTGGCGGAAATTTCCACTGAGTCCGAGGCATCCAGCCCGATCACATCCTCGATCTGCTGGCGAATGCGATCCGGCTCAGCCGCCGGCAGGTCGATCTTGTTCAGGACCGGGACGATCTCATGGTCGTTGTCGATCGCCTGGTAGACATTGGCCAGCGTCTGCGCCTCAACGCCCTGGCTTGCGTCGACGACCAGAAGGGAGCCTTCACATGCCGCGAGCGACCGGTTGACCTCATAGGCAAAGTCGACATGGCCGGGCGTGTCGATCAGGTTCAGCGTATAGGTCCGGCCGTCCTTGGCTTCATAACTGAGCCGCACGGTGTTGGCCTTGATCGTAATACCGCGCTCGCGTTCCAGCTCCATGGAATCGAGCACCTGTTCCTTCATTTCACGCTGTTCCAGGCCGCCTGTCGTCTGGATCAGGCGGTCGGCAAGCGTGGATTTGCCATGGTCGATATGTGCGACAATGGCAAAATTTCTGATTGTTTCGAGGCTCTGGCGTGTCATTTCGCCGATGTATCATTGTGGCCGGGTATGGCAAAGCGAAATCACGTCGCAAGCCACCCGGCGCAAACCCGCAACACCCCTCGGCAAAAGCAAACCCGATTACCAAACTTCCCTTGATTTTCGGAATTGATCGCTTCTTCATTAACCAATGCGGAACTCAGAAGTCGGCGACCTTATCGCGGTGGCACACGCCTTGGTCGACCTTACGCAGTCGTGTCAGGACGATCTGGCGGCAACATCGCTTGCGGCGCTCGTTACCATTCGCCGCGACGAACCGATGTCGATCGGTGAAATCGCCGAGATCGTCGGGCTCAGCCATTCTGCCACCGTGCGTCTCGTCGACAGGCTGGAAAAGAACTGGCTGGTGCGGCGCGGCGAACGCAACGGACGCGAAGTGCTGGTGGAAACCACCGCGCGCGGCAAGCGCCGGGTCACGGCGCTGACAAAATCGATCGAAGGATCGGTGCTCGGCGTACTGGAAAACCTGAGTGAGCGCGACCGCAAGACGCTTCAGGCCGGCATTTCAGCCGTCGTCGGCGCGCTGATCGAATCCGGACATGACCAGAAACGGCTGTTCCGCTACGGCGGGTCCGGCGCGGAACACTGATCTCCGGCTCCGCCCGGACCGCGACCAACCGTTGACCGACCATCCCGTGTCCGCCTATCAATCGGCCGCCATGACCTCGTCGAAATCCGCAAAATCCCGCTCCAAATCGTCGCGCAGACAGCCGGCGCCGGCGCTTCTTCCGGCGCATCCGCCGGTCTTCCTTACCGCGCCGGACTGGCCGGATTTTGCGTTGCTCGACACCGGCAACGGCCGCAAGCTGGAACGCTATGGAGAACGCACGCTCGTGCGACCGGAACCGCAAGCGCTCGGGACCTGTGCGCTGCCGGAGGAGCAATGGCTGTCGGCCGATGCCGTGTTCACCGGCAACGACGACGAGGATGGCGCGGGGCGCTGGAAGTATGGCCCGTCGCTGTCAGAGATCTGGCCGCTCAGTTACCGCAATGTCCGGTTCCTTGGACGATTCACCGCTTTCCGGCATGTCGGGCTGTTTCCCGAACAGGCCAGCCATTGGGATTTCATGCGGGGAGAGATCGCCCTGTCGACCCGGCCGTTCCGGCTGCTCAATCTGTTCGGCTATACCGGCGTGGCGAGCCTGGTGGCCGCCGCCGCGGGCGCGGAGGTCACGCATGTCGACGCCTCCAAGAAGGCCATCGGCTGGGCGCGGGAAAACCAGGCCCTGTCGAAGATGGAAAAATTGCCGATCCGGTGGATCTGCGATGATGCGCGAAAATTCGTGGAGCGTGAGGGGCGGCGCGGTCGCACCTATGACGGCATTCTCGTCGATCCGCCGAAATTCGGCCGCGGACCGAAAGGCGAGGTGTGGAACCTGTTCGACGATCTGCCGCCGCTGATCGACGCCTGCGCGCTCATTCTTTCGGAGCGGGCCCGGTTTCTGATCCTGACGGCCTATGCGATCCGCGCTTCGTTCTACAGTCTGGATGTGCTGATGCGCGAGCGCCTGGCCGGTCATGGCGGCATGGTGCGGTCGGGAGAACTGGTCCTGCCGGTCGGCCGATCCGGACGCTCGCTGTCAACATCGCTCTATTCGCGATGGACGCGCGACCCGTGAGCGTGTCTGTCCCGCCCGGCAGCGTGCACCGCATCACCAGCCTGACCAATCCTCAGGTCAAGGCGATCCGCGCGCTCGGTCAACGCAAGGGCCGGCGCGCCACCGGGACATTCCTCGCCGAGGGTCTGAAACTGGTGCGCGACGGCCTGGAGGCCGGCTGGACCATCGAGAGTTTCGCCTACAGCCGGACCGTCGCCGATCAGGACGCCGTGACCGATGCCGCCCTGGCCGCCCGAAAGGCCGGTGCGCAGATCCTGGAAGTGACCGACCCGATCATGGAAAAGATCGCACGACGCGACAATCCGCAAATGGTCGTGGGCGTCTTCAGGCAGAAGGTTCAACCGCTCGACAGATTGCTGAGCGTGACGGACGGGCTGTGGCTCTGCCTGGAGGGCATTCGCGATCCCGGCAATCTTGGGACGATCCTCAGGACCGCGGAGGCGGCCGGTATCGACGGCGTCGTGCTGGTCGGCGAAACCACTGACCCGTTCGGTCTGGAGGCCGTCAGGGCGTCAATGGGATCCCTGTTTCACGTTCGCATCGCCCGCATCGATCGGGCTGCATTCCTGGAAGCCCGACCCCGCTGGCCCGGCCGGATCATCGGCACGCACCTATCCGGGACAAGCGATTACCGGGCCGTCTCCAAGGCGCGTCCGCTCACCGTGTTCATGGGCAATGAGCAATCCGGACTTGACGACGAGCTCGCCGGTTGTTGCGACGACCTCGTCATCATCCCGATGCGTGGCAAGGCGGATTCGCTCAACCTGGCGG
This sequence comes from Pseudomonadota bacterium, assembly GCA_038745065.1. GTDB lineage: Bacteria > Pseudomonadota > Alphaproteobacteria > Rhizobiales > JANQQB01 > JANQQB01. Next base: position 47,007 of record JBCDLT010000021.1, on the reverse strand, counting down.
TCGCGACCGGCATCGTGCTGTTCGACGCGGCGCTCGCCGGATCCTGAACCGCCGACGGGCAATCAGACGCGTTGCCGTCTCCGCCAGCCCAGAAAGCCAAGAATGCCAAGGCCTCCGGCGAGGAGCGGCAACGCCGCGGGAAGCGGCACGGGCGTAATCTTGATGTTGTCGAGCGCCCCTGACCCGCCGAAATTGAACACCAAGCTCCGTACGCCGAGGAACCCGGCCGTGAACGTATCGAATTGTCCGTCGCCGGCGACCAGGGCACCGCTGGTGCCGATCAGCCCGTTGTCATCGAAAGCCGACACGTTCAGTTCGTTACCACCGGCTTCCGTGTCGACATAGTCGAAGGAAAGCACATCAACGAGCCGGTCGAAGGTGAACGTAATGGTTCCGCCGCGCGCCTCGTCATTCGGTGTCGGCGCCGCGGAGCCCGGAGCGGAACCGCCGGGGCCGCCGATAACGGCAACGATCCCGAGATCCTTGGTAATCCCCGGGTCCGATGCATTCGTGAACGAGGAGACCAGATCGGTATCGTTACCCGTGAAGTTGTTGGTATCAAAGGCGAAAGCCTGATCCAGACCGCCATTTGCGCCGGGCCGGTTGCTGTCCGTCACGACGGTTGCGGACGTGCCGTCCCCAAACAATATGGCATTGATCGGATCGTCGCTCGCGAAGCCTTCAAAACCTACGGTCGAAGCCGCTGCAGATCCTGCAGACAGCATCGCGCTGATCGCAATTGCGCTAAATACTCGCATTACTGTAATTCCCGATACACCCAGAAGATCAGTAAAATAGAATGCGCCGATACATCCCTGTCAATACAATTGGGCAGCACATGTCAAGATTGTGAATGCACTTAACGGTAACAACCGGGACCCAATCCGCACTAACCGGAGACGTGACCCAAGCGAAAGCGCGGCGGACTGACATGCACAGCCGCACGGGCGCAAGCGCCGTCATCGTGGGCCGGCGCCGGCGCTCCGGATGTCATGGCCGTCTTGCCGTGGCGGCTATTCGGCCGCCTCGGCAACCGGTTCGGCGATGCGGGCGGCACACACCTTGAATTCCGGGATCTTGCCGTAAGGGTCGAGTTGCGGGTTGGTCAGCATGTTGGCTGGCGCCTCGGTAAAGCAGAATGGAATAAACACCATTCCTGCCGGAACGTCGCGATCGGCGCGCAAGAAGGCGGTGATCGCACCGCGCCGCGTTTCCACGGTCACCGGTTCGCCGGGCACCATGCCGCGCAGTTTGATTTCGCGCGGGTTCATCGACGCGATCGGATCCGGTTCGAGCGCATCCAGTGTCGTCGCCCGACGGGTCATCGCGCCGGTGTGCCAATGTTCCAGCATGCGTCCGGTGGTCAGGATCAGCGGATAGTCCTCGTCCGGCAATTCGTCCGGCGGGATCAGATCGGCCGGCACGATGCGTGCCTTGCCGTTCGCCGTCGGAAAGCCGTTGGCAAAGATGATCTCGTTGCCGGGCTGGTCCGGCGCGTCGGCCGGGTAGGTGACGGAATCTTCCGCCATCAGGCGCTCCCAGGAAATGTTGGCGAGCGACGGCATGAACGATGCCATTTCCCGGTAGACATCACCGACGCCTTCATAGGCCCAGTTCAGGCCAAGCCTGTTGGCCAGGTCCATGATCAGTTTCCAGTCCTGACGCGCTTCGCCGGGCAGGTCGAGCACCGGCCGCCCGACCTGAACCTGGCGGTTGGTGTTGGTGTAGGTGCCAAGCTTTTCGGCATGGCTGGAGGCCGGCAACACGACGTCGGCATGCCATGCCGTTTCGGTCAGGAAAATGTCCTGTACGACCAAGTGATCGAGCATGGCCAGCGCGGCGCGGGCATGGTGCTGATCGGGATCGGACATCGCCGGATTCTCGCCCATGATGTACATGGCATTGATGGTGCCTTCATGGATGGCGTTGACGATTTCCACCACGGTCAGACCCCGTGCCGGATCGAGGGACCGCCCCCAGGCATCTTCGTATCGACCGCGAATGTCGGGATCCTCGACCGATTTGTAATCCGGGTAGACCATCGGGATCAGCCCGGCATCAGACGCTCCCTGCACGTTGTTCTGTCCGCGCAGCGGATGCAGGCCGGCGCCCGGACGGCCGACATGGCCGGTGGTCATGGTCAGCGCGATCAGGCAACGGGCATTGTCGGTGCCGTGCACGTGCTGGGATACTCCCATGCCCCAGAAAATGATGGAGCGTTCCGCCGTCGCATAGGTCCGGGCCACCGTGCGGATGGTCTCGGCATCGATGCCGCACACCGGCTCCATCGCCTCGGGCGAGAACTCGGCGACCTTTTCCTTCAGGGCTTCGAAGCCGTCGACATTGGCCTGGATGTATTGTTCGTCATAGAGCTTTTCAGCGACGATCACATGCAGCATGGCGTTAAGCAGCGCCACGTCGGTGCCGGACTTGAACTTCAGCGCATGGGTCGCGTGGCGCATGAGTTCCTGACCGCGCGGATCCATGATGATCAGCTTGGCGCCGCGCTTTGCGGCCTGTTTCAGGTAGGTGGCGGCAACCGGATGGTTCTGTTCCGGCCGTGCGCCGATCACGATGATGCAATCGGATTCGTTCGCCGCGGTGAACGGTGCCGTCACCGCCCCCGATCCGATGCCCTCCATGAGCGCGGCGACGGAGGATGCATGGCAAAGACGGGTGCAATGGTCGACATTGTTGGTGCCGAAGCCCTGGCGCATCAGCTTCTGGAAAAGGAAAGCTTCCTCGTTGGTGCATTTCGCCGACCCGAAGCCGGCCAGAGCCGACCCGCCCTTATCATCAAGGACGGTCTTCAAACCGACGGCGGCGCGCTCCAGCGCTTCCTCCCAAGTCGCTTCGCGGAAGACGTCGTGCAGATTGTGATCACCGACGACGATATCGCCGCGCTTCGGCGCATCGTCGCGCCGAATGAGCGGCTTGGTCAGCCGCTGCGGGCTCGACACATAGTCGTAGCCAAATCGCCCCTTGACGCAAAGACGGTTTTCGTTCGCCGGACCGTCGCGGCCGTCGACTTGAACGATGCGCCCGTCCTTGACCGACACCTTCGTCTGGCACCCGACACCGCAAAACGGGCACACGGAATCGATGACCTCGTCGGCCCAGACCGTACGATGGCTCGCCGTCATGTCCATCAAGGACTTTTCGAACAGCGCACCGGTCGGGCAGGCCTGTACGCATTCGCCGCAGGCCACGCAGGTCGAACCGCCCATCGGATCGTCGAAATCGAAAACCGGATGCGCTTCCGATCCGCGCAGCGCCATGCCGATGACGTCGTTGACCTGCACCTCGCGACAGGCGCGGACGCACAGGCCGCATTGAATGCAGGCATCGAGATTGACCGCGATCGCGGCATGCGACACGTCCTGCTCTATCCGTTCACGGGCACCGAAACGGCTTGCCTCGACACCCATGGCGTCGGCCCAGTTCCAGAACGCCGAATCCGGATCCGGGGCTACGGCCTTCGGCGGCTGGTCCGCAACGAGCAGTTCAAACACCATTTCGCGGGATTTCTTCGCCCGGTCCGTCGCAGTGTGCACGACCATGCCCTCGCGCGGCGTGCGGATACAGGAGGCGGCAAGGGTGCGCTCGCCCTCGATTTCCACCATGCAGGCGCGGCAATTGCCGTCCGAGCGGTAGCCTTTTTCGGGGCTGTGGCACAGATGCGGAATCGAAACGCCTTCGCGCTTGGCGACTTCCCAGATCGACTCACCGGGCGCCGCATCGACATCGCGGCCATCAAGCGAGAACGTGACATTTTCCGACATTCATTCCTCCCGGGAAGTTCCGGCGATCGGGCTTGTGCCCTTTCGGTTTGCGCCGGTCTGGTTCGGATCGGACGGGTCTTGCGGCAACCGGCTCATCTGGAGGCTTCAAGGTCCTCCGGGAAAAACCGGACAAGATGGTCGACCGGATTCGGCGCCGCCTGACCGAGACCACAGATCGACGCATCGCGCATAACAGTGCTCAGGTCGGCGATCAGGTCGGTGTCGACCTTCGCCTCCGACAGAATCTTCACCATCTTTTCCGTGCCCGCCCGGCACGGTGTGCATTGGCCACAGCTCTCATGCTTGAAGAACTGCATCAGGTTCAGCGCCGCGTCCTTGACACTGTCCTGGTTCGACAGGATCACCACCGCGTGGCTGCCGATCAGGCCGCCGTGTTTTTCCAGCGTGCCGAAATCGAGCGGCGTGTCCAAGAAGGACGGTGGCAGGATGCCGCCGGACGCACCGCCGGGAAGGAACCCTTTCAGCGTATGACCCTCGGCCATGCCGCCGCAGAATTCATCGATCAGTTCGCGCATCGTGACGCCGGCCGGCGCCAGTTTCACGCCCGGCTCCCGGACGCGACCGGAAACGGAGAAGGAACGCACACCCTTGGAGCCGCGGCGTCCCTGATCGGCGAACCACTCAGCGCCTTTTTCGACAATGTCCCGGATCCACCACAGGGTCTCGACATTGTGATTGAGGGTCGGCCGGCCGAACAGGCCGACCTCTGCAATGTAAGGCGGGCGATGTCGCGGCAGGCCGCGTTTGCCTTCGATCGATTCGATCATCGCGGATTCCTCGCCGCAGATATATGCGCCCGCGCCGCGCCGCAATTCCAGACCGCAATGGCGCGTCAGACCAGCAGCTTCGAGACGCTCGATCTCGCGTTTGAGGATCTCCAGAACCGCGGGATATTCATCCCGCATGTAAATGTAACAGCGCTCGGCGCCGACGGCCCAGGCGGCGATCAGGGCGCCTTCGAACATCCGGTGCGGATCGCTTTCCAGATAGACCCGGTCCTTGAACGTGCCCGGTTCGCCCTCATCGCCGTTCACCGTCATCAGGCGCGGCCCCGGATAGGACCGCACGAAACCCCATTTTTTGTTCGCCGGGAAGCCGGCACCGCCCAGACCGCGCAATCCGGCGCGATCGAGATCGTTCATGATGTCGTCCGCCGTCCGGTCGCCGGCGAGACAGGCCTCAAGCAAGGCATAGCCACCGGCATCGCGATAGGCATCGAAACCGGTGTAATCGGGAACGTCCGGGACGATCGCGTCGGACGCGATCGCCGCGTGCACGGTCTTTGCGTCTATGCTTCCCAGTTCGCGGCGCCCGACGATTGCGGCGGGCGCCTCGGCGCACCGGCCCATACAAGGCGCATGCACAATGCGCACCTCGGCCGGATTGGTTTCGGCCTCGAGCTGGGCAATTACCTTCTCCGCGCCGGCCAACATGCAGGACAGCGAATCGCAGACCCGGACGGTGAGTTTCGGCGGCGCGGTTTCGTCTTCTTTCACCACGTCGAAATGGTGATAGAAGCTCGCCACCTCATAGACTTCGGCCTGGGCCAGCTTCATCTCATCGGCGAGCGCACGCAAATGCGCGGCTGAAAGGTGACCATAACGGTCCTGGATCAGATGCAGGTGCTCGATCAGGAGATCGCTCCGGCGCGGCCGATCGCCCAACAGGGCGCGCACGTCTTCCAGCGCCTGTTCGTCGACCTGGCGTCCCTTGGGTTTCCAGGATTTGCCCTTGCGCCGGGGCTCTTCAAATCCGTGTCCGCTGCCGTCCGGCATGGGGTCCCTCTCTCTCTCTTTTTTATCCCGGTCGGGCCGTGCGGCCCTCCTCGCCTCTTGTTTTTGTCCCGGTCGGGCTGGTGGCCTTCCTTGCCTCTTGTTTTTGTCCCGGTCGGACCTTGCGGCCCTCCTCGCCTCTTGTTTTTTTCCCGGTCGGGCCTGACGGCCCTCCTCGCCTTTTGTTTTTGTCCGGCGCTCAATTGATCACGGGCGTGTCCAGGCGCTCGCGTGAACCGCTGATCCTAGGATCGCGAAAAGCGCTTTGGAATCAAATCGTGATTGCGGATGGTGTGATAAGGAACGCTTATCGTGGGGCAGCGGCGGGGGCCGCGACGGCGTCCCAGAAGCGCTTTACAAGCGGGCGTACCGGCTCACGGTCGGGAATGACCAGGCCGATCTCGCGGACGGCTTCCGGTTCGACCAACGGCCGCACGATGAGATTCGGCATGTCGATCACGTCCGCCTGACCCGCCGGAAGCACGCTGGCATAGCGGCCGCTTCGCAAGTGGCCGACAATAGCGATGAAGGAATTGCTGACGACCCGGGTCGACGGCACCTTGCCAGCCTGGCCGAACAGGCTGTCGATGATGCGGCGGTTTTGCATGTCCGGCGTCAAGAGACAGAGCGGCATATCCGCGGCTTCGGCCCAGCGGATCGGATCCCCGTCCGAGCCGACGATCGATTCCGCACCGACCAGAACATAGCGCTCCTCGTAAAGCGGTTTCGTCTTGACGTGGGTCAGCGGCTCGTTGCGCAGGTAAGAGACGCCGGCATCGATAGAGAATGTATCGAGCCCGCGCTGAATCTCCGTCGATGATCGCGACAGGATCACGATGTCCACCTTGGGATGCGCCTCGGCGAACGGTACGGTCCATGACGGCACTGCAGGAAGCGCGGTCGGGATTACGCCGATGGTCAGCGTCCCCGTCACGCTCTCGCGCAATTGATAAATGTCCTGCAACAAACCGGACGCGTCCGCGGTCAGGCGCCGCGCCCATTTCAATGCGATCTCGCCCTCCGGCGTGAACCCTTCAAACCGGTTGCCCCGAGTGACGATCGGCACGCCGAGATCGGTTTCCAGCTTTCGGATGCGGCCGGACAGTGCCGGCTGGGACAGGCCGCACGCCTCGGCTGCCCGAGCAAAATGCCGGTGCTCGGCAAGGGCGACGATCAGTTCGAGATCGCGAAGGTCCATTCCTAGTTCCCTGTCGGGCCAAAGGCCCTCCCCGCCTCTTGTTTGGTTCCCGGTCGGGCCTGTGGCCCTCCTCGCCTCTTGTCCTTTGGAGCCGGCAAGCCAGGTTTGTGTGCGGAGTTTGCGCCGTGTGCCACCCGTCGGTCCCTTCAGCCCCAGGACCAGAAGTCGTCACCTTCCTTCGCGTAGAAGCGGGACAGGACCATGTTGTGCACTTCAGAGGCGCCGTCGACCAGGCGGGCACAGCGGGCGTAGCGATAGATCCACTCGACGACCGTGTCCTTGGAATAGCCGCGGGCGCCGTTCAGTTGCAATGCCGTGTCGGCCGCCAGATGGATCGTGTCCGCCACATGGTTCTTCGCCATCGACACTTCCTTGCGAGCATAGTCGCCCTGGTCGAGTTGCCAGGCGGCGTGCATGACAAGCAAGCGGCCGATTTGAATAGCGTGCGCGACCTGCCCCATTTTCAACTGCACCGATTCCCGGTCGGCGAGCCGGACGCCAAAGCCCTCGCGCCGGCCGACATATTCCGCCGCAATGTCCATGCAGCGCTTGGCCAGGCCCAGCCAGCGCATGCAATGGGTCAGCCGCGCCGGCCCGAGCCGGATCTGGGTGACCCTCAGACCGTCGCCGACTTCCATCAGGCGGTTTTCATCGGGGATTTCCAGTCCGTCGAATTCCAGTTCGCAGACCCCGCCGTGCTCGTCCGGGCCCATGTTCTCGATGCGGCGCACGATACGCCAACCGGGCTGATCGCGGTCGAACAGGAAGGCGGACAGATGCCGTCGCGTCTCCCCCGGCGTGTCGTCCGTACGGGCCATCAGGATGAAATGCTGGGCAATGTCGGCCGCTGAAATGTACCATTTCCGGCCCGTTACCACCCAGACATCGCCCTTGCGCTCGGCCCGTGTGCGCATCATGCCCGGATCGGAGCCGCCGCCGGGATGCGGTTCCGTCATCACGAACGCCGAATTGACCTTGCCGTCGACAATCGGCTGCAGGAAACGCTCCTTCTGCGCGTCCGTCGCAACCTGTTCCAGGACCCGCATATTGCCATCGTCCGGCGCCGCGCAATTGAAACAACAGGGACCGAATATCGACCGGTTCGCCTCTTCGTAAAACGCCGCCTGGCCGACCATGGAGAGACCGAGACCGCCGCGGGATTGCGGCATCTGCGGCGCCCACAGACCGGCTGCGCGCGCCTTTTCGCGTACCGAGTCCCGTACGGACAGACGGATGTTTTCATATTCGTTGTAATTCGCTGGATCGCTTTCCAGACCGATGATGTGATCGCTTACGAATTCGCGGACCCTCAGACGCAACGCATCGACATCGGGCGGCAGGGTAAAATCCATTGGGGTCTCCGGTCTGAAGCGCGTCCGGCACCGACGCGCCGGACCGGGTGCATTTTCATGGTGTCAAAGATTGGACAGCAGGTGGCCGCCGTCGACGGTCAGGATGGTGCCGGTCATGAAAGCCGAGCCGTCGCCGGCAAGCAAGAGAAAGGGTGCGTCAAGATCCTCAAGGCGTCCCAGCCGGCGCATGGGAATCCGCTTCATCATGCGTTCGCCGGCCTCGGTCTCGAAGAAGCCGGTGTTGATTTCCGTTTCGAAATAGCCGGGCGCCAGACCGTTGACGCGTATGCCGTAACGAGCCCATTCCAAAGCCAGCGCTTTGGTCATCTGGACCACGCCGGCCTTCGACACGCTGTAGGCCGCAAGACCGGTTGCCTGACGAAAGCCGAGGATCGATGCGATGTTGACGATCGAACCGCCAGTGCCCTCGCGCCGCATGCTCTCGGCCGCCGCCAATGCCATCGCCCAGACGCCGCGCAGATTGGTATCGATCACATGATCGAACGTGCCGCGCTCCTGGTCGAGCGCCGGACCGGCGCCGGAAATGCCGGCATTGTTGACCAACACATCGATCCCGCCAAACCGGTCCACAACGCCCGCCACACAGGCATCGACCGCGTCCTTATCGGTAACATCCAGTGAAAACCCCGCCGCTTCGGCCCCGGATACATCGGCAAGCGATTGCGCCAGCGCCTCGATCCTGTCCCGACGCCGGGCGGCCACGGCAACCCGCGCACCGTGCGACGCGCACAATCGTGCAAAGTGTTCGCCCAACCCGCTCGATGCTCCGGTGACGAGCACCCGGCGTCCGGCAAGCGTCTGTGCGCCCCTATTCCGGTCAGCCTCGGCGGCTGCCGTCGCCCGATCCGCGCTCTCCATGGATCCTCCCAATCTGCTTTTTATTGCGGCAATCGCCATTGTGGCTGCCGACGATCCGTTCGCGGCCTGTCATTTCACCGGGGTGCCCCCGGCTTCGGCCAGCGCATCGGGCGTATCGATATCGAACGCGACCGCCGGCCCGACTTCCAGCTCGACGACGGCCTCGGAGAATTCGTCAAACAATTGCCGGGCGCCGACATCGCCGCGCAATCGCATGAGTTCGTTGAAATACCGGCGCGACCACAGCACCGGATTGCCGCGTTTGCCAGCATGGGTCGGCACGACGATCAAGGCGCTCTGGATGGGATCGTAGGCACCGATCAGACGGTTGACCGTATCGGCATCGACCCGCGGCATGTCCCCCAAAAGCACGATCGCCGCATCGATATCGTCGGGAAGCGCTTTCAGGCCGGCCTGCAGGGACGTGGACAGGCCATCCGCAAAGTCAGGGTTGTCGACAAATGTCACGTCGAGACCGTCGAGCGCCGCGGTTACCCTGTCCGCCATATGGCCGACAACAACCGTCGTCGACACACAGGCGCTTTCAAGCGCCGCCCGGGCGACATGGCGCACGAGAGGCTGGCCGTCGAGGGTCGACACGAGTTTGTTCGACGCTCCCATGCGGCTCGACCGACCGGCGGCCAGAACCAGGGCGGCAATCCGCGGTTCGGTTTCGACGACCGAGGCTTCGGCCCGCGGCTGCGGACGGGACACGATCTCCATCAGCAAGCCGCCGACGCCCATCGCGACGATGTCGTCGCCGGTGACATTCAATCCGGCAAGCGTGCGCTGCAGGACCCAGTCGAAACCGTTTTCCTTGGGACTGCGCGCGCAGCCCGGCGCGCCGATCACCGGGCGACCGCCATAGGATCCGATCAGGAGCAGGTTTCCGGGATCGACGGGCATGCCAAAATAGTCGACGCGGCCGCCCGCGCGCTCGATGCCGGATGGCAGGATGTCCGCCCGGTCAACGACAGCCGACGCCCCGAAGAGGATGAGTATCTCGGCGCCGGCTTCGCGCGCCGCCTGCATCGCATCGGCGACAGCATCGGTAGTGTGCTCGACACGGATGTCGCAGACGATCGGCGCGCCTGTCGGCGCAAGACGGTCCTTCAACACCTTCAAGGTCTTGTCGATCGTCGATTCCTTCAGGCTCGGCAACCGCGTGGAAATCACCCCGACGGGCTTTGCGTCGTAAGGCAGCACATCGACAAGCGGCCCGGCCTCGGAGAGCGCATGCAGCGCGTCGTAGACCCGGGCACCCGATACGGCATACGGGATAATCTTCACGGTCGCGATCATGCGGCCGGCCTCGACGGCGCGGTGCTCGGCGAGCGTGGCCAGCGTGATCGACGGGTCGATCCGGTTCAGGGCGTTGACGCCTGGCGCGTCGATTAAAAGAACGCCGGCATGGCGCGCAAACAGGTTCGACCGGCCGGTAAAGGCCTTGTCCACGCGAACCGACGACGACGCAACGGCATCGGCAACCTTGCGGGCCGCCTCGTCCTCATGCATGTCGGTGCCATCGAGCCTGGCCGCCATCAGCGTCTCGACATTATCAGCCCGCGCCCAGTCGATGTGTTCCTGGGTGATGCGCGTCCCCTTGCGGATCGTGCCGCCGGACAATTTCAGCGAATGGGCGGCGATCGCCCCGTAGGCCTGATCGAGCGGGATGGTCCCGAACTTCACGCGGCCGCCTCACTCGACAGGGTGGCCGCATGATCGGTACGCTGGCGCAAGGCGGAAATGACGTTGGCCAGGATGGCGACGGCGATCTCCGCCGGACTGGCCGCGCCGATATCGGCGCCAATCGGCGCATCGATTCGGGCCAGGGCTTCTGCGGATTGTCCGGCCGCGCCGAGCCGTTCCACGCGACCGGCATGGGTCTTGCGACTGCCGAGCGCCCCGACATAAAAACACTGCCTGTCCAACGCGTGGGCGAGCGCCCAGTCGTCGATCTTGGGATCATGGGTCAACGCGGCAAAGCCCGTATAGGGATCGAGATCGAGACCCGGCAGTACATCCTCCGGCCATTCCGGCAATAGCCGGACGTCGGGGAACCGTTCCGGCGTCGCAAAAGCCGTACGCGGATCGACCACAATCATTTCGAAATCCGCCAGACGTGCCATCGGTGCCATTGCCTGACTGATATGCACCGCGCCGACAACGACAAGCCGGGGCTCGGGAACCTGGACCGTCAGGAAAACGTCCTCGCCATTCGGACCGGCCACCATGCCTGATTTTCCCGACCGGAACCGGGCGGCGAACTCAGTGGCCAGCCGGTGCTGCTGCCAGGCATCAGCCTCGCAAACCAGTTCGGTCTTGCCGGATTCTATCCAGGTCGCGAGGATCATTGCAGAACGGGTTGCCCGCCCCTGGTTCAGTGCCTCCAGATGTTCGAAACGCATGACGGTCAGCCATCCAGTTTTTCGACATAGACACGGATCTTGCCGCCGCAGGACAATCCGACCCGCCAGGCGGTCTCGTCGGCGACGCCGAATTCCAGCATGCGCGCCTCCCCGGTTTCGATGACGTCGATCGCCTCCCCGACGACGGCACCCTCCACACATCCGCCGGAAACCGATCCTTCGAAATTGCCCTGCGCATCGATGACAAGATGACTGCCGACCGGCCGCGGTGCCGAGCCCCAGGTCTGAACAACCGTTGCGACGGCAAGGTCGCGCCCTTCGCGGTGCCATTTTTCCGCTGTGCCCAGCACATCGAGGGGGCGGGTTCCGGGATCTGTCTGTGTATCGCTCATGAGAAGCTGTCTCCGAGAAGTCCGGTCAACCATTTACCGGTTCATGCCGCAGGCATTCTTTGCATTTAGCGCATCCGGTCGTTTCCCGCCATAGATCACGAGTCCCTGGACGGAACGCCCAAAGACAAACCTCCGGCGCAGGCACCGGGGGTCGTCGATAACGTCGCAACGGCGATTAGGATTGATTGCTGAGCGCCTGGACGAGCGTGCCAAGGTTGTGCTCGAACATTTTCTCGTAGCTTGTCGCCGGGCCGCCGCGCTCGGACAGCGCGTCCGAAAACAGCCGCCCACCGATCTCGATCCCGGTTTCGCGCGAGATCTGCTCGACCAGTGCCGGGCTGGTGATGTTCTCGACGAAGAGAGCCCCCGCGCCGACCTCTTTCAAATGATCGATCAGAGCGGCGAGGTCCTTGGCCGAGGGCTCGGCTTCGGTGTCGATCCCAACGGGGGCCAGGAAGGTCAATCCGTAGGCGTCAGCCAGGTATCCGAAGGCGTCGTGAGCCGTTACAACCGTGCGCCGGTCGGCAGGCAGTTTTTCGAGTTCGCTGCTTGCGCGCTTGTGCAGCGCCTCAAGCCTGGCGGTATAGGCCTTTGCATTCGCCTCGTAGGTTGCCGCGTTTTCCGGGTCGGCGCTTGCCATGCTGGTCGCGATATTCGCAACGTATTTCATACCGTTTTTAAGCGCGTTCCAGGCATGCGGATCGATTTCACCGTCGACCTTCAACGGCGTGATACCCTCGGTGGCGACGAACACCTTCCCCTTTGTGCCCGAATTGTCGATCAGCGTTCGCGACCAGGTCTCGAAACCCAGACCGTTGACAAAAATCACGTCGGCATTCGCGACCGCTTTGGCGTCGCTCGCGCTCGGTGTGTAGATGTGGGCGTCTGCATCCGGGCCGACGATCGTCGTGACCTCGGCCAGGTCGCCGCTTACCTGTCGAACCATATCGCCCAGGATCGAGAAGCTGGCGACGACCTTGAGCTTGTCCTCGGCCGTAGCGGGGGTAGTGGCGAATGCCATGCCCGCAACCAGCAGGGCACTAAAAAGTTTTTTCATAAACGTTTTCTCCTTCTTTGAGGGTCGGTTGGCCGCCGATCTGCGCCCGGCGGCGAAACGGATTGAGACGGACGCCGACCTGGAAACCCTGCGGCGCAAAAATCAGGCTGACGACGAAAAACACCGCCGCCACCAACACGATCGCCGGGCCCGAGGGCACGTCGGGCAGATAAAAAGAGACAATCAGGCCAACCCAGCAGCTCAACAGCGCGAAGACGAAGGTCAGGATCAGGTAGCTGGTGACCGTGGAGACCCAATAGCGTGCCGCCGTTGCCGGCAGGATCATCAAGCCGACCGCCATCAGCGTGCCGAGCGCCTTGAATGCGCCCAAGAGATTGAGCACAACCAGGAACATGAACCACTGGGTCACCAGGCCGGGACGTTTGGACTGGCTTTCGTGGAACACGGGGTCGATGGTGTTGGTGATCAGCGGTCTCAGGATCAGGGCGAAGCTTACGAGCGTCACAGTCGCGGTGGCGCCGATCAGGATCAGTGTCTCGTCGTCAATGCCCAGGATCGAACCGAACAGGAAGCTTTTCAGAGGCACGGCCGAACCGGCGGCCGACAGAATGAAGATGCCGAGCGCCAGCGCGATCAGATACAAAGATGCCAGGCTCGCGTCCTCGCGGATGATGGTCATACGGGCAAGCAAGCTGGTCAGCGCCGCAACGGCGATCCCGGCGGACAAACCGCCGATGATCATGGAGGCAACCGATAGCCCCGCCACGACGAATGCGATGACGATTCCGGGCACGATCGCGTGCGCCATGGCCTCGCCCGCGAGCGACAGACGCCGAAGCACCAGAAACGCGCCGACTGGCGCGACGGAGAAACTCAAGACCGTGGTCGCAGCCAGAGCCCGGACCATGAAGGCGTAGTCGAGCCACTCAAACATGGCCGACCTGCCTGCCAGCGTACATGCCTTCGATCCAGGCCGCCTGACTTTCCGACATGTAGCGGTGGCCGACCAGGTTATGCGGCGTCAGCGTTTGCTTGGGATGCCCGAAAAGCGCCCGACCGTCGCCGAGCAGTAGAGCCGAGGTGCAATGCTGCAAGACCGCCGACAGGTCATGCAAAACCAGAATCGCGGCCCGACCCTCGGCAGCCCAGCTGTTGATCAGCGTAAGCAAGGCAGCTTCCGTCGTCTGATCGACAGCGGTGAACGGCTCGTCCAACAGGATCAGCGGCGCGTCCTGCACCATGGTGCGGGCAAACAGCGCCCGCTGCAATTGTCCCGCCGACAGCTTGTGCAGGGGCATGTCGGCAATTTCTGCGGTGCCGGTGAGCTCCAACGCGGACTCGATCCGGTCCCGGCAATCGGCGTCTATTCGACCGAAGAACCCCAGCCCGGCCCAGGCGCCCATCGCCGCCAGGTCACGGACCCTGATCGGAAACCGGCTATCGAATTCCGTCCGCTGGCCGAGATAGGCAATCGTCTGCGGCCGCCCGGCAGGCCAGTCAAGCGCACCAGCCAGTGGCGGCAGGGCGGCCAACACCGTCTTGATCAGGGTTGATTTACCGGAGCCGTTGTGACCGACAACGGCCAGTATGTCGCCGCGCGCGAGGTCGAACGCGACGTCTTTCACGACGGTCACGTCCCGATAGCCGAGCGAGAGACCGGCGGCCGACAACAGGGTGGACTGCGCCATGGCCCTGCGACGTCTTCAGACGCCGAGCGTTGCGACGATGATCGTCCACAACCCCGCGCAGGCAACGCCGATAGCAATCAGATGCTGCAGCGTGCTGGCAGTGGTAAGATTGAATTCCGTTCGGCTTTCGGCCGCCAGTTTGTGCCGAGGCATTGCCTTCTCCCTTGGGGACACCCGCCCCAGTAAAGGATTTCAACAAGCTTGGCAGGTCTTCTGGCTCGCGGTTATCGGGTTCGATGTGCTCGCCTTCCCAGGATTATCCCAGTGGCGTGATATGAGCACCCCTACCGCACACAGTTGCGGGTACAGCCCCGGACTCGCTCCCTGATGGGTACGGCTTACCGGGTTCCCTATTAAGCCTCAGCCTTCGGCGTCGGAACACCAAGCACGGAATCAATAGCGAGCGTCGGCCCGGGCCGTCAAGAACACAATTCTCTAGCTATGCGCCGCGCCCTCCCGCGCCTCATCCGCCAAACGTTTGAGCACGGCCCGCAAGGGGCCGGGTCCGCGCAACGTTTCGGGAAAAAGCAGGCGGCAGGTCAGATCGCCTGCCCGCAGGTCGAGACCCTCCGGGTCGAGACCGGTCGCCTGCCATTCGCCGGGCGGCGCACCGACAAGTGCGGTCGCGTAGAGTGCCAGGGCATCGGCATGATCCTCGTTCATATGCTCGACCGCCCCCTCTGCCGCGGCCAGGAGCTCGTCGCATTCTGAACAGTCGAGCAGATAATCGCCGGCGGCCATGTCGACGATGCGCCCGAATCCGGCCACCAGATGAACGGTGTCGACGTCCAACCGATAAAACGCAAAATCGCCGAAACCCGCATAAAACGACGCCTCATGGTGTTTCGCCAGGAACCGTCGGCGCGCCGCATCCCGCTCCGGCTCTTCGCTCAGCATCGTCAGACGCCCGACGATCGTGGCGCGGCTGCCGGCCAGCGGGTCATCCGGATGCGCCTCCTCGACCAGCAGCGAAACCCGGTCGTCGTTCCGGATGTTGCGCGTGTGCACCGCAAGATCGGAAAGCAGCAGCAGCGGCGCGCCTGCCGGATCCGTCGCCGTCGTCACCAGCGAAACGAACGGCGCGCCGGTGTCCGGCGTCAGAGTGCCGAGCGCGCCCGTCCGGGCCGTGCGCATGAGCATGCGTGTCGCGCCGATTGCCGAGAACGGCCGGCCGGCATCGGCCGGTGTTTCAGGTGCGGGCCGGCTCGAGTTATCGCGTCCGGCTTTCAGGGGACCGTCGTCGTTATGTTCCTGCAAGACCCTCTCCATAGCTGGCGCGGCACGGCGCCCGGTCGCATACTCAGAAAATTGCATTCAGGAAAAAATACAATTCAAACTCGAATATCGGTTTACAAATCTCCGCAAGGCCAATTAGTGTCGCGTCAGGATCCTGCCACCGGGGAGGGGCGGCAACGGAACGCGCCAGTCAGACAATCTACGGTACAAACCGCGTTCTCCGACCTTTTATCCGGCCGGAACCATTTAGCCAACCGCCTGTTTTTATGAGTTGTTTGATGTTTTCTTTGCTGTTTGTCCGAACGGGATCGGCCCCCATCTATAAAGGCGTCGATCCCATCGCGGCGCCGGTACGTCATCTCGGCCAGGCCCGGCTCGGCGGCCCGGGCCCGCGGTTTGACGATACAGACGGGCTCCGGACCGCCAAGGATGCCAGCCGCCGGTAATCATGTCGTATCCCGTCGCCGAAACCGAACAGACAGGACGCACGGCCATTCAGCAACCGACAGCCAGACATTTTCTGCGGACGGCTGAACTGGCGTGGCCCATTGCGACCGCCCGGACCCTGATCGTCATTGTCTTCGTCATGGACACTGTCATGACCGGATGGTCGGGCGCGGAACAGCTCGCCTATCTCGGCCTGGGCATGGCACCGCAAATCACGCTTATGCTGGTCGCCATCGGAGCGCTGCAGGCTGTGCCTGTGCTGACGGCACAAGCCGTGGGCGCCGGCGCTCCCGAACGGGCCGGCGACGTGCTGCGGACCGGTTTCGTGCTGTCGATTCTGCTTGGCGCCCTGTTTCTGGCGGCCGCCTACCTGTCGGAACATTTCTACGTCGCCGTCGGCCAGGACCCCGTGCTGTCGCGCCAGGCCGCCTACGTCAACCAGGCGTTTGCGTGGGGCATGATCGGCATGCTCCTCTTTGTCGCCGTCAACACGTTCCTGGAAGCGATCGGACATCCGCGTGTCGGCCTGTATGTGCTAATCGGCCTCAACATCCTGAACATTCCGCTGAATGGCGTGCTCGCGCTCGGTTGGTGGGTGCCAGGCGACGGATACGGCGCCGTCGGCGCGACGGCCGGCAGTTCGCTCTTGCGCTGGCTGTCCCTGCTTGTCTGTCTGATGGTGCTTGTGCAGCTCAGCCGCCGCAATAACGACTGCTATCGCGTGATCGCAACCAGCAAGGAATGGGTCACGGCGTTCCGCGATATCGTGCGGCCGGAAAACCGCCGGATGCTGCGCATCGGCCTGCCGATGGGCCTGGCGCAGGGGGTCGAGAGCGCGGCTTTTGCCGCGATCGTATTTCTGGCCGGCCTCGTCGGCAGCACGGCACTGGCAGCCCACCAGATCACGATGAACACCGTGTCGCTCGTCTTCATGGTCGCGGTCGGAATCGCCAGCGCAACGGCGATCAGGGTCGGCAATGCCTTCGGCCGGCAAAGCCGACCGGATGTCATCCGGGCCGGGTGGACGGGCATCGGTCTAAGCACGGCCTTTCCGGTCCTGGTGACCATCAGCTTCCTGGCGATCCCGGCTGCCATTGCCGGGATCTATACAGACGATTCCGCCACGGTTGCCGTGTCGGTGGAGACCCTTCGGATCGCGGCGCTCGTGCTGATCCTCGACGCGGCGATGGCGGTTGCGCTCGGTGCGCTGCGCGGACTTGGCGACGTCTGGATCCCGCTTGGACTGCAGATCAGCGCCTTTTGGCTGATCGGCGTCCCGACGGCCTGGTATTTCGGTCTGCACCTGGAAATGGGCGCACCGGGCCTGATGATCGGCATCGCCGTCGGCGTGACCCTGTCGTTCTTCGCCTTGGCCCTGCGCTGGGCCCAGGCGTCGCGGCGCATGACCTTGTAAACCGCTCCGTACGGGGCACCGGAAAACCTGATTCAGATCGTCATATTTTTGTCGCTCAAGCGGCCGCCCCTGGCCTTTGCCATAATTTGTTCGCACTTTGGTTCCTTAAAGCCCATGTTAGGCGTGGGTTGGAATCGCACTGGAACGGGTTCCGGTGCCGATAATCCGGCCCGCGGATTCCCAATCCGGTGAGGGTTATCGGAGTAAGGAGACTAGGTATGCCAACGATCGCACTCGTGGACGACGACCGAAACATTCTCACCTCGGTCTCGATGGCGCTGGAATCCGAAGGATACCGGGTCCACACCTACACCGACGGCGCTTCGGCCCTGGACGGCTTCACGATGGCGCGCCCCGATCTGGCGGTGCTCGACATCAAGATGCCGCGCATGGACGGCATGGAATTGCTGCGCCGGGTTCGCCAGAAAAGCGACGTTCCAGTGATCTTCCTGACATCGAAGGACGATGAAATCGACGAATTGTTCGGCCTCAAGATGGGTGCCGACGATTTCATCAAGAAGCCGTTTTCCCAGCGCCTCCTGGTCGAAAGGGTCAAGGCGGTGCTGAGGCGCTCCCAGGCGGCCGATGCCATCAACATGAAACCGGAAGAGCCGCAGAACACGCTCGAGCGCGGCCAATTGGTGATGGATCAGGAACGGCATACATGCACCTGGAAGGGACGCCCCGTCACGCTGACGGTGACGGAATTCCTGATTCTTCAAGCCCTTGCCATGCGCCCGGGCGTCGTCAAGAGCCGCAATGCCCTGATGGACGCTGCCTACGAAGATCAGGTTTATGTCGACGACCGCACCATCGACAGCCACATCAAACGATTGCGGAAAAAATTTAAGGTCTGTGATCCGGATTTCGATATGATTGAAACGCTGTACGGGGTCGGCTACCGCTACCGGGATATCTGATCCGGGTTTCGGTGCCGATGCGTGTCGGTTACGGCCGTACGGGCGGGGTCGCAGGTTCCGGGGATTCGCCCCACCTCGCGTTTCGCGAGTGGTTGCGATCCGGGGCGTGAAGCGTAAACGGATCTCGGCATTCCGGGTGACGACCAAGCGGGCGCAGTCGTGTGCTAAGGTCGTGGGCTAAGGCGGCAATCGTGGGCAATGGCAGTTGAAACCGATGACATGGCAGCCTCCGCGCACGAGGAGGACGCATCGCGGGGTCGAACCGCGTACCGCCGGTCATCGTGGCTGAATCTGCTGCCGGGCTTTTTTCTGTCGACGCTGACCCGGCGCATCGTCTTCCTGAACCTCACCGCGCTCGCCACCCTGGTCTCCGGCATCCTCGTGCTCAACCAGTTCCGCGAAGGCCTGATCGACGCCAAGGTGGAGAGCCTTTTCACCCAGGGCGAAATCATCGCAAGCGCGATCGCGGTTTCGGCCGCAACCCAGCGCGGTCGCGACAGGCCGGACCTGGAAACGCTTTTGCAATTGCAGATCGGAAATTCGGTCGGTCGCCGAAACCGGGCGGTCGCCGACCTTGATTTTCCGATCAATCCGGAACGCGTCACCCCGACGCTTCGACGGCTGATCTCCTCGACAGGAAACCGCGCCAGAGTGTTCGGACGCGACGGTGTGCTCGTCGTCGACACGGCGCAATTCCTGTCGCGCGGAGACCTGCTCGACCAGGCCGAAACCGTCGAGACGCCCCAGGATGCCGGCTTCTTCGGCATGCTCGAAGGCGCGATCGACTCGCTCTTCCGGCGCTCCGACCTGCCGCTTTACATCGAAGCCCAATCCTCCGACGGACGGGCCTTTACCGAAGTGGCAACCGCGCTGGACGGCGCGCCCTCCAGCCTCGTGCGCGTCAACCAGGCCGGCGACATGATCGTCTTCGTGGCCGTTCCGATCCGCCGTCACAGCACGGCGATCGCAGCGCTCTTACTGTCCACGCCGGCGGGCGACATCGACAACATCATCCAGAACGAGCGGCTCGCCATCGTTCGTGTGTTTGGCGTGGCGGCGGTGATCACGATCGGCCTCTCGGTTCTTCTGGCCGGTACGATCGCCGGACCGGTGCGCCGGCTTGCATCGGCGGCCGACCGCGTCCGAAAGGGCGTCAAATCGCGCGAGGAAATTCCCGACTTTCCGGACAGGCAGGACGAGATCGGACACCTGGCGCGATCGCTGCGCGATATGACCGATGCGCTATACGACCGGATCGCCGCCATCGAATCGTTTGCCGCCGACGTGGCACACGAACTGAAAAATCCGCTTACGTCGCTGCGCAGCGCGGTCGAAACCTTGCCGCTGGCGCGGACCGACGATTCCCGCAAGCGATTGATCGACATCGTGCAGCACGATGTGCGGCGGCTCGACCGCCTGATCAGCGATATCTCCGACGCCTCCCGGCTCGATGCGGAACTGGCGCGCATGGTGCCCGAACCCGTCGACATTGCCGGCCTGATCGACACGGTCGTATCCATGTCCAACGATCTCAGCGAGCCGGGCGGACCGGCGGTTATCTGGTCGCCGCCGCATCGCGGGACGGACCAGTTCCTGGTGTTCGGGTTTGACGGGCGTCTGGCGCAGGTGCTGAACAACCTGATCGACAACGCCAAATCGTTCTCGCCGCCGGAAGGGCAGGTCCTTGTTACCATCGAGCGGCGCAAGAAGACTGTCGTCATAAGGATCGAAGACAACGGGCCGGGCATCAAGGCAGAGGCTTTCGAGCGCATATTCGAGCGCTTCTACACGGATCGGCCGGAACAGCAGGGCTTTGGAAACAATTCCGGTCTCGGCCTGTCGATCTCCAAGCAAATCATCGAGGCGCATGGCGGCAAAATCCGGGCTGAAAACCTGCACCACGTGGATGCGAACGGCGCTCCTGTGGTGGCCGGCGCCCGATTCACGATCATTCTGCCCGCCAGCCTATGAGTTCAACAGTTCACGCGACTGCCCTTGTGTACGGGTCCAACGGATTGTTGCTGTGCGGGCCTTCCGGGGCCGGCAAATCGCTTTTGTTCCGCGATCTGCTCGCCCATGCGACGGCAAGCGGCCAGTTCGCGGCCCTGATCGGCGACGACCGCGTCCGGCTGGACGTGGCAGACGGTCGCCTGATTGCCCGACCAGTGGCACCGATCGCCGGATTGGCAGAAATGCGCGGCCTCGGGCCGGTCCCGTTCACGGCGCTCGACGCTTCCGTTATTCGGCTTGTTGTTGACTTTGTGCCACACGCGGAGCTTGAAAGACTGCCGGAAGAGACGGAATTATCGACGGAAATCATGGGCTTAAGTATCCGTCGTCAGCCCGTACCCAGCGGCGGCCGGCCGTCACCAGACCTGGTTTTGGCCGCGCTTGCGGCAACCCGACCGGTTCGTTGACATCACAAGCCCGACATTTTTCTTGAAACTGTCGGCGATCCGCTCAACATTCCGTGCTCAATGACCGTTTGGAAACATACAGGTCGATTTTCGGGATAACCGAAACAATAAGAAGAACATCGGGCACTTACGGATGGTCGTATGATCGGACTCGTCCTTGTCACCCATGGACGCCTCGCCGACGAATTTCTCGCCGCCGTCGAACACGTTGTCGGCAAACAGACCGCGTTTGAAACGATCGCGATCGGTCCGGAAGACGACATGGAGCGCCGGCGCGGCGACATCATTGCGGCCGTCGACCGGGTCGATACCGGAACCGGCGTGGTTATCCTTACCGACATGTTCGGCGGCACCCCCTCCAATCTGGCGATTTCCGTGATGGACGACGATCGCGTCGAGGTCATCGCCGGGGTAAACCTTCCCATGCTGATCAAACTCGCCAGCGTGCGCGGCGAACGCAGTCTGGCCGAGGCCGTTACGGAAGCCCGTGACGCCGGCCGCAAGTACATCAACGTCGCCAGTCAGGTCCTGGAGGGGCAACAATGATGGATGCCGGGCAGCACGGTGCCGGGACGCCCCGCACGCCTGAAGGGCCGGTCGCGAACCGCGTGCTCGAAATCGTCAACAAACGCGGCCTGCATGCGCGCGCGTCGGCGAAATTCGTCAAATGCGCGGAATGTTTCGACGCCGATATCACCGTATCGAAGGACGGCCAGAATGTCTGCGGCACGTCGATCATGGGCCTGTTGACGCTTGGCGCCAGCCTCGGATGCAGCATCGCCGTATCGGCATCGGGACCGGATGCGGAAAAAGCGATCGAAGCGATCGGGCGGCTTGTCGACAGCGGCTTCGGCGAGGATTGCTGCGCCCCCAAAGCCTAGGTCCTAGTCAGGATTTTAATGGACGGGCATGTCGAAGGTACGGGAAAGACTGGATCGCGCAGGCCTCGTCCTGCCCCCGCCCCTTGCGGTGCCGGGCGGTATCGAGCTGCCGTTTCCCTGGGTCAGCGTGCGCGGCGACCGGGTCTTCATTTCCGGACACGGCCCGCAAAACCCTGACGGGTCCGTTGCCGGCCCCTTCGGCAAGGTCGGCGCGGAGGTCAGCGAGGAAGACGCCGTCGAACTGGCCGGCAAGACGGCGCTGTCCATTCTCGCCAGCCTCGAACGCGAAATCGGCGATCTCGACCGGATCGTCGCGTGGTGCCGCGTCTTCGGGATGGTCAATTCAGCGCCCGGTTTCAACCGGCAACCCGCCGTCATCAACGGGTTCTCATCCGTCATTACCACGGTTTTCGAAGCCGATACCGCACGCCATACACGATCGGCCGTGGGCATGGCCGGCCTGCCCTTCGATATCGCCGTCGAAATCGAGGGTGAAGTGCTGCTAGCGCCCTGATGCGGCGACCGCCGCGGCGCCAGCCCGCGCCCGCGACAAAATGATATAAACAAATCTTTATATCTTATTGCATTTATCCGGCCGTGCCTGTATACGCCTGCCGGTATTCGCGCATCCCGGTTGGAGATGCACCGGGCCGCGACCTCTCCCGTCTCACATAATTGAAAGCGCAAACTATGAGCGATTACTACGTCAAGGACATCGGTCTGGCGGAATGGGGCCGCACCGAACTCGATATTGCGGAAACCGAAATGCCAGGCCTGATGGCGACGCGCGAGGAGTTTGCCGCCTCGCAGCCGCTTAAGGGCGCCCGGATTGCAGGTTGCCTGCACATGACGATCCAGACCGCGGTTCTCATCGAAACACTGACGGCGCTCGGCGCCGAGGTGCGCTGGGCATCGTGCAACATCTTCTCCACGCAGGATCATGCCGCTGCCGCGATCGCCGCGACCGGCGTTCCGGTGTTCGCCTACAAAGGCGAGACGCTTGAAGACTATTGGAAATACGTCGACAAGATTTTCCAATGGCCGAACGGCGAAACGGCCAACATGATCCTCGACGACGGCGGCGACGCGACCATGATGATCCTGCTTGGTGCCCAGGCCGAGAGCGATCCGTCAGTGCTCGACAATCCGAAGAACGAGGAAGAGGAATACTTCTACAAGACGATCAAGGCCCGGATCGCCGAAACCCCGGGTTGGTTCTCCAAGGTCCGCGACAACATCAAGGGCGTCTCGGAAGAAACCACGACCGGCGTGCACCGGCTCTACGAGATCTCCAAGAGAGAGGGCCTGCCCTTTCCGGCCATCAACGTCAACGACTCCGTCACCAAGTCTAAATTCGACAATCGCTACGGCTGCCGGGAATCGCTGGTTGACGGCATCCGCCGCGGCACCGACGTGATGCTCGCCGGCAAGGTCGCCGTGGTCTGCGGATACGGCGATGTCGGCAAAGGTTCCGCCCAATCGCTCGCCGGCGCCGGCGCCCGCGTCGTGGTTACCGAAATCGATCCGATTTGCGCCCTGCAGGCCTCAATGGACGGCTATGACGTCCAGACCCTCGAGGATGTCGTGCCGACGGCCGACGTGTTCGTTACGGCCACCGGCAACCGCGACGTGATCACCGTCGACCACATGCGGGCCATGAAAGACATGGCGATCGTCTGCAACATCGGTCACTTCGACAACGAGATCCAGGTCGATGGATTGCGCAATTTCAGATGGAAAAACGTCAAGGACCAGGTCGACATGATCGAGTTCCCGGACGGCAAGCGCATGATCCTGCTTTCGGAGGGCCGGCTCGTCAATCTCGGCAACGCCACCGGTCACCCGAGCTTCGTAATGTCGGCAAGCTTTACCAACCAGACGCTTGCCCAGATCGAATTGTGGAACCATCCGGAACGCTATGGCAAGGACGTCTACGTGCTTCCGAAACACCTGGATGAAAAGGTCGCCCGGCTGCATCTGGCCAAACTCGGCGTCAACCTGACCGAACTGACCGATGATCAGGCCGGCTATCTCGGGCTCGACAAGTCCGGGCCGTACAAGCCCGAACACTACAAATACTGAGACGCTTGCGGCCATCCGCGCCGCCGTCGATCGAATAATCCACAGGCCCGTCGGGGAAAGCCCGGCGGGCCATTGTTTTTCAATCTTGACTCTAGAGGGGGAGTCCCGGCTGCGGTATTTTGAGGTGATTCGCGCTTGACTGAATTAGGGCCTGTTGAGGTTTAGGGTGGGACAAGCGCTGGGGACAACATTATGGCGGTTATGGATTGGCGGCCCCCTCGGCCGCTCAGGAGCGGAGTCCGCAAGCCGGCCATGGGCCTGGCCTGCACAACCGCACTCCTTTCCCCCGCCCCGGTGCTTGCCCAATCCCTGATCGACAATGTGTTTCCCGATCCCGGCATCTTGCGGACGCTGGCGCTGAACGCCGGATCGCCGGAAATCGCCCTGGCGGCCGGCCTTGCCGGCGCCGTGATGTTCGCAGCCGTAACCGGGGCCGGGCTCATCCGCGTGCGCAAGAAATATGCGGCGGAAAGTGCCGCACTCCAGGTCGAGTTGCGCGACCTTCGGGCCCATATGGACCAGATCGAAACCCTGCTTGCGTCAGATGACCAGCGGCAATTGATCTGGCAGGCGCCTGGACGCAGCCCGCTGTCCTACGGCACATTGCCTGCAGCCGCACACACGCCGAAATCCGATTCCGCCTTCCTCGCCTTCGGCAATTGGCTGACCGCGGAATCCGCCGCGATCCTGGACAGCAACATTTCAGCCCTGCAACGCGCCGGCACGGGGTTCAGGAGCAACCTTCGCACAAAAAGCGGCAATTTCGTCGAGGCGATCGGTCGACTTGCGGGCGGCCGACCGGCCGTCGCGTTCCGCAGCGTCGGCGCGGGCCAGGAGGACCTGGCGCTGATGGGAGAAGCATATGCCCGTCAGCAGGCCGATCTGGAAACCGCCCAGGGCCTCCTGGAAGCCGCGCCGGGGCCGGCCTGGATCCGCGGCCAGAACGGCAAACTCAGCTGGGTGAACGCGGCCTATGCCGATGCGGTCGGCGAACCCGAACGCGATAAGATCCTCAATGACGGCATCGAATTGCTGGACAGTGCGGGCCGCGCCGCGGTGCGCAAGGGCCATGCCGGGGAGGCACGCTATCAGGGCCGGCTGCCGGTAACCGTCGGCGGCAAGCGCCGCATCTTCGATCTGACCGACATCGCCAATGGCGGCGGCAGCGGCGGCTTCGCCGTCGACATGACGGAACTGGAAGAAGCCCACGGTAAGCTCAAACGCACCATCGATTCCCACGAACGCACGCTCAACCAATTGCAAAGCGCAGTCGCCATTTTCGGTCCGAACCACCGCCTGCAATTCTATAATGCCGCCTACCGGGAAATGTGGTCGCTGGACACGCAATTCCTCGATTCAGGGCCGCTTGATTCCGATATTCTGGATGCCCTGAGGGCGCGCCGGCAATTGCCGGAACAGGCCAATTTCCGGAACTGGAAGGCCGATCTTCTGGCCGCCTACCGGGATCATGACGGAATGGAGGACCGGTGGCATTTGCCGGACGGGCGTATCGTGCGCGTGCTGGCCAACCCGCACCCGCAAGGCGGCGTGACCTGCGTGTTCGAGAACATCACCGAACAGATGAAGCTGGAAAGCCGCTACAACGCGTTGGCGCAGGTTCAGGGAGAAACCCTCGACAATCTCTCCGAAGGCGTTGCCGTGTTCGGATCCGACGGACGCCTGACCCTCTGGAACCCGGCCTTTACCAAGATCTGGGCGCTGGATGACGATCACCTCGTCACCAAACCTCACGTCTCGGCCGTCATCGATGCCTGCAAGCCCGTCTATGAGGGCGATGACGACTGGAACACGATCCTCAAATCGGTCGCCGGTCTCGACGAAACCCGGCAACCGGAATCCCGGAAGATGGCCCGCGACGACGGCATGATCCTGACATTTGCCATCGTGCCCCTGCCGGACGGCGGCACGATGGTGACGTTCACCGACGTCACCGCATCGGTCAATGTGGAACGGGCACTCCGGGACAAGACCGACGCGCTCGAAGAAGCCCATGCGATCAAGAACACGTTCGTTCAGCATGTGTCCTACGAAATGCGGTCGCCGCTCACCAACATTATCGGATTCGCGCAATTGCTCTCAGAACCGCGCACCGGCGAGCTGACCGAAAAGCAGCGTGAATACACCGACTACATCCTGTCTTCGAGTTCAGCCCTGCTTGCGATCATCAACGACGTTTTGGACCTGGCGACCATCGATGCCGGGATCATGGCGCTCGAACTGGTGGAGATCGATGTCGGCAAGACGATCGAGGCGGTCACCGAAGCCGTCCAGGACCGGCTGTCGGAATCCGGCATCTCGCTCGAGACGCGGATCCAGCCTACGCTCGCCGGCTTTGTGGCCGATGAAAAACGGCTGCGCCAGGTCCTGTTCAACCTGATCACCAACGCGATCCGGTTTTCCGATTCCGGCTGCACGATCACGATCGCCTGCGAAAGCGACGGCGACAGGGTGCTCTTCACGGTCAGCGACGACGGCCTCGGCATTTCCCGCGAGATCCTGGATTCGGTTTTCGGCCGGTTCGTCAGTCATGGCACCCAGGCGCGCCGACGCGGCGCCGGCCTCGGCCTCTCGATCGTCAAGAGCTTCGTCGAACTGCATGGCGGTTCGGTCGACATCGATTCGCGCGAAGGCGAAGGCACGCTTGTCCGCTGCAACTTCCCGCGCCGGCCGCAGACGTCCGAAATCGCTGCAGAATAGATCTCCCACATGCTGCCCATGCTGTCCCTCGCTTCGCCGGACGACACGCGCCTCTTCGCAGAGGACATTGCGGCCGTCCTGGCACCGGGCGACGTGCTGGCGCTCAAGGGCGATCTCGGCGCGGGAAAAACCACCTTCGCACGCGCCGTCATTCGGGCGTTGTCGGATATGGACGATCTTGAGGTTCCGAGCCCGACATTCACCCTGGAACAGTCCTACGAGACGCCGCGCGGCATCGTGCATCACTACGATTTCTACCGCCTCGAAACCGAAGAAGAGGCCGAGGAACTCGGCGTCGCGGCGGCGAGCGAGGACGGCATCGTGCTCATCGAATGGCCGGACCGGGCTCCGGATCATGCCGACACGGCCGCGCTATGGATCACGCTCGAACCGGTCGGCGAAACCGGCCGCACCGTCACGCTCGATACCGCCCGGCCGGAACGCTGGCGGGAGCGGCTGACCCGAAGCCGCGCCATCCGCAGCTTCCTGGATGCCAATGCTCATGCCGGCGCTTACCGGCGGCACCTGACCGGCGACGCCTCCACCCGCGCCTATGAACGCATAAGAAACAATGATGCGCGCCATGTGCTGATGAACGCGCCGGAGCGGCCGGACGGCCCGCCGATCCGTGACGGCCTGCCCTATAGCCGGATCGCGCATCTGGCCGAATCCGTCCGGCCCTTCGTGGCGATCGCCGGCAGCCTCAGGGAAAAGGGCTATTCGGCGCCGGAAATCCTGGCCGCCGACATCGATGCCGGCCTCGTTCTCATGGAAGATCTTGGCGATGCGGCGGTCGTCGGGCCGGACGGCCCGATCGCCGAGCGTTATGAGAGCGCCATCGATCTCCTGGCCGACATGCATGCAGGCCCATGGCCCGAAACCGCGCACCTGCACGACGGGTCCACCTACCGTCTGCCGGTCTACGACGAGACCGCCTTTCTGATCGAGGTCGAACTCTATCCGGACTGGTACGTCCCGCATGTCACGGGATCCGAGACGCCGCCGGCCGCGCGGGCCGAATTCCTGGACCTGTGGCAGGACGCCATCGACCGGCTCCACGACGCGCCGTTGGCGTGGGTGCTGCGCGATTTCCATTCGCCCAATCTGATCTGGATGGAAGGGCGCACAGGTGTGGCGCGGATCGGGCTGCTCGACTTTCAGGATGCCCTGATCGGCCCTGCCGCCTATGATGTGGCTTCGCTCTGCCAGGACGCGCGCGTGACCGTGTCCGAGACGCTCGAACGCGCCCTGGTCGACCGGTATTGCACGCTGAGGCGCAGCGCGGATGCCGGCTTCGACCGCGAAGGCTTCGGTCGCGATTACGCCGTAATGGCGGCCCAACGTGCGACAAAGATTCTCGGCATCTTCGCCCGCTTGGACAAACGCGACGGAAAACCGAATTATCTGCGTCATATTCCGCGGCTATGCGCGTATCTCGAGCGGTGTCTGGCCCATCCGGCCCTGTCGGACATCCGCGCCTGGTACGAGGACAACGCGCCCCCTGCGGCGGCGTGACATAACAATGAGGTTGAGGCCATGACACAGAAGGCGAAACGCCCGACCAAGGCCATGGTACTGGCCGCCGGACTCGGCCGCCGCATGCGGCCGATCACTGCGACCACCCCGAAACCGCTGGTCTCGGTGGCCGGCAAGGCGCTGATCGACCACGGGCTCGACCGGCTGGCAGCCGCCGGAATCGAGACCGCCGTCGTGAACGTGCATTACCTCGCCGACCTCGTGGAGTACCATGTCTGCAAACGGCATCAGCCGCAGATCGTTATCTCTGACGAACGCGAAGCGCTGCTGGACACGGGCGGCGGTATTCTGAAGGCGCTGCCGCATTTCGAGGACGCGCCTTTCATCCTGCTGAATTCCGACAGTTTCTGGATCGAAGGCGTGCGGCCAAACCTCGATATCCTGTCCGGATCCTGGGACGACACCAGAATGGATATCCTGTTGATGCTGGCCTCTACCGTGCACAGCGTCGGCTATTCCGGCCGCGGAGATTTCATGCTGGCCGCCGACGGGCGCCTGACCCGGCGTGCAGAGCGCGCCGTTGCACCGTTCGTTTACGCCGGAGCGGCTGTCCTGCATCCGCGCATTTTCGGGGCAGTCGAAAGCGGGGCCTTTTCGCTCAACCGCCTTTTCGACGAGGCGATCGAGAAGGATCGGCTGTTCGGCGTGCGCATGGAAGGTGTCTGGTTCCACGTCGGCACGCCGGCTGCCGTGAAAAGCGCCGACATCGCTGTCCTGGACAGTGCTGCCTGACCCCTATTGACTGCTGGAGCGGTTGCTATTCCATCGGCGTGATGACCGACTCGCACGCCACGCCGACCGTTTTCACGATTCCCGGGACCGATCCGTTCCTGGAGACGTTTTATGACGGGCTTGTGTCCGGCCGTATCCTGCCGACATGGAACCCGACCGACCCGCTCGACTGGGCACGCCTCACTGTGTTGCTGCCGACGCGGCGCGCCGGCCGCGCCTTTCGCGACCTGTGCCTGGAACGGTCGGACGCCGATGCCGCCATCCTTCCCCGCATCCGCCCGATCGGCGATGTTGACGAGGATCTCATCGATCTGGACATCGATGATGCGGACCCTGAAGTGCCGCCGGCGATCGCCCCGTTCGATCGCCTGCTGGTGCTGACGAAGCTAGTGCAGGGCTGGACCCGGGCGCTGCGAGGCGAAAATGCCGTTGCCGGCCCGGTCCGCGTGCCCGCATCGACCGCGGACGCTGCCTGGCTCGCGCGCGACCTTGCTGCACTGATGGACCAGGTGGCCACCGAAGAAGTGTCATGGACCGGCCTCAAGGACCTGGTGCCGGCGGATTATGCGGCCTATTGGCAGTTGAGCCTCGCCTTCCTGGAAATAGCAACCGATGCCTGGCCGAGTTATCTCGATCAGCGCGGGCTGACGTCGGCGGCCGAACGCCGTTCCAAGCTGATCGACCGGCAGGCCCGACGGCTTCGGGATGACCCGACCGCCGGCCCGATCGTCGCCGCCGGATCGACGGGCTCGATCCCGGCGACCGCCCGCCTTCTGGGCGTGATCGCCCGGCATCCGAACGGCGCGGTCGTCCTGCCGGGCCTGCCGCCGGACATCGATGATGCATCCTGGGAGGCGATCGGATCCCGCGACGCGACACGCGATGCGCCCAGCCATCCGCTCTATGCAATGAAACATCTGATCGAGGCCATCGGCTTGTCGCGTGCCGACGTCATGCCCCTGTCGTTGCACCAGGATCCGGCCGCGGCGCGACGCCAGGCTGTAATGACCGAGGTCTTCCGCCCAGCCGATGTGACCGACCGCTGGCACGCCGCGCTCGGCGATACCGACGGGGTCGATCTGTCGATGATCTCGCTTGTGGAAGCGCCCGGCGATCAGGAAGAGGCGGTCGGGATTGCCCTTTGCCTGCGTGAATTCCTCGAGGAGCGGACGGGCATCGCCGCCCTGGTCACGCCGGATCGGCGGCTTGCCGGCCGGGTCGCGCATGTCCTGAAACGCTGGGCGATCGACATCGACGATTCCGCGGGCGAGCCCCTGGCGCAGACCCCGGCCGGCATTCTGGTCCGCCTGGTTGCCGAAACCGCCATCAAGGGTTTCGATCCGCTACTGCTGATCTCGCTGTTGAAACATCCGCTCGCACTGTTCGGCAACAAGCCGGCTTTCGTGCGCGGTACGGCTCGCGCCCTCGAACTGGCCGTTCTGCGCGGTCCGCAGGCAGCGACCGGGCTCGACGGCTTGCGCGCCGCAATCGACGCGGTCAGGAACCGGCGCGCCGGTACCGCAATCGCGCCTCAGGTCTGGCAAGACATCGAAACGCTGGTCGGTCTGCTTGAAACGATCTTCGCGGCGTTCGATGCATTGCGCGCAGCGACCCAACCGGTGCCGCTTGCCGACCTGCTCGAATGCCATGTCGAGGCCCTGCGCGCCGTTGTCCGCGACGAGACCGGCAGCGAGGACGGCTTCTTCGATCGCGACGACGGTCGTGTTCTATTGACGACGCTTGCCGGCCTGGTCGGCTCGACCGAGGCGGATCTGACGCTTGCGCCGGCGGACTATCCCGATTTTTTCGATTGCCTGATTGCCGGCCTGCCGGTCCGGCCGAGCCGCCCGGCCGATCCGCGGTTGCAGATCTGGGGACCGCTCGAAGCCCGCCTGCAATCCCCGGACCTGATCGTGCTCGGTGGGCTCAACGAAGGCCTTTGGCCGAGCCTGCCGCAGACCGAT
Source organism: Pseudomonadota bacterium (assembly GCA_038745065.1). Classification (GTDB taxonomy): domain Bacteria; phylum Pseudomonadota; class Alphaproteobacteria; order Rhizobiales; family JANQQB01; genus JANQQB01. Next base: position 16,189 of record JBCDLT010000021.1, on the reverse strand, counting down.
CCCTGGCTGTCCCGGCCGATGCGCACAGGCCTCGACCTGCAGCCGCCCGAACGCCGGATCGGGCTGTCGGCGCACGACATGCTGCAAGGCCTGTGCGGCCGCCGCGTCGTCATCACGCGCTCGCAGCGTAGCGACGGTGCCCCGACTGTCCCGTCGCGATGGCTGCAGCGCCTGCGCCCGGTCGTCGGCGCCGCCGCCTTCGATGCGATGGTCGCCCGCGGCGCCCTTGTCCTTGACCGCGTGGCCCGCATGGATCAACCCGCCCGGATGCGCCGCGCGGCTGTCCGGCCCAACCCGAAACCGCCCGTCGACGCAAGGCCGGTTGCCCTGTCCGTCACCGAAGTCGAAACGCTGATCCGCGACCCTTACGCCTTCTATGCACGGCGGGTGCTCAACCTGCAGCCGGTCGAGGCGATCGGCGCGGCGCCGGACCATGCCGACCGCGGCACGCTGATCCATGACATTCTCGGAACGTTCATCGAGACCTGGCACGGTGCGTTCGACGACAGGGCCCTGGCCGCCCTGATGACGATCGGCCGCGAGCGGTTTGCCGAACTGGATGCCTTTCCGTCGCTGCAATCGGTCTGGTGGGCCCGCTTTCTGGCGCTGGCACAGATGTTTGTCGCCTGGGAGCACCGACGCGACGCGGATATCGCCAAACGCCATGCCGAGCTGCGCGGCGCGGCAGCCATTCCGCTCGATGGCAGGACGGGACAATTGCGGACACGCGCCGATCGGATCGACCTGCTGCACGACGGGTCGGTCGAAATCATCGACTTCAAGACCGGCGCCGTACCCACGGTCAAACAGGTCAATGCAGGTTTTGCCCCGCAATTGCCGCTAGAGGCGGCGATCCTGTTGCGTGACGGGTTTGCGGAAGGGCTCCCCAAGGAGCCGGGAAGCCGGTCATCGCTCGCGGGCCTGCACTATGTTGCGCTCCGCGGCGCGCGGGACGGCCTGATCGAGCGCAATGCCGTGCCGAAGGGTGACGACGTCGCCGCAGTCGTCGACCGGTCGTGGCAGAGCCTGACGGACCTGCTCGGCCGATACCTGGATCCGGATCAGGGATATCTCTCGCGGGCCTACCCGTTTCGGGCAACCGACCAGTCGGGGCGTTACGATCATCTGGCGCGGGTCGGCGAATGGTCGCTCGCGGACGACGGCGAGGCCGACGCGCCATGACACGCGATGCCAGTGCACTCGATCGTACGACGCTCCTGCAGGGCAAGGCCTCCGATCCGGCCGCATCCGCCTGGGTCAGCGCCAATGCCGGATCGGGCAAGACCTATGTGCTGTCGCGGCGCGTCATCCGGTTGCTCCTGGCCGGCGCGAATCCTTCGAAGATCCTCTGTCTGACCTTCACCAAGGCAGCCGCTGCGGAAATGACCCGGCGGGTTTTCGACCTGCTGTCGCACTGGACCGAATGCGACGACGCGACACTGCATGACGAATTGGCGGAACTGGAAGGGACCGCGCCGACGGAAAATCGACTGGTGCACGCACGCAGGCTGTTCGCCCAGGCGCTGGAGACACCGGGCGGATTGAAGATCCAGACGATCCACGCATTTTGTGAAGCGCTTCTTCAGCGCTTTCCGCTAGAGGCCAACGTGCCGGGGCATTTCCGCGTGCTCGACGAACGCGACCAGTCCGAGCTGATAGAGGCCGCGCGGGCAAGCGTCTTCGCGGAGGCGCCGCTCGATCCATCGGGCCGGGTCGGCGCCGCCTTCACGTTCCTTGTCGACACCTGCAGCGATCTCGCAATCGCCAATACGTTGAACGAAATCATCGCCCAGCGGCACGCGGTTCGGAGCTGGATTCAGCGTACCGGGTCGGTTGATGAAGCGATTCACGACCTTTGTCTGACGCTTGACCTCACGCCCGACATCACTCTTGATAAACTGAATCAGGAGATCGCTACTTCTTCATTTTTTTCAGATATTTACATAGAGAACTGCATGCAGGTTCTCGCGCGCGGCGGTAAGACCGACACAGAGGTCGCCGCGCGGCTGGGCCGATTCGTGACGGCCGGCACTGACGCCGATAAGGCCACGCATTGGGTTAACATTTTCCTAACCAAGAGCGGCGCGTGGCGCTCGACGAACAGCATGATCACGAAGGTCGCCAAGGCCGATCTGCCGGACTTCACCGAACGGGCCGAGCGTGAAGTGTTTCGGCTCGAAGCGCTCCTGGACCGCCGCAGAGCGCTTGCCGCTACACAGCTTACCGGCGCGTTCCTGGATCTCGGCACCGCGGTTCTCGACCGCTACGAGCGCCGCAAGACGAGCCGGGGCTTTTTGGATTTCGAGGACCTCATCGTCAACACGATCGCACTTCTGTCCAGCGCGGAGGCCGCCCTTTGGGTGCAGTACAAACTCGATCAGGGCATCGACCATATCCTGGTCGACGAAGCCCAGGATACGAGCGGTCGGCAATGGGCAATCGTCGAAGCGCTGAGCGGCGAATACTATGCCGGGGAGACCGGCCGGCCGGATCGGCGAACGGTGTTCGCCGTCGGCGACGAAAAGCAGTCGATCTATTCCTTCCAGGGCGCCGAGCCGAAATTCTTTGCGGACATGCGGCGGCATTTCGAGAAGCGGGCCGGCGCCGCCGGCGCCCTGTTCCATTTCGTGCCCTTGCGGCTTTCGTTTCGCTCGACGCAGGATGTCCTGGGTGCCGTCGATGCCGTGTTCGAAGACACCCAGACGGCACGGGGGCTGTCAAGCGATGGCGAGCCGATCCTGCACGAGGCCGTCCGGTCGGGCGAGCCGGGCGACGTCCGGGTGTGGCCGATGTTCACCGATCGGCCGGCCGCCGAACCGGACGACTGGTCGAAGCCGATCGACGTGGAAAACCCCCAAAGTGCCAAGATCCGGCTTGCCGATGCGATTGCGGACCAGATTGGCACCTGGCTCGATTCCGGTGCGCGGCTCGCGGCCGGCGGCCCCGCGATCGGAGCCGGCGACATCCTGGTCCTTGTCCGCAAACGTGACGCGTTCGTACCCGCCCTCGTCCGGGCGCTGAAGACGCGGGGCATTCCGGTCGCCGGATCCGACCGGCTGGCGCTGACCGACCATATCGCGGTCAAGGACCTGATCGCGCTCGGCCAGGTCATGGTGCTGCGCGATGACGATCTGGCGCTGGCGACCGTTCTGAAGGGGCCGCTCTTCGACTGGAGCGAAGAAGCGCTTTTCGACATTGCCTACGAGCGGACGGGGTCCCTCTGGCAGAGTCTGGAGGATCGGGCCGCGCAGGGCGATCAGCTTGCCGCGCCAGCGCTGGCCCGGCTTCGGGCCTGGATGAACTCGGCGGATTTCGAACGGCCGTTCGGCTTTTATACAAGGGTGCTTGACCAGGACGGCGGTCGTCGACGGTTCAAGGCACGGTTCGGCAGCGAGGTCGATGACGTGCTCGACCAGTTCACGCAACGGGCGCTTGACGCACAGGTCGGCGAGCCCGTCAGCCTCGACCGGTTCCTTGCCGGGCTGCAAGCTGCCGATATCGTCATCAAGCGGGAACTCGATACCGCGCGCTCCGATATCCGCATCATGACCGTGCATGGCGCGAAGGGTCTGGAATCCCCGATCGTGTTTCTTGTCGATCCCGGCTCGGCACCGCGCCATGCGAGCCACGACCCGGCGATCGTGACCCTCGAGGGGCAGGCCGGGATCGAGGGGCCGCCGCTTTGCGTGGCGCGGACGCCGGAGGGCATTGCGTCCAAGGTACGGGAGCGCCTTGACGCAAGCCGGGAGGCCGGACTGGAAGAGTACAAACGCCTCCTTTACGTGGCGCTGACACGCGCTCGGGACCGGCTGATCGTGTGCGGCTATCAGGGAACGCGCGGCGCGGATGCGCAATGCTGGCATCGGCTCGTCTGGCAGGGACTGGCCGGCGATGCCCGGGCAGTGCCCTTCGACGAGGCCGACGGGTCTTCCATGCTGGTCTGGCAGAAAACGCCCGCATTGGACGGCACCGCGCCGGTGTCGGCACCGGCGCCCGAGCCCGGTCCGCCGCCGCTGCCGGACTGGATAGACAGGCCCGCGCCGGCCGCCCGGCCGCTTCATCGCCTGTCGCCGTCGACCGCGCTTGACGGCGACCCCGACGAACCGGGTCCCAAAACACCTGCGCGTGACCGGCTTGCGGAGGCCATGGCACCGGACGGCGATGCCTTGCAACGCGGACGCTTCGTGCACCGGTTGCTCGAAATCCTTCCGACACGGCCGTCGGACGAGCGCCGAGACCTGGCACTCAGGACCGCTTCCCTCAGTCTGCCGGATCTCCCGGACGACGAACGCACCGCCCTGGTCAATTCGGTGCTTGACCTGATCACCGAACCCGATTTCGCCGAGCTGTTCTCCGATCAGGGCGAAGCCGAAGTCTCGATCGGCGGCCGCGTTGCCAAGGCGGACGGCAGCCGGCACCTGGTCAGCGGACAGGTCGACCGTCTGCTTGTCCTGCCGGACCGCGTTACGATCATAGACTACAAAACCAACCGATCGCCGCCGCAAACACCGGACGCCGTGCCGCGACCCTATGTGGCGCAAATGGCGCTTTATCGAGAGATCTTGCGCAGCATCTACCCAGGTCGGGAGATCGAGGCTCTGCTGTTGTGGACCGCGAACCGGACGGTAAGCCGGCTGCCCGGTTCACAATTGGATGAGGCGATGCGGACCATCCGTGAATCATGACCAGCGTTTCTTGACGCGGCTCACCGTCGTTCCTAGGTTCATGACAACTGTGCGGACAATTCCGCAGCGACAAAGAGGTGTACTATGGCTACTGAAAACGTGACGGATTCGACGTTCGATGCGGACGTTCTGAAATCGTCTGAACCCGTTGTCGTCGATTTCTGGGCGGAATGGTGCGGCCCCTGCAAGATGATCGCACCGTCGTTGGAGGAAATCTCCAGCGAGATGGCCGGCAAGGTCAAGGTCGCCAAACTGAATATCGACGAAAATCAGGAAACCGCCATCAAATACGGTGTGCGGTCGATTCCGACCCTGATCCTGTTCAAGGACGGCGAACCCGCCGCGATGCAGGTCGGCGCCCACCCGAAGGGCAAGCTCGTCGAGTGGATCGACAGCGCAATCTGATCGGCTTGGTATTTCCGACCGGCGCCGGTCTTCAGGCTGGCGCCGGCCGATTCCACCCTTGATTTTCTTCTCGGTTTCCCACACATGGAAGCCGGGATTTTTGTATTCACCAAACTTCACAAGAACGCCATGACGGACAACAAACCGGAAACCGGCCCGGCCGAGGTGCCCACGGATAACGAGGCCGCGCCGCAGGACTCCGGCTCCGCGAACCCGGAGATGGAAACGGGACCGGAGGACCGGATGACACAGCTTGAAAGCGACAATGCGGAACTCAAGGACCGCGTGTTGCGGCTGATGGCGGATATGGAAAACCTTCGCCGGCGTACCGCCCGGGAGGTCAAGGACGCCAGCCAGTATGCGATTGCCGGCTTCGCCCGCGACATGCTGGGTGTCGGCGACAATCTGCGCCGGGCGCTCGACGCGCTGCCGGAAGACGCCGCGCAGGAGGCCGACGACACTCTCAAAAACCTGCTTGAAGGCGTCGCCATGACGGAGCGCGAGATGCAAAACGCGCTTGGCAAACACGGCATCAAGAAGATCGATCCGGAAGGCGAAAAATTCGACCCGAATTTCCACCAGGCCATGTTCGAAGTGCCGAACCCGGAAATCGTGTCGGGCACCGTCGTTCAGGTGGTCCAGTCCGGTTACGTGATCGGCGAACGGGTCCTGCGCCCGGCCATGGTCGGCGTCGCAAAGGGCGGACCGAAGGCGCCGCGGCCGGAAGCCGAGGCATCGCCTGCCCCGGAAGGACCTCCGGCAAGCGAACCGACCGCGCAGGACGATCCGTCGGCCGGCTCGCATCCCTCGGTCGACAAGACGGCCTAAAGCGGTTCCGGGTTAGCCTGCCAGCTCTGCTGTGAGGCGCCGAATAAACTCGGCGCATTTGTGTAGTTCGGATATCTCAATGAATTCGTCCGGCTTGTGCGCCTGCTCGATCGAGCCCGGCCCGATCACGATCGTCGACAGGCCGGCCGCCTGAAACTGCCCGGATTCCGTGCAATAAGACACCGCCTCGGTCCGGTTTCGCCCGGTCAACCTGCGGCACAAGGCCTCGGCTTCGCCGCCCGGTTCCGGTCTCAGAGCCGGAACCGCACATTCCTGAATGGTCTCGATCCGGCACTGCGCCGCGACCGGCCCAAGCGCCTCCAGCAAAGCAACGCCGTCGGCTTCGAACTCTTCAAGCAGACGGTCGGCGTCGTCCCCGGGAACAGTGCGCAATTCCCAGACGAATTCGCATCCGCCAGCAAGAATATTGCCGGCCGTGCCACCCCTGATCGTGCCCGCATGCGCCGTCGTGTAGCCCGGATCGAAACGCGAGGTGGGGTCCTGCGCCCGGGCTCGGGCGCGCATGCGGTCCTCCATCGCCACGATCAGACGGGCGGCAAGCGAAATCGCGCTGACACCGTCCTCAATCAGGCTGGAATGGGCTTCAAGGCCGGTCACGCGGGTGACAAAACCGTAGGACCCCTTATGGGCATTCACCAGCGCCATGCGGGTCGGTTCGCCGACGACGACCGCCGATACGGGCGGCCGGGTCCGGCCGATATCGTCGATCATCGGCAGAACGCCCTCGCAGGTGGTCTCCTCGTCATAAGAGAACACCAGATGGATGGGGCGCTTCAGGCCGGCGGCGAGCATGTCAGGCACGAGTGCCAGGACGACGGCAAGAAAACCCTTCATGTCCGCCGAGCCGCGGCCGAACAGGCGGTTCTCGCGACGGACAAGACCAAACGGATCCGACGTCCAGGCCTGGCCTTCGACCGGAACAACATCGGTATGCCCGGAAAGGACAACGCCGCCCGCCGCCTGCGGACCGATCGTCACATGGATGTTCGCCTTCGTGCCCTCCGGATCCGGAAGGATGACCGGGTCCAACCCGAGGCGCCGAAGATAGTCGTCGACATAGGCGACAAGGTCCGTGTTACTTTCGCTCGAGACCGTCGGGAACCCCACCAGTCTTTCCAGCACGGAAATGATGCGGTCGTCGTCAGCTCTTGCAGCGGCATCTTTCACACTGCCGTTCAACATAGATGCGTTCTCCATGATACCGGCATCGTTCCAACACTGTCCGGGACCTGTCAACGCGGATTGCCGGTCGCCAAAAACAGGATCCTGTCAGCAGGCCTTGGTTCCGGGTCGGCACCGCGGTCGCCGGCGCAGCCGGCACCATCACCCCAAAAACTCCTCAAAGTATTGTTTTAAATCGTATTTTCATAAAGGGAGCTCAATCGGCGGACAGGCAATCCAGGCTCTCCTGCGCCGCTCGTCGGTCGACACCGACTTGATCTTTGAGGACGGCGGAGTATGGTGCCGCCATTATTCATTTAACGGAGTTGTTAAATGTGGACTCACGGACACTTCTACTGGAACGAACTTATGAGTACCGACGTGGCGGCGGCCCGGTCGTTTTACGCCGACACGCTCGGTTGGACCTACAACGACATGCCGATGCCGGACGGCACCTATCACGTCATCATGGACGGCGAACAACCCGTGGGCGGCATGTATGAGATGAGCGGCCCGCAATTCGAGGGCGTGCCGGAACACTGGTTCGCCTATATCGCGGTCGATGACGTCGACGCCCGCGTAAAAGCCGCTGTCGAAAAGGGCGCCAAGGTTCATCGCGAACCGTTCGACGTAGACGGCGTGGGCCGCATCTGCATCTTGCAGCAACCATCCGGCGCCATGATCGGCTGGATGACCCCGGCCAATCAGGACGCTTGAAGGCCGGGCTTCCAGTGAATGCCAACGCCCAGGCCCGTCCCGGTCTGATCCGGGACGGGGCAGACGGCGCTGTGCTCAGATCCGCGAAAATACGTGCTGTGCGGCCGCGAAGTCTTCCAGCGATGTGCCGACCGATTTGAACAAGGTGATCTGGCTGTAATACCGCCGTCCTGCCTTGTCGCCCTGGCACAATTCGAAAAGATCCGCGGCAATATCGCTTTCTGTCAGCACCCCGCTCTCCAAGGGGCGGATGATGTCACCGGCCTCGGCCATGGCCCCTTGTCTGGTGTCGACGAAAATGCGCGCCCGTTCGATGCAGACATCGTCGCCTTCGCGCATGTCCGGACGAAAGCCGCCGACGAGATCGATGTGGCAGCCGTCGGACAGCCAATCCCCCTTGATCAGCGGATCGCACGACAGAGTCGCGCACGAAATGATATCCGCGCCACGGGTTGCGCCTTCCAGGTCCGTCGTCGCCTTCACATTCAGTTTTGTGTTGCGTATATGGGCGGCGAGGCGCTCGGCGCGTTGCGGATCGCGGTTCCAGATGAGCACTTCGCTGATCGGCCGGACGGCGGCATGCGCCTCGATCAGGTAGGGCGCCAGCGCCCCGGCACCGACCATCAGGAGACGCGACGCGTCCTCGCGCGCCAGATATCCGGCAGCCAACGCAGAGGCGGCGGCCGTGCGCCACAATGTCAGGGCGCGGCCGTCGAGGACGGCCAGCGGTTCCCCTGTATGACCGGACATCAGGAGATAGACACCCATCACGCTCGGCCGGGCACGTGCGACATTGTCCGGAAAGACCGAAACGACCTTGACGCCGGAATAGCCCGTACGGGAATTGCCCTGGGCCTCGAAATCCGTCCAGGCAGGCATCAGCAAAAGCGTCGCGTCGGCACCGTCGGGGCGCACCAGATCATGGTGATGGCGCAGCGGCACGACGATGTCGGCACGAAACGCGGAACGCAAGGCTTCGACAAGATCGCGGAACGTCAGGCATTCCTCGATCTCAGCGGCCGTGATGATGCGCATGCCGGACGGTTCAGGCGGCGGAGCGGGACCGCGATGCGGGCGGCAACGCCGCCTGCTGAGGTGTCGTCACCGCGTTCAGCTTCTCGCGCTGGCGGTCGGTTTCAGCGCGCCAGCGTGCCGCTTCGTTGCGATTTTGACGCGCAGCCTTGCGGTGTTTGCCCTGTTTGAACCAGACCGCTATGCCGCCCAGCACAACACCCAGCGCGACACAGGCGAATACCAGCCAGAACAGCGGAATCTCGAAGATGGTCGCCGGATTTTCCGGGTCGAGCGGATTGAAGGAGACGGGAACGGAACGACGGTTCGCCACCGCAAGCATGATCACGATGATGGCGATCGGCAGAACAATGAAAAGACGTATCAGGCTCTTCAAGGCATTACCCCCTGGCTGCGCCGTGTGGGAGACCGGGTGGCGGTCCCGCCAGCCGGCGGCACTCACCGGGTCCCTGGCAGATGCGGCGCCGGGTGCAGATCCGGATCCACAGATCCGCCTGCGCCGACCCGCATGGTTCCGCTCAGGATCCGTTGTACTCCGCGTTCAGACGCTCGCGCATTTCCTTGCCGGTCTTGAAAAACGGCACGTATTTCTCCGCCACGGCGACCTGATCGCCGGTACGCGGATTGCGTCCGTTGCGCGCCGCGCGGTTCTTTACCGAGAACGCCCCGAAGCCGCGCAATTCAACACGATCCCCGTTGGTCAGCGCGGTTGTGATCTCGTCGAGGATCGCATTCACGATGTTCTCGACATCCCGTTGATAAAGATGCGGATTCCGTTCCGCTAACCTGTGGACCAATTCGGACTTAATCACTGTCTGTATCCTTACTTATGGCGCGACCCGGAAGAACAGAAGCGTGCCAAACCGATACAAGACCGTCAAGCGCAAGCGCCTCAGGGAGGTAGGATTTTATACCATTGTCGGTACCGAAGACCGCCCGGGAGATCGTTCGCGCGATCCAGTTGGACGCATCTTCACCCGGCTGCCAGATATCCTCGCGCGGTTTCATACGCCATGTCCGCACCTTCAGGGACTTGTCGATGCCCTTTTCTTCCTTCAGCCAGTCGACGGCCGCGTTTTCGTCGCCGATGGCGTCGATCAGTTTCGCGTCCAGCGCCTGTGCGCCGGAATAGATCCGACCGTCGGACAATTCCCGGGCCCTCAGCGTTGCCATGCTGCGTCGTTCACCGACCAGTTCGACGAACCAGTCATAGGAATCCTTCACCAGCGATTGCAGCATCTCACGGGCTTCGGGCTTGAGCGGATGATATGGCATCGGTTCCGCCTTCAACGGCGCGCTCTTGATCGCTTCGAAGGACAGGCCGACCGTGTTCAGCAGACGACTTGCCTCGGCGAACTGGAAGATCACGCCGATGGACCCGGTGATGGCATTGCGACGGGCGAAAATCCGGTCCCCGGCAAGCGCGATCATATACCCGGCCGACGCCGCCAGCGTGTTCACCTGCACTACGACCGGCTTCTTTTCTGCGATCGCCCGGACCGCGGCGTACATCGCCTCGCCGCCTGAAACCGAACCGCCCGGCGATTCAATCGATACCAGAACCGCCTTGACCGAATTGTCCTTCGCGATCCTTTCGAGAATCCTCAACTGGCGGCGATTGTGGACGATCACCCCTTCGATCGGGACCCGGGCAATGTGATCGCCGCGCAGCGCCGTCAGGTTGTCCCGTCCGATCGTCAGACCGATCAGGCTGATAATCGCAACGGCCAGAAACAGGAAGGCGGCCACCCGCCAGAACGACAAGCGGCGCCGCATCTTGCGCCGGTCGATGATCACATCCGCGTCCAAGGTCATCTATGTCCTCGTGTTTCGGCCCCCGAGCGCGTCGCGAACGACGGCACGTGCATGCCACCATACCAAATCGTCCGGCCAAATCACCCGGCCAATGCGCCATACCCGGTCCTATTCGGGGAGTCAGCCGCATGACGCGCCGCGCAACCACACTACGACCAGTGTGTGCATTGGCAAGCATTCGGATTCGGCGGTCCGTCAAGGTCAGAAAAAAGGGCCGCGCCAAGCGCGACCCCTTGTGTCTTTTATGCTGGTCCGACGCTCGTCCGCCGTCAGCTTTTCTGTTCCTCGGCGACGGGTTCGGCCGCCTCGGTTTCGGGCGCGTCTGCGTCGGCCGCTTCGGCCGCCTCGATCTCGGGTGCGGCTTCATCGGCCGCTTCGGCCTCAGGCGCGTCAGCGTCGGCCGCCTCGGTCTCGGGCGCGGCTTCGTCGGTCGCCTCGGCGTCGGCCTGTTCGGCTTCAGCCGCCACTTCCGGTTCGGCGTCGGTGCTTTCGGGCTCGTCCTCATCGCCCCGCGCCTTCAGCGCAGCGCCGAGAATGTCGCCAAGCGATGCACCGGAATCGGTCGAGCCGTACTGGGCGATCGCCTCTTTTTCTTCCTGCACCTGCAGCGCCTTGATCGAAACCGAGATCTTGCGGTTCTTCTTGTCGAACTGCGTAACCCGGGCGTCGACCTTCTCGCCGGCGGCAAACCGTTCCGGACGTTGTTCGGACCGGTCGCGGCTGAGCTCGGAGCGCTTGATGAAGGTCGTCAGGTCGGTGTCCTGGATCGCGACATCCAGTCCGCCGTCCTTGACGTCGAGGATCTCGCAGGTCACGACCTTGCCCTTGCGCAATTCGCCGGCTTCCGCGAACGGATCGCCGCCAAGCTGCTTAATGCCGAGCGAGATGCGTTCCTTCTCGACGTCGACATCGAGCACGACCGCCTTGACCATGTCGCCCTTGCGGAAATCGTCGATGACCTGTTCGCCGGGCCGGTTCCAGTCCAGATCGGACAGGTGTACCATGCCGTCGACATCGCCTTCCAGGCCGATGAACAAGCCGAATTCGGTCTTGTTCTTGACGTCGCCCTCGACTTCGGTGCCGACCGCATAGCGTTCGGCGAAGACCTGCCAGGGATTGTCGAGCGTCTGCTTGAGGCCCAGCGAAATACGCCGCTTGCCGGAATCGACTTCCAGAACGACGACTTCGACTTCCTGGCTCGTGGAGACGATCTTGCCCGGATGCACGTTCTTTTTGGTCCACGACATTTCAGAGACGTGGATCAGGCCCTCGATGCCCGGCTCCAGTTCCACGAACGCACCATAGTCGGTGATGTTCGTGACCCGGCCCGTGAAGCGGGAATTGATCGGGTATTTCTGCTCGATCGTATCCCACGGATCTTCCTCGAGCTGCTTCATGCCGAGGCTGATGCGATGGGCTTCGTGGTTGATGCGAATAATCTGAACCTTGACCGTCTGGCCGATGGACAGAACCTCGCTCGGGTGATTGATCCGGCGCCACGCGATGTCGGTGACGTGCAGCAGACCGTCGATACCGCCAAGATCGACAAACGCACCGTAGTCGGTGATGTTCTTGACGACACCGTCGACCACCTGGCCTTCGGCGAGACTCTGGACCAGTTCCGAACGCTGTTCGGCGCGGGTCTCTTCCAGCACCACACGACGCGATACAACAATGTTGCCGCGACGCTTGTCCATTTTCAGGATCTGGAACGGCTGCGGCGTGTTCATCAACGGCCCGATATCCCGGACCGGGCGGATGTCCACCTGGCTGCGCGGCAGAAACGCCACGGCGCCATCCAGATCGACCGTGTAGCCGCCCTTGACCTGATTGAAGATGTGACCGGTCACCTTTTCGCCCTTGTCGTAGGACGCTTCCAGGCGAACCCAGCTTTCTTCCTTGCGCGCCTTGTCGCGGGACAGGACGGCTTCGCCGAGCGCGTTTTCGACGCGCTCCAGATATACCTCGACCTCGTCGCCGACGGACATCGTTCCGTCGCGGGCCTTGGCTCCGAATTCCTTCAAGGGGATGCGGCCCTCAACCTTGAGGCCGACATCGATGACCGCCAGATCCTTTTCGATCGCGATCACGGATCCTTTGACGACCGTGCCTTCCATCAGGCTGTCCGCGCCGCTTTCGTTCAAAAGAGCGGCAAAGTCTTCAGTCGTCGGGTTAAGCGAGGAGAGTGAACTCACTTGGTTTCCTTCTTGCGCACCGGCAGGTTTGCGTTGATCGATACCGTTCGTGCGTTCCGGGTTCACGACGAACCATCCGCGGGATGCGGGCCGGTGCAAGGGGCGGACATGCGGAACGGCTATTTTGATTGACCCGGCAAATCCGGCCGCCGGTCCGCAACGGATCGACAACCGGTGCTGCGCCATCGTTGATGCCAGAACGCAAAAAGCAGCGCATCGACCCTTGCCCAAAAGCAAGGCGGTGCGCCAACACTCACGCGTTCAACACGCCTTCAACAATATCCACAGCTTTGCTGAGAGCCGTTTCTATATCCAAGTCCGACGTATCTAGCAAGTGGGCATCGTCGGCTTTCGCAAGCGGCGAGTCGGTTCGTGCGCTGTCGCGGGCATCGCGGCGGGCAAGGTCGTCGTAGACGGCCTCCAGACCGAGCGACCCGCCGCCTGCCCTGATCTCCTCGAAACGCCGTCGGGCGCGGACGTCCCGGCTTGCGGTCACGTAGAATTTGACGTCGGCGTCCGGACACACCACCGTGCCGATGTCGCGCCCGTCCAGCACCGCGCCGGGCGGCGCGGCGGCGAAGGATTTCTGGCGTTCGACAAGCGCCCGGCGCACGGCCGGAACAACCGCGATGCGCGATGCCGCCTCGCCGATGCCGTGCGCCGACAACGTCGTCCGGTCCAGATCGGACAGATCCACGCTGTCGGCAAAATCGGCTGCCCGCCCGGCATCGTCCAGATCCGCGCCGGCGGATAGCATTGCGGCCGCCACCGCCCGGTAGGTCAAACCGGTATCGAGGTGACGCAAGCCGAAACGCGCCGCCAGACGGCGCGCCAGCGTGCCCTTGCCGGATGCGGCCGGTCCGTCGATGGCAATGATCATGCAGCGGCCGCACCAAGCGTTTCAAAGGATGCACCGGCGTCGCGCATGACGGCCATGAAGGTCGGGAAGCTGGTCGCGATCATGGCACCGTCATCGATGGTCACGGGTCGATCGGCGGCAAGGCCGAGCACCAGAAAACTCATGGCGATCCGATGGTCGAGATGGGTGGCGACCCTGCCGCCGCCAATGGCGCCCGTGCGGCCCGTCACGCGCAGCCAGTCCGGCCCCTCTTCATGGGCGATCCCGTTGGCGGCAAGCCCGGCGGCAACGGCTGCAAGACGGTCGGATTCCTTGACCCGCATCTCCGCCAGGCCCTGCATGACGGTATCTCCTTCGGCGAACGCCGCTGCGATCGCCAGGATCGGGTATTCGTCGATCATGGACGGCGCCCGCTCCGGCGGCACGACGACACCCTTCAAAGGCGCGTGGCGCACCCGGATGGTGCCGATTTCCTCGCCGCCGGACAGCCGCCGGTTTTCAATCGCCATATCCGCGCCCATTTCCTGCAACGTCTGGATCAATCCGGTTCGGGCCGGATTGAGCAGAACGTTGTCGATGCGGATATCGGAGCCGGGAACGATCAGCGCCGCAACGATCGGAAATCCGGCCGAGCTCGGATCGCCGGGAACGATCACATCCTGGGGCGCGAGATCCGGCTGACCCTTCAAACGGATGACGGCCTCGCCGTCCGTGCCGGCGGTCACGTCCAAGTCCGCACCGAAACCGACCAGCATGCGCTCGGTATGGTCACGGGTCGCGACCGGCTCGACGACCGTCGTGACACCCGGACTGTTCAGCCCGGCAAGAAGCACGCAGGACTTGACCTGCGCCGACGGGACCGGCACGCGGTAGGTGATGGGCGCCAGCGTATCCGGTCCGCGCAAGGTCAGCGGAAGCCGGTCGCCCGACCGCGACAGCACGTCGACACCCATGTCGCGCAACGGATCGAGAACGCGCCCCATGGGACGGGCCGTGAGGGAGGCATCGCCGATAAAGGTAGCGGATATGGCGTGTCCACCGATCAGCCCCATCGACAGCCGCACGCCGGTTCCCGCATTGCCGAAATCAAGTGCCGTTTCCGGTTCCAGAAGGCCGCCGACACCCACGCCGTCGACCAACCAGCGACCGTTATCGTCGCGCTCGATCACGGCGCCGACCCCGCGCATCGCATCGGCGGTGCGCAAGACATCATCGGCCTCCAGGAGACCCGTGACCGATGTCCGACCGACCGCAAGCGTGCCGAACATCAAAGCCCGGTGCGAGATCGACTTGTCGCCGGGCACCGCGATCGGCCCGGTCAACCCGGAGGAGGCCGTCGCCCGAACCGGCTCCGGCCGCTGATGTGTGCTCACGGATGTTTCCCCTGTTCCTTCGCCCCGTGGCCGCTTGCCCGGTCGGTTCGCCGACCTGCCGGCTGGAACGGATCCCCTAAGTGTCCGTCCTCCGGGGTATTCCTGCAACGCACCGGTTTGGTAGGAGGCAAATGCGGTGCGGTCAAGACGCCGCAGGCCGCAATCCGGCCGAACTGTCGGACGGCGCCGCCGAACCGGCCCCGTTCGCGACCATGCATGCGCGGCCTATCGTTCGAACCGGCACAGGATCGCTGTCACTTGCCGACATTTTCGTCAATCCGACCGGCCAGCACTCAAAAAGCGGTGCGTCCCGCGAAATTGCTTTTGACAGGGGACAGCCGGACAGCTAAGCACCTGCGCCAAACTCAGATTGAGGTTTTTTGCGTGGCTAGAGAAGAACTCGGAACAAAACGCGTCTGTCCGGAGACCGGGCGGAAGTTCTACGATCTCGCCCGGGATCCGATCGTATCGCCCTATACGGGCATGTCCTACCCGCTGTCTTTCTTCGAAGGCGAGAAGGACAGCACGAAACCGGACCCGGTGGAAGAGAAGCCGGAAGTCAAAGAGGAAAAGCCCGTCGTCGAGGCCGAGGCCGAAACGGAAGACGACGACGAGGAGGACACCGAACTGGTCAGCCTGGAAGAGGCCGACGAAGAGGCGTCCGGTCCAGACATTCCGGAGATAGAGGACGAAGAGGCGGAAATCGTCGCCGATGACGACGATGACGATACCTTCCTCGAAGAAGAAGAGGAAGACGACGACGATATCGGCATCGTCGTAGAAGTCGAAAACGAAGACGAGGTCTGACCGCGACGCCGGCGCTGTCGGGCGACGCGGAAATCACTTGATCCACCTGGCGTGACCTTATACGGTCCGCCAACTTCCGGGGTCATCCCGCCCGGATAAAATGGGGCCATAGCTCAGTTGGGAGAGCGCTTGAATGGCATTCAAGAGGTCAGGGGTTCGACTCCCCTTGGCTCCACCATTTATCTCTTTTTGATCTCACGGCCGAAGGCCTCCGATGGGGCGGGCTGACCGCCCGGCGCCCGGTCGGGCTTGCGAACCCTGTCGGCTTCGAGGGGTAATTTTCTTTTATCT
>JBCDLT010000020.1:0-97111 GCA_038745065.1 Pseudomonadota bacterium | reverse complement strand
CTAGCTCATAGAACGCAACGCCCGACATCCCTGGATCGCCCGGTCAAGCCGGGCGAAGACGGTGAAGAAGGTGACCGGCAGAACTAAACTGGAGGGCGAAGGAACCGAACTGGCAGTCTGGAGAGCCGAGCTGGCACGCGTGAGGCCCGACATAAGAGGCGTTTCCCACTCCCCAATCCGTCTTCCCCCGGCTTATCCGGGGGACCCAGCTCATAGAGTGCTACGCCCGACATCCTGGATCGCCCGGGCAAGCCGGGCGAAGACGAAGTTGAGATTGCGCGGGCAGTCGAGCCGAACCGGCGGGCGCGAATCCCGAGTAAGGCAGATGGTGGCCGAGCCAGGCTGCCAGACAGAACAGACACCGACGCGACCCGAACGTCCTTGTCCCAGATTTCACAGCGCCACCAGCAGGACCCACCCCAACCAAGTCCCTTACCCAAGCTCCTCAATAAGCCGCGCCGAAAACACATCTTGCATACATACCAACTAGTCGGTACTGTTCGCAACAAAGGAGCTGCGATGCCCCGTTCCCGTCCCTCAGCCAAGGAAAAACTGCTCGACGCCGCACTCGCAACGATCCGCGCAAAGGGATATTCGGCGACGACCGTGGACGACCTTTGCGCGGCGGCCGGCGTCACGAAGGGCGCGTTTTTTCATCACTTTGCGAGCAAGGAAGCGCTGGCCGTCGCCGCCGCGGACCATTGGTCGGAAACGACAGGTGCCCTGTTTGCCGGCGCGCCCTATCACGACCATGCCGATCCGCTCGACCGGGTGCTCGCCTATATCGACTTTCGCGGATCGCTGATGGGCGGCGATCCGGCCGCGTTCACTTGCCTGGTGGGCACCATGGTGCAGGAGACCTACGGGTCCTTCCCGGCAATCCGCGAAGCCTGCGCGGCAAGCATATTCGGACATGCCGCAACTCTGGAGGCCGACATCGCCGAGGCAATGGCCGATCGCGGGATCGAGGCCGATTGGACGCCGCAAAGCCTCGCCGCCCATACTCAGGCCGTCCTGCAGGGCGCGTTCATCCTGGCAAAGGCAAAAGACGGACCGCAGATCGCCATCGAGAGCGTCCGGCATCTCAAGCGCTACGTAACGCTGCTGTTCGAGACCCCGCAA
Source organism: Pseudomonadota bacterium (assembly GCA_038745065.1). Classification (GTDB taxonomy): domain Bacteria; phylum Pseudomonadota; class Alphaproteobacteria; order Rhizobiales; family JANQQB01; genus JANQQB01. The sequence goes on along the minus strand of JBCDLT010000020.1, from coordinate 95,989 downwards.
TCGAAAGCGCAAACATCATGACGGAAGGCCCGGCAGGTCGCCGGGTCGCAACAGGAGGAGTACCGACATGACGACCGATCAGACTCCGGATGCAAAAACGGAAATCGACGCGCTGTGCCGCGCCCTGTCAAAGGCGCATGCCGATAAGGACGCCGATGCCATCGTCGCCTGTTATGCGCCGGATGCGGTGATCTACAGCCTCGCTCCGCCGCTTGGCGAACGCGGCATGGATCGTGCCGGCCTGATAGACTGGCTGGCGACCTGGCGGGGGCCGATCCGGATCGACGCCGCCGAGGAAGATGTGACCATCGGTGACGATATCGCCTTCTGCACCGCGCTCAACCGCATACGCGGCACAAAGACCGACGGCCATGAGGTCGATCTCTGGTTCCGCACGACGCTAGGATTCCGCCGGCAGGGCAAGGACTGGCGCATCACCCACGATCATGCCTCCGTGCCGTTCCTGATGGATGGCAGCGAGCGCGCTGCGCTGCACTTGAAACCCTGATCGGCCGGCACCGTAAACATCACGATCCGACGAAACCAATCCCGGCGCCCGCAAGCACGGGAGAGCAGAATTGACCTTTGGCGAGGAAATACGCAATGACCGATGGTCCGAAAGTCCGCACCTGCCTATGGTTCGACGGCCAGGGCGAAGAAGCCGCGCGTTTTTATGTTTCACTGCTGCCGGACAGCCATATCGAGACGATCTCTTATCCGGAGCCGGGAAAACCGGCGCTCGTGACCGAGTTCCGGTTGGCAGGGGCTCCCTACATGACGCTGAACGGCGGGCCCTATTACAAGCTCACGCCGGCTGCATCGATTTCCGTGCTGACGCGGGACCAGGCCGAGACCGATCGATTGTGGCACGCACTCCTCGAGGGCGGCGGCGAGGAAAGCATGTGCGGCTGGCTCGTCGACCGTTTCGGGGTTTCCTGGCAGATCATCCCAGAGGTTTTGCCGAAACTGCTGAGCGCCGATGACAAAGCGGCCGCCGGGCGGGCCCAGGACGCCATGATGACGATGAAGAAGCTCGACATCGCCGCGCTCAAGGCGGCCTTCGATGGAACACCCTGACGCCGTGCATGACTGACGTAAGTCGCTTTTTGTCAGATGACACCGCCCGACAAACACGGATCGGCCTTGAAGCAGCGCACGATATAGTCGACGAAAGCGGTCACCTTGGGCGGCGCGAACTTCCGTGGCGGCGACACAACATGGATCGGCAGGACCGGCGGTTCGAAATCCGCAAGCAGCCGCACCAGATGGCCGGATCGAAGGTCGTCTCCGGCCAGCCATAAGGGCGCAAGGCCGATGCCCAGACCGGCCCGCACCGCATCAAGCATGGCGACCGAATTGTCGGCGCTGACCCGGCCGCGCACCGCGACGGCAATCGACTCGCCGCCGACACCGCGAAAATGCCAGTACGGACCGGAGGCGAGGCGGGAATAGAGACAGCAGGCATGGTGTGCCAGATCCGTCGGATGGTCCGGCCGACCATGGGTGGCAAGGTAATCCGGGCTTGCCACGGTTACCCGCCGCGCGCATCCGAGCCGCCGCGCCTTCAGCCGTGAATCGGGCAGGTCGCCCAGCCGGATGACGATATCGACGCCCTTTTCAACCGGATCGAGATAGGCATCCGACATGACCAGATCGACAGACAGTGCCGGATGCGGCGACAGGAAGTCCGCCAGCCGCGGCACGATCTGGATCTGGCCGAAGGACACCGGGCAGCCGATGCGTAAGGTGCCGTCGATCGCGTGCACGCCGCGCGCCGCGGCGTCGGCCGCCTCGAACCCGTCCAGCGCCGCTTTGGCCGCCTCGTAATACCGTGCCCCCTCTTCGGTGAGCGACAGCGACCGTGTCGAGCGCACCAGCAATTGCACGCCGAGCGCATCCTCCAGCGCCGCAATCTGTTTCGACACGGTCGGCTGGGTGGTATGTGCCTCGCGGGCCACCTTGGTGAAACTGCCGGTATCGACAGCGCGCACGAAGCGCTGCATCGCCGTAATACGATCCATTATTCATTCCAAATCAGAATGTATATTAGTCAAATAAGGCCCCTTATGATCAAAACTGCCGCTGTATAAGTCAATGGCACGCTGTATCCCATGGAAAGGACCGTGCCATGACATATTCCAATAACCGTCCCCGCGCGCTCGTTATCGGCGGTTCGCTCGGCGGCCTGTTCGCCGGCACATTGCTCCGCCGATCCGGCTGGAACGTCGACATTTACGAGCGCTCTGCTCAGGACCTCGACAGCCGCGGCGGCGGTATCGTGCTGCAGCCCCAGGTCGTTGCCCTGCTTGGCCGGATCGGCACGGACGTGGCCCGCATGCCGCTCGGCGTCCGCTCCAGGAATCGTGTCGTCTTCGAGCCGGACGGGACAGTCCGCAGCCGCGAACTCGCGCCGCAGACGCAGACATCGTGGTCTCTGATCTATTCCACCCTGAAAGCGGCGTTCGGCTCAACCCACTATCATCAGGCAAAGACGCTCACGGATGTCCGTCAGGATGATGCCTCCAGCACCCTTACGGCTGTTTTCGACGATGGCAGTGAAGCAAAAGGCGATCTGCTGATCGGTGCCGACGGCAACAGTTCGACAGTGCGCCGTCTTATCTGGCCCGATGCGGAACCGACTTATGCCGGCTATCTCGCCTGGCGCGGTCTCGTTCCCGAAGCCGCCATGCCGGATGTCGCCCGTGCCGGCCTGCACGGCGATTTCGGATTCGCCAACAACACCGGCTCGCACATACTCGGCTATCTCGTGCCCGGCGACGGCAACGACACCCCGGACGGCCACCGTCTCTATAACTGGGTCTGGTACCGGACAGCCGATGCGGCGCGCCTTCAGGCGATCATGACCGACCGGACCGGCCGTGATCGCGGATATTCCCTGCCGGAAGGCCAGCTTGCTCCGCATTGGCGCAGGACGCTTGTCGACGAAGCCGCAGACCTGCTGCCGCCTCCCTTCAGGGTCATCGTAGAAGCGACAGCGGAACCGTTCGCCCAGGCCATCCGCGATCTCACGGTCGACCGCATGGTGAAAGACCGGGTCGTGCTCCTCGGCGACGCCGCCTTCATCCCGCGGCCCCATACCGCCGCCAGCACATCGAAGGCCGCCGCAAATGCGCTCGCGCTTGCAGACGCACTTGACCGCACCCCGGAAGACATCGACGCTGCCCTCGCACAATGGGAACCGGAGCAGATCGCACTTGGCCGACGGCTTTACGAACAGGGCACGCGGGCCGGCGACTTCCTGCTGTTCGGCCGCGGCCCGATCGGCCGCGTCGGATAGGTCGCCCGGTCAGGCAAAGGTGCGTGCCACTTCCCGGTATCCGGCATAGAGGCGTTCGGCGCCCGGCGACAGGACGGCGCCGGGCGGGGCAATCACCGTCACACCGAAGCGCTCGCTCATCGCAACCGGCAGGCTGCGGCCGCCGCGTGCCTCGTGATCGCGGGCAGTGAACGGGTCCACGACGGCAACGCCCGTGCCGCGCAGCGCAAGCGCCGAGATCACCGAGGACAGGTGCGCTCGCGCCCGAATGCGGGGCGGCTGGGGCATCCGGGCGAACAGCCGTTCCAGACGCCGGCCCGTCGCGGTCGCAGCGGAGAAGGTCACAAACGGCCGGTCGGCCAGATCCGCCAGTTCGATCACGTCGCGATCCGCCAGCGGGTGATCGGCCGTCATAATGCATCGATAGGCAAAGGCGTCTTCCGCAAGAACGGCGATTTCCGGAATGGCCCGCAGCGGCGCCACGAAGCCGAGCGCTGCCTGCTGGCGTGCGACGAGCCGCACCACGTTGTGCGTGCGGGCCGACTGGATCTCCACGCCGCTCTCGTCGAAACCCGGGCCAAGCGATGCAATCACATCCGGCAGCACGGTCAGCGACAGCGCCGGCATGGCCGCAACGCTGACGGCGCCATGCACGCCGCGTGCGATCTGACGCGCCGCAGCCTCAATGGCTGACAGGCCAATGAACGACCGTTCGATTTCGATCATCAGCGCCCGTGCGGCATCGGTCGGGATCACGCGATTGCCGAGCCGCGTGAACAACACGAGCCCGGTCCGGGTTTCCAGATCGCGAAGCAGCCGGCTCACCGCCGGCTGCGACACGGCAAGCGCGCCGGCGGCCGCCGAGACGGATCCCGTCGTCATTACGGCCTGGAAGGCTTCGAGCGCACGCTGACTGAGCATAATATTTGCTTATACTACAGTTCAGAATTGATATTTGCATTATATTTCAAAGGTTCGCTTAATGTCGTTCATGAGCCCGTCATCCGATCCTTCCATACCGGCGCGTCCGGTGCTCCCCGATGAGACCGGCATTGTTGTCATCGGCGGCGGCGTGGTCGGCGTGTCGGCAGCGCTGCTGCTGGCGGAATGGGGTGTAAAGGTCGTCCTGTGCGAAAAGGGGCGGGTCGCCGCCGAACAATCCTCTCGCAATTGGGGCTGGATCCGAAAACAGGGGCGCAATCCGGCCGAATTGCCGCTTATGATCGAGGCCCAGGATTTGTGGCGCCGCGTATCGGACCAGGTCGACACCGATATCGGCCTGAAGGTCGGTGGCGTTACCTATCTCGCCGGCACCGAAGCCGACAGCGCCCGCCACGCCGACTGGCTGGAAAAGGTCGGCGCATTCCAGTTGGACAGCCGCATGCTGTCGGCGGCTGAGACCGACGCGCTGCTCGGGCAGTCGGAGAGACGCTTCAAAAGTGCCTTGCACACGCCAAGTGACTGCTATGCGGAGCCGCGCCTCGCCGTGCCCGCAATTGCGCGGCGGGCCGCCGATCTGGGGGCTGTGATCGCCGAAGGCACGGCCGTGCGCAGCGTTGTGCGGGAAGCCGGCGCCGTGCGTGGCGTCGTTACCGAACACGGCACGATCCGATGCGACGGCGTCATCCTTGCCGGGGGCGTCTGGTCACGGCCGTTTCTGGAAAATATCGGCCTGTCCCTGCCGCAACTGGCCGTGAAGTCTTCTGCGCTGCGCACCGGTCCGGCTCCGGAGATCTCCGGGAGCACGTTCGGGTCGAGCGGTGCGTCGATCCGTCGGCGCGCCGATGGCGGATACACGATTGCCCGCAGCGGCGCCGCCCGGTTCGATCTTGTTCCGGCAGCCTTCCAGCACTTCGCCCGCTTTCTCCCGATCCTCAAGGATCGCTGGCGCATCATTCGCCTGCGCGCCGGCCGGTCCTTCTTCGGTCCGCTCGGCCGGCATCGCTGGCAGCCCGACGAAACGAGCCCGTTCGAAACCTGCCGTATTTTCGATCCCGCCCCGGATCATGCGCTTCTTCAGAACGTCATGGCATCCGCCCGCAGGATCTATCCGCAACTGGCCGAGGCGCAACCGGTCGAGACCTGGGGCGGCATGATCGATGTGACGCCGGACGAGGTGCCGGTCATCGACACGGTCGACGCGTTGCCGGGCCTCGTGATTGCAACGGGCTTTTCCGGCCATGGCTTCGGCCTCGGTCCGGGCGGCGGCCTGCTAGCGGCGCAACTCGCCACCGGTCGCGACCCGGTCGTCGATCCACAGGCCTTCCGCTATTCCCGCTTCGACCGGTCCCGGGAGGCGGCAGCATGACCGACACCATCACCCCAGCCGACTGTGTTGTCATCGGCGCCGGAATTACCGGCATGGCCGCGGCCGCCGCGCTTGCCGAAGCGGGCGCCTCGGTGATTGTCGTCGAACGCTATGCCCCGGCGGCCATGGCCTCGGGCTGGACGCTTGCCGGCGTGCGCCAATCGGGCCGGCATCCGGCCGAATTGCCACTTGTCACGGCGGCGCTTGAAACCTGGCAGACACTCGACGAACGGTCCGGCATAGCGACGGAATACCGCCGGGACGGAAATCTGCGCCTCGCCCGCACCGAGACGGAAATCGCTACCATACGGGCGCTGGTCGCCGACCAGAGCCGGGCCGGCCTCGATCTCCGCTTTCTGGACGATAGAAGCGATATCCGCGCTTTGGCACCGGGTCTTTCGGATCGGGTTCTTGCCGCCTCGTTTTGTCCGACCGACGGGCATGCCAATCCGGCCGCTACCGTGACGGCCTTTCGAACGCTGGCCGAAAGGAACGGCGCGCGGATTCTGACCGGCACGGCGGTGCATAGCGTCGAGATCACGGGTGGTCGCTTCACCGCGCTTGAGACCGCAGGCGGGCGCATCGCTGCCGGCACATGCATCATAGCCGCCGGCATTCAGGTGAATGCGCTGCTCGAACCGCTCGGCCTCGAAATCCCTTTGCGCCGGCCGATGGTCACCGTCGTTCAATCCGTGCCCCTGCCGCCGCTGCTTGCGCCTGTGCTCGGCGTCGCCAATGCCGACATGGCGGCCCGTCAGCAGGCCGACGGGCGGCTGCGGGTGACCAGCGGCGCCGGAACATGGGACGGTACCCTCGTCGAAGAAGACGGGAGCCCGGCGGTGCATCCGCCGGCCATGGCCGTCGCCGATACCGTCCGCACCGTCGCCAATGTTTTGCCCGCCATGGCAGATGCCCCGGTGGCGCGGGTCTGGGCGGGACTGCTCGATCTCACGCCGGACGCACTTCCGGTGCTCGACCAGGCGCCTGGTATCGACAATCTGATCCTCGGCGGCGGGTTTTCCGGCCATGGTTTCGGCATCGCGCCGGCATCCGGCTCGGTCTTGTGCGATCTGGCCCTTGGCCGGGTTCCGCGCTTCGATATCCAGCCTTTCACCTTCGAACGCTTCGCCGGCGTTGCCGCCGATGCACCGCTGACGCTCCATGGATAGGAAGATCGGCCATAACGCCGGCAGCGGCGAAAGACAGGCAGATATCGCAATTGTCGGCGGCGGGCTCGTCGGGACGGCTCTTGCCTGGGGTTGCGTCGAAGCCGGTGCCCGGATCGCCCTGTTCGATGCGGGCGACGACCGGTTCCATGCCTCGGCCGGTAATTTCGGGCTGGTCTGGGTGCAGGGTAAGGGTCGCGATGTGCCGGCTTATGCGGGCTTGTCCCGACGCTCGGCCGCCGTCTGGGACAGCTTTGCGGACACACTTGCCGACCGCACCGGCATCGATCTGTCCTATCGGCGCACCGGCGGCCTCAAGATCGCGGTGTCCGACGACGAACTGGAAGGCTTCGCCGAAGAGCTGCGGCGGGGTCATAACCGGCGCGACCCGGCGAGCGACAACACACGACTGATCGACCGCAAGGAACTGGCCGACCTCGTGCCGGCGATCGGCCCGGATGTCCGCGGCGCCACATGGTGTCCCGATGACGGGCATGCGGACCCGCTCGCGACGCTGCGGGCCCTGCATGCCGCGCTGGACCGGGCGGCCAACGTTACCCTGATCCGCGAAACGGTGGCCGACGTCTCTGCGCAATCCGGCGGCGGATTTGAACTCCGGACGAGCGCGGGCGCGTATCGTGCCGGCCGTATCGTCCTGGCCGCCGGCCTTGGCAATGTCGCGCTCGCGCCGGCGCTCGGCCTGCAAGCTCCTGTCCGACCCGAACGCGGCCAGATCGTCGTAACCGAGCGCTGCGACCCGTTTCTGGACCGCGCCTGCCATACAGTCCGGCAGACCGCCGACGGCACGGTCCTTCTCGGCGACAGCAAGGAGGAGGTCGGCTTCGACACCGGCGTGACCCGAACTGTCGCGACATCGATCCTGGCGCGCGCGGCCCGCACCTTTCCGCTTTTGGCTGAAAAACGCGTGGTCCGAATCTGGGGCGCCTTGCGGGTGCTGACCCCGGACGGTCTGCCGGTCTACGAAAGCTCTGAACGATGTCCCGGCGCCAGCGTCGTGACCTGCCATAGCGGAGTCACGCTGGCGGCCGCCCATGCCGGTGAAGTCGCCCGCGCGGTGCTGGAGGATCGCCTGTCATCGACCTATCCGGCCTTCTCGGCTGCCCGGTTCGCGGAGGCTGCGGAATGACCTGGCAACGCACGATCGGCGGGCCGACCGTCATGATCCGGGTCGACGGGAAACCGGTCGAAGCCGCGGCGCACGATACCGTCGCGACCGCCCTCCTGGCTGCCGGCCACCGGCATTTCGGCACCAATGCAAAAACCGGCCGGCCGCTCGCGCCGGCCTGTCTGATCGGCATTTGTTTCGGCTGTCTGTGCACGGTCGACGGACGCCCTGGCAGCCAGGCCTGCCTGGAACCGGTGCGCGACGGTCTTGTGGTCGAAACCGGAGGCGGTAACGAATGATCGACCGGCGCTCCGAAACGAAAAACGCGGAAATCGTCGTGATCGGCGCCGGTCCGGCCGGACTGGCCGCTGCCCGAACCGCCGGTGAGGCGGGCCGAACCGTGCTCGTGCTCGACGAACAGCCGGCGGCCGGGGGCCAGGTCTGGCGCAACGCGGCCGAGGTGATGCGCCGATCGGATGCCCTTGCCCGCTCCTACCACGGGGCCGAGGCCGCGCTTGCCGGACTGGACAACGACCGGATCGACCATCGCCCCGGCGCTGTTGTGATCGACGCACGTGCAGAGCCGGCCGGCGCAACGGTTACCTGGTTGACGCGGGAACCTGACGGAACGCGCCGCATCGAGGAAACCGAGGCAGCGGCCCTGATTGTCGCAACCGGCGCCCAGGAACGCGCGCTTGCCTTTCCCGGCGCGGAACTGGCGGGCGTCATGGGCATCGGCGGCGTTCAGACGGCCATGAAACAGGGAGGGCTGGTGCCGAAAACGCCGGACGGCGCACCGGGTCTCGTTCTCGCCGGCCAGGGCCCGCTCCTGCTGCTCACGCTGATCCAGATCCGCGCCCTGGGCGGTCGCGTCGATGCCGTCCTCGATCTTTCTGAACCCGGCGCCATACGGCGCGCGCTGCCGCACCTGCCGTCCGCAATCGCGGGTGATCCGGGTTTGATGGCCGACGGCGCGCGGTTGCTGGCCGGCGCAATCCGCGGAGGAACACGGCGTTACCGGCACGTCACCCATTTGCGAGCGGATGGCGATGACCGCGTCGAACAGGTCCGGTTTCGCTCCGCCGGCCGAGAGGAATCCCTGCCCTGCTCCATCTTGGCCGTGCATGACGGTGTCATCCCGAACACCCAGGTCACACGGCTGCTCGACCTGCCGCATGAATGGGACGAGCCGCAACAGGCGTTCCGACCGAGGGTGCTGCAGGACGGCCGTGTCGACGGCCTGCCCGTCTGGATCGCCGGCGACGGCGCAGGCATTGCCGGCGCCGGCATGGCCGGACGTCGCGGTGCCGATGCAGGCAGGGATGCGGCGCAAACCGTTGGCGGCCAGTCCGTATCCGCACGGTCCGGCGCATCCCCGGACGGCCTTGCGGCGCGCCGGTTCATCGACACGCTCTATGCGCCGCTGCCGGTCACCGCCCATGCAGACAATGAAACGCTGATCTGTCGCTGCGAGGCCGTCACGCTCACTTCCGTCCGAAAGGCGATTGCCGACGGCGGCACGGGACCGAACCGGGTCAAGACGTTCACCCGTTGCGGCATGGGCCCTTGCCAGGGCCGAATGTGCGGCAACCTGCTGACCCGCATCATTGCCGAGGAAACCGGGGAGGCGCCGGACACCGTCGGCGCCCTGCGCATCCGCCCGCCTCTGAAGCCGGTTCTGGTCGCCGACTATCTGGCATCGGATCCGGCCCCAGTCCCGGAGGCGGTATCATGAACCCCAACCGTTTCGACCTGATCGTCATCGGCGGCGGGCTGATCGGCCTGTCGGTTGCCACCGCGGCCGCGGAGTGCGGCATGCGGGTCTGTATCCTGGAAGCGGAGACCTGCGGGCGGCATGCCTCCTCGGCCAGCGCCGGCGGCGTGCGCAGCCTGAACCGGCATCCGGCGGAGATCCCGCTCGCCCGTGCCGCCCTGCCCCTGTGGCGCGACCTTGCCGACACACTCGGCGCCGAGTGCGGCTTCAAGGCCAGTGCGCAGGTACGCGTCGCCGAGGATGCCGAGGCGATGGAGGCACTCGAACGCCGCGCCAAGACGACAAGCGCAATGGGCTACGACCATGAACGGCTGATTGGACCGGACGCATTGCGCGACCGGATTCCGACCATTGCGGACCATTGCCGCGGCGCCATGGTGGTGGAAGACGACGGTTTTGCCGATCCGCTGGCCTGCCTGCGGGCCTATCGGCGCCGCGCTGCAGCGCTGGGCGTCAAGGTCTACGAAGGCGCGCCCGTTCAATCGATCGTGTCGACCGGTTCGAACGGTCTGGTCGTGGAGACAGATTCGGGACGCCATTTTGCATCCCTTTGCGTCAATGCGGCCGGCGCCTGGGGAGCCGGGCTCTCAGCAGCGATCGGCGAACCCGTACCGTTGGACCGGGTTGCGCTCCAGATGATCGTTACGGCGCCGGTCGCGCCGTTTGTCGCGCCCGTCGTTGGAACCGAAGGGCGCAAACTGTCGCTCAAACAGACGGCAGCGGGCGCCGTTGTGATCGGCGGCGGGTTCCGGGGCACGGTGATTTCCAGGGCGGACGGTAGAGACCGCGGCAGGCCCGGCGCCCGCACGATCGCGGAAAACCTCGCCAACGCCGTCCGCCTGTTCCCGCATCTTGCCGAGGCGCGCCTGGTGCGCAGTTGGGCCGGCATCGAAGGCATCGTCGCCGACGGCCTGCCGGTGATCGGACCGAGCAACCGGTTGCCGGGTCTCGTCCACGCCTTCGGGTTTTCCGCCCACGGCTTTGCCCTGTCGCCCCTGATTGGACCGCTCGTCGCCGATCTTCTGGAAGGACGGCCCGGCAATCTTTCGCTATCTGCTTTTGCGGTCGACCGGTTCGATCCTTTGGGCAATACTCCGGCATGCGGCCATGGTAAGAACAGCAGGGAAACAATCCGCCATGCTTGACCCGACCGGCCGCGTTGTCATGGTCTCCGGCGCCAACCGCGGCATCGGCCTCGCCATCGCCCGCGTGCTGCACGACAAGGGATATCGGGTCAGCGTCGGCGCGCGGGACACCGATGCGCTCGAAACGGCCTTTGCCGACAGGACCGGCGACCGGTTGGTGATCGCACGCTACGACGCCGGCGATCGGCAGACCCATACCGACTGGGTCGCGGCAACGCTCGCCCGGTTCGATCGTCTGGACGCCCTCGTCAACAATGCCGGCACATCCAACCGGTTTTCGATCGAGACCGGCGATGAAGCCGAACTCGACGCACTGTGGACGACCAACGTGAAGGGACCGTTGTTCCTTACCCGGACCTGCCTACCGCACCTGAAAGCGTCCGGCAGCGGGCGCATCGTCAATGTCGGCTCTTTATCCGGGAAGCGCGTCCGCAACGACAACATCGCCTACAACATGACGAAATACGCCGTCATGGCGTTGACCCACGGCACGCGCCGCCTCGGTTGGGACGACGGCGTACGCGCCACCGCCCTGTGTCCGAGCTTCGTCGCCACCGACCTGACGGCCGACGTGACCAAGGTGGCCCGAACAGAGATGATCCAGCCTGAAGATCTGGCCGAACTGGCCGCCACCGTGATTGCGCTGCCGAACAGCGCGTCCATCGCCGAAATGCTCGTAAATTGCCGCCTGGAGGACACGCTGTGACCGCCTGCAGCAATCCGGATCGACAAGTGACGCACTCCGGTCCGACGACCGGACGCGGCGCCTGTCGATCGCAACCCGTTACAGCAGCGCCCCAAGAGTCCGCCGGGCGCGCTTCTGTAGGGCCGGACGTACCGGCCACCCCCTCAACAGGATTGGAGGAGTGAAGACAATGACAACACTGAGGACAGGGATCCTACTCTCGGCCGTTGCGGCGCTCAGCCTGACGGCGGGCGTGGCGTCGGCCCAGAAGACGACCCTCAATGTCGGCATGGGCAGTGCCGACGCCGGCAAGCTCGACCCGCACATCGCCACCACCACGCCGGACAAGGGCCTACTGCACTGGATGTTCAACGGTCTGGTGCGCATCCAGCCGGGCAAAGCGAGCCCGGAATACATCGAACCGGACATCGCCAAGAGCTGGACCAGTTCCGATGACGGGCTGACCTGGGTGTTTACCCTGCGCGAAGATGTCGACTGTCACGGCGAATACGGCAATCTGGATGCCGAGGACGTCGTGTTTTCGCTGAACCGCTCGTCGAACACCGACACATCGGCCTTTGCCGGAGACTATTCGTCGTTCAAGAGCGTGGAAGCGACCGGTCCCTACGAGGTCACGATCACGTTGGCCAATCCGGTTCCGAGCCTTCTCGGACTTCTGGTTCCCTATCATGGCGGCAACATCGTCTGCCGCGATGCGGTGGAAGCGCTTGGCGACGGGTTCGAACGCACGCCGATCGGCACCGGCCCCTTCATGTTCGCCGAGTATCAGCCCCAGCAATATGTGAAGCTGGTGGCGCATGAGGACTATTTCCGCGGTGCGCCGGCGATCAAGGAAATCTTCTATCGCTACATCCCCTCGGATGCGAGCCGAGACCTGGCCTTCCAGGCCGGCGAGATCGACATGATCTACGGTCGCCAGGACCAGACCTGGGTGGAACGCATCAAGGACGTGCCGAACACGCAGGTCGCCGTCATGCGGCCAGGCGAAATGTCGGTCCTGTCGCTCAACAAGACCATGCCGCCGCTCGACGACATCAGGGTACGCAAGGCCGTCGCCCATGCCATCGACCGCAGCGCCATGGTGGCGTTCAAGGGACCGGACGTAACGCTGCCGGCCGTCTCGGTCGTCCCGGAAGGCTATCTCGGCTTCACCGACGAGATCACGACCTACGATTTCGATCTGGAAAAATCGAAGGCATTGCTCGCCGAAGCCGGCTTCCCGGACGGTGTGACCCTGAAGGCGGTGCACACCACCCTGCCGGGCATGCTGTCCACGATCGAAGCGGTTCAGGCCTTGCTGCGTGAGGCGAACATCACGCTCGACATCGAACTCGTCGAACACGCCACGTTCCACGCCAACATTCGCCAGGACCTGAGTCAGGTAACCCACTATTCGGCGGCGCGGTTCCCGATCGCCGACACCTATCTGACCCAGTTCTTCCACTCCGACTCGATCCCGCTGAAGCCGACCGCCGTCACCAATTTCAGCCATTGCGACGTGGCCGATGCGGAGATCACCAACGCGCGGACCGAACCGGACGCGCAGCGCCAGCTTGAGCTGTGGGCCGAAGCCCAGCGCAAGATCGCCGACGCGGTCTGTGCTATCCCGATCTTCCAGAACCTGCAGCTTTGGGCCTGGAATTCATCGCTCGACCTCGGTCATTCGGTCGAAGGGTCGCTGAACCTCAGCCCCGCCCTCACCGAAGCCTCGCGCTTCACCGAATAGAAGCACTACCGGGCGGCCGGTTCCGCGGCCGCCCGGCTCATCGTCAGCCGGAGTTCAACGCCAGAAAGAGGGGCACGGATTGACCGGATTTGTCCTCAAACGCATGGGCTTTGCGGTCATCACCCTGTTTTCGGTGCTGACGCTCGTCTTTTTCATCGTGCGCGTGCTGCCGGGCGACCCCGCCATGGTCATTCTCGGCGACCAGGCCAGCCAGGCCGCTATCGAATCGCTGCGCACGCGCCTCGGTCTCGACCGGCCGATCACCCTGCAATATGTCGATTTCATGCGCGGCGTCTTTGTCGGCGACTGGGGCGTTTCCATGGTCTCCGGCCGCCCGGTGATCCAGGAAATCGCTAAGGTGCTGCCGGCGACGCTGGAACTGACCTTTGCGGCCCTGATCCTCGGTGCCGCTGTCGGCATTCCGCTCGGCGTCTGGTCGGCCGTCTCGCGCAACACGCCGCCGGACTACGTGATCCGGCTCGCCTCGCTTCTGGGTCTGTCCTTCCCCGCCTTCGTGTCGGCGGTTCTGTTGCTGCTTGCCTTTTCGATAACCCTGCGCTGGTTTCCGGTCATGAGTTCCGGGCATGGCGAGACGCTCGTCGACCGGCTGCGCGACCTGGCGCTGCCCGCCATCAATCTCGGCCTCATCATGGCAGCCTACATCACACGGGTGTCGCGCTCCGCCATGCTGGAAGTGCTGAACCAGGACTATGTGCGCACGGCCAAGGCCAAGGGCATCGCCTTCGGCCAGATCCTGATACGCCATTGCCTGCGCAACACGCTGATCCCGGTGGTCACCGTCGTCGGCCTCTATCTCGGCATCCTGATCGGCAATTCGGTACTCACCGAAATCGTCTTCAACCGCCCTGGCCTCGGCCGGCTGATCGTCGGCGCACTCAACCAGCGAGACTACACCATGCTGCAGGGCATGATGGTCATCTACACGCTGATGGTGGTCGGCGTGAATCTGTTGACCGACCTCACCTACGGCCTGATCGATCCGAGGATCAAGTATTCATGACCAAGGCCGTGCACCCCGCCGCTTCGAGCGATTTCCGGATCATGGTGGGCGCCGCCGGCGCCGGCCTGATCAAGGCGTTCAACACCAACAAGACCTCCTGGATCGGCCTCGGTCTGTTCCTCTTCGTCTGCCTTTTGGCCATCCTCGCCCCCTGGATCGCACCGCACGATCCGCTCGACCAGAACATCCTCTTCCGTCTCAGGCCGCCGTCAGAAGCGCACTGGATGGGCACTGACTTTTTCGGCCGCGATATTCTCAGCCGCATACTTTACGGCGCGCGGATCTCGCTGGTGATCGGTCTCGTTGCGATTGCCGCCGCCATGGTGATCGGTACGGCGATCGGGCTGATTGCCGGTTATTACGGCGGTCGCATCGATATCATCGTCATGCAGACCATGGACGTCCTGCTCGCCTTCCCGTCCCTGATCCTCGGCCTGATCGTCGTCGCCATGCTGGGTCCGAGCATCACCAACCTGATCATCGCGATCGCGCTGACGGCGATCCCGCCTTTTGCCAGGATCGCCCGGGCGCCAACGATCGCGGTCAAGGAACGCGAATTCATCGAGGCCGGCCGGGCGCTCGGCTATTCCGACGCCCGGCTCATGCTCGGTCACATCCTGCCGAACATTCTGCCGGAAGTGCTGGTCATGGGATCCCTGTGGCTGGCGACCGCCATCCGGGTCGAAGCCTCGCTCGCCTTTATCGGGCTCGGCGTGAGCCCGCCGACGGCGACCTGGGGCGGCATGATCCGGGAGGGTTTCGAAAACATCCTCGACAGTTTCTGGCTCGCGCTGTTTCCCTCCATCGCGATCCTGATCGTCGTCTTCGCCCTCAATCTCCTCGGTGACGGCCTGCGCGATGCGATCGATCCGCGCCTCAGGGGCGAACAATGAACGGCCCTGCCGTCAGCGAAACGGTCCTGAGCGTCGAGGACCTGACAACGGCCTTCCGTGTCGAGGGGCAGTGGACGCCGGTCATCCATGACGTCTCGTTCACCATCGGCGCGCGCGAGACGCTGGCCGTGGTCGGCGAATCCGGGTCCGGCAAGTCGGTGACGGCGCTATCGATCATGCGCCTGATACCGGAAGCCACCGGCCGCATCCAGGGCCGCGTGACGCTGGACGGCCGCGAGCTGACAGCCCTGTCGGAGGCCGAGATGCGCGATGTGCGCGGCGGCGAGATCGGCATGATCTTCCAGGAGCCGATGACCAGCCTCAATCCGGTCCTGACCGTCGGCTTTCAGGTCTCCGAGGTCCTGCGACGCCACCGCGAGATGGACGCTGCGGCCGCCCGCGCCGAGACCCTGCGCCTGTTCGATCTGGTGCGCATTCCAGACGCGTCCCGGCGCTACGACGAATTCCCGCACACCTTTTCCGGCGGGATGCGCCAGCGTGTCATGATCGCCATGGCACTCGCCTGCCAGCCGCGGCTCCTGATTGCCGACGAACCGACCACCGCGCTCGACGTGACCATCCAGGCCCAGATCCTGGAACTGGTGCGCGCGCTGCAGGAAGAGATCGGCATGTCGGTCATGTTCATCACCCACGACATGGGCGTTGTCGCCGAGATCGCCGACCGGGTCGTGGTCATGCTGAAGGGCGACCGCGTCGAGGACGGGCCGGTGGGACAGATCTTTTCCGCCGCCCGGCATCCCTACAGCCGCAAGCTGCTCGGGGCCGTTCCAAAGCTCGGCGCCCTGACCGGTTCCGACCTGCCGCGGCGTTTTCCCGCCGCCCCGGACACGGACAGTCTTGTCGGCGCGGTGCCGCAGACGGCACCGGAGACGCCGGCACCGGCCGAAACCAAAGACGCGGCCGGCGTCGAACCCGACGACGAGCCCGACCGCCGCAGCGACATCATCCTGGAAGTGGAGAACCTGTCGACCCGCTTTCCGGTGCGCGGTGGCTTTCTCGGCCGCAAGACCGGCCACATCCATGCGGTCGAAAACGTCTCCTTCAGACTGCGCGCCGGCGAGACCCTGTCGCTGGTCGGCGAATCCGGCTGCGGAAAGTCGACGACCGGGCGATCGATCCTGCGCCTGATCGAACCGGTGGGCGGCACGATCCGCTTCGAGGGCGAGGATCTGAGCGCTGCATCACCGGCGAGGATGCGCGACGCGCGCCGCCGTATGCAGATGATCTTCCAGGACCCATACGGATCCCTCAATCCGCGTAAGACGGTCGGCGCATCGATCCGCGAACCGATGGTGGTGCACGGCCTGAAGACCGGCGCCGAAGCCGACATGGCGGTCGCTCGGCTCCTCGAACAGGTCGGCCTCCTGCCGGAACACGCGACGCGATTCCCGCACGAATTCTCCGGCGGCCAGCGCCAGCGCCTATGCATTGCCCGCTGTCTGGCGCTCGAGCCGAAGCTGATCGTTGCCGACGAATCCGTCTCCGCCCTCGACGTCTCCGTCAAGGCCCAGGTCATCAACCTGATGCTAGACCTGCAGCGCGATCTCGGCCTCGCTTTCCTGTTCATCAGCCACGATATTGCGGTCGTCGAACGGGTCAGTCACCGGGTCGCCGTCATGCTTCTGGGCGAAATCGTCGAAATGGGCCCGCGCCGCGCTGTGCTTGGCAATCCGCGCCATCCCTATACGCGCAAGCTGATCGACGCCGTGCCGGTCCCCGATCCGGCTGAGCGCCACATGCGCGGCGGGCTGATGACCGAGGAGATCAAGAGCCCGGTGCGCCCGCTCGACTGGGTCAGCGACCAGAAGCCCTTGATCGAGGTCGAACCGGACCATTTTGTGCGCGAGCACTGAGGCAAGCGGCCGCTTCCGTCTGGAGCATTGTGTTTCAATCCGTATAAACCGCCTTGGACGATCGTCATGGACACGCAACCCGCTCCTGGACAGCCAATTCTTGCCACTATGCGCGAAGAACACCTGGACGCGGCCTACGCCCTGTCCAGCGCAGAGCGCTGGCCGCAACGGCGCGAGGACTGGGCGTTCGCCCTGTCGCTCGGCCGCGGAACGGTCGCACTTGAGGGTTCCAGGGTGGTCGGGACGACGATCTGGTGGGCCTATGGCCCAAGCTTGGCCTTGTTCGGCATGGTCGTGGTCGATCCCGCCTTTCGCGGCCGCAAGATCGCCAGACGCCTGATGGAAAAAGCCATGGCGGAGGCCGGCTCGCGCGTCGGCGCCCTTGTCGCAACCGACGACGGCCTGCCGCTTTATGAACGCCTAGGTTTCCGCGAAACCGACCGCATTCATCAGCACCGGGGAACGGCCTCGATCGTCGCCAGGCCACCCGGAATCCGCGCGGTAGGCCGCAGCGAAGACATCACAGACGTGCTGGCGCTGGACGGCGACGCGTCCGGCGGCGACCGCAGCGCCGTAATCGCCGCACTCCGGAACGTGGGAAAGCTTGTGATAGTCGAACAGGCCGGCCGGATTGCGGGCTATACGGTCATTCGGCGTTTCGGGCTTGGCCAGGTCATCGGTCCTGTGGTCGCGCGGGACCGGGAGAACGCCCAGGCCCTGATCACCGCCGGCCTCTCCGATCTGGCCGGATCCCTCGTTCGGATCGATGTGCCGGAATCAGCCGGATTGGGCGACTGGCTGACGACCCTCGGCTTGGGCAGGGTTGGCGGCGGCATCGCCATGGCAAGAGGATCGATCGCGACGCCCGCAAGGTCCGGCGCGCACCTCTTCGCACTTGCCAGCCAGGCGCTTGGATAAAACTCCGGGAAATCGCTCCTTACGGTCAGGATTTCTCGTCTGACTTCCTTGTTAGGTTTGACGATCTCGTTTAGCGTAACACGCAGGGAGGCTCGGAATTGTGTAATGCAAACGGGCTTATGGGGGAGTTGTCAGTCGTGTTGTTCAGAAAGTTTTTGATTCTTGCGGGGATCTGCTGCGTGTCCTTGGGTCTGGCCGGTCCGGCAGCTGCGGTGACCTTCGATTTCGGCGCCGGGTCCAACACCGAAAATACGATCGCGTTGAACGCGGGCGGTATCGACCTTACGGTCCGCGGCTTTACCGGTTTCAGCGATCCGGTCTTTACCTCAACCGGCGTCCTGGGGACGGCGGCCAACATCAACCGCAACAATGCCGGCAATGGCTGGGGCGTGAACGGCGGTGGCGGCGGCGGTCTGGTCGGCGTCGGCGATGCTTTGAATCTAGACTTCTCGCCGACGAGTATTGTGCTGCTCAGCGCACTCGTCTTCGAACTGGATGGCGAACCGGATCAGTTCACGATCTACAACGACCAGACCGCGATCGGCTCGATCAATTTGCCGGCCGATCCCGGAGCCGACACGTTCACGCTGACCGATCTCGGCTCGCTGTTGTCAGGCAGCGTCGTAGGCAGCAATTTCACGATTGCCACGAATTCAGGCGCCATCAGGCTGCAATCCCTGACCGTGACGCCGGTCCCGTTGCCGCCCGCGGCGCTCCTGCTCGCTGCGGCCTTTCTCGGCCTGTTTGCCGTGCGCAAGGCCGCCGGATCCCGCGCCTGACCGCTTTCGCGGCGTATCGGGACGCAGCCCGTCAGGCACCGGGGCCGCAATCGATACACCGGGGCGGCGGCATCGGCCCCATTTCAAGCGCGTGGTTGAGGAGCCGCAGGGCGGTGCGCACGCCCTCTTCCAGCACCGGGTGATAGAACGGCCGTTCCAGCATCTGCGACACCGTCAGGTTCGACTGTAAGGACCAGGCGAGCAGATGGGCTATGTTCTCCGCCCGGGGACCGATCATTTCGGCCCCCAGAAACTTTCCGGTATTGCGCTCGCCATAGACCCGGAGCAGTCCCTTGTTCACGCCCATGACCCGGGCCCGGCCCTGGTCGGACCAGTCCAGTTCGCCGACCGCGAAATCGGACCGCGCGTCTGTGAGGGCGCGGTGGGTGGCGCCGATCATCATCACCTGGGGATCGCTGAACATGACCGAAATCGGAGCGCTCTTGGCGAACCGCCGGATCTGCGGAAAATGCGCGGCGTTGTATCCCGCAGCAAACCCTTCATCGGCCGCCTCATGCAGGAGCGGGACCGTGTTGGTCGCATCACCCGCGAGGAAGATCCGGCTGATTCCGCACTGTCCGGTATACGAATCGTAGACCGGCACACCGCGATCATCGAGTTTAAGCGACGTGTTCTCCAGCCCGAGATCGTCGACATTCGGCCGGCGGCCGGTGGCAACCAGCGCAAAGTCGAAGGTCTCGGTGCGGCTTACTCCGTCGACCGTGTAATCGACGACCACGCCGTCATCTGTCCGGCCATGGCGTGTCACCTCCGCATGTGGATGGAAAGCGAATTCCTCCGAAAAGAGACTACGAGCCGTTTCCAGCACCATTGGGTCGGTCAGCGGGCCGACCAGATGGTCGCGTCCGAACAGCGTCACCCGAACGCCGAGGCGACTGAGCGCCTGACCGAGTTCCAGTCCGATCACGCCGGCGCCGAACACGGCAACGGACGACGGCAGGTCCTGCCAGTCGAAGACGTCATCGTTGACGATGAGCCGGTCGCCGAAACCCGCGAACACTTTCGGAACGTTGGGCCGGGACCCGGTGGCGATCACGATCCGGTCCGCTTCCACGACGCGGCCGTCGTCGAGTTCCAGTTCCGTGTCGGACCGGAACCGCGCCCATTGCCGGATGCGGGTCTGTTCCGGCCAGCCTTCGACACTGTCGATCACAAAGCCGACGAACCGGTCCCGCTCGTCGCGTACCCGCTGCATGACCGCGCGCCCGTCGATTTCCGGCGGCGCGTAGGTGACGCCGAATTGCGCTGTATGCCTGCCGTGATGGGCGGCCTCGGCCGCGGCGATCAGCAATTTGGACGGCATGCAGCCGACACGGGCACATGTCGTTCCGAAAGCGCCGCCTTCGATCAGCAGCACCTTGTCCGTGACCTGGCTGGCTTCGCGATAGGCCCGCATGCCGGCGCTGCCGGCGCCGATGATGGCCACGTCGACTTTGATCTTTTCCATGGTCTTTCTCTTTTCGACATTTGGGGGTCCGCGTGTGGCGTGCGGTCCGCTGAAGGATAGCAGAAACAGGATGATCGGATGCCTGCCGAGGGATGCGGGCAACCGGCAGTCATGTGTTGGATGATGGAACCGGGCCGGACGTTACGCTCAGCTGTCCGACCCAGAGTGCTGTCAGACCCTGAGTGCGCTCAGACCCGACCGGCCATGACGCCGCCATCGACATCGTGGACCGCGCCGGTTGTCCAGCCCGCCTTGTCAGACAACAGGAAAGCCACGTGATGCGCGATGTCCTCCGCGCGGCCGACCCGGTTGATCGGATGGAAAGCATCGAAACCGCCGGTCAGCGTCTCCTCGATTTTATCGGGATCGATAAATGCGCCGTAAATCGGCGTGACGACGACGGCCGGCGAAACCGCGTTCACACGGATGCCGGATTCTCCGAGCTCCATTGCCAGGTGCTGGGTCAGGGAATGCAGACCGGCTTTGGCCATCGAATAGGCCGATGACGGCGTCGCCTTGATCGCCTGTTTCGCCCACATCGACCCGATATTGGCGATCGATCCGCCGCCGTTGCGCTGCATGTTGCGCACGACCGCTTGCGTCACGAAGAAGGTCGAGCGGTTGAGGTCCATGTACCGGTCGTATTCGTCGACCGTATGGTCCGTAAAGGGAAGCGGCGCAAACGTGCCCGCGGCATTGACGAGTTGGTCGATATGCCGGGTTTCCGCGTCGATGCGGGCGACCAGGTCATTGACGGATCTCCGGTCCAGGAGGTCCGCCGACAGGGTTTCGATCGACCCGTTCGCCTCGTCCATGATCTCGGTTCGGGCAGCCTCGAGTTTGGCGACGTCACGGCCGACGATGAGCACGGTTCGGCCTTCGCGCGCCAGTTCAGCGGCCGTGGCTTTACCTATTCCCGTCGAACCGCCGATGATGATGCTGAGGGTGTTGCTCATGGGGGTGTCCTTTCCGATTTCCTTGTTTACCTATCGATAGGTAGATAAATGGCATTAGAATGTCGACTGTCAAGATCTATCTATCGATAGGCAGAATTAACGGCAGCACCAGAGTCCCGGTTTCGCGGCGCAATCACACAATCTGGCCGACCCGGGTTGCCGTGCCCAGTCTATGGCGCTGCTGGATCACCCGCTTGAAGCGGGTGAAGACGGCGGAGGGGAGACGGGCGCGTCTCGCGGATGTCGATGCGGGCGCCAAAACGGTGGGAACCCATTCCTGTTGTCCGCCGATGGCATTCCCTGCCACATAGGCCTGCAGGACAAAGGTGTAGGCACGCGATCTGGCCACGCCGACAAGGCCAAAAGGGACAATCCCACCTCTCCAATCCGTCATCCGACGGCTTGACCGGCGGACCCAGTCTGCCGAGCGCCAACCGCCAAGCCGCTGGATCGCCCGGTCAAGCCGGGCGAAGACGGAGCGTGGGGATGAACCGGTAGCCAATCCGGCACGCACCGAACACCGGAAAAAAGCCGTCACCCGTCCTCCAACCCGTCATCCGACGGCGTGTCCGGCGGATCCAGGATGCCGGGAACAACCAGTGCGCGGAATCGCGTGTGCAGACAGTGGCGAGCGTCGTCGGGCCACGGCCTCTCCCGCCACCTACTTGCCGTCACCGGGCGATGCATAAAGGGCGAAGACCTCAGCACCCGTCATCGTCACGGTCTCATTGGCGAAGGCATAAAAATCCGGTTTTTCATCAATGAAGATCTGGCTCTTGAGCTCCATGCCCCGGAACTCCTCGAACAGCCCGACGCAAACCGCATAGGTGTCTTCCTCGACGATCCGGTAATAGAGATTGCTGCCGCAGGTTCGACAGAACGCGCGTTCCGCCCATTCCGACGAGCGGTACGTCGTGATGGATTCAAAGCCGTCAATGACCAGATCCTTGCCGACTTCGATAGCCATATTGGGCCCGCTGCCCCAACGTCGGCACATCGCGCAATGGCAAATACCGACATCGGTATGGGCCGCCCCAACCCAGATCGTCACGGCCCCACACAAACACTTTCCCCTGTTTCCGACGGCCTTCGGCATTTCGCACTCCCAATCTCG
Source organism: Pseudomonadota bacterium (assembly GCA_038745065.1). GTDB lineage: Bacteria > Pseudomonadota > Alphaproteobacteria > Rhizobiales > JANQQB01 > JANQQB01. Next base: position 73,738 of record JBCDLT010000020.1, on the reverse strand, counting down.
ACAACGACGGGGCGCACTCTTGCGGATCGGACGGGGATCCGAATTGATCCAGGTCGGATGCCGGATCGATTTCATCCCTGGAGAAGCGGTTTCTGGCCAGGGGCCTCACGCATCGACGGTGTAGCGGCGCATGAACGCGCGATCCGGCTCGACCCCCAGTCCAGCACCGGTCGGAACAACAGCCGTGCCCCCGTTCCGGGCGACCTGTCCCTGGATATCGAGCGGCTCGATCAGGAGGTCGTCGCGAAACCGGTTGTCGGTCGTATCGAATTCCAGCATCGGTTCGCGCGGATGCAATCCTCCGGGCAGGGGCGGCATCGCGGCCAGAAGATGCAGGTTGGTCGCGACCGCAATCGCCGATCCCCAGACATGATTGACGACCGGCGTGAAATGCGCATGGCAGAGCGCCAGCACCCGCAGATATTCTGAAATGCCGCCGAGCGCGCAGACTTCCGGCTGGGCGATGTCGAGCCCGCGAGACTCCAGAAGCGCGCGCCACCCCCAGCGCGTGAATTCCGCCTCGCCGCCGGAAATGTTGACCGCCAGTCCCTGGCGCAATTCGCGGTATCCGTCATGGTCCTCCGGTGCCACCGGTTCCTCGAACCAGTAAGCCCCAAGTTCCTCCAGGGCGCGACCGACGTAGAAGGCATCCGCGGTCGTGTAACAATGGTTGGCGTCGACCATGAAGTCGAATTCGTCGCCGACGCCGAGCCGCACGGCCTCCGCCAGCCGGACATCGGCCTCGGCACCCAGACCGACTTTCATCTTGGTGGCGACGAACCCGGCATCCCGGATGGCGGCCGCCTCGTCAGTGAAGCGGGCGGCCAGGCTTTCGGCATCCCCGCGCCGCAGCATCATACCGTAACCATAGACCGGCACGCGATCGCGATGGGCGCCGCCGATCAGCGTATGGACCGGCAGACCCGCCACCTTGCCGGCAATGTCCCAGAGCGCGATGTCGACGCCGGACAGCGCCTGCAGCGGCATCCCCTTTTGACCGTGGTCACGCAGGAGATTGTAGACCCTGTGCCAGATCATGTCGCGGGCGAGGGCGTCAAAGCCGAGGATCATCGGCTGGATGACGCCTTCAACAATCGCCTTGTTGCCGAGCGCGACCGCGCCCGGACCGAAACACTCGCCCCAGCCGGTCACACCTTCATCCGTCTCGACTTCGACCAGATGCGCCGAGCGCCGGACGTAGAATTGCTGCGAATAGCCCAATTCTTCCGGCAGGTCGTATTGCAGGACGTGGCTGGTGATGCGCGTGATCTTCATCGCGGCCCGTCGACCCTGTTCAGGACACAATGTCCCATACCCGCACTATCATGGGCAAACAGGGTCGCGGTCAATCAAGCAGGGCTTTGATCAGATCCTTGACGAGCGCATCGCCGCCCGCGTGGTCGTACCGGTTGATCGCGATCGCCACCACCAGATCCCGTTCGGGAACCAGCGCCAGCACGGCGTACCACATCGTGTTGGATCCGTTGTGCCAGATCAGCGTTGTACCCTCTTCCGGAACCGCCTGGACCACCCATCCGAGCCCGTATTCCTCGCTGACGGGACGGTGCAGCAGGGCGCACGCGTCCGGCGTCAGAAAATCCGGACGTCTGCCCTGCCCTGCCGCCAGATGGGCCTGCCCCCAGCGCACGAGATCGCCGAGGCTGAGACGCAGGCCTCCGGCCGGCCCCATCCAGGCCGGGTTATCGGCGTTTTTCTCCGCAGGATCCCGCGCGGAATGAAAGCCGAGAAATCGAACGTGGCCGAAGACCGCATCCTCACCTGTCGGCGGCCCGAAACCGAGCGAGGTGAGGCCGAGCGGGCGCGCAAGTTCCGTAACGATCAGGTCTTCCCAGGGCCGGCCGACAATCGATTCCGCTACGGCACCGGCCAGCACATAACCGACATTCGAATAGGCAAACCGACCGCGCCGCCCGCCTGGAGCGCGATGCCAGATCGCCTGCAGCCGCTGCAAGCGGGCGGCGACACGATCGTCGCCCTCTTGTTTGAACAGATCGATGATCGGGACATTGGCCCTGAGACCGGCGGTATGGCTCAGCGCCTCGCCCATGGTGATCGCCCGCCAGTCCGGGTGCATGGGCATTTCTGGAGGCGAAAGCAGCTCGCCGATCGGCTGATCGAGTTCAAGACGGCCCTGCGCAATCAGCCGCATGATCAGGGCAGCGGTGAAGGACTTCGTGATGGAGCCGATATGCCAGGCCGCATCATGCGTCACCGGTTGGCTGGCCCGGTAATGACAATTGCCGGCAACGACGACTTCGGGATCTGTCTCGCCCCGTGCAAAGGCCGCACCGACGGCGAAGCGAGGGTTTTTCGCGGCATACGCCGTAAGACGGGCGTGAAATGCCGCGTCGGATGCAGACACCATCTTGCAGCCCCTACGCCGAGCAAACGAGGGCCCCCACCCCCGTCGGGTTTGTGTATCGGTCTCTTACATGCTGAGGCCGGCGTCGATGTTCAAGACGCCCTGCCTGTCGAAACAGGCAAGGCGACGCCCGTCAGCTTGCACCGGTAGACGACCGGATTGCCTTGTGCCGGACAGCATAGACGCGGTTCGCCCGGTTGCCCGCATCCATGCCTCATTGGGTTCCGTTCAGCGGTTCCCCGTCAGCAGGTCCTGGCGCATCGCTGCCGATGCGCAGCCGATGTCCGTCCGGATCCTCGACATTCATTTCGCGCACGCCCCAGGGAAAAGTGGTCGGCTTCTGGCGGATAATTGCACCCCGATCCCGATAATCTTCATAAAGCGCGTCGACATCCTGAATGAAAATCGAGATCCACATGCCCGCCCCGCCCTGGGCATCCTGGCACAGGAAAATTCGCACCTCGTCGCGCTGTATGGAGGCAAAACTCGGCGGTGTTCCCCAATCCCATTCCTTCTCGAACCCGAGCGCGTCCACATAATAGGCGACAGAAGCCGGCACGTTTCGGACGTTGAGAATCGGTACTGCGGATTCAAAGCGGTTCGGGCTGCGTTCAGCCGGATCGGCGCCGGCGGCTACAAGCCGGTCGACAATGACTGTATCGGTTTCGGCCGACGCATAGCCGAGCGGTGTCTGGCCGCGGCTGTCCCGGATCGTCGCATCGGCGCCAAGATCGAGGAGCAGGCCGACAATGTTGGCCCGGTTTCGCCGCACGGCAAAGTGCAACGGCGTGCAATGGTGTTCGAGCCGGCTCATCTGGCGGGTTATCCGGCGCGGGTCCTCGCCGGCAAGGCGGAGAACGAGGTCGGCGCGATCGAGCGCAATCGCCGCAACCAGTGTCGGTTCCGCCCCGCTTTCAATAAGAAAGTCGGCAACCCCGTCGTGCACGTCATGGAAACAGGTCGACCAGCCGAGCACACCCATCTCATGGGCGTCGCCGTCGTCTGTGACGGCGCAACCGGCTTCGACGAGGCGCCGCACGACGGAAAGACTGCCGCCATAGGCTGCCCAGTGCAGCGCGGTCGCGTTGTCGAACGTATCACGCTGGCGCACATCGGCCCCGCGATCCAGCAGGCAGTCGATGCACGCCAAATGGCCGCCTTCCGCGGCAAGATGCAGGAGCGGCCGGCGCCAGCGGCCGCCGGTAATGCCGATACGGGCCGGGTGCGCATCGAGCAGGCCGGCGAGATCATCGGCCCGCCCTTCGATCGCCGCGGCCAGGATTTGTCCATCGAGGCTAAGGCCGTCGACATGCGCCTTCAGCGCCCGCCAGCTTGCAAAGCCGTAGCGCTCCGCGATGTCTTTTTGAGCCTGGTTGAGCCGGGCGCCGCGATCCTCGGACCGCAAGTCGTTCAAGCGGCGTTTTGCGGCCTTTTTCAGCCATTGAAGATCCGGGCGGGGGGGAAGTGCTTCGGTCATGAGACACCTTCTCTCTTGGCGCCCGGCGTCCGCGGCTCTCGGGCAGAAAGAAGATGGCTAACAGTCGGATAGGGAGAGGCGGGTTGAACCCTTCACGCGGACCGTGGGCCGCCTGTCCGGCCACGCGCAGATAATGATCCGCGCGGCACCGATGTCAAGTAGTGCGGTGCCGGAAAGACGGCGCGCTCAAAACCGACCGTCCAGATAGGGTGGCATCAAGGACCGCCGGGTCGGTGAGGAAGATTTCGTAGTTCAGGAGGCTGGTTCATGCTTCCTGACCCGGCATCAGCAGATTGTAGCTGAAAAATGAAGCGTTGATGGTTATCGAGAGGGCGATGATCATCCAGCCAAGGACCAGAATGACTGTAGCCGACGTGATCAGGCGGGCAGCCGTGCGGGAATGCTGCGTGGCCATGGCGTTGCCTCCGGCAACAAGGTCGGCTTAAAGGGAATTGTGTGTGATGGGAATGGAACCGGCCGAAAAGGCCAGGCTCCACCCGCCGTAACGCCATGTGTTACTTGGCATTACCGGCTTTCTTCATCTGCCGTTCGGTCAGCGCCTGTTCCGCCGAAACGGTTCCGGCGAGTACGCCGGTTTTTTCATAGAGCGTGCGCTCGCGGCCGGGCCGCATGCGCTCGAATGGTGACAGGGCGCTGAGCATCAACCAGTCCGGCAGGGCGCGACGGTGTTTCTCGCGACCTTCGACAAGGATATGGCCGCCTGCGATTTCCCGGCGCATATCCCGAAACCCGCGCCACGCTTCCACGAATCGGCGGATATCGGACCGGATCACGAGATCGGAATCGTAACCGGGATGTTTGAGGCACATGTTGACCTGCCCGTTCTCGACCACCAGCCAGAACCGGTGCAATCCCTTTACCGTTCCTGAAAACGTGAATTCGAGGACTGTACGGTCGGCCGGCATGGCGTCCACCTTGATGCGGGTGTGCATGCTCCACGCCAGAAAGGCGGGGTCGAGATCGTCGCTTTCCAGGTCCCGCGACCAGCGCTGACCCCAGGCGGCAAGGTTCATGATGATCGGATCGAGCTCCTGCCCGGCCTCCGTCGGCCGGTACTCGTGACCGCGACCGTCCGGCAGCGCAACCCGCTCGCATAATCCGGCATGCTCCAGCTGTTCCAGCCGTTGTTTCAAAAGGGTGGGTGAAATCTTCGGCACGCCGCGATGAATTTCGTTGAAGCGCCGGCACCCGTCGATCAGCCGGCTCATCACAAGCAACGTCCACCGTTCGCAAAGCAGTTCCGCCGCAAGCGCCAGCGGACAATATTGACCGTATCCCTTCTGGGCCATGGCCTGGTCTCCCCTTGGAAATCGCCCGCCAAGTCTGCCATCCGGATCGGCCGCAAACCACTCCAGAATCTGAAGCACTCCAGATTTTTGAGTATCCGCAGTTTCGGATTTTCACCACGTTTGGGCAGAGGAACACGCCGGAACGACCGGGAGGACAGGATGGGAAGCGGCCACGATCAGCGCAGAATGCACGACATAGCAAAGGTAGAAACGCTGCATCCCGGGATGGCGGAATATGAAACCGCGCGAACGGTCTGGAACGCCATGATCGACGAACGGCCGGCCGCGATCGCCCGCTGTCGCAGCGCCGACAATGCCGCCGGCGCGATCCGCGCAGCCCGGGCGGCGGATCTCGCCGTATCGGTCAAGGGGGGCGGCCACAACATTGCCGGAACCGCGGTCGGGAGCGGTGCGCTGATGATCGACCTGTCGGCCATGCGCGCGGTCCGGGTTGATGCCGGTCGGCGGATCGCAAGAGTCGAGGGTGGCGCAACGCTTGCGGATCTTGACCGGGCCGCCCAGGCACATGGTCTCGCAACGCCTGCCGGTGTTGTCTCCGACACCGGGATCGGCGGGCTGACGCTCGGCGGCGGTTTCGGATGGCTGTCGCGTCGGTACGGATTGAGTGTCGACAACCTCCTCTCGGCAGAGATCGTTCTTGCAGATGGCGCTCAGGTCCGTGCCAGCGCCGGAGAATTGCCGGATCTTTTCTGGGCCTTGCGCGGCGGCGGCGGCAATTTCGGCGTGGTTACCGCGTTTGAATTTCGGCTCCATCCGGTCGGGCCGAAAGTGCTGTTCGGGCCGACGGTCTTTCCGCTCGATCGCGGATGCGAGGCCTTGCGGTTCTGGGCCGATTTCGTGGCGACGGCGCCGCGCGCGTGCACCGTGTGGGCCGACCTTGCCATGGCCCCGCCGGCGCCGTTCCTGCCGGACACGCACCACGGAACGCCGGTCGTGATCCTGATGGCGTTCTGGGCCGGCGACCCTGAGGAAGGAGAAACAACGCTCGCGCCGCTGCGCAATCATCCCGCCGCGCTCGGCAACGCGATTGTGTGGCGGCCCTATGTCGAAGCCCAGGCGTTCCTCGATCAGACCTACGCCAGGGGCGCGCGAAACTATTGGAGCACCGTCAACCACCAGACAATGGATGACAGCCTGATTGCGCAGCTGATCGATCTGGCCGTGCAATTGCCGAGCCCGGAATCCGATATTCTCCTGTGTGCCCACAGCGGCGCGATTGACGACACGGCGCCGTCGGACACCGCCTATCCGCACCGCAAGGTTCCGTTCATGGTCACGCCCGGCGCACGCTGGCGCGATCCGACAGAGGACAGGGAAATGATTGCATGGGTCAGGCAGGCGGCCGCACGGCTCCGCGACGGCGCGAGCCCAGGCGCATATGTCAATTTCATTGCCGATCGTCATGGCCGCAGCGACGAGGCCTACGGATCGAACAGCGACCGCCTCGCCGCTGTCAAACAGCACTACGATCCGCAGAACCTGTTCCGGATCAACCAGAACATCCAACCGCGGCCGGAGCCGAGGCCGGCGGATCTTGGCGCCCTCGGCCCGACCGGCATACCGGTCGGGTAGACCCATCGGTCACACAAGATCATCGGGACGACCGGCGCCCGGCCGCGCCGTTGGGCAGAGACCACCGGGCACACACAGCCGACGGGCCGGTCGACGGTACCGGCAATAGGTCTGTCCCGGGAATTTCATGAACCGGGAGCGTTGTTCAAAGGCAATTTGCCGGCCTGGTATCAAGCAAGTGCGCCATTTGCACGATGGCCGCAGGATACACGAAAGCAGAACACACCATGAACGTGTTTCCGCTCAAGCTCCAGGATGAGTCGAAGGCGGGCACATGGCAAAAGCGCCCCTCTGAAACGCATATTGCCCATAGAAATCCTTGACCTATCGGTAAAAATTCACATCTTGAGGCAGTTTTTCACGAACGCGTTCAGCTTCCGATTTTTCTTTCCAAAGACACACGAGGCCGGGCGCTAAAAGATAAAAATCAGCTCTTATGAAATTACGGCACTCAGAAGCGACTGATTACTTGCAAAATATATTTTAGATTTACGCAAATGCCTCCATCCAAAAAGGGAACTTATACGATAAATAATGAATTATAACTAAATCTAACGGAATATAAATTAAAAATATAGCAGATTATAATCCAAATATGCCAGAATCTATACTAAGTTTGAGACTCTCATACAACGGACTCGAACATTGTTCACGATTTAGCCCTTTCCGGGACAATACCGCGTGACGGAGTGCGCAATTCCCTGACGAAGACCGTCGCAACCCGAATTGTCAGCACTCGATTTCGCTGATCGCATAGGTCGATCGCGCCAGCCAGTCGGGATCGATCTCCACGCCCCAGCCCGGTGCTTCCGTGACATGGGCATGGCCGTCGACAATGTCGAAGGGCGAGACCACAAAGAGCCCCGACTGCCAGGGATAATAATCGTCTTGTTCGATGGCGAACTCGAGATACTTGCCCGCATTGGGGATCGCCCTCAGCAAGTGCATGGTGAACAGCGTCACCATCGAAAGGTTCGCCGCATGCGGCGTGCACGGCAGTCCGGCCGTTTCTGCCATCCGTGCCACCTGCATCGACCGGACCATACCGCCGAGATAGCACACATCCGGCTGGATGATATCGACGACCCGATCATCGATCATGCGCTGCCAGTCGACGAGCGAACAATCCTGTTCGCCGCCCGTGACATCGATATCGAGCGCCTCTTTGACCTGTTTGGTCTGGTCGTAGTGCCAATAGGGACAGGGTTCTTCGTAATGGGAAATGCCGTTGTCGATAAGGAACCGCCCCACTTCGATGGCCTTGGCCGGCGAATAGCAGGAATTCGCATCGACCAGCAGCGCGGTATCGTCGGCAAACGCCTTGCGCATCGTCGGAACGATTTCCTCGGTCCGGCCGGCCCATTCATCCCGGTCCCGGCCGCATTCCGAACCGATGCGGAACTTGAACGCCGTAAAGCCGAACGCGTCCTGCAATCGCTTGAGCCGATCCGCTTCGTCCGCCGGCGTGATGTCGCGTTTCATCGACGAACCATAGGCACGCACCGGACCGGGTGTCCCGCCGAGCAAGGCGCAGACCGGCCGGCCTTCGAGCTTGCCGCGCATATCGTAGAGCGCCGTGTCGAGCCCGCCCATGGCGCGCCGCAGATAGGATCCGGGGAACTTGTGTTCGCGATCCGGAATGATGTCCATCAAACCGGCAATGTCGAACGCATCCTCACCGAGCGCATAGGGCGCCACCTGACGGTGCACCACCTGGGCCGTGATATCGGCGTAATAGGGTGCGGTCTGCCCCCAACCCTCGGCGCCGCTGTCCGAAGTTACGCGCACGAAGCAGACGAACTCGTTGGTAAACGTTTCAATTGAGCGAATCTTCATCAGGGATCCAGCCTGGGTGAGGGGCCGGCGGACGCCGTTCCTGTCGGCCAAGGGACGCGTGGTGAGGTCAGATTAGGCGGAATTGGCCTTGATAGAAGGTCCGTTTTGCGGAAACTGTCATACCAATCCGGAGCAGACCATGAAACGGCACGGCGGCGCATTGCTGTCTTCCCTACGTATCGACAAGGCGTCGGACCGGCGCATGTCGGTGCAGCTTTATATGGGCCTGCGGGACTTGTTGCTGTCCGGCGGACTGACGCCCGGTGACCGCATGCCGGCCACGCGCACGCTCGCTCTGGAACTCGGCATATCCCGAACGACGGTGATCGATGCGATCGACCGTCTGGTTTCGGAAGGGTTGCTCGAAGCCCGCGTCGGTGCCGGCACCTATGTCAACCAGGCCCTGCAGGCGCAGCGCACGCTGGCATCCACGCCGACCGGCTCCGGCGGCACCATCGCGTCACCCCGATTGTCGCATGCCGCCTCCCATGCCGATACCGGCTTTGCCCTGCGCCAGCGCCTGCCGCATGAATCGGCCGCCTTTGTGACCGCCCTGCCGGCGCTCGATGCCTTTCCGATGGCACAATGGGCACGGCTTTCGGCGCGGCACTGGCGGCAGAACCGCGATCACGTCACCGGATATGGCGAGCCCTTCGGCTACCCGCGCCTGCGCGCGGCGATCGCCCGTCAACTCAATGCCTCACGCGGCATCAGATGCGATCCCGAACAGATCTTCGTCATGAACGGCGCGCAACACGCGTTTTCGCTGATCAGCGCCATGCTGGTGGATCCCGGCAAGGCCGTATGGTTCGAAAATCCGGGCGCGATCGGCGCCCGCAACGCCTTTGTCGCAACCGGCGCGAAATTGATCCCGGTCAGCGTCGACGAGGAAGGAATCCGGGTCAGTGACGGCCTCGACAAGGCGGCCCGGTTTCGTCTGGCCTTCGTCACCCCGTCGCATCAGCAGCCGCTCGGCCATGTCATGAGCCTGAGCCGACGCCTTGCCTTGCTGCAGGCAGCCAAGGACGCGGACGCCATGATCGTGGAAGACGATTACGATGGCGAATTCTATTACTGCGACCAGCCGCCACCGACGCTGAAGAGCATCGATACGCAGGAGCGCGTGATCTATGTCGGCAAGTTTTCGAAATCGCTGTTTCCCTCGCTCAGGCTGGGCTTCATCCTGTCGCCGCTCGGCCTCGTGGAGAGCTTTCGCCGGGTCTGCAACGCCTGGCAGAGCGGCGTGCCCACGGCCAATCAGGCGATCGTCGCGGACTTTATGGATGAGGGTCTCTTTGCGACCCACATCCGGACAATGCGCCAGATCTACCGCGATCGTCACGACACGCTGATGCAGGCGGCCCGCGCACTGCGCAAGGACATCGACGTGCGCCCCACGAGCAGCGGTTTTCATGCCGTTGGCTTCCTGAATGCCGATATCCGGGAAGCCGATTTCATCGCCCGCACACGGGACCGCGGGATCGTCACGGCCGGCCTTGGCCGATACGCGCTGACGCAGCTGCCCTACAAGGGAATCGTGCTCGGCTTCGGCAGCACGCCGCCCGACGACATCCGGAGCGGCATGGATGTCATTCGCCGCATAATATCTTGAGGCGGATTGGTCTGAATAATTATCGGTAATGGATATATTTCCCAGTCCAATCGCCGCATAGTCTTTCCCCTTGGAGTGCGCTTTATCGGTTTAGACCGGATCAAAGGGAGAACACCATGTCGACGAAGACGACACTTGCTGGCTTATTGGCGGCGACCCTGTTGGCGGGCACCGGCGCCGCCCAGGCTGAAACGCTCCGACTGCTGACCTGGGGCTCCTATGCGCCCGAAGAACTGATCAAGAAGTTCGAGGCGGAATACCCGGACATCGACGTCGAGGTGACGTTTTCCAACAACGAGGAAATGATCGCCAAGCTGCGGGCGACCGGCGGCGCCGGGTTCGATCTTGCCCAGCCCAGCCACGACCGGATCTATGCCGCGCAGCTCGAATACGACATCTACAAGCCGCTCGATCTGTCCAAGATCAACACCGATGTCATGGAAGCCAAGCTTCTGGACGGCGTGAAGGCGAACACGACGATTGAAGGCGAAGTCTATGCCGTCCCCCACCAATGGGGCACGTCGGGCCTGATGGCGGACAAGACCAAGGCACCGGACTTCAAGGGCTGGGGTGATTTGTGCGATCCCGCCTACAAGGGCAAGACCTCCATGCGCCTGAAGCGCACCATCCTGCTCGGCACCGCATTCGCCATGGGCGAGGATCCGTTCGCGGCTTATTCCGATCTCGAAAAGTATCAGGGCATTCTCGACAAGGTCGCGGACAAGCTGATCGAGTGCAAAGCCAACATCAAGGCCTATTGGAAGGGCGGCGACGACCTGTCGGCCATGATGTTGTCCGGTGAGATCGTTGCATCCGAGACCTGGGATTCCACCGCCTATAAACTGTATGGGCAGAACGAGAACATCGTCTTCGTGCCGCCGGAGACCGGCGCGCTGGCCTGGATCGACACGTTCGCCCTGCCGCGCAAGGGCAAGGCCGACGACGCCGCCTACAAATGGATCAATTTTGTGCTGCGGCCTGAAAACGTCACCATCATGTCGTCCAACACCGGAGCGATCGCATCGGTCAAGGGCGCCAAGGATCTGCTGCCGGCCGACAAGAAAGCCGCCGTCAATGCCGCTTTCAGCGATGCCGACATCGAAAACCTGAAATTCTTCGCCAACATCCCTCCGGGCGTCGAAGACATGGAAGGCAAGACCCTGGAAAAGATCAAGGCGGCAACCGGCGGCTAGACCGCGCGACCATCGTGCCACACAAGAGACCGGGTGCCGCACAAGAGACCGGGCCCGATGGCATGATCGAATACCTCATCTCATACGGCCGGCGTCGCGATATGACGCCGGCCGTCCGTGCACTTGACGGCGGACAAGCCCGACCCGCAGGGTGAACGGCGTCAGCCGAACTGCCGGGAACACCAACAGTCGTCACGGCAGCATCCACGCGTTAGGTTCCATTTCCGGTCAGCTCCGCCCATGACGAATGCTCCGCTTTACGACCTCGAATGCATCCGGCTCTCCAAGTCGTTCGGTGCGTTGCGGGCCGTCGATGACGTCTCCTTCGACATCCCGAGCGGCTCCTTCTTTTCCATTCTCGGACCGTCTGGCTGCGGCAAGACCACTTTGATGCGCATGATCGCCGGGTTCGAGGAACCGTCAGGCGGCGACATCCGGATCAAGGGAAACTCGGTGCTGGGCACGCCGCCGAACCGGCGCAACGTCAAGATGGTCTTCCAGCATCTCGCGCTGTTTCCGATGATGAATGTCTACGAAAACATCGCCTACGGCCTGCGCTGCAACGGCATGGCCGGCGCCGAGATCGAGCGCCGGGTCCGGGATGTCTTGGACAGGATCGCGTTGCCGGACGTCGCCGGCCGGGAAATCCATCAATTGTCGGGCGGCCAGAAACAGCGCATCGCCATCGCCCGCTGCATGGTGCTCGACCCGGATGTGCTGCTCTTGGACGAACCGCTCGGCGCGTTGGATCTGAAGCTGCGCGAAGCCATGAAAATCGAACTGAAACTGCTGCAGCATCAGTTCGACACGACGTTTATCTACATCACGCACGACCAGTCCGAGGCCCTCGTCATGTCCGACCGGGTCGCGGTGATGAATGAGGGCCGCTTCGAACAGATCGGAACGCCGCAGGACCTGTATCACCGGCCGGATACGGCCTTCGTTGCCGGATTTGTCGGCGACAGCAACCGCTGGTCCGGACGGGTCCGCTCCAGCGACGCGACCGGCGGCCGGGCGGAAACCGCGCAGGGCCTGGAAATCGTCTTCATGTCGTCGGCCGGACAGGTACCGGCGGACGGTACGAACGTGGAGATTTTTGTCCGACCGGAATTCATCCACACGACCCGCAAGTCGGCGGCAAAGGACGATGCGGCGGCCGCCGACAATCGCATGGACGGTGTCGTCGACAGCCTGTTGTTCAACGGCGCCAACAGCCGCGTCCTGGTGCGCAGCGCCAATGGCGAACTGATCGAGGCAGATGTCACGCTGACCGGAAAGGACGACCTGGCACCCGGCGAAGAAGTCAGCCTGTCCTGGTCGTCGGCCCAGGCCATGTGTTTTGCATCCGGAAAGACCGGGTGATGCTGAACAAGGACTTCAAGCGGCTCGTCCTGATCCTCCTGTTCGCGCCGTTCGCGCTTTGGATCAGCCTTTTGATCATCCTGCCGCATATCGGCATGGTCGCGCTGTCGCTGCGTGAGAAGGTGGCGCCGCGGGTCTACGAATTCAGCTTCGCGAACTACCTCGATTTCATCAACGAGCCGATCTACTGGAACACGCTCCTGCGCACCGGATCAATGTCGCTTCTGGTCACCGCGCTGGCGCTCCTCATCGGGTTTCCGATCGCCTATTACATTGCCAAACTGGCCGGCAATCGCACCCGCGGCGCGTTGTTCCTGCTCTGCCTGGTGCCGTTATGGGTCAGCGATCTGATCCGGGCATTCGGCTGGATCCTCCTGCTGCGCGAAACCGGCGTGGTGTCGTCGGTGCTGCAATGGAGCGGTCTGGTCCAAGGGCCGGTAGAACTGCTCTACAACGACGTCACCGTCATTGTCGGTCTTGTCTACACGGTCATGCTGTTCATGATCGTGCCCCTCGTCTCGACGCTCGATGGCATGGACAATGCCATGATCGAGGCGGGCTATAATCTCGGCGGCAACGGGTTCACGGTCCTGCGCCGGATCATCGTTCCCTACGCCATGCCGGGCATCGTCGCGGGCTGTATCGTTGTGTTCATGCTGACCGCGGGCTCGTATCTGACGCCGATCCTGCTCGGCGGCAAGAATTCCAGCTGGTTCACTGAGCAGATCTACAACCAGTTCATCACCCGGTTCAATTGGGAGGCCGGCGCCGCCTTCGGCATGCTGCTGCTCCTGTTCACTTCGATCGTCATCTGGCTCGGTCTGAAACTCAGCGGCCAGACCCTGTCCAACACGATCGCCAAGAGCTGAGGAGGACGGGATGCTACCGAGCGAAAAACCCACGCCCTTCCTCTGGGGCTTTCGCATCTATGTCGCCGCCTTCTTCGTCTTCCTCGCGGCCCCGCTGATCGCTGCCGGCGCCTTCGCCTTCAACGACAGCCTGTTCCCGGCCCTGCCGTGGCGGGGCTTTACGCTTGACTGGTTCTTCAACGATACCGAGCCGAAGCTCGGCATGTTTTACGATCGCCGGCTCTTGCGCGGCCTGTATTTCTCCTTCGTTATTGCCGTCTTCGTATCCGCCCTGTCGGTTTTTGTCGGTACCACGAACGCGTTCCTGTTCGTGCGCGGCGAGTTTCCCGCCAAGAACTTCTTCTACATCCTGATGGTCTTGCCACTGGTCATTCCGGGTGTCATTCTCGGCATATCGATCCTGGTCCTGGCGAGCAACACGGCCAATAACGCCGAGAACGCCTTCGACCTCGAACTAGAATTCCTGAGACCGGGTCTCTTCCTGGTCGTGCTCGGGCAATTCTCGTTCATCACGACGATCACCTCGCTGGTGATCACGGCGCGTCTGAAGAAGTTCGACGGGGCGATGGAGGAAGCCGCGCTCAATCTCGGCGCCAGCCGCGCCCGCGTCCTGCGCACGGTCACCCTGCCGTTTCTGCGTCCGGCCATGATCGCGTCCGGCATCGTGGCGTTCCTGGTCTCTTTCGAAAACTTCAACACCACCCTGTTCCTCGTCGGCTCGGAAGCGCCGCTGACGATCACCATGTACGACCGCATGGCCAAGGTCGGCTCGACCCCGGTGCTCAACGCGGTTTCTTTCTTCCTGATGATCGGGTCCGGTCTGCTGGCGCTGATCTCGATTCTTGTCCAGCGCGACAAGGCCGTCCGGTAGCGGGCCATGAACGAATTCGACTTCATCATTGTCGGCGCCGGCTCTGCCGGTTCTGTGCTTGCAGACCGCCTGTCGGCCGACGGCAAATACACAATCTGCGTGCTGGAGGCCGGCGGAACCGATCTCAATTTCTGGATCTGGATGCCGATCGGTTACGGCAAGGCCTTCTACAATTCCCGCATCAACTGGATGTATCGGACCGAGGCGGATCCGGAACTGAACGGCCGCTCCGGTTATTGGCCACGCGGCAAGGTGCTCGGCGGCTCCAGTTCCATCAACGCCATGGTCTATATCCGCGGCCACCGCGACGACTTCAACGACTGGGAGGCGATGGGCAATCCGGGCTGGGGTTGGAACGACGTCCTGCCCTATTTCAAACAGAGCGAGACATTCGAGGCCGGGGAATCGGAGTGTCGCGGCGGCAGCGGACCGCTCTATGTGTCGACCATCGAACGGGATCGGCACCCACTGTGCGAGGTCTTTCTGAGAGCGGGCGAGGAGGCCGGCTTCACGCGCAACGCGGATTTCAACGGACCGGATCCCGAGGGCGTCGGCCTCTACCAGACCACGAGCAAGAACGGCCTGCGGATGTCAGCCGCCCGCGCCTTTCTCGCCGGCGCCCGCAAACGCGCGAATGTCCGAGTCATCAAGCATGCCCATGCATCGCGCATTCTCCTTGAGGGCAACCGTGCCATCGGCGTCGCCTATCGAAGCGGCGGCGAGGAACGCACGGTGACGGCACGACGCGAAGTCATCGTCAGCGCCGGCTCCGTTAATGCGCCGCAATTGCTGATGCTGTCCGGCATAGGACCGCCCGGCATTCTGGGCGCGCATGGCATTCCGATCGCTGTCGAACGCAGCGGTGTCGGCCGCAACCTGCAGGACCATCTCGGGCTCGACTACCTCTACCGGTCCCGGGTGCCCACCTTGAACGATCAACTGCGTCCCTGGTGGGGCAAGCTGGCGCAAGGCGTGCGCTACGTCTGCACGCGGCGCGGGCCGCTGTCGCTCAGCGTCAACCAGGCCGGCGGCTTTGTGCGGTCGAATGCGGAGTGTGCCCGGCCGAACCTGCAACTCTATTTTTCGCCGGTGAGCTACACCAAGGCACCGCCCGGCAAACGTCCGCTGATGAACCCCGATCCGTTTTCCGGTTTTCTGCTCGGTATGCAGCCGACCCGGCCGTCGAGCCGCGGCCACATCGGGCTGCGATCGGCGAATCCACTGGATCCGCCCGAAATCCATCCGAATTCGCTCAGCACCAACCAGGATCTCAACGACATGATCGAAGGCTGCAAGGTCATGCGCCGGATCGCCGCGACCCCGGCTCTGCAGAGCATCATCGAAGAAGAGATCGCGCCGGGCCCCGCGGTCCAGTCCGACGAGGAAATGCTGGAAGACGTCCGCAACCGCTGTTCGACGGTCTTCCACCCGGTCAGCACCTGCCGCATGGGACCAGATCCGGCAAACGACGTTGTCGACGCCCGCCTTCGGGTCTACGGCACCGAAGGTCTGCGCGTCATTGACGCCTCGATCTTCCCAACGCTCACGTCCGGCAATACCAACGCCCCGACGATCATGGTCGGTGAAAAGGGCGCGGCACTGATACTCGAAGATCACGGTCCTGGGCGGTCGAACGGATCCGTGCAGCTAGTACCTTAGGTTCCCCCAAGGAAACCGTGATCAGTCGCGGTTGCCTGCGCCCGCTCCGGCTCCGGCTTGCCGTGACGCCTCGGTCGCGGGAACGTAGGTGCGCTGGGCAAACCGGTCCAGAACACGCCATACCGACACCGAAACAATCCTTGCTTCGGGACCGGGACGGAGCGGCTCACCAAAAGCTTCGAAACCCGGCCCGATGGTCAGCCTGCAGCGTGCCTGCGCCTGCAGGGTTCGCCAGTCGAAAGCCACAGGGCCCTCCGCGGTGGCGACCAGCCGGATGCCGTTGCCCTCCATTGCGATCATGCAGCTAATGTCGCGCGCTGCGCGGCAGAGAAACGGCACAACCAGTATGGGATGCAGAACAGGTCCAAGGGCACAGGCCGCGCCCTCGGCGATCCTGTCGGCCCTGTCGGAAAGCGCAGCGCCCGTTGCGACAGGGCAGAGCGGTCCCGCATGGCTGCGCCACAAAGCGCCATCGATATGCGGGGCGTATTGCCGGACCGCCCCATCGATTTCCGTCAAGGCAGCTGCAAGAGCTTCCGGACCCGGCAGCCGGTAAGCAGCCAGCCAGCGCGCCGCGCGACCGGCCTCCTCGGCCAGGCCCCATGAGAAGCCGGCGCCACGCGCCGCTTTGCGTCCCATCGCATCGATCTCGGCCAGCGAGACCTGCCAGGCGCCGGTCGCGTCGTCCGCCGGTCCGGCCGGTGACTGGATCGTCGGATCGCTCATGCCGGCGCCCGCAGGATCTCGTGCGGAAACGGAGCATCCTGAAAAAGACATATCCGCACCCAACGGTCCGAACGGGGATCGAAGCGATCGGCGCCGAAGAAAGACAATTTGCAGCGCAGGAGATCGATCGGCAAAAGCTCGGCGGAAATCAGATTGTCGCGAATCTCGGCATAGGGATAGCGGTCTGCGATCTGAGCCCGGCGCGCCATGTGGCGATGTTCTGGATGGGACGACAGGAAGGCGGCGACCGACGCCTCTCCGTCCCAGCTGTTGAGATCCGCCGCCATCCGCGCAGCGTCGCGGCCGATGGCCAACGGCTGTTCGCATTGCGCGCCGTCCTCCCTATGCCGTTCGCCAAGCCTAGGTTCCAACTTCTCTTCCGAAACGTACCAGAAGCGGGCGCAATTGGCCGGCTTGTCATAGTCCACGCCAAGCGCCCACCCAAAGGTGGCCGATACGATCGCCCGCAATGCCGAGACCGACATGGCGCCGTCGATGCGAAAGACGCTGTCCTCGTCCGCGTCCATGCTGTCTGCGAGATCGTCCACGAGGGCGCCGTGCGGTTCGAGCAGCAGCGAAACCAGCGCCTCCTGACCCTCCAGCGACAAACAGTCGGCCGCCCGGTGCCAGAGCGCGTTCCAGGGATAGCGCTCGGACAAACTGTGATCGGACGCTGTCCACGCGGCCAGGGCATCAAGGTCGGCGCGCAGTGCCGCCAGCTTGTTCTGCTGGTCCGGGTGCTCCGACTGCCACAAACCGGCATTGTTGCGCGCCCGCTCCAGCGCCGCGCGAAAGCCAGATTTCTCGGTCGCACCGGTCTGCGCCAGATTGCGAACGCGGGCAAGCGCGGTCTCACGCGCCATCATCCAGTTGTTGAGCAGGACCGGGTGGTTGACCAGGAATGGCGCCATGCCGAGCCCGGTCGAATTGCCGACGCCGAAGCGGCGGCGCAGCGCCGGGTCGAGCGGCGCCGCCCGTTCACCGCCCCGTTGCCTTGCCAGGTGTTCCACGAGATCAAGCGAAAAGCTGCGGATCAGCCATACCGACAGCATCTCCGCCTGAAACGGGGCCTTCAGTTCCGGACGCTCAGCGATCTTCACCCGGTCGGCCGCGCCGAACTTACCCGAGCCGTAAACCGCCGTTGTACGCATCAGGTAACCCACCGCCTCGACCGGAAGCGGATCCGGCTGGCGGCCCTCGGCGAGACGATCCACAACATGGTTGAACAGACGCACCGACCGGTTGGCGCGGGACAAAGAGAGCTCCCTGTCGGTAACCCGGCCGGCCTCCTGGCGCGGAACATGATGTGCCAGTCTGGCGATATCGGTTTCGCTCGGCACACCGTCGAACAGCGCAAAGGTGGCGTCCCAGGCCGTCGCGATCACCCGATCCGAGCGCTGGTCATCGGGTAGATCATGGGCAAAGCAGACGAGCGAATAACTGCGTTCCGGGCCTGTGACGGTATAGACCGCATGGCCGATGCCGGCCGCATCAATCGACCAGCACCGGCGATCGAAGGTCCAGGCCTCGCAGTGCACCCGGCGCAGCAGCGAACGCAGGAACGATAGCCGCGTCGAGTGAAACGACCCCATCCGGGCCAACCGCATGACGGTGTCGGCGGGCCGCAGGGCATTATCGGCCGCTCGTTCACGCGGTGCGTTCACCGGTTCAGCCTTTCCCGCTCAGACATCCCGTAATTCCGGCCCACCCGGCAACGATTGCTCAGAGAACCTTACACCAAAGGCGAAGACTTCGGGCTGAAACTGCGATCGAAGAAGGTCAACCAGTTTTCGCCCATGATCGCGCCGATCGTATCGGTATCGAAGCCGACCGCCCGCAATCCGGTTTCGATGTTTGCGAAATCCCGATTGTCGATGAACCATGACGGCATCGGCGGGAACCCGGGGTTTTCGGCGGACCCTTCGCCATAATCGGCCTGCCGGGTCCAGCGACCGACCCGCATCCAGTTCACGACACTGTCCGGCTGGTCCTGGCAGAGGTCCGATCCGATACCGAGATGCTCCGGCCCCATGAGGTCTGCGGCGCGGGCAATCATTTCGCAAAAGCTTTCCAGCGTGCACGCAGATCCGTCCTTGAGGTGATGCGGATACAGAGAAAAGCCGATCATGCCGCCGCTCCCGGCCAGCGCCTTCAGCACTGTGTCGGACTTGTTACGCAAGGCCTTGTGCCAGAAAGCCGGGTTGGCATGGGTGATGGCGATCGGGCGTTCCGAGATCTCGATGGCTTCCAGCGTCGACCGTTCGGCCGAATGGCTCATGTCGACCACCAGGCCGACCCGGTTCATCTCGGCGATGACCTGACGGCCCATGCGCGTGATGCCGGGATCCTCGGCCTCGTAGCACCCGGTCGCCAACAGCGATTGATTATTGTAGCTGAGCTGCATGAAGCGGGCGCCGAGCGCGTGCACGATCTCGACGAGGCCGATATCGTCCTCGATCGGCGAACAATTCTGGAAACCGAAGATGATCGCCGTCCGCCCCGCGGCTTTTGCAGCCCGAACGTCATTGCCGCTCCCGGCCCGGCAGATCAGATCGGGAAATTGTTCGAACCAGCCGTTCCAGCGCTCGATGTTATGGACCGTCTCGCGGAACGATTCATGGTAGGCGATCGTCACATGCACGGCATCGACACCGCCGTCCCGCAGCTGGCGAAAGATCTTTTCGGACCAATTGGCGTATTGCAGGCAGTCGATGATCATGCCCGAGCCTCGAACGCATGCAGGCGGCGTGACGGGAGAGGGAATTTGGCAGCGGCTCTCTACACATGCGCGGCCGTACGGGCCTCCCGGTTCAGCCGGTAGGCTTGACACGTCGGAAGACTTCGCTCAACCGGAAAGTGTCGGCACGTCAGTCAGACCGCCGGAACCGGCCTTCATGCCGTTCCGTCGTGTGAGCGCCACCAAGAAGCCGAGCTCGATACGCGTTTGCGGGTGGCGAAGGCGGCCGGAGTCCGGTTCGCCGGTCGAACGGACCGGCTTTGCAAAACCGCTGATTCAATCGAACGTCGACGCGCGTTTCCCGCTCTGCCTGGCACTGTCTGGCAAACCGGAGCCCTCACAGAATGCGACGATCGCCTCGTAACAGGCCGCGGACTCGAAAATGAAATTGTGGCTGCCCTCAAGACTGTGGAACAACGCGTCCGGAATGGTTTCGAGCATGTAGGCCTGCCCATCCTTCGAGGCCTGCCCATCATCCGCACCCGCCAGGATGAGCGTTGGCGCCGTGATCCGGTGCAACCGATCGGCCGTGTCATGGCGCGCCCGGGCAGCGAGCTGCGCTTCAAGACCTTGCCGCGCGCCCGGCTCGTCGATGAAACGGGTTTGCGATCGCATCCGGCGCTCCACCATGTCACGACTTCTTTCCGGATTGTCGGCCTGAAAGGCGGCTGTGAAACGCAGGTCCGCCACTTCCAGGCCCCTGCGCGCACGCTCGAATGGCGGCAGCGGCAACAGGGTTTCCACGGCAAACGAGGCACCGCCCCTGCCACCCGGCGAAGTGGCCGCCAGAACCAGACGGTCAACGCGGTCCGGCGCGAGCAGTGCCACTTCCTGCGCGACCATGCCGCCGAACGAATATCCGACGACATGCGCCCGGTCCCAGCCGAGCGCATCCAGGATGCCGATCGCATCCCTGGCGTAACCGGCCATCGAATAGGGACCGGCCGGCTTGTCTGACCTTCCCATGCCCCGCTGGTCGAACAGGGCGACACGAAAATGCTCCGCGAGGATGGATCCGAGCGGGTTCGGTTCAATGCGCAGGTCCCAGCCCGTCCCGCCGATGAAGAGCATGTTGGGGCCCGTGCCCTTAACGTCGGCGCAGAAACGCAAGCCGTTTGCTTCCAGAAACATCGGTCTTTCACGAATGAGCGTCGAGAAATGCAAGCGTCGAGGTCCACGCCCGCGCCGCCGCATCCGCGTGATAGGCATCGCGGTGATCGTTGAAGAAGGCGTGGTGCGTGCCCGGATAGATCCGGATGTCGGCATGTCTGTTGTCCGACAGGTCCGCCCGCAAGCGGTCGATATCCGCCTCCGGAATCAGATCGTCCGTCTCGGCAAAGACGCCGAGATACGGCATGTCGATCATGCGAGTCAGTTCGATTGGCAGAAACGGCTTGGTCGCCAGCCTGGGAAAGTTGATCCGCCCGTAAAAATTGATGATCCCGGCAAGCCGCGTATCGAAAGCCCCGAGATTGTGCGCAAAGCGGCCGCCCATGCAAAACCCCCAGGCAAAAACCGCGTCGGTCGCGAAACCGGCATGCCCGGACAAGACCCAGTCGAGCGCATGGCGACAATCCTTCGTGGCGCGAACATCGTCGAAAGCCTGGAAAGTTTCGGCCCACTTTTCCACTGGATCGCTCGGCTGCGGCGGCTCCTGCCCGCGAAACAGATCGCAGACGATCGCGGCATACCCCTTCGTCGCCAGCCGATCCGCGACTTCCTTCATGTGCAGCGTCATGCCCCAGAGCTCGACCTGCATGAGCACCGCCGCCCTGACGGATCCGGTCGGACGCGACACGTAGGCGCCCATCGTGCCGTCCGTGGCCGGAATTTCGGCGTTCGGTTTCAACAATGTCATTTGAAACGCTCCTTTATCGCCCGAGCAGCACGGACGGCAGCCAGGTCGCCAGAGCCGGAAAGAGGAAGACCATGGCGAGCGCGAACACCTGGATCCCGATGAACGGAATCACACCGCGATAGATATCGATCGTGCGGACTTCGGGCGGCGCGACACCTCTCAGATAGAACAGCGCAAAACCGAAAGGCGGCGTAAGGAAGGACGTCTGAAGGTTCATGGCGATCAGGATGCCGAACCAGATCGGGTCGATATCGGACTGCAGGATCACCGGTGCGACGATCGGCATGATGATGAAGACGATTTCGATGAAATCGAGAAAGAAGCCGAGCACAAAAACCAGCAGGCTGACGGCAAGCAAGGCGCCCGTCGCACCGCCGGGAATCTTTTCCATCACATGCGTGACGACTTCGTCGCCGCCGAGCGAGCGAAAGATCAGGGAAAAGATCGTCGCGCCGATCAGAATGGCAAAGGCCAGCGTCGAAACCCGCATGGTCCCGGTTACGACGTTCGGGAGATGCCCGCAGCGCGCAAGGATGTAGATCGCGGCCCCCGTCCCGACGGTCAGCAACAAGGTCGCGATCATCGCCAGCCCGATCGCAATCCCGTTGCCGATCGTGATCACATCCAGGGTGAGCCTTAGGTCCGCGCTTGATCGCAGCACCGGCAGCAACAGGGCTGCAGCAATCGCCAGCGACACCAGCCGCCCCCAGATGACCGGCACGTCGAAATCGTCATCCTCCGTTCCCGATGCCAGGCGACGCCCGGCAAGCAGAAACGCCCCGAGCGCACCGACGCCGGCGGCCTCCGTCGGCGTGGCGATACCCATCAGGATCGAGCCCAGTACCGCAACGATCAGGAAGACCGGGGGGAACAGGCTTCCCAGGAGCGACAAGACCGGCAAATCGTCATCCGGTTCCGATGGAAGTGCCGGACAATCCTGCGGGCGCAGGATTCCAATCACGAATTGGTACAGCATGTAGAGGAAAGCCAGACCGATTCCCGGAATCAGGGCACCGGCGAACAAGTCGCCGACGGAAACCGGATCGGGCGAAAAATTACCGATCTCGCGCTGCGCCTCCATATAGGCGCCGGAGAGCTGGTCGCCGAGAAACACCAGCACGATCGAAGGCGGAATGATCTGCCCCAGCGTGCCCGCCGCGCAAATCGACCCGGCGGCAAAGGATGGCCGATAGCCCTGTTTCAGCATGGTCGGCAGGGACAGCAATCCCATCGCCACGACCGTTGCACCGACGATCCCCGTCGACGCAGCCAGAAGCGCGCCGACAAGCGTGACCGATATGCCAAGTCCGGCCGGCAGCCGCTTGGAGAGCTTGGCCATATTGACCAGGAGGTCCTCGGCGACCCGGCTGCGCTCCATGACCACGCCCATCAGGATGAAAAGCGGCACGGCAGTAAGGACTTCGTTGAACATTGCCGTTCCGAAGATCCTCGAGGGAATGGCGGCAAGATAGGAAACGTCGAACAGACCGACGGCAAAAGCGGCGACGGACACGATGAGCGCAGCACCCGACAAGGCGAACGCGACCGGAATACCGATCAGGACGGATCCGAACGCGACCACAAATAGAATGCTGACGAAGGTAAGCTGCAGGCTGTCCATCAGTGAGTGCGTGCCTCCGTCCCGGACCGCCAATGCGCATCGGGAAGCCGGCACAGCAATCGCAGCAACGTGGCGACTGCCTGCAGGGCGACGGTGACAGCGAAGACGACGATCGCCGATTTCAGGATGAAGATGCCCGGGATCCCGCCGGCCTGCCGCGAGCCTTCCAGCGTTGCCCAGGAGCGTGCCGCATAGGGCAGGCCGACCCACAGGATGACGAGGGCGACCGGCAGCACGAAACACGACAGTGCAACGACGTCGATCCAGCGCCGAGTTCTTGGGCTGAGCATGTTATAGAAAATGTCCACCCGGACATGCTCATTGGTCTGCAGGAGGAAGCCCGCCCCCAGCAGAAACAGGAAGGCGTGGCCGTATACGACGGCTTCCTGCACCGAGATGATCCCGTAGCTGAAGACGTAGCGGGCGACCACCGAAAACACCTGGCAGAGCATCATGCCGATCGCACACCAGGCGGCCGAGCGGCCGAGCAGCCGGTTGAACGCTTCGATCGTTTCTATGAATTTCAGCATGCGGGCAAGCGATCCGAATCGCGGCGGGCGACGCGACGGCCATGCCGGCCCGCGTCACCCTTGCGGTGTGAATGTCCGTCTCAGCCTTTGCGTGCCAGAGACCGGGCTCTCAGATAGGCCTGTTCGGATTGCTCCGTCCACGAAGCCACTTCGTCCAGGAACTCCGTATAGCTCTTATGGACCTTTGCGGTCAGCGGGTCCGCAGTGGCCGCATCGGCGAGCACTTTTTTCGAGGCTTCGGCAAGGGCCAGCATGACCTCGTCGGGATAGGAGCGAAGCTGCACGCCGTGTTCGTTCAGCAGCGTCTCCAGCGACCGGGAATGGTTGGCGATGAAGTCGGCCGGATTCATGACGTTTTCCTGCGCCGCGGCGAGGCGGATGATCTCCTGATCGGCCGGCGAGAGATCGTTCCACAGGTCCAGGTTGATGCCGAGGCTTTCCGCCGACGTCGGCTCCTGGAAGCCCGGATTGTAGAAATATTTAGCCGCTTTATAAAATCCGAAACCGAGATCGATCCATGGCCCGGCCATTTCCGCGGCGTCGACGGCGCCCGATTGCAGCGCTGCGAAGATTTCCCCGCCCGGCAGCGTCACGGCGGTCCCGCCGACGGCTTCGATCACCTTGCCGCCGAAGCCGGGGATCCGCATTTTCAGCCCCTTCAGATCTTCGACTGAGTTGATTTCCTTGTTGAACCAGCCGCCGGCCTGGGCCGAGGAATTGCCGGCCATGAACGCCTTGATCCCGAACGAGGCCGAGACTTCCTCCCACAATTCCTGGCCGCCGCGATGATAGACCCAGGAATTGTGTTCCGCCGTTGTCATGCCGAACGGCACACCGGCAAAGAAATTGAACGCGGTCGTCTTGCCCTGCCAGTAATATTCGGCCGCGTGGTACATGTCCGCGGCCCCGGACGCGACGGCATCAAATGCCTCGAAGGCGGGCACCAGTTCACCGGCTCCGAAAACCTTGACCGTCAGCCGTCCGTCGCTGGCGGCGGTGATCGCATCGCCGATCCGCTGGGAAGCGACGCCTAGCCCTGGGAACTTCTTCGGCCAACCTGTGGCCATCTTGAGTTCGCGCTTGCCCTGCGCATAAGCGGGCGCGGCGAGCGGAATCGCGGCGGCACCGGCTGCGCCGGCGGTGAGAAACTGTCGTCTTCCGATTGTCTTGCCCATGGTTTCCTCCCTGATGAGACAAGTTATTGCGGGTCGTGGAGCGGAGTGTGCGCGGTGCTGCCGCGCGCAATGAATTCGGTTCGGTACTGGATGAGGCGGGGCTCTGTCTTTTTGCCTTCTATCCGGCTGACCAGCACCTCCACGGCATCGGCGGCCATCTGCTCCAAGGGTTGGCGCATCGTGCTCAGATCGAAGATGTCCCAGCCGGTCATGGCGACGCCGTCGAAACCGGTCACCCAGACATCGTCGGGCACCGACGCACCGCACGCCTTCAGACCGCTCAACACGGCAAAGGCGATCAGGTCGTTGCCGCAGGCGATCGCATCGGGCGGATCGGCCTGCACCATCATGTCGAGCGCCACCTGCCTGAAATGGTCATGGGAAAAGCCCGTCTGGCCATAGAGCGCCTCCGGCAGGTCCATTCCCTCTTCGGCAAGTCCCTGGCGCATTCCGGCCTCGCGGTCGGCAAGGGTGGGGCGGTCGCTCGGACCATTGACGAACGCGATCCGCTGCCGTCCCGACCGCGCCAGGTAGCGGGCGATCCTGCGCGCGCCTTCGAAATTGGTCGAGACGATCTGGTCGCAGTCGACGTCTTCGACATACCGATTGATCGAGACCACCGGCGCATTGCTGTCGAGGGCAGCCTGCATGGCCTTTACCTGATGGCTCGCCGCGGTGAAGATGACGCCGTCGACCGTGCCCTGGCGAACCGCGGCGATGACGCCGTCCTGTCCCTCGGTTTCGGTGTTCCAGACGACCATGCGCCGGCCGAGCCCGGTCATGGTCCGTGCAAGGGCTTCCAGAATTTCCGGAATAACGGGGTTCGTAATACGCGAGACGGCGACGCCGATCGTGCCGCTTTGTCGCGTGCGCATTGCCTGTGCGAACGGATTCGGGCGGTACCCTGCATCCTTAACGACTTTCAGGACTTTCACGCGTGTTTTTTCAGAGACATAGCCTTTGCCCGACAGGACCCGGGACACGGTTGCCTGCGACACGCCCGCCAATCTGGCAATGTCGATACTGCTCAAGCTGTCTGGATACGATTTCAGTCTTTCTCTCCCAAATCCAGCAGGCTTTTTTGGTTTTTCTGGTCCTTTATGAATACCTATTCATATTCTTTCCGCAAGAAAAATGTTGACTCGACGCCGGAACAATCGGTCGTCGCCCGGCAGTGTTGACGTGCCGCATTGCAACGCGGCGAGGAACTGGTTGTCGTGGGAACGTATGGGATCGCCGACGGCGGGGCGCAAAAGGACCGTCTGCGATCACGGCCCGACAAGGGCCGAATGCACCCCCAAGACCCGTTCCCCATCTCGGAGAGGCATGAATGAAAAACAGTCCCAGAGGTTTCCTGAAAATCGCGTTCGGCGCCTGGCTCGGCCTTGCCCCGGTCACAGCACTCGCACAGGACGTGCAACCGGGCGACCCGGAAGCCGGCGAACGTGTGTTTCGCCGATGCGCCGCCTGCCACACCTTCGATCCGGACCAGCGACGGACCGGACCGCACCTTGCCGACCTGTTCGGGCGTGTCGCCGGCTCGGTCGAAGGTTTTCGGTATTCCGATGCCATGACGGAATCCGGCATCACATGGAACGAGGAAACCCTGCGCCCCTACCTTGAAAACCCGCGCGCGGTCGTTCCCGGCACACGCATGGTGCTGCGCCTGCGCCGCCCACAGGAAATCGAGGACGTAATCGCCTATCTGCGGCAACAATCCGGAGAATGAACCGGAAAGGCGGCGCTGTCGGAAGGCAGCGCCGCCTCGGTCTAATGCTACTGTATTCACTTGTCTTTTTTGTCGGCGTGCCAGGGTTACGCGACGGCGACGCGAGTGTGCAAATCACCCCGGTCCCATCCGTTATCACGCGAATTTTTGTTCAGTCCGAAGACATAGTTTACAGGTGTTCGGACTTTACATCACGCCGTCGGATGACGGATTGGAGGCCGGTTGACGTCTGCTTTCCAGGGTATGCCCGCGCCAGAAGGGCTTGCTCGACACCTTCCTTTTCAGATCCTGCCGGATCCAATCCCGGCTCAAACGGCGAGGAACCGTTTCGTCGTCTCGGAATCGGGGATCGGCAGGGCCGAAGAGCCGTGTTCGTGCACGATCAGCCAGTCTCCCTCCCACTTTTCGAAAATCAGCGTGACCCGGGCTTCCGGCAATTCGATCGGCGTGCCGTCCGGCATTTCACCGCTGCCGATCAGCGACACGGTCGACCAGGCAATATCGCCGCGGATGTTCACGCGCAGGTCGTCGTTGGCGTCCAGGCGCCAGACTTTCGGCACCGTCATGAACTGCCGGTAATAGGCCGCGGCGGGCGCCCAGGCCTGAAACCCGTCATGCGGCCGGCCGAAATCGAAGGACGAGAATGTGTTGTCCCGCGCATAGATGTGGGACACGGCGTCCAGGTCGAAGGGGGCATCGGGACTGGTCCGCCAGCTTGCGACCCATTCCAGGGTCCGGGCGCGGATGAAGTCCTGGTCATTGGCCATCGGAATAATCCTTTGTTGGGGGGTTAGGTGCGCGGCGCGAAAAGGCGGGTGAGGGTGGGCACAATGGCAAACACCATTGCCGGCACGAGGATTGCGCTGGTCAGGAAGCTGTGTGCGGCCTCCGGCATCCCGACCGCATCGACGAGCGCCGACAAAGCCGTGACGGTTGGCCAGACGAACAAAAACAGGGCGAACGCGTAGAGGGGGCGGTTCATGATAAGGCTCCTTGATCCTGCATCCCGCAGGCAATGCGGGCGGCGTTTCGATGACCTGAAGATCGCGCTTCGGTCGCTTGACATCCAATCGTGGTTCGTCAATTTGCGATAACGGGAGGTTATCGCCATGCTGATCGAACTGCGCCTCTGGCGGTCATTCGTCGTGCTGGCCGAAGAGCTGAACTTTCGCCGGGCAGCGGCGCGCCTGGGGCTCTCGCAACCGGCCCTGACCAAACAGATCAAGGAATTGGAAGAGCGGCTCGGCGTGACCTTGTTCAAGCGCGAGCCGCGCGGCGTCGAACCGACCCCGGCCGCGGAATCCAACCTGGAAACCGCCCGCGACGTCATCGCCGCGGCGGAACGCCTGGAACGCAGCTTTCGAAGCGCCGACGAAGTCGGCCTGGAAGAGGTGACCCTGGGGGCGCTTGCCTATGTAACGAGGCGTTTCCTGCCCGCTGCGCTCGGCGCGGCGCACCGCGCCCGGCCGACACTCAGGGCCCGGGTCGACGACATGACCCCCATCGAGGCGGCCCGTGCCGCTGCCGACGGTCGCATCGACCTCGGCATTGCGCTTGCGCCGGTCACGGAGCCGAACCTGATTGTGAAACCGCTGGTGAACGGCCATTGGACCGTGGTGGCGCCTGGCGATGCAGGCCTGCCGGAGGAAACCGCGCTCGCCGACCTGGACGGGCGGACACTCATCCTGTTCGATCGCCGCGCGAATCCCGATCTCTACGACAGGCTGACGACCCGGATCGCGGCCGCGGCACCACGGGCGAGCATCGGGTTTCATGCCCAGGACCCCGCCTCCGGCGTCGACATGGCCGCGCACGGTCTCGGCGTGTTTGTTGCCGCATCCTATACGTTGCCGCCCTTGCCCGAAGGCCTGACGGCCCGATCCGTTACGAACCTTGGCGAACCGTTGACGCTCAGCCTCGTGTGGCGGCGCGACCGCATGCGCCCGGCCCTGCGGTCGCTGATCGACGGATTCCTGGAGACCCGGGAACGCTGATCCGCAAGCCCTATGTCTCCCGCGGCTGCGTGATGGTCGTCAGGTGTTCGCGGATCACCTGCCATCCGGACCCGGTCCGTTCCAGCACGAGCGTGCCGTGTTGCCCCGGTTTGGGAAGCAAAGCCTTGCCATCGGCGTCGCGGCCATCGGCCTCGAAGGTAAGCGTGACCACGGCAAGGTCATCGGACACATATGCCTTCACCGGCCCGACCGGCGCAATACGCCAATAGCTGAAGGGGGCCATGAACGGCTTCCACGTCTCGACATAGGCATCGACGCTGTCGAGCGTGACGACCGTGCCGCCCATGTCGTCTACCACCGCGACAGCGCCGGCCCCCGGCTTGAAGACGGCACGAAAGGCCTCCCCGTCCCAAGGCGCATCGCCCGGGCTCCAGGCCGCGAACCAGCGGTTGACGACGGCACTCAGATCGTGCGGATCGGCACGATTGTTTTTCCCGATAGGAATGTCGAAGGTCTGCATCGTTTGTCTCCTGCATGGTTCTTAGCCTGTTCGGAACATCGACGCGCGCCACGCAAATCGCCAATTGCCTTTGCGAATGGCGCAATAACCAAACGGGCAAAGGCAGGTGACACAGGTGCACCGGGAGGCGATGGCCGCTCCCAATGACATGCTGTTTGGCCGCAAGACCTACGAATCGTTTGCCGGTCGACCCTGTCCGTGTAGCTCTTTGCCCAACGCCCGGTCCGGCGTGGGCCAACAAGCTGCATGGTTCGGTTGTCGTCGA
The DNA here is from genome assembly GCA_038745065.1 of Pseudomonadota bacterium. Classification (GTDB taxonomy): domain Bacteria; phylum Pseudomonadota; class Alphaproteobacteria; order Rhizobiales; family JANQQB01; genus JANQQB01. Next base: position 44,457 of record JBCDLT010000020.1, on the reverse strand, counting down.
GTTTGCAGCGATTCCCTTGATCCAGCCGAAACACAGCAATTCATCGAGCACCGCACTCGTCGACAGGAACCGGTCGGCAGCATGTTTCTTGTACCTCACCAGCCATACACTTGCTTGCTGTTCGTGGTTGGCTTCCAGCCAGTCCCGTAACTGGGCGGCACTTGTGACCTCGACCTTTTCAAACGCGTCGGTTTGCAGCGCCACGACGACGTTACTCGGCCGCAATATTGATTGGTTCATACCGTGCCGGCATCACGAACGGTTTGGAGTTCGGTCCGGTCGAGGTCATGGCTTTTTCGGCCCGCCGTTCCCGGCGCAGATAGGTCTGGTAGAGAACCGGCACGCCGATCAGCGTCAGGATGGACGCAAAGCCGAGACCGGCCATGATCGTCACCGCCATCGAGGCAAAGAACACATCGAACAACAGCGGCACCATGCCGAGAATGGTGGTCGCTGCGGCCAGCGTCACGGGCCGCAGGCGGCTGACCGACGCCGCGACGATGGCTTCCGATTGCGGCAAATGGTTTTCCGACTTCTGCGCATTGATCTCCTCAACGAGCACGATCGCATTCTTGATCAGCATGCCGGCAAGGCTCAGCAGTCCGAGCATGGCCGTGAAACTGAACGGCTGGCCGGTGAACAGGAGACCGAGCGCCACGCCGTTTACCGCCATGGGAACCACGGTCCAGATAACAGCCGTCTGCCGCAACTTGCCGAACAGCAGGATAGTGATCAGCAGCATCAGCCCGAAGGACAGCGGCATTTGATTGCCTAGGCTGGCCTGAGCCTCGCCCGCGCTTTCAAATTCACCGCCCCATTCCATGGCATATCCGGGCGGCAGTTCGATCGCCTCGATCAGCGGGCGGACTTCGGCGAAGGCGGCCGGCGGCAGCACGCCCGGCACGGTGAACGCCTGGACACTGACGGTCGGCTCCCGGTTTCTGCGTTCGATCGCGGTGTCGCGGGAGATCACTTCAAATCCGTCGATCACCTGAGAAAGCGTCGTGTAGCGGCCGGTTGCCGGCGCATAGATGAGCTGGTCAAGCACCTGTGTGTCCGCCGGGGTGTCGGATTGCGGGCTTCGCACAAGCACTGGAATGAGCCGGTCCCGCTCCCGCAGGACGCCAGCCCTAATGCCGTCCGTTGCAAGCGCAATCGCCTGGCCCACATCGGCCCGTTCTATGCCGAGTACCGAGCCCCGGTCCGCGGCATAGATCGGGCGCGTCACAAACTCACGTTCGCTCCAGTCGGTGCGTTCCGCACGCAGGACGGTGCTCCCGGTTTCCAGGCGGCGCTGGGCTTCCTCGGCGAGGCCGCGCAGCACGTCCGGATCCGGTCCGGAAAGCCGGACCTCGACATCGGCGGTCACCGGCGGCCCGTAGATGATCTGTTCGACCCGCGTCTGCGCCCACGGTATCGCGGATTGCGCAAACGCTTCGAGATCATCGCGCAAGGCCGGAATGGCATCGAATCCGGTTGCCCGGATCACAAGCTGACCGTAGCTCGGTTCCGGATTTTCCGGCTGATAGGTCAGCAGGAAGCGCGACAGGCTGCGTCCTGCCGTGGCTGTCACAGCCTCGACATCGTCACGCTTGAGCAGCCAGGATTCGATCGTCGCCAGATCCTGCGATGTCGTTTGGATCGACGTGCCCTGGGCCGCCTTGTAATTGAAGTAAAACAGCGACGTATTGGCCGGCGGAAAGAATTGCTGGGTGACCATGCCGAACGCGCCGATACAGGCCACCGTCCCTCCGACCAGTCCGACGATCACTAACCAGCGCAGGCGGAGCGCGCCGCGCACCAGGGCGGCATAGCCCCTGAAGAACCGGCCGCCATAGGGATCCGCGCCGTCGGCAAGGCCGCCGACCCTGAACGTATAGCTTGCTAGCAGCGGCGTGACGGTAATCGCCAGGAACCAGGACAGGGCAAGCGAAATGCCGATCACCGCAAACAGCGAAAACAGGAATTCTCCGGAACTGTCCGGGCTGAGGCCGATACCGGCAAAGGCCAGGATCCCGATGATTGTAGCACCCAGCAACGGCACCTGCGTTCGCCGCGCGACTTCGGCGGCCGCGGCCGGCGCGGGCCGGCCCTTGCGCATTTCCACCTGCATGCCTTCGGCCACGACAATGGCATTATCGACCAGCATGCCCATGGCGATGATCAGGGCGCCGAGGCTGATGCGTTCGACCTTGATGTCGAACACGGCCATGAAGAAGAAGGTCAGGCTGATGGTCAAAAGCAGGGTAACGCCAACGACAAGGGCGGACCGCCAGCCCATGAAGAGCGCCAGCACGCCGATGACGATCGCCAGCGACAATCCGAGCCCGCGCAGGACCTCCACATTCGCCGACGCAACGACCTTGTGCTGTTCATAGATCGGCGCGATCGTCACACCGACCGGCAGGAGGGGACCGATTTCGGCAAGGCGCTGTTCGACTTTTTCACCGACCGTCACGATGTTTGCCGATGTCAGGCCGGCAATCCCGAGCGTGAACGCTTCGACCCCGTTGTGCCGAACGATCTGCCCGGGTTCGTCGACCCGCGACCGTGTGACGTTTGCGATGTCGCGGAGGGTGAGAAGGTCGCCATCGAATCCGAACCTGAGGTCGGAAACCCGGTCGACGCTGTCCTGTCCGCGCGGCGCATCGATCCGCAATTCCCGGGTTTCGTTGCCCGCCGTTCCGGCCGGAACGACCGCGTCCGCCCGGTTGATCGCATCGATGATCGTGCGCGGCGGCACACCCATATTGGCAAGCGTGCGGTTGTAGGGCTCCACGAAGATCGCTTCTTCCGGCAATCCGAGCAGTTCCGCGTCGGCAACGCCCGCGACGGTCAGCACCTCACGCCGCAAAAACGAGGCGATTTCCCAGATGTCGGCATCGCTGAATCCGGGCGCGGCAATCGCGTAGTAGAGACCGAAGACATCGCCGAAAGCATCGTTGACCTGCGGTACGGACGCGCCGGGCGGAAGATCGGTCGCCGCGTCGGTCACTCGGTCGCGCAAATCGTCCCAGATCTGCGGCAGGTCGCCACCGTCGAACCGATCCTTGATTTCCACCTCGATGACGGAGAGGCCCGGCGTGTTGCGCGACGTGATGACATCGACCTCGTCCATGTTCTGGATTTCGCTCTCCAGGACTTCGGACACCTCGATGGCGACGTCGGACGCGGTGGCGCCCGGATAGACCGTCACCACCAGGGCCGACTTCAACGCAAAGACTGGATCCTCGAGCTTTCCGACCGACAGGTATCCGCCCAGCCCGCCGAACAGACAGATCACGATCAGGAGCCACGTATAGAGCGGCCTTTCAATGGAGATGCGCGCGATCTGCATGGCTCAGCGCTCCCCGACGATGAGGTTTGTGTAACGCCGGACGGTCTGACCGTCGCGCAAAAGGTGGCCTCCGACCGCGACGACTTCCGCGCCCTCGGACAGGCCCGTAACGGTGAGGCGTGTCCCGGTCTCGGAATGCACTTCGACCGGGTGCCGGCGCAGGACGGCGCGCGTTGCGTCCGAGGATTCAAGAACGAGGACCGACGCCGTGCGATCCGGTCCGGAGAGGATGGCGGAGGCCGGCAGGGCAAGTCCGGGCGACGTGACCGGCATAGAAGCGCTCACAACCACCGATGCGCCTGGCACGAGAAAGACGCTGTCAATCGCGGGAAAGGCCAGGGTAACCGCATAGCTTTGTGAGACCCGGTCGGTCTGCGCATGGAACTCCACGAAGCGGAGCGCGACGTCCTCGGGGCGATCGGGCAGGCGGGTCGAGAACCGGATCCTCGACGGGTCGCCGACCCGGGCGAGCAAGCGTTCCGGCAGTTCGAGCTCTACCTGGATTTGTGACATGTCGTGCAGGCGCAACACCGGTTCGCCCAATTCCACATTGGAAAAGTTCGGGGTCAGCCGCTCGGACACAAGACTGTCGAAAGGCGCGACAAGCGTCGCGTCTTCAAGGTTGTCGCGCGCTTCGCGCAGGGCAACGGCCGCCAGGTCCCGCTCGCTTTCCGCATCCTCGAAGCGGACGCGCGAGCCGGCGCCGGTCCGCATCAGGGACGCCGCACGCTTGAGGCGGCGCTGCGCCTGCCGGTCGGCGATTTCCGCGCGCTCGAGCGCCCGTTCGAACGGCGCCTGATCGAGCCTGGCAAGCACGCTGCCTTGCGCGACGCGGTCGCCCTCGACAGCATCCAGCATCTGCAGCGATCCACCGACCTCGAACGACAGATCGACGGTTTCCCGGGCGCGTACGCGGCCGAAGAAAGTGCGTGCCTGAACGTCCGGCACCGAGTGCGCCGTGACGACCTTGACAAGCGGGATCCGGTCCGCCGGATCGCCGCCGGCTTCCTCCGCAAATGCCGCGCCCGACAATCCGGGACTGGCGATGATCGCGCAGGCCGCGTACACCTTGACCATGGTTTGACACATGATTGTAAACCCCTATGCTCGAACTCAACCGACCGTTCGGTAGGGCAAGTAGAGCGACGCTGGAACCCGTCAATGAAAAAAAATCCGTCAGATCCGGAAACCAGTGAAACCGCGGACCGCTCGTCGCGCCGCGGCGAGATCCTGGAACAGGCAACGGCGCTTTTTCTGGAGAAGGGGTATGCGGGCACGTCGATGAACGCGCTGGCCCAGGTCTGCGGCATCCAGAAGGCCAGCCTCTACCACCACTTTCCCGGTAAGCAGGCGCTCTTCGTCGCCTGCGTCACGGAGGGATATGACGTCGCGATCCGCGAATTGCAGCAGATTCGGGACGACCCGGACCTGAGCCATGAGGCGCGGGTCCGCGCCGTATTTGCCGCGCTCTATCGGATCACCATCGAGTCACCGGCGGGCCGAATGTCCCCCCTGATCGCCGAAGTCTCACGCCAGATCCCGGAAGTGGCCGAGGCCTTTCATGAGGGTTTCATCCGGCGCCAGCACGAGATCGTCAACGCCGTCATCGAACGCGGCGTGGAGGACGGCGCCTTCAGGCCGCAGGACCCGCTCGGCATGGAGCACCTGATCTTCGGCCCCATCGTTACCCTGTCGATTTCGCGGCAAATGTTTGCAGAGCTCGATGCGCTGGAGACGCACTTTCCGGTGACGCGCGTACGCGACAGCCATTGCGATCTGGTAATGCAATTGCTGAGGAGCGTTTCAAAAGGCAGCGCTGCGGAATGATCCCTATTTTGCGTAGTGCATTCTGCTGAATTCGGTTACCGCAGCCGTCAATTCACGCCCCCGCTCGCTGTCACGCGCTAGACAACAATCGCCCGCACAAAACCGACATCACCCTTAATGAGTACACGCCCAAGCGATTCGCATAATTTTTTAAAATATTGCCGTCCAAAATAACCAATTTACAAAACTACAACCCTAAAATGATGAATACTATATCGATCGTAAGCGACTATAAATTCAATGCGCGAAATTCCCATCAAGAACATCTATACACTTACCGTGATTGTTGCTTACGTCACTTTGTCGATCGCACTGCAACGCCCCACAGCCGAAATCGCCGGAAATTTGCTGGTTGGTCTTGGCATTGCGGTGGTGCTGTTTTTCACTGTCAGGAACTATATCGGCGGTGGCATCTGCAAGATGGTCGGGGCCTGCTTCCCGTTCTTCGGTTTAACCGGCAGTTTCATAAGTTTTGTCTTGCTCACCTGTTCACTGGGCCTTCTAACCTACTTGGCCATCAGATTATTTCGCCGAGACGGCGCCGGTTTTGTACCCATGCTGCCAGCCCTGGCAGTTTCTTTCCTGCTGGTCGTTCCTTTCGGTCCCTTGGGGCTGGAAATAGCCGGGATACTGAACGCAACTTAGTGGCTTCATGGCTATGATTCAGTCTGCGCAGTAATCCGAAAAGCAACGATTGACGAGGGTCTGCTCGCCAGTTTCTGGGTTTGTCGCCCATCACTTTGCCGGCGCGGGCCCCTTGCCCTTCCATTCGGCCCAATCTGGCAGCGTGTCGCCCTTGTCATTGCTCATGCGCTCGATCCTTGTGATCCAGGCCGCCATCGGATCAATTGACCGATGAACGGCAAGCCGTGCGTGTCTCGAAACCACGCTTTCATATCGTCGAAATCGGCGAACCCGTCTGCGCGGGCGAATTCGTCCAAGTCGACGTGCGCATGATTGCCGAGCGTGATCCCTTCCTCGCGGATCGCACAAGAGGTCGATAATTCACAGACCGGATCCGGATCTATCAGCTTACGGCATGAGCGCGTCCGCATCCCGGTATAGAGTTGCACCGCCTCCCCTGCCCGAGCATGGCGGCTTTTACGTTTTGCGCGGATCGTTTGCCGCTTGCGAAAAGACTCGACGTCACCGGCAAATCGCTTCTGAAAGTTGTATGCGACCATCGCTCGATCCTTATGATTCAGGCCGTCACCAGTTCGGCGACGTGTTTTTCGTGATCGGCCTGCGCGGCTGACTTTGCCTGTCCGATCGTGAAATACGAACTCCCGGTGAATTCATCCGACGCATACCAAAGCAGGAATTCGCTCCGACCTTGATGGACTATCAAGTAAATCCCCGCCCACGCCTGCAGCGACGGACAGCGCATCCTCGTGATGATGCGGATGATCGGTCGGCGCTCGCCATGCCAAAGGTTTCACATGCATCGCTTGATGCCCTGTGAGCTTTCCGGCACAGGCGTCAACAACCTGGACAGCGAGTCGAGCCTAGGCTAGGCGAAATCCGCCGTCTTCTTCACGCGGATTGTGCCAGGCTCTGCTCCTTCCAGGGCATGCGTTACACCGGATCGGGGCAGCCTCGGGGCCGGAGATCGCCCCATTACCGGTTCTTCCATAGGTTCAGGGCCTGTCGCAGACCCCCCAACCTAGAAAATCTTCGGAAATCTTTCACAAGTCTTTCAGGTTTCAGGACGGCAACACCCCCAGATCCGGGACCGGAACAGGAGCGGGGTGCCTTCCCGACCCTTGTCCGCCCGCCAGTGTCCGGCCCTTGCGGCCGGACACATGCCGGATGCCCGACAGGGGCCAAACCGTAAGAGAGGATTTGCGAATGACCCTTCAGACCGGAAACAAGACCGTCAACAACGGAGTCGACGTCGAGGCGCTGCTTGGTGCACGCACGGCCATCGAGGAGACGCCGGAGGCCGGCCAGTTCACCTGGCGCGCGCGTTGTGCGTGGATCGACGGCGTGCAGAGCCGCACCACCGTGGACGGGTTTTTCGGCCTCGGCGAGGAACAGGCCCGCAAGGCACCCTTCACAATCGAAGCCGACCATCCAGAACAATTCGCCGCGACGGACCGCGGTCCGACGCCGGTCGAACTCGTCATGTCGGCGCTGGCTTCGTGCCTGACCGCCGGTGTTGCGTCCGTCGCCCAGAACCGGGGCATCCAGCTCAAATCGGTGCAGGCCAGCGTCGAGGGCGACATGGACCTTGCCGGCGTGCTTGGCGCCAATGCGGATGTGCGCAACGGCTTCTCGGCCATTCGTGTTTCCTTTGCCATCGATGCCGACGCAACGCGCGAGGAACTTGCCGCCCTGGTCGCCCAGTCCCAGAAGCGCTCCGCCGTCTTCGACATCGTCACCAATCCCACCAACGTCCATGTCACCGTCGCCTGAACAGGCGATCCGGATCCGATAAAGGAACACGCATCGTGAAATCTGTGACGACCGTTATCGTCGGCGCGGGCCAATCGGGGCTTGCCATGAGCCGGGCGCTTACGAACCGGGGCGTGGATCACCTGGTCCTCGACCGCGGCGCCGTAGCCAATGCCTGGCGTACCGAACGCTGGGACAGCCTGCGCCTGCTCACACCGAACTGGGCAAACGGTTTGCCCGGGGTCCCCTATGGGGGCCCCGACCCGCACGGCTATATGGCGGTATCGGAACTTGTCGCACGGTTTGACGACTATGCGCGTCGCATCGATGCGCCGATTGCGGGCCGGACCGAAGTGTCCCGAATAACCGGCATGGACGGCGGATTTCGCCTGCGCACCAATCGCGGACCGATCGGTTGCCGCTCGCTCGTGCTGGCGACCGGCGCCTGTGCCAAGGCGCATGTTCCCGAACTATCCGGCGCCGTTCCGCCGGCCATCTTCCAGACGACGCCAGCGGCCTACAAGCGGCCGGACGACCTGCCGCAAGGCGGCGTCCTGATCGTCGGCGCTTCGGCGTCGGGCGTGCAATTGGCACGTGAGATTCAGGCGTCCGGCCGGCAGGTCATGCTGGCCGTCGGCTGGCACGTTCGACTGCCGCGCACCTATCGCGGGCGGGACATCGAGTGGTGGCTCGATGCGATCGGGGTCCTCGACGAGCGTTTCGACGCCGTCGACGATCTCGAACGGGTGCGGCGCACGCCCTCGCCGCAATTGATCGGAGGATCCGAGCCGGTCGACCTCAACGCCTTGCAGGATCACGGCATCCAGATCGTCGGCCGGTTGGTCGATATCCGCGACGACCGGGCTCTGTTTTCCGGCGGCCTTGCCAATGTCTGCATGTCGGCGGACCTGAAGATGAACCGCCTGCTCGACACGATCGACGCCTGGATCCGGGACCGCGACCTTGAGGATATCGTGCCGCCACCGACCCGACACGAGCCCACGCGCCTGCCGCAGGTGCCGGTGCTCGCCCGCAAGCTCGCGGACGGCGGCGTACGGTCGGTTGTCTGGGCGACCGGCTACAGACCCGATTTCTCCTATCTCGACGTGCCCGTTCTGGACCGGCGCGGGCGCCTGCGCCATGCCGGCGGCGTTGCCGCGATACCGGGGCTCTACGCCATGGGCCTGACCTTCATGCGCCGGCGCCGGTCGCACCAGATCTCCGGCGTCAGCGACGACGCCGCTGACCTTGCGACCCATCTGCGCGCCTTTCTCGACGGCCGCGCCGGCATCGCCGCCTGACCGCATTCGGACAGGGAGACAACAATGTCTGACAGCGTGACCATCAGACAGGCGCTCGATCGCGCCTGCCGGACCGTGACCTTGCGGCCGGAACGCGGCCAGCGGACCTATCGCAGCGTGGCGACGATCGGCAACGGAACACAATGCCATGTCGAGGAAGGTGATCGCAGCCTTACCCTCGATGTGGTCAAGGCGCTCGGCGGCGCAGATGCCGGTCCAACGCCGAGCATGGTCCTGCGGGCGGCACTGAGCGGTTGCGTCGCCATCGGCGTCAAGCAGTTTGCCGCGTGGCGCGACATCCAGGTCGACGGCGTGGAAGTGGTACTGGAAACCGATATCGACGCCCGCGGCCAGCTCGGTGTGCGCGATGACATTGCACCGGGATTCCTTGGCATTCGACTGGCCATCAGCATCCGGACGTCCGCGCCGCAGGCAGAAATCGAGGACGTGGTTGCCGCCTCGCTACGCTGCAGCCCGCTTATGGACGTGTTCCAGAACCCGCAGGCAATCGAACACAAAGTATCGATCCTTGAGACCGATACAGCCTGAAGGACGACAGGGAGGCGATAATGGACGCTAAGGTTCAACGGCGTATCCAGCGCTATGGCTGGGACAAGGCGGCCGACGCCTATGAAGCCGGCTGGAAAAACAGCCTGGCGGAAGCCCAGGCCGAACTCCTGCGCATGAGCGAGGCCGGACCGGGCGAACGGGTCCTGGACCTTGCTTGCGGTACCGGGCTGGTGACCTTTCCGCTGGCGGAGGCTGTCGGTCCCGAAGGCAGCGTCGTCGCCACCGATTTATCCGAAAAGATGGTCGAGGAGATCCGGCGGAAAGCTGCCGGGCTACGACTCAGCCAGGTCACGGCGTTTCGAGCCGGCGCGGAATCCCTTGACGGTGTGCCGGATGCCAGCATCGACCTGGTCACCTGCGCCTTCGGCCTGATGTATGTTCCCGATCCCGACGTGGCGATGGCGGAAGCCCTGAGAGTATTGAAACCCGGCGGCAGGGCGGTTTTTGCGGTCTGGGGCGAACGCGCGAAATGCGGTTGGGCGGAGATTTTCCCGATCGTCGATGCGCGCGTGAAGTCCTCCGTTTGCCCGCTGTTCTTCCGGCTCGGCACCGGTTCGGTTCTGGCGCGTGAGATGGAGACAGCCGGTTTCACCGATATCGACACCACGCGGCTGACCGCGGACCTGCCCTATCCGGACGACCGCGCCGCGATCGATGCCGCCTTTATCGGCGGCCCGGTCGCGCTTGCCTATGACCGGTTCGACGAACAGACCCGCGCAGCCGCGCACCGCGAATATCTGGACTCGATTGCCCCGTTTCGAACAGGCGAAGGATACCGGATTCCGGGGGAATTTGTCATTAACCGCGGCCGGCGAAGAGCCTGATTCCGGCAGCGGCCAACCGGGTGGGTCAAACCGGTTCGTGCGTCAGAAACGGGCTTTCAGGCCGACTACGAACGCCCTGCCGTCGCCGGGCAGAAAGGCTGCCTGGTTCTGGTTTGCAGCCGTGTCTGCAATCAGCGTCGACGACGCATAGACTTCGTCGAACACGTTCCGCGCCTCGGCAAACAGGCTGAAATTGTCGTCGACGCGATAGTTCCCGCGCACGTCGACAACGACGAATCCGTCGTTGAATAGTGTGTTTGCATTATCGACCGGTGTTTCGTCGGGGCGCCAGTCGACCTCTGCTTCGACAAACACGCCGGGCATGAAGGAATAGCGCAGCGCCGCATTCACATTATGCCGCGGTGCGCCCGCCAGGCGGTTGTCGCCGAACCGTGGATCATCGTCGAAACGAAAGTCCTGATAGGTGTAGGCGAGACGTGCGCTGATCGAATCGGTGATCTGCGCGGCAACACCGAGTTCGACGCCGAAATGGACCGTATCGTCCGCATTCACGGCGCCAAGCGGTACGCCCGACGCACCGCGCAGATTGAGGAGTTCGTTGTCGATCCACGAGTAATAGGCAACCGCGCTCCAGTCGAAACGGCCATGGCTGCCCTTCCAGCCGCCCTCAATCGTTGTTGCCGTCTGTTCTTCAAGGTCCGGTATCGAGAATGCGCGCGGGCTGCGGTTCGGATTCCCGCCGATCGTTGAGATCAGATCATCATGGGTTGGCGGCTCGAAACTGCGGCTGACCGCGGCGAACAGCCGTTGCACCGGCGAAATCTCGTAAGTCAGGCCGAACGACGGCACCCACCCGTCAAAGCTCCGGTCGTATGACGTGCTGACGGCTGGTACCGCACCGGCAACGGGGCCGCCGGGCCCGAAGGCAAGGGTTGGTCTCGTAGGCGACGCAAACAGATCCGTGTTTTCCCGGGTCGCATGCGAGTAGGCCAGTGCAGGCGACGCGACGAGGCCGGGTATGCCCGGCACGGGGATATGAAATCCCGCATGGATAGACAGGGTAGCCGCGTCCAGTTCGCTCTCTCCGAAGGTGGCGCCCGCCTGTCCCGCGCTGTTGATCAAGTAGTCCCGATCGGCCGAACCGACGACATATTGACCGGTCAATTCAAAGAGCGGCAGCTCTTGCTCGACGTCCGGAGCATAGGCATACCGGGCAACGACGGTAACGTCGCCGCCCTCCGTATCGCGAACGCCACCGGGGATCGGGAAACGGAACCGGTCGTCGGTGTAGGCATAGCCCAGTCCGAAATCGAGGCTGTGCTCGCCGAACCGTGCGCTCGTCCGCGAACCGATCCGCAATTGTTCGGCATCGCGACGGGGCTGGTCACGGATCACGTTCGGTCCGAGACAGGTCGGTGGGCCTGAGCATACCTGTGTCGGATCACTCTGCAGCAAGGTCTTCGACAGCGGACCGGCGACATCGAAACCGAGATCCGTGTAACCGACGAACAGCCGGGTCGAGATGTTCTCGTTGATCCGGTAGCCGGAATTGAAATTGACGTTGAACCGTTCCGAAGCGTTGTAGTCCCTGAAGCCATCGCGCGTCGAAAAACTCACGCTGGCATGCCCGTCGAGGTCGCCGGCGCGCGCGCCGGCTCGTGCCTGCGTGGTGAATTGTCCGAAGCTGCCGCCCTCTACGCCGAATTCGCCGCCCGGCGACGTGGCACCGTTATGCGAAGCGAAATTGACGGCTCCGCCAAGAACGGTCGCACCAAGTCTGTTGGCGGTGTAACCGCGGAAAATTTCTGTGAAATGAGCCGACCCCGGATCGGCGAAGCCGACGATATAGGACCCGTCGGCTCGGTTGATCGGCAGGCCGTCCTGGAGAACGAGAATTCCCCTTTCAACGGGGTTTTGCTGCAGCCCGGATCCCCGGATCTGAATACGTGGCTGGTCGTTGCCTCCGAAAAAGCTCTGGACGACGACACCCGGCACACCGGCAAAGGTGTCGGCAATGGTCACATTGGCTTTTCCTTCGGTGTCGCTTTCGGTGATGATCGCAGTTCCTCCGGCCAATGCGTCCAGCGTGGCGCGCGCCTTCTCGACCGGATCGCGCTCGGAGGACACGCCGTCCGCGGAAGGAGAGTCCAGGCTGGTATCGTCCTCCGTGTCCGTTGCGTCCGTCTCGACCACGATCTCATCGAGAACGACTGTGTTCGGCGCGGCCGATTGGCTGTACGCGGCCTGTGTCGCCACTGACGTTGCGACAGCGCAACTCAACACGGCGATGGATGCACGCGAATACCAGCTTGGCGCAGCAACGGCAGGTTGCCCGTTCGATAGATTAGAATTCCTATAAATCATGACAGACGCACCCTCTAGACTGCAGGGTTGGCCTATCACCTCAGATTTATAGCGACTTGCTCCCGAGCAAGTCGTTTCAGATCTATGTATTTATGTTGTTATTTTGTCACAATACTTTTTAATTATTCTAATTATAATCTAGTGTGCCGTTTGCAATTTCTGAAAGTCTCGATAAGTCTTCAATTTTTACATATCCACGCCGTGTATTGATACCTAATTTCTGCATTTTCGCTAGTTTTCTTGAAAAGGTATAAGGTGACATTGAAAGAAATTCTGCGATGACCTTTTGCTCCAGCGGCAGTTTAAACTCCTGTTTCGAGCCTGCATCGGCGTGGCATTTCAGTAAAAATCGAGCGATGCGCCGCTCGCAACTCCAACCGGCATCCTGTTCGATCCGATCGACGAGTATTCTCAATTGTTGAAATGTCGCCGAAAGTACATTGATCGAGGTCTCCGGATCGCTTCTTATTATTCTCCTGAAGTGTTCCGTCGATACACTCGCCAATCGGGTTTTCGAGAGAACTTCCGCACTCAGCGGATAGACTGAGCCTTCCGGGATAAGTGCTTCGGCGAAACTCTCGCCCGGCCCCATCAGTTTGACGGTGGTTTTCTTCCCCGAACTGTCCAATCGATAAAGCGCGATCCAGCCGGATATGACGATATAGAAGTGCCCGGCCGGCATGCCTTTTTCGAAAACCTGAAATCCAGCCGCATAATCCTTGGCGCTTATGCTTCTAGCCAGGTCTTTGAAGACACCAGGATCCATCTTGCGCATGTAATGCACCTTGCGAATGACGTCTTCATCCGTTTGTCGAAGCATGATGACGAACCCTGTCTGTTGCGCTCTAGTCACGTTTCATTCGTTGTCGTGCTGACCGGCCGCATGGCCGGTCAGGCGTGCCGGACACTCGGCGCCCACACTCACCGCCCAACACTCGGCGCCTATTCGGCGATCGCCCTTGATCGGATCGCAGGACCATCGGCGGCGAACGAACCCTCCACCGGGTGCGATCGCCGCGCTGGCCCCGGGTGCCGAAACAGCGGCCAGTAGGCAAAGAGCCATGCGAGGAAGCCGCCGGCCCAGACCAGTGCCGCAAAGCCGTGCATGGGACCGGGCAGGGTCACGCCAAGATCGGGCAGGATCCGCAATGCGACCGCCGCTGCCAGCATGGCGCCGCCGGCCCGGGCTGCCGCCGGCAGGCCCAGGGGTCTGTCGGTATGCAGCAGTCCTGCAATGCAAAAGACCGCATAAACGCCGAGGCCCAATCCGCCCATCAGGGCGACATGAAACCCGGCAACCTCGCTCCATGGCGCGCCCAGTCGGGCCGCTCCGGTCATCAGAAGTCCGATCCCGGCCAGACCCGAAGCCCCGCCCAAGAGCAGGATCTCGGCGCGAAACGCGGCACGGCCGATGAAGTGTTCGGCCAGGCGATCCAGAAATGCCGCGCCGGCCGCACAGACGAGAAAACCGGCCACCGCCGGCGACAGCCCGATGACATCTCCCGAAAGGGCAACAAGAACCAGGCCGGGCGCCAGGTTGACGCGCCCCGGATGCGGACGAAAGGGCGCCGTCTCCTCACTCGGATCAAGGATGAGATTGGTGACGGGGACCGTTATCCGGGAAAGCGCAATACCGAGGAGACCGAGATAGGCAAAGCCGATCCAATGGACCGAGGCCGATGCCAGCTCCATGTCGTCCGATGCAAAGGCGAACCGCGTCGCCGCAGTGCACATAACGAGAATGGAGAGCCAGAAGACAAAGGCGAGCAGCCGATCGGTTGCCCGCAGTACCGACAGGCGCAGCAGATAGGCTATGAGGATCAACATCCAGGCGAGGTCCACGACGGCGCCGGCAATGCCCATACCGTCCCAGCCGAATGCGCCGACCACGCGGCCCGCCCCCCACAAGACAGCGAGCATCCAAAGCGGGCGGCCTCGTAGCGGCTCGGTATCGGTCCATTCCGGCGCCGCCGTCGTCACGAAGCCGATGAGGGCCGCGCCGAACGCGCCGACCAGCATTTCGTGCGCGTGCCAGAGCGATGGGGAAACCCTCGTTGCGAGCGGCAGATCGAAGCCGAGCGCGACAACCCAGATCACCGGCCAGACGGCGGCGTAGACCGCAGCCAGGGGAAAGAACAGGCGGAACCCTTCGTCGACGATCCCGGGCGTTGGTCCGGTTGGTTCAGCGTGATCGCGATCGCCCGTGTCCCAGCCGCCGCTCACGCCGTATTCCTCTCATCGACATCATGCACGTGGTGAAAAAGCGGATCGGTTGCGAGCGCATGCTGTACCCATCGAAAGACTGTCGCATCGGCGCGCGAGCGCGGGTCCCCGGTCAATGTGCGTTCGCCGAGAATGCCGCGTCCCCGCGTGTCGACGACGGCGATGCGGTGTGCGATCCTGGCAGCTTCATGCAGATCATGGGTGATGAACAACCCCGAAACCCGGCTGGTGCTGCAGATATCGATCACAAGGTCCTGCATGCGGCGGCGCAAGGCCACGTCGAGAGCGGTAAACGGCTCGTCGAAGAAGATAAAGTCGGGCTGCACGGCAAACGCGCGGGCGATCGTCACCCGCTGTTTCATGCCGCCGGACAGTTCGACCGGATATTTCAGCAGATCCTCCGCATCCAGCGCCACCTGGTCGGCGACTTCGGGCACACGCGACTGACGTTGGCGGCGCGGGATCCCGGCAAGACCAAGGACATAATCGATATTGCCGGCCGCCGTCGCCCAGGGCATCAGGCAGGGCTCCTGGAATATCATGGCGTGACGCAGATAACCGCGTTCGACGCGCCCGGCACGCGCATCGATGAGGCCGGCGGCGATGTGCACCAGCGTGGACTTGCCACACCCGGACGGGCCGACAAGCGCGACGATCTCGCCGGTCCCCACGTCGAGATCGATGCCGTCGAGCACCGACCGGCCAAGGTAGGCGTGACCGATCCCGTGCAGCGCCAGCGCGGTCATCGCTTCACGCCCCAGGGCTGGGCCGCATGGCGCCAGCGGTCGATTTCGCCCTTGACCGGCTGCACAAGCGAGTACTCCACGATCAACAGCAGCCCGACGGCGATCACGACCCAGGCGAGCGCCTGTGCGATATCGAGATTGATCCGGGCGTCGGCCAACGCCCCGCCGACCCCGCCTGCATTGGCCAGGAGCTCGGCCATGACCGCGACCTTGAAGGCGGTCCCGAGCGCGAGCGCGAGGGCGGGAAACAGCGTCGTCGTCGTTTGACGCAGACCTATGGTGACAAACCTGCGCACCGGTCCGGCGCCGAATGCCTCGGCCATGCGGTCAAGGCCGCGGTCCCGGGTCGCGATGCCACGCGCAGCGCCCATGAACACAACGGGCAAGGCAGCGATCCAGATCACGGTGCGCACGGTCGCGTCCGAGCCGCCGAACCAGATCATTGCAAGCACGATCCAGGCGATCGGAGGCACGCCGAGAAGAACCGTGATGAGCGGCGTCGCGATCCGCATCGTGGCCGGCGAATACCCCGCCGCAACGCCGAGAAGGACGCCCGTTGCCGTCACCAACGCGAATCCGCTGACGGCACGTTGCAGGGTCAGAATCGCAAGCGCCCAGGCTTCGGGATCGCCGGCCAGGTTGCCGATTTCCGCCAGCGTGGCGAGCGGCGATGTCAGGATGAACGGCCCATAGGCCTCATGGCCGGCCTGCCAGGCGGCGGCAAGAAGACACAACGCCGCCAGTCCCGCCCATGCGGACCAGATAAACTGCAGGACACGTCCTGCACGGTCGGCAAGACCGGCGGCGAATGTGGTTTGAAGGCGTTCACCCATCGACCAGGCCCAGGTATTGACATGAGCGGCAGGAGCACAGCCTCAAGCCGTTCTCCTTGAACGGCTCATAGATAGAAATCATCGTCCGGCAGCCGCCCCGCGATCCGGCGCATGTCGTCTCCCGCCATCGCTGTCAGCATGCGCTCGATATCGGCTCGAGCCTCTGCGGCCGGCCGGGCGACCAGATTGCAGTGCGGCACCGACGCGGCGATCAAAGGCGCGGGCAGACCGAGCGGTTCCCTTGCATTGGCGGCGGCACGGGCCGGATCTGCAAGGACGTCTGCGGTCGCCGTTTCCAGCACCGACAAAAGACGCGGAACCGCGTCGTCATGGGTATCCAGAAAGCCTTTGGTCACGGCAAGCCCGGCCTGCGGCAGTACCGGGACAGCGCCGGTCATGTCGCCCCAGGCGGCCTGGACGTCGATCGCACGACGGATGTCCTTGCCGGCACGTTTCCCGCGCAGCACACCGGCCGTGGTTGACGGCTCTCCCGTGAGGGCGGCCTCGACCTGACCGGCGAGCAGCAATTGCATCGCCTCCACCGGACTGCCCGTATAGCGGATCTTCAGATCGGACTGGGCGTCCAGACCGTGGTGTTCGAGAAGCTGCCCGAGGATGAGTTCGGGCGTATCGCCGCGGAAGGGAACGGCAAGGCTGCGGCCGGCCAGGTCGCGAACCGTCCGGATCTCGGGCGTATCGCTGATGATATACAGGAGGCCGTCGGTCATTACATTGGCCAGCCGGATCGGAAAGCCGCGATTGTAGAGATTGGCGGCCGCCTGTATCGGAACCACCGACAGAAGGATCGCCCCGGACGTCAGGCCGGCGCGCAATTCATCCGGATTCCGCCAAACGGTAAACGTGGCCGCCTTGGCAATCTCCCCGAATCCGCCGTCGGCCACGGCATGCGCGAGCGTGACGGACGGCCCGGCCGGCGGTCCGTACAAGGCAAGCCTGTCGATTTTTCCCGCGTGGACGAAGCCGGCCGTCAGCGGCATGATTGCCGATGCGCCAAGCATTGAGGCCATGGCGCGGCGGGTGAGAGAGGGAACGTTTGCGCTCATTGCATCTGCTCCTTCAGGGCAGGAACCGGCTTTTCGTCATCGAGTACGACCAGCTGCAGGCGCACGTCGCCGGCGCGGGCCGCGAGCCAGTGGTCGAGCCCGGCGGGTACTGTCAGGATGCTGCCGGCCGGATAGATCTTCTCGCGTGCCTCGTCGATCGCGCTGCCGTCGCCCCAGGACATGTCACCCGACAGGACCGTGAGCAGCCGCAGCCCGCTCTTTGCGGCGTGCGGAGGCACGACGTCGCCAGCCTTCAGGTCGAGCAGGACCACGGCAGGCGCACCCTCCGGCGTCAGTGCCAGCGGGGTGAGATCGGCGACGTCATAGACCTGTTTGGACGGCAGCGCGGAAACGTCGATCAAGGTTGTTTCCGCCAGGGCCAAAGCCGGGAGCGCAGTCAGGATGAGTGTAGGGAGCAGGCAACGCATCGGTTTTCCTTCCGGAGTTTCGTTGGAGGAGAATGGTCTGGCGCCGCATGGCGGACGCTGCAGCGGTTTGCTTTGCGTTGACGGAACGGTCCGGACCGTTCCCGGCCGTTCGCCGGAATCCCGCAGAAGCACCGCATGCGGATTCGGCCGAACGTCTCGTCATTTCGGGCCATTGGGACGGCTGAGAATGAATGCCGCAGCGCCCGCCATGCACAGCGCCTGCACGATCACGATCCAACCGGCCAGGTCGGTGGCGATGCTCACTCCCAGCACAGCCGCCATCATGCAGATAGCAATGACCTTGAAGGGCGGTGCGATGGCGCCGTTGGCCTGCCAATCGGCGATGATCGGACCGAAAACGCGGTGCTGTTCCAGCCGGGCCTGCAGCCTTGGCGCACTTGCTCCAAAAGCAAAAGCGGCCAGAATGATGAAGGGTGTCGTGGGAAGGACCGGAAGCACGACGCCGATGGCACCGAGCGCCAGGGCGATCCATCCGATCGCGAACCACAATCCTCGCCGCAGACCCAAGGCTCCGGTCTCCTGTATCTGCCAAACCCGACACCCGATTTCTCTCAATTGGTATTTTAAATACTATTTAGAACTGATACAGTTCCTGCGTCTTGATTTTGATCAAATGCCCGGACGGTCATGCGCCTAACCCACTTCACGGATCTCGGCCTGCGTGCCCTGATGTTGATGGCCAGCGATCCGCAGCGTGCCTATTCGACTGCCGAAATCGCAGCCGAATTTGGTATCTCGCGAAACCATCTGACTAAGACCATTGCCCTGCTGGCTGCGGCGGGAATCGTCGAAACACGCCGCGGCACAGGCGGCGGGGCGACCCTCGCCCAGCCGCCGGACCAGCTTCGGCTCGGCGATCTCGTGGCGTTGCTGGAACGCCAGTCAGCGCTGGTGGAGTGCTTTGAGGTGTCGGGCGGCAGCTGCGTCATAACGCCGAGCTGCCGGCTGAAGGGCTATCTTGCGGACGCGCACCAGCAATTCCTGGACGCGCTCAATCGCCACACACTGGCCGATTGCAGCCTGCCGGCACACACGCAGATCGCACCGGCAGGCGACAGACAATTGTCTTGAAAGGAATGGGCCGGTTGCCGGAACACTCCGCGCGGCTGGTCCTGACCGAAACGCCGGCAGACGTCGCGACGCTTCGTTCTGGCGATTGATTTCGGTCAGTCCGCAGCACCGGGCGCCTGTTATGGACTGGGCTTGCGGCTGATCGAATCCGGTCTTTCGAGAGACGACCCCCGGATAAGGCGGCAGCGCATCTTTCGGTCCATGGCAACCAAAGGAGCGGGTCTCAGCGATGATAGAGTTCAGGCATGTTTCGATAGAAGTTGCCGGTCAATCGGTCGTACGCGATTTCACGTTGGAGATCGCTCCCGGCGAGCTGCATGTATTGATGGGGCCGAACGGGTCTGGAAAGTCCAGTCTTCTGGCCGGCGCAATGGGATTGCCCGGCTATCGCGTCACCGATGGCGACATTCTGTTTGAGGGCCGATCCATCATCGGCCTGACGACCGACCAGCGGGCACGTCTCGGCCTTGGTCTGGCCTTCCAGCGCCCGCCGGCGCTCGAAGGCGTTACCTTCGCGGCGCTGGCCGAGGCGCTTGGCGCGGAACAGATCCTTGCCGACCGGTTGGCGCCTCTCGATCTGTCGGGCTTCGATCAGCGTGAACTCAATGTCGGATTTTCGGGCGGCGAGACCAAGCGGTCCGAAATCCTAAGGCTGATCCTGCAGCGGCCGCGCATGCTGATGTTCGACGAACCCGAAAGCGGCGTCGATCTGGAACACGTGAGAACCATCGGCAGCGTGATCCGACAGGCCATGCAGGAGCGCGACGCCGACAGCGGGCCGTGCTCCGGTCTCGTGATCACCCATACCGGGCTGATCCTCGATCATGTGGATCCGGCCATGGGACACATCATGACCGATGGACGCCTGATTCACAGTGGGGATGCCCGCGCACTTTTTCAGCATATTCAGGCCGAGGGCTATTCGGCACCCGCGGCATGACTTCCCTATGCGACGAGGATGCAAAGATGACCCGTTCTACCGACGACGATTATCGCCTCAGCAACCAGGAACGCGATTTGTTGCACGAGGTCGGATACGACGACGAGATCAGGCGCGCGGCGACATCCGTCCTGATCGACCGCGACATGCGGATCACCCATTCGGCGGATGACGGCGTGATTGTCATGCCTATGGCTGAAGCCTTGCAGACCTATGATTTTGTACAGGATTTGATGTTCGGCCAGGTATCGGCGGAGGAAAACGACGACCTGCGCGAAATCTCAGCCCATATGCACGATCCGCTCGGCCATTTCACATGGGTCCGCGCGGGCGCCAAAGTACGATTGCCGGTACAGAGTTTCAGCCTGCTGGAATTGCCCCAGGGACGCCAGTTTACCCATGACATCACGCTGATCGACGAAGGCGCGGACGTCGAGATGATTTCCGGTGCCGCGGTACCGCCCAACGTACATGCCGGGCGTCATATCTGCCTGTCGGAAACCTACATGCGGCCCGGCGCGCGGACGCGGTCGATTTCGATCGAACACTGGGGCAGCAATATGAACGTCGCCAATTACAGCTATTCAACGCTGGAAAAGGGCGCCAGCGCGACGTCGACCGCCATCCAGCTTGCCGCCATCCAGGACCACCGCGCCGTATCGCGATGCACGCTCGGCGAAGACGCGGTATCCGTCGCCCAGGCCATCGTCTTCGCGCCCGATGGCACGCAAAAACTACTCGATGACGAAATCACGCTTGCCGGACCGGGCGCACGGTCCGAAAGCGTTACCCGGATGGTCAGCGCCGGCGGCACCATCATCAACACCGCGCGGTTGATCGGCGA
Organism: Pseudomonadota bacterium; assembly: GCA_038745065.1. Taxonomy (GTDB): domain Bacteria; phylum Pseudomonadota; class Alphaproteobacteria; order Rhizobiales; family JANQQB01; genus JANQQB01. Next base: position 23,709 of record JBCDLT010000020.1, on the reverse strand, counting down.
CGTGGGCGGCACGACCGGCTTTCTCGGCTGCGACGGTCTGAAACTGACCGACACCGGGGTGATCGAAGCGGTCCCCGCACTTCAGGCCCGCGCCGAGGGCGCACAATTGAGCCATGAAGCGTCTGTGGGCATGATCGACGCTCAAAAGCTCGGCTATCTCATGGCCTCCGGCCTCGACGAGGACACCGCCCGGAACCTGATCGTTCGGGGATTCCTCACGCTGGACAGCGAGCACATCCCGCCGAGGGTCCGTGATCGGGTGAACGACATAATTGCCGAAGCAAAGTCGGGCGGCATGTAAGCTTCATCCGGGCCCGACCAGGGATCAACGATCGGCCTTATCGGGCCCGGACCTCCCGCACGGGCGCGGTCGCGTCGATCGCGGCGGCACATTCCGCCTGATCGGCAAAACCCGATTCCTGCAGACAGGCGCCAACGACGAACACATAGCCGTCGACATCCGGACACGGCGCGTTCGGCGTTTCGAACGTGGCCTCGGCGGACGTGTTGCCACCTGCAAAATTGAAGGACGTGCCCTTGCTGCGTCCGACCTGCTGGTCACCGACGAAAACGTAGAAATAGCCGTTGACATCCCGGTAGGGAACGACGGTTTGAGCGGTCAGTTCGAAGGTGGCCGTACAGTAATACTCGCGCTTGCCCGTGTCTCGGAGCGCCAACTGGAATGCCGATTCCGCAAAGGCAGGGTGCGCCGTTGCCAGCCCTGCACCGAAACCGACGATCGATGCCAGGAAAGGCACGGCCGCACATTTGAGAACAGCAATCGGTGACCGCATTGGAAGACCTCCGCTCTATGAGTTCGTGTCGTGGTGGGGTGGTAGCGAAATACCTATCGTTTAGGACGAATACCGCGTCGCGCCGCGCCGCCGTTCGTCGACGGGATCCGGCAGCACGAAGGCGTGATGCGCGCGCTGATCGCAGTCGATGCGTGGACAGACGCGGCAATTGATGCCGATTTTTGTCGTCGTCGCAGCCGAGACGCTCATCGCATCCGCATAACAGATCGCATCGACATGCTCGACTCCGCACCCCATCGCCACTGCAAGACGCACGTCCTGATGCTGGCGCGTGAAGCTTGGCCTGTCGACGGTTCGAGAAAACACAAAATACTGGCTGGAATCCGGCATTTCGACAAGCTGTGAGACGATCCGGCCCGGCGTTCTGAACGATGTGTGCACATCCAGGCGCGGACAGGCGCCGCCATATTCGGCGAGATGGAAATCCGTGGCATTGAACCGCTTTGTCACGTTGCCGGCCTTGTCGATCCTGAGGAAGAAGAAAGGAACGCCGCGCGCGCCGCGCCGTTGCAGCGTGGTGGCCCGATGGCAGGCTTGTTCGAAGCTGACGCCGAAGCGCGTGGCGAGATGATCGAAATCGTACTTGCTGTCCAGCGCCTCGGCCATGAACGGCTTGTAGGGCATCAGAACGGCGGCCGCGAAATAGTTGGCGAGTTCGACCCGGCACCGTGTCCGACCATGGGCGTCGTCGACGCCGGCATTCGACAGGAGCCTGTCGATGACCTCGCGCTGTTCGACCAGCGCGGAGACATGCACCAACTGGAAGACGCGGTTCGGATGGTCGAGCGCCTCCGACAATCGCACTTCGCGTCGCTCTTCGTCATATTCGCGCAGCGTGTTCGGCATTTCGCTGACAGGAACGAGCGTCACGCGCAGACCGAGTTCGTCAAGCAGCCGTGCCTTCAGGGCCGAATAGGTATCGTCGGCGGCGACCCGGCGTCTGCCCCAAAAGGCTTCGGCAGCTTTTTCCAGGCCCTCGAAATAGTTCTGATGCTGGCGGAAGAAGTTATGGACACTGGCTTCAGGCGAGGCTGCCTGGGTCGATTGAGCGGTCTCGCCTGCGCCGGTCACGCTCATCAACTGGTCGGTCGCCGCAAGGTAGGCGCGATGCAGTTTGAGGAAGCTGCCGGCGAGGTCCGGACTATGGGTCAGCGCCGCGCGCAATTGCGGCAGATCGGGACGCCCGGAATCGAAAATCGGATCCTGCAAGGCGCCGCGCAAGTCGGCAAGCAGTGCGGACGTGTCGTCTTCGGCGATCTCGCGCCAGTCCACGTCGTAGTTTTCAAAAAGCTTCATGAGCACGGCGACCGACACGCTGCGCTCGTTCTTTTCCAGGAGGTTTACGTAGGACGTGCTGATGCCCAGCACCTTCGCCATCTGCGTCTGGGTCTGGCTGTTTTCCAGCCGCAGCCGTCGCAATCTCGGACCGATGAACGTTTTGAGCATCGCCTGCTCCCGTGCCTTTTTTACACTTTTACATTTTTGTCAAATTGTCAAATTTCGCATACACAACATAACCCGTTTTTGTTTCCGGTTTTGCCCGGATGCAGGCAGTGTCGCGCGCAACACAAAGAGGAGGCGCCGCGATGCAAACCGGACAAAACCATCTATTCATTCCCGGTCCGACCAACGTGCCGGAGGCCGTACGGCAGTCAATGAACGTGCCGATGCAGGATATGCGGGCACCCGATTTCGGCGACTTGACCCTTGGCTTGTTTGCCGATCTCAAGCCGATCTTCGGCACCAAAACCGGATCCGTGATGATCTTCCCCGGATCGGGCACCGCGGCCTGGGAAGCGGCGATCACCAACACGCTGAATCCCGGCGACAAGGTTCTCATGGCCCGGTTCGGACAGTTTTCCACGCTATGGGTGGAAATGGCGGAGCGGCTCGGTCTGGATGTCGAAGTGATCGACGTTGCCTGGGGCGAAGGTGTACCCCAGACCGCTTTTGCCCGCCGCTTGGAAGCGGATGTCAAAGACAAGATCAAGGCGGTCTTCGTGACCCACAATGAAACGGCAACCGGCGTCACCTCGGATGTGGCGGCTGTGCGCCGTTCGCTCGACGAGGCCTATCATGACGCGCTCTTGTTCGTCGACGGCGTGTCGTCGGTCGCCTCGATCGATTTCCGCATGGACGAATGGGGGATCGATCTCGCCGTAACCGGCAGCCAGAAAGGGCTGATGCTCCCGGCCGGTCTCGGCATCCTGGCGGTGAGCGAAAAAGCGCTGGAGGCCTCGAAAACGGCGACGATGCGGCGCGCCTATTTCGAGTTTTCCGACATGCTGAAACTGAATGCCGACGGCTACTTTCCTTACACGCCGCCGACCCAGCTCCTGCACGGATTGCGGACCTCCCTCGATCGCATCGCGGCCGAAGGCCTCGACACTGTGATCGCCCGTCACCATCGCCTCGCCGAGGGCGTGCGCCGGGCGGTGTCCGCCTGGGAATTGGATCTCGTCGCAGCGCATCCCACGCTTTACTCCGACACCGTCTCCGCGATCCGGGTTCCCGAGACCGTCGATGCGCGCGACGTGCTTCGCATCGCCTACGAGGACTTCAACACCTCCTTCGGAACCGGCCTCGGCCCGTTGGCGGGCAAGGTGTTTCGTATCGGCCATCTGGGCGACCTCAACGCGGGCATGTGCCTGACCGCCCTGTCGATAGCGGAAATGGCACTGGCGCGCGCGGGCTGTTCGGTCCAGCTCGGATCCGGCGTGGCCGCGGCACAGGAGTTTTATCTTTGCGACAGCCGCGCCCGTCCGTCGGTCAGGCTCGCCGCATAGTCCGCATCCGACCCCGTATCCGATCAGGAAATCCGCCGTGTCTCACACGCTTCATCCGCTGCGCCGGCAACGGCTTCAGCGTTCCGAACTGGCCGTCCCTGCGTCCAATCCGTCGATGATCGACAAGGCGGCTGAAGGGCCTGCCGACTATGTCTTTCTCGATCTGGAGGACGCAGTCGCCCCGCCTGAAAAAGCCCAGGCCCGCAAGAACGCCATCCAGGCGCTCAACGACATCGACTGGGCAGGCAAAGGCAAAACCGTTTCGGTACGCATCAACGGTCTCGACACCCAGTACATGTACCGCGACGTCGTCGATGTCATGGAGCAGGCGGGTGATCGGGTGCATACGCTTCTGGTTCCGAAGGTCGGCGTTGCCGCCGATCTTTATACGACCGAAGCGATGGTCAATCAGATCGAGCAGGCACGCGGTTTTGAGACCCGCGTCGGGCTCGAAGCGCTGATCGAGACCGCGCTCGGCATGGCCAATGTCGAGGCGATCGCCCAATTCGGCGGACGGCTGGAGGCACTGCATTTCGGCGTCGCCGATTATGCGGCGTCGATGCGGGCGCGCACCGTCAATATCGGCGGCCTGAACCCGGACTATCCCGGCGACCAGTGGCATGCCTCCATCATGCGCATGGTCGTCGCCTGCCGCGCTTACGGATTGCGCGCGATCGACGGCCCGTTCGGCGATTTCTCCGACCCGGAAGGCTATCAGGCCGGTGCCCGCCGGGCTGCGGCGCTCGGCTGCGAAGGCAAATGGGCGATCCATCCAAGTCAGGTCGCGCTTGCCAACGAGATCTTCAGCCCGCCGGAAACCGAAGTCGCCCGCGCCGAACGCATCATCGCCGAATTGCGCAAGGCCGAAGCCGAAGGCCGCGGCGCCGCTTCCCTCGACGGCAAGATGATAGACGCCGCATCGGAAAAGATGGCCCGCAACGTGATCGATGTCGCCGCAGCGATCGCTGCAAAGGCATGAACAACCGGACGGAGGTTCAGCATGGATATTCATGAATATCAGGCGAAGGAAATCCTCTCCGGCCTCGGTGTTCCGGTACCGCGCGGCGGCTTGGCCTACAGTCCGGAACAGGCCGGATACCGTGCCCGCGAACTCGGCGGCGACGCCTGGGTCGTCAAGGCACAGATCCATTCCGGTGGCCGCGGCGAAGCCGGCGGCGTGAAGCTCTGCCGGTCCGAAGACGAGGTTCGCACCTATGCGGCGACCCTGTTCGGCAAGCAATTGGTCACACGCCAGACGGATGCGAACGGCAAGGGCGTGTTTCGGGTCTGGGTCGAGGCGGCCACGAGCATAAGACAGGAACTTTATCTGGGTCTCGTGCTCGACCGAAAAACCGAACGCATCATGATCGTCTCCTCGGCCCATGGCGGCATGGAAATCGAGGAACTGGCCGTCGAGGACCCCGACAGTCTGCGCCGGATGGTGATCGATCCGGCCGTGGGGCTAGCGGAATATCAGGCCCGGGAACTGGCCTTCTCCCTCGGCCTCAGCGGTGGCCAGATCGCCCAGATGATCTCGGTCCTGAGAGCGTGTTACCGGGCTTATCGCGATCTCGATGCCCTGATGGTCGAGATCAATCCGCTTGTCATCACCGAAGCCGGCGACCTGATCGCCCTCGATGCCAAGATGAGCTTCGACACCAACGCGCTGTACCGCCGGCCCGAGGTCGCTGCCTTGCGCGATCCGAGCCAGGAGGATGCACGTGAGGCAATGGCCGCCGACAACGGACTTGCCTATGTCGGTCTGGACGGCGACATCGGGTGCATCACCAACGGCGCCGGACTGGCCATGGCAACGATGGACATGGTCAAGCTCGCCGGTGGTGAGCCGGCAAATTTCCTCGATATCGGCGGCGGCGCCAGCCCGGAACGGGTGTGCCAGGCATTCCGGACGGTCTTGTCCGATCCGAACGTGCAAGTGATCCTCATCAACATCTTTGCCGGCATCAACCGCTGCGACTGGATCGCCAACGGCGTCCTTCAGGCTTATCGCGAGCTGAACCTGGCCGTACCAGTCATTGTCCGCCTCGCCGGGACCAATGTCGAGGAAGGCCGCGCCATTCTGAACGGCGCCGACCTTCCGATCCTTGCCGCCGATACGCTGGAAGAGGCTGCCAACGCCGCCGTCGCGGCGCGACGCCAGCCGGTCGCTGCCTGAAGGAGATCCGCCATGACCGTTCTGATCGACGAAACGACGAAGGTGTTGGTGCAGGGCATGTCCGGGCGCATCGGACAGTTCCATACAAAGGAAATGATCGAGGCCGGCACGAACGTCGTCGCCGGCGCGACGCCGGGCAAGGGCGGCACCACCGTCCTGGACCGGCCGGTCTTCGATACGGTGCGCGCCGCGGTCGAGGCGACGGGAGCCGAGGCGAGCCTCTTGTTCGTGCCGCCGCCCTTCGCAGCGGACGCCATCATGGAAGCGGCCGATGCCGGCATTCGCACCGCCGTGTGCATCACAGACGGCATTCCCGCCCAGGATATGATGCGCGTCAAACGCTTCCTGCGCCGTTATCCAAGGGAACGCAAGATGCGCCTGATCGGCCCGAATTGCGCCGGCGTCATCTCCCCGGGTCGGGCCTTCATGGGCATCATGCCGCCGCACATCTATACTCCCGGGCGGGTCGGCATCGTCGGCCGGTCTGGAACGCTCGGCTATGAGGCTGCAAGCCAGATGAAGGCCCTGGGCATCGGGGTCTCCACGTCGGTCGGCATCGGCGGCGATCCGATCAACGGCTCGTCCTTCCGCGACATCCTGGAATTGTTCGAGGCTGACCCTGAGACCGACGCCGTCGTGATGATCGGGGAGATCGGCGGTCCGCAGGAGGCCGAAGCCGCATCTTTCGTTCGGGATCACATGACAAAGCCCGTCGTCGCCTATGTCGCCGGCCTCTCGGCCCCGAAAGGCCGCAAGATGGGTCATGCCGGCGCGATCATTTCCGCCTTCGGCGAAAGTGCGCAGGAAAAGGTCGAACTCTTGAGCGCGGTCGGCATATCCGTTGCCGCCAATCCCTCCGTGATCGGCGAGACCATGGCAAACGTGATGGCCGACCAGGCGGCGGCATGAGCCACCGGCAACAACGTCTCGATGCCGCGGCGCTGCAGCCGCAGGCCTGGGTTGGGCGCCGGCAGGCGCGCGAAGGGGCGCTGACACCCGAACTCGCCGGCATGCTCGGTGCCGCGATAGGGCATGACCGGTCGGCCGCTGCGGACACGCGCGCCGGCGCCGTCCTCCCCTTTCTGTGGCATTGGGCAGCCTTTCCGGAATTCGTGCCGCTGTCGGAACTGGGACCGGACGGTCATCCGGCACTCGGCCGCTTTCTGCCGCCGTTATCCTATTCGCGCCGCATGTGGGCCGCCGGCCGCTTAAGGTTCTTCGGCGACCTGAAGATCGCCGAACCCTTGCATCGGCAATCGGAAATCCTGTCGATCAGCGAAAAGACCGGCGCCACCGGCCCCATGGTGTTCGTACGTGTCTGCCATACGATTGATGGCAAAAACGGCGGCCGGATCGAAGAAACCCAGGACATCGTCTATCTCGACATCCCGGACCGGTTCCGGCCGCCGCGGGCAATCCCGGTGCCGGAGACAGCAACTTTCGAGGAAACCGTGCCGGTCAACGAAGCCCGGCTGTTCCGCTATTCCGCTGCGACCGCCAACGCCCATCGCATCCATTACGACCTTCCCTATGCCCGCGATGTCGAGAAATATCCGGCGCTCGTGGTTCATGGTCCGCTACAGGCGACCTGGCTGATCGACGCCGCCTGCCGTCATACCGGGGAGCAACCGGCACTTTTCGCATTCCGCGGCGTGCATCCGATGTTCAACGACGGGCCCATGCGCCTTTTCGGAACACGCCGGGAGGGCGAAAACGCAATCGATCTCTGCACCGGATCGGCGACGGGCCATCAGGGACTGCAAGCGACAATGGAGTGGGAATAATGGCCAGTGTTCTTGACGGTATGCGCGTGGTTGAAAGCTCGGCGTTCGTTGCCGTGCCGCTCGCCGGCATGACGCTCGCCCAGATGGGCGCCGACGTGATCCGGATCGATCGTCCGCAGGGCGGACTGGACCATACGCGCTGGCCAGTTACGAAATCCGGACGCAGTCTGTTCTGGGCCGGCCTCAACAAGGGTAAGCGTTCCGTGGCGGTCGACGTCCGGTCGCCGCGCGGACGTGAGATCGTGCGGGAAATTATCGCGGCCCCCGGACGGGATGCGGGCCTGTTCATCACCAATCTGCGGGTCGCGGGTTGGACGGACTACGAAACCCTATCCGGCGACCGCCCGGATCTGTGCATGGTCTCCCTGCTCGGTGACCGCCATGGCCGCCCGGCCGTCGACTATTCGGTCAACCCGTCGCTTGGATTTCCCGATGCGACCGGACCGGAAGGCAGCACGGAGCCCGTCGCCCACACGCTGCCCGCGTGGGATTGCATTGCCGGCAACATGGTCGTGTCGGGCCTGCTCGCCGCCGAGCGGCGGCGCCTGCGCAACGGCACGGGCCAGTCCGTCGAACTGACGCTGAAGGATGTCGCGGCCGCGATGCTCGGCAATCTCGGCATCATCGCGGAGGTCTCCGTGAACGGCATAGACCGGCCCAAGGCCGGCAACGCGCTCTACGGCGCCTACGGCCAGGACTTTGTCTGCGGCGACGGTCAGCGCGTCATGGTCATCGGCCTGACCGACCGGCAATGGCGCGGCCTCGTCAAGGTCACCCAAACCGGTGACGCCATGGCCGCGCTGGAAGGCCGGAACGGCATCGATCTGAACGAGGAAGGGCAACGCTGGAAGTTCCGCGACGCCATCACCGCAATCCTGAAACCGTGGTTTGCCGCCCGGGCGGTCGCCGATTTCGAAGATGCCTTCAACGCGGCCGGCATGACGTGGTCGGTGTTCCGCAGCTTCGCCGAAGCGCTCGAAAGAGATCCCGACCTGTCGACCGACAACCCCATGTTTTCCGAACTCCGGCAACCGGGCATCGGCCGATATCTCGTGCCGGGCACGCCCTACCGATTTTCCGCACTCCAAAGGCAGGAGCCCCGTGTCGCACCGCAATTGGGCGAACACACCGAAGAAGTCCTTGCCGATGTCGCGAAACTGCCGGAGCACGAGATCGCCTCCCTGTTCGACGCCGCAATCGTCAGCGCACCGGACAGAATTGAGAGCCTCGCCTCCTGAGGCCGTAATCCTGTCGTCGGGATGAGCGCGCCTCCGGCGAGCGGTGCCGGTTGCAGAGTGCAGCGGCGCTTTTCACCGTAAAGGTGCCGCCTCGAACAGATCATTTCGGCCGTTTTCAAGGTTTCGCAAACCATTTGCACCGATAAGGTAAGCAGGCGATGTCGCGCAGCGCCGAAGATGCGTGACGGGTTGCTGGACGGCACGCTCGGCCGTTCGGCCGGCACGCCAGGCAATGGACGGGGATCGGCATGGTATTTGAGGTTTTTGCGATCGGTGCGGCCTTCGCCTTCGGGCTGATTGCACGTCAGTTCGGTTTACCGCCGCTCGTCGGCTTTCTGGCGGCCGGCTTTTTTGTCAACGCCGTCGGTCCGTATTACGGCATGCCGGCAAGCACCGGACCGATCCTGGAATACCTCGCCAATCTCGGCGTTCTGATGCTGCTCTTCACGATCGGCCTGAAACTCAAGCTCCGGCAGATCGGCGAACCGCAGGTCGTCGGCGGCGCACTGATCCATTTCGGCCTCTCGATCGCCCTGTTCACGCCGATCGCCCGACTGTTGTTTACCGACGACTGGATGGTCGCTCTGCTGATCGCGATCGCGCTCGGATTTTCGTCCACGGTCCTTTCGGCAAAAATGCTCGAGGCGAAGCGCGAACTCGGCAATTTCCACGGCCGGACCGCCATCGGCATCCTGATCGTGCAGGACATTATCGCTCTGGTCGTGCTTGCGATTTTCGCCGGTAAGCTGCCTGGCCCCTGGGCGCTCCTGATCTTCGCCACGCCGTTGCTGCGGCCGGTGCTGTTCACGATCCTCGATTCCGTCGGCCGGGATGAGGTGATGGTCCTGACCGGCATGCTGTTGAGCCTCGTTATTGGCGGCGTCGGCTTCGAACTGATCGGCCTGAAGGGCGAGATCGGTGCCCTGGTCATGGGCCTGCTCCTGTCGACGCACCCGCGCGCCAGCGAATTGTCGGAATCGCTGTGGTCGCTAAAGGAAGTCTTTCTCATAGGATTTTTCCTTTCCATTGGCATGTCCGGGTTGCCGGACATGGATGCGATGATCTTCGCGCTGGTGCTCGGCGTCTTGCTGCCGGTGAAAGGCGTCTTGTTTTTCTTCCTTCTGGTGGCCTTCAAGCTGCGGGCGCGGACCTCTTTCCTGACGGCGTTGTCGCTTACCGCCTACAGCGAGTTCGGGCTGATCGTCGCCGCCGGCATTCCGGCCGCGGAGGCATTTCTCGTGCCGCTGGCAATTGCCGTATCGGTCTCCTTCGTGATCGCCGCACCGTTGAACCGGATGGCACATCCCCTGTTCGAACGGTTCGAGACCCGGCTTCAGCGTTTCGAGCGCAAGACACGCCATCCGGACGAACAGCCGAAGGATCTCGGAGATGCCAATGTGATCGTCTTCGGCATGGGCCGCACGGGGTCGGCCGCCTATGAAGCGCTGATTGCGGACGGCAAACGGCCGGCCGGCCTTGACGCCGATCCGTACAAGGTCAAGGCCCATACCGAGGCCGGGCGCAACGTGATCTTTGCCGACGCCGAGGACAGCAATTTCTGGAATTCCATCGACCTCAACCGCATCGAAGCGGCCGTGTTGGCGATGGACGATATCGAGGCCAAACTGATCGCCGCGCGCACTTTGCGCAGTCGCGGCTTTGCCGGCCCGATCGTCAGCCATGCGCTCTACAACGACCATGTCGATCGCATCACCGAAGCCGGCGCCGACCAGACCTATCTGACCATGCAGGAAGCCGGGCGCAGCATGGCCGCGCATGCGATTGAGGCCATGGGCGCGCCGTCCGGCGGATAGATGCTGTCGGGTAGCACCCGCAGATCAGATACACTCCCCGCCGTCGACCACGAGCGCATGCCCTGTCATGAAGGATGACCGGTCGGACGCGAGAAACACGATGCTGTCCGCGATCTCTTCGACGGCACCGAACCGTCCCATGGGGATCTCACCGGCGATATAGGCCTCAAGTTTGTCGCGGCCGCCCATCTGCACCTCGAAACCCCGGTTGAACGGAGTGTCGATGAACCCCGGGCAAAGCGCGTTGAACCGGATGTTCTCGCCCGCATAATCCGCAGCAATCTGCCGCGTCATTGCCAGGATGGCGTGTTTCGTCGTGCAATAGGCGATCATCTCGCGGTCATATTGGACCCCGGAATTCGAAGACGTGATGATCACGCTGCCGCCGCCCTGACGTCGCATGGGAGCGATGGCGGCCTGGGCCGCCACGAAATGCGACCGCACATTAAGCGCCCAGGAGGCATCCATGTCGTCGACGCTGACCTGCTCGAGCGTACCTTCGATCTGAATTCCGGCATGCGAATGCAGGATGTCGAGGCGTCCGTGCCGTTCAGTCGTATCGGCAATAGCCGCCCGCAAGGCGGCATCGTCCGTGACGTCGAGCGACAAGGCGTCTGCCGTGTGGCCGTCCTGCCGGATGGCATCTGCGACGGCTTCGGCGCCCGCTCCGTTCCGATCCGTTACCACGATCTTTGCGCCTTCGCGTGCCAAGGCCCGAGCGCCGGCTGCACCGATTCCCGATGCCGCACCGGTAATGAAAGCGACCTTGTCTTCAAGCAGCAATCTTTTCTCCCTGTAGCCGGTCGGCGTCACCGCGTCGCTCCCCGACGCAGGATCAGCTGCGCAATGACAAGCAGAAAAAGCGAGGCGACCATGACCATGGTTCCGATCGCGTTGATTTCCGGTGTCACGCCGCGCCGGATCGATGAAAAGATGTAGATTGGAAGGGTTGTTTCGGATCCGGCGACAAAAAAGGCGATGATGAAGTCGTCGAAACTGAAGGTGAAGCTCAATAAAAAACCGGCGAGAATGGCAGGCGCAATCAAGGGCAGCGTCACTTGCCGAAAGGTGCCGAACGGCGTGGCGTAGAGATCGGCCGAAGCCTCGGCCAGCGCTTGTTCCAGAGTCGCGAGCCGGGCACGAATGATGATGATCACCAGTGCCATGGTGAACATTGTATGCGCCGCGATCAGCGACCCGATACCCATCGAGAATGTCGGGGCCGTGGCAGATTGCGGCCACAGGGACGCCACCCAGGGATTGACGATATCAAACACCGTGACCAGCGCGATGAGCGTGGCTATGCCGATAACGATGCCGGGAATCATCACGGCGATGTAGATCACGCCATCGAAAACAGCACGGGCTGGGCCGCGTATGCCCTGCAGACCGACCGCGGCCAGCGTGCCAAGGATGCTGGCCAGCGTCGCCGAAACGAATGCGACGAGGAGGCTCGTTTGCAGCGCATCCATGACAAACGGGTTTTTCAGAGCCCGCCCGTACCACTGAACCGAAAACCCTTGCAATTGGCTGGCATGCCGCCCCGCGCTGAAGCTGAAAAGCGCGATGATCGCGATCGGGGTGTACAGGAACAGATAAACGCAAAGTGCATAAAGACGCATCGCTGGGCCTCACATGATCGACGCGTCGTTCCGGCCCGATTGGAGCCGGCCGATCAGCCGCATGTAGATCGTGACCGTGATGAGCATGATGACGATCAGGGTGAATGCGACCGCGGAGCCGAACGCCCAGTTACGCGATTGAAGAAACAGGTCGACCAGCGCATTGCCGACGAAGAAGACTTTGCCGCCGCCGAGCAGCGCCGGTATCAGAAACTCGCCCATCAGCAGGATGAAGACCAGCATGCATCCGGTCGCGACACCGGGGATCGACAGCGGCAGCGTGACCTTGAGGAAGGTGGCGAATGGCCGGGCGCCAAGATCGGACGAGGCCTCAAGAAGGCGTTTGTCCAGCCGGTCGAGGCTGACATAGATCGGAAACACCATCAGCGGCAGGTAGCCGTAAATGATGCCGATCAGAACGGCGGTCGGCGTATAGATAAGGCGCACGCCCTCGATCCCCATGGCATCGAGAAGTGCAGGCAGACCACGTCCGCCCAGAATGTAGATCCAGGCATAGCTGCGGATCAGGATACTGGTCCAGAACGGCACGATCACCAGCACAAGCAGGATCGTCTTCCATTTCGGATCTGTCCGCACCGCGAGTTGGTAGGCCAGCGGATAAGCGATGATCAGGGCGGCCAGCGTGCCCAATGGAGCCAGGATCATGGTGTTCTGAAACGCCGTGAACCTGGCGGGAAGATTGGCGTATTGCTCAAGTGTAAACGCGGGAACATAACCGCCCGCCGGTCCGCGCTCGCCAAAGCTGAAAAGCAGGACGACACTGAGAGGCAGCACGAGCATCACCAGGAACCAGGCTGCCGCCGGGGCAACGAGGAGCCAGTTGCGCTCGTGCTGGGTCATGCCGGAACCGTCCTGCCCTGCCGCGCCTAGGCTGACTTGAACCGGGCCAGCAGTTCGGCCCGGTTGGGATCGGTCAAGGTCGCCGCCGCGCCAAATTCAAGCGCATCCAACAGCTCCTTTGCCGGATAAAGGATCGGATCGTTCAGGATCTCTTCCGGCAGCAGCTTGTTGGTATTCGCGTCCGCCACCGGATAGCCGTGCGCCAGAACCTCGCGCGCATTCACTTCAGGATCGAGCATATGATTGATCAGGGCGTAGGCGGCATCGAGATGCGGAGCATCCTTCGGAATGGCGTAATAGTCGCTCCATATTTCACCGCCCTCGCGGCCCAGCACATACTGGATCTCCGACATGTCGCTGTTCAATTGCTTGCCGTCGCCCGTCCAGCACATCGTCAGCCAGGCATCGCCTGAACGCATGGCGGGCTGGTAGTCCGATGAGATCGCAAACAGATGCGGCTTGACGTCGATGAGCAGTTTCTCGGCCTCGGCAAGTTCGGCCTCGTCCACGGAATTGAAGGAATAGCCGAAATATTTCAGCGCGTTACCAATCGTTGTGAGTTGATAGTCGTGCACCATCGTCCGGCCCGAGAAATCATCCTTTGTCCGATCGAAGAAGTCCTTCCACGTGGCGAGCGCCTTGCCGCCATCGTGTTTGGTGTTCACGGCAAAGCCGGTCGTTCCCCAATTCTTCGGCACCGCGTACAGCGTACCGTCGACAATGCCGGCATCGGAGAAACGCGGATCAAAGGCGTCGGCCTTGTAATTGGGCAGCCGGTTGACATCGAGCGGCTGAATCAGATCCTCGGAGACATAGGTCGTGATTGTGTAATTGGTCGGCACGAACACATCCCAACCGCTGCCGCCGGCCTGCAGCTTGGCGAGCATCTCTTCGTTTGACCCGAACACGTTCACCTGAACGGCAGCGCCTTTCGCCTCGGTGAACATGTCGAAATTCGCCGCATCGTGATAGTTCGGCCAGGTCGCCAGGATGACCCGGTCGCCGATTTCACTGGCATACGCCGCCCGCGGCCGCAATCCGGGCATGGCATTGCCAAGCACAACGGTGGCAGCGCCGAGCCCGGTCACGCCCAGGAAATGCCGGCGCGTCACGGAACCTTTTTGATAGCGGCGCAGCTCTTCCATGAAGTGCCGTTTCGACAAGCTGCCGCTGCCTTTCAAGTCACTGATGTCTGTCATTGTCCCAATCTCCCTGTTGCTTGGGTTGAGGTCAGTCAGGCTTGAGAAGGAGCGCGGCCTCGTCGCTCCAGTCGAGAAACGCGGTATCACCGGTCTGAAAGCCGCGTCCCTCATGTTCGGATTGCCGCGGCGCGAGCACGATAATGTTGCCGAGCGTCTCGTGCCGAACGAGGTATTCGGTGTGCTCGCCAAGAAAGATGCGGTTCTGAACAACCACGTCGAGACTGTCCTGCCCGGCGGCGTGTCCGATACGGATTTGTTCCGGACGGATGCTCAGGCACCCCGGTTCGCCGGCACCGATGCCGGCGCCCGGCCGACCCTTCAGCCGGTGCCCGTTATCCGTCATCAAGCTCGCTCGACCATCGCTCACGAGTTCGATCTGGCCATCGAAAAAGTTCGAGGTTCCGACGAAATCCGCCACATAACGCGAGTTGGGTTGATCGTATAATTCCAGCGGCGAACCGACCTGCACGATCTCTCCGGCGCGCATCACGCAGATGCGATCGGAGAGCGAAAGCGCTTCTTCCTGGTCGTGCGTCACCAGGATGAACGTGATCCCGAGTTGGCGCTGCAGATCCTGTAATTCGATCTGCATTTCCTTGCGGAGTTTGCGATCCAGAGCCGCCAGCGGCTCGTCCAGCAGCAACAGTTTCGGCTCGTTGACGATGGCGCGCGCCAGCGCGACACGTTGCTGCTGGCCACCCGACATTTCCCAGATCCGGCGCCGCCCGAAGCCCGTAAGGCGAACGATTTCAAGCGCCCGATCGACCTTGTCGGCGATCTCCCGGCGGCCCAGGCGCGGCCGGCGCTGGCGCAGCCCGTAGCTGATGTTCTCTGTAACGTTCAGATGCGGAAACAGCGCATAGCTCTGAAACACCATGTTGACCGGACGGCGATAGGGTTCCAGGTCGTTGACCACCTTGCCGCCGATCAGGACGTCGCCGCTGGTTGGCGCCTCGAACCCGGCAAGCATGCGCAGCGCCGTGGTCTTTCCGCAGCCCGACGGACCCAGAAACGACAAAAACTCACCCGGTTCGATGCGCAAGTCGATGTTCTGCGCCGCGACGACATCGCCGAAGCGTTTCGACACAGTCCGAAGTTCGGCTACCGGTGGTTTTTCTTCCGACCGATCATTCACGGCATATTGCGCAGGTGCCGAGATCGTAGCCATGAACCTCGAATTACCTCATATTTCACCAATTGCGAAAGTTGAGGAAAAACAGTCCGATCTGTAAATATGCACTTTGTTATACAAACAATGCTATAGAGACTTGCGAGCGCGAATCGCGCGCAGGGAGTTGCCAGGGTGGATTGGATCGAGTCAGCAGGGCGGATCGTCGAATGCATCGGCACAAAAGAGTTTGCGCGCGAACTTTCCCGCGGGCTCCGCGCGGCCGTACCGTATGACTACACCGTCATTTTCGGGTATTTCGGCAGCGCGCCGCCACTCGATCTGTTCGATGATTTCCCGCCGGATCGCCGCCGCCTTCACGTCGAGGAATACCAGGAAGGCCCTTATCTGCTCGACCCGTTTTTTCTCGTCACAGTCAACGGGACCGAACCGGGACTTTGGCGTTTGCGGGAGATCGCCCCCGACCGCTTCTACCAGGGCGAGTACTATCGCAATTATTACGCCCAGACCGGCCTGGCCGAAGAGATCGGCTATCTGATCAAGGCCAACAGTGAACTGTCCATTGTGATCTCGCTCATGCGCAAGGAGAGCCGCTTCACCAATGCGGAACTGCGCGCGCTCAAAAAGCTGTGGCCGGTGATTGAGGCGGCCAGCCGGAAAAACTGGCAGGGCCTGGCGCTGGCGGAACCGGGATGGTCGCAGAACATGGAAGAGCGCATCGAGGCGGCGTTCCACAGCATCGGTGAAGGCGTGCTTACGCCGCGCGAACGCCAGGTCGTGGAACTGACCCTGCGAGGACACTCCGCCGACGCGATCGGGAAACTGCTGCAGATCTCCTCAGGTACCGTTCGAATTCACCGTCGGAACATCTACACGAAACTCAGGATCAGTTCGCAGGGTGAGCTGTTCTCAGAGTTCATCAATGCGATGATCGGAAGCGGTCCGAGCAGCACGCCGTCCCTGCGGCATTGAGCGGCAAGCCGACAGGCGAGCCCCGTATCGCCACAAACAAACCTGCGCTGCAAAAGAAGCACGACGACGCGGCATTATCGGTCGGAAGCTCCTGCAGAGCGCGGATCGTAGGCGCGACGCAGTCGCAGGGAAACGGCGAAACAGCCCCAAACACGCCCGACAGAGTCAGGAAGCCGACTTGCAGCGGATCGGCCGGCGCGGGCATGGCACTGGCTTTGACGGTCAGTAACGCGTCCGGATAGCCGGCGGCTGTGATGTTCTGGATATTGCGAAAAAAATCCAATACATCTATAGAGTAATTGTTGCTATTGCAGTTTTAGAACGATTCTAATCTATTGTAATAAATATAGATTTTTTTCTTCTCGTTTATTGGATTGAAATAATTCTGTATTTGGAAAAATAATACTATTTTATACTTTAAAAATTTATATCAGATGCTTCGGCTATGGCGTATGCCAACGGTCGCGGCGGCCCGACACGGAACAGAGGTGATGGCTGTGAACGTAAAGCCAGAAAACAATTCGGCGCATGGCAGGGTCATCACGCAGGGCCAGTTGGAATCGATGGGCGAGGAGTTTGGCCTGCGCCGCTCCGAGCTGACGGTACAGACGCTGGATGGAGATGCCGATCGGGAGATGTTTTCCGGCCTGTTCAGTCATCGCACCCTGTCGTCCGGGTGTGACCTCATGGCATCGGACCTGCTGGCCTTGCGCAGCGAGCGCATGTCATCGACGATGCCCGGCCGGTTCCTTATCCGCTTGCCCTTCCAGGCAGTAACGATTGGCATCGGCAAGAACGCGCTTGAACCCGTCCGATTGGAACCGGGTCGGGCGCTGACGATTGCGCTGCAGGACCCGTTCACCGTCGACGGCGCCTTTGTCGCCGGCAACCGCTACACCGAC
The DNA here is from genome assembly GCA_038745065.1 of Pseudomonadota bacterium. GTDB lineage: Bacteria > Pseudomonadota > Alphaproteobacteria > Rhizobiales > JANQQB01 > JANQQB01. The sequence continues at coordinate 6,408 of JBCDLT010000020.1, read as the reverse complement.
TTCTTTGTCTATGTCTCGTCGGATGCGCTGCTCGACGACGCTCTTCTGGAAAGGGTTGCAGGCAAACTCGCGCAAAACCGTGTCGAGCTGTTCCCGGTCGATGCCAGTCTCTGCGAGCGGGCCCTCGTGATATGTCAGGCACAGATCGATGATTGTGTACAGGGATTGTTGGCCGAGAGCTGTGCCCTTGAGCTGCTCGCCCTGTCGCTCAGTCCGCCGGGCGGAGAAACGGAAGCGGTAAGCACCTCCGACCGACGAAAAATGGAAATCGTGCGCGATCTGCTGGTCCAGGAGCCGCATCGCGACCATCGCCTTGCCGACTTGGCCCGACAAGCCGGTGTCGGAGTGACGACGCTCAAGAGCAAGTTCAAGGCGGTGTTCGGTCACTCGGTCGTGTCGTTCCTGCGCGATACCCGCCTCGAACGCGCCAAACAGGGAATTTCGGCCGAGGGCTGGACCGTGTCGCAAGCGGCCTACATCGTGGGATATCGGCACCAGAGCAGCTTCTCGACGGCATTCCATAGAAAGTTCGGCGTCTGGCCGAGCGAACTCAGGCGCATTTAGAAACGCCGCCCGCACGCCTATCAAAAACGGCGCCTGTCCTATGCATTAGCGATGTGCAGTACGGGATCCGGACGGTATTTTCCTGACAATAAAAATCAACTTTTAGCTCGCTGTCCGCATCGGTGCGTTTCAAAGCCTCGCGCTTGACCAAAACCGCCCGCGGGCGGCTTGCCAGGCGCTGAGGCAACACGATGAGGCATTCCCGTTTCAAACCTCTTACGTCGCAGAAGTATGGGGCGGCCTTTTGCGTGGTATTACCGGCGGTTGCGACGTTCGGTCTGTCGGCGCACGCCCAGGACGCCGGGGTCCCGGTCGCCGACGACGGCAGCATCCTGCTCGATCCCCTGATCGTTTCGGCACGCAAACGCGAAGAAGGCGTTTTCGAAGCCCCTCTGAGCGTGTCCCGGATAGGCCGCGATGAACTGGAACGCGCCCGTGTCTCGGACAACAATGACATCACGCGGCGCATCCCGAACACGTTTTTCGTCGATTCCGGCGTCAGGGGCTTCAACCGGTTCTCCATAAGGGGGATCGGCGATCTGGGCGGCGGCTTTGCGCCGGACGACAATTCCGTCGGCTTCTTCATCAACGGCGTGCCGGTTCCGCCGACAGCGATCGACGGCCCGCTGCTCGATGTCGAGCGCGTCGAAGTCCTGCGCGGCCCGCAAAGCGCACTTTTCGGCCGCAACACACAAGCCGGCGCCGTCAGCATCATCACGACCGATCCCGACGATCCGGAAATAAGTCTTTCCGCAGAAGGCGGAAATCTGGGGCAGAGAAAGGTTGTGGGCATTGTCGGGGGGCCGATATCGGACGCGGCCTCCGGTCGGATTGCCTTTCAATATGCCGGACGCGAGGGCGACGTGCCCAATGATCTCGGCGGCGATCTGCGCGGGTTCGATGCCGCGAGCGCCCTTGCCTCCTTCAAGGCAACCTTGGGCGACAGCACCGATCTGAGCTTCTTTGGCCGTTACGAGTATGACAGCGAAGATGTGCTCTTGCGGACCTTCAGCGACGATCCCGACTTTCCCAGGGTCAGGCTGGACGTTGATCCGGACCAGGAAACCGAAAACCTCCAGGCGGGACTGACGCTGACGCATGATTTCGGGTTTGCGGAATTCACATCCACGACCGGGTTCCACTATGGCGATTTTCGTTTTTTCAACGACCAGACGGATGGCCGGCTGTTCGGCGCGTTGACAGGCCTGCCGCCCGCGGCGTTCGACAATCCCGGCATCGATTTCGCCCGCCAGGACAACCAGGAGTTTCGCATAAATCAGGAAGTCCGGTTGTCGGGTGAGGCTTCTGGAATCGACTGGCTGGTTGGCGGTAACGTCTTTTATTCCGATTTCGACCAGGACTTCTTCATTGACGTTCAATCCCCGTTTCCGCTTCAGACCGGCACGTTCGACTCGCATATCGAGACGATGAGCTATGATGTGTTCGGCGCGATCGGCGTGCCTCTCACGGAGCGGCTCACTCTGGACGGCGAACTGCGCTATACCCATGAACGCGAAACGTTCGACGGCGGTTTCAACGGCGCGTTCACGGCACTCGGCTTCCCGTTGCCGATCAACAACCAGCAATCCGACTCGGCTGACTTCGACCTGATAACCGGCAGGATAGCCGCGTCCTTCGCTGTCACCGATTCGGTCAAGGCCTATGCTTCCTATGCCCGTGGCGCAAAGGCCGGCGGCTTTTCTGCGCTCGACACGGATTTTGCAAATCCCGCATTCACCACTGTCGACCAGTTTGAAGCGGCCTTCACCGATTCCTTCGAAGTCGGCGTTCGCGGGACTGCGCTGGACGACAAGGTGCGTTTCGCGGCGGCGCTCTTTTTCAACGAGACCAGCGACGAGCAATTGGCGGCCTTCGATTTCACGACCTTCACCGCGAGCATAGAGAACGCCGATACGAGAACCTATGGCGGGGAGATCGAGATATCAGTCGAGCCGATAGAAGGCCTCGAACTGGCCGCCGCACTCGGTCTTCTCGACACGGAAATTACCGATGCCGCAGCGGGAACCGGCGCCCTTGTCGGCGGCAAGGTTCCCAACGCACCCGACGTGACCTTCCGGGCCCGCGCTGACTACGCCTTCGCCGCAAGCGACGTCGGTATCGGCGGCGGCGGTCAGTTCCGGGTCGGGGCGGAGTATCAACATGTCGGCGAACGGACTGCCGATGTCGGCAATACGCGCCCCCTGGACGGGTTCGGAATCATCAACCTTCAGGCCGGCTATGAAGTCGGAAACTTCAAGGCTTTCGCCTTTGCCGAGAACGTGGCCGGTGAGACGTACATTCCCACCACGTTCTTCTTCGGCAACGCGCCGAGCGGAACGCCGGTTTTCACCGGTGCGACCAGTGCGCCGCGCAAGTTCGGCGGAGGCATCAAGGTCCGGTTCTGATCAGATGCATTACTTGCTGCTCGTGGCGTTCGCCTTGCCGGTAGGGGCGCGGGTCTCTTCCAGTCGGTCTTGAAACTCATGTCTCCTGAGGCAAGAGAGCCTGGCTTTCCGGACGCGACAGGCAAAGGGCCGGCAAAGCGTCGATCTGCCGTCGGCCTGCTTATCGAACCGGTTCGATACAGGATTTACGCCGCCTGTGTCATGCAGGCCGTCGCCGCGATTTGCGGGGTCGTTCCGTTCATCGCCGTTGCGGAAATCGGACGCGCACTCCTTTCGTCTGAGGGTGCCGACTCCGGTCGCATCTGGTGGATCGCGGGAGCTGCCGTCGGAGCGCTGGGGCTGCGGCTCTTGTTGCAAATGACCGCCTTGCTCACGACCCACTTTGCCGACGTCAAACTCCAGCTCGAACTGCGTCGCCGGATGGCGCAGCGCCTGTCCCGCGTGCCCCTCGGTTGGTTTGATGCGCACAATTCCGGTGCCGTCAAGAAAGCCCTCCAGGACGACGTCACGGCCATGCACTATCTTGTCGGACACGCCATCACCGATATGGTCAGCGCCGCAATCACACCCTTGGTGGTCTTGGCCTACCTCTTTTGGATCGATTGGGCGCTGGCGCTCGTTGCCCTCGTCCCGCTCTCGGGCGGCATGGTGCTTTATGCGGTGCAGTTTCGTGGGTTCGGCCCGCAGATGGCCGCGTACAATCGGTCTTTGAACGACGTGAATGCCGCCGTCGTCGAATTTGTCCGCGGCATCGCGGTGGTGAAAACATTCGGCCGGGAACGCCAGGCGTACGGCCGCCTCACCCGGCGGTCGCAAAAGTTCATCGGCGACTTCTGGGCTTGGCTGAAAAGCATGCTCGTCCTGTCGGCGGCAACCGAAATTGTCCTGTCGCCCCTGTTCAGCCTTGCCGTCGTCGTCGCCGGCGGCTTCGCGCTGATCGCCGCCGGACTGGCCGATCCGTTGGATGTTTTGCCGGCCGCCGTGCTTGCCCCTGCGCTGACCGCGCCGCTCATGGCGCTGACCTACGCCGCCAACGAGCTCATGGTGTCGCAACCCGCCGCCGAGCGCGTTGCGTCGCTGCTTGGGACGCCGGTCCTCCCGACGGCCGCCACCCCTCTTGAGCCGCACGGAACCCGGGTCGAATACCGGAAGGTCGCGTTTTCCTACGACGGCGAGACCGTTGCCCTGAGGGACATAGATCTGACGCTGGAACCGGGAACCGTGACGGCACTGGTCGGCCCCTCGGGATCGGGAAAATCGACTTTGGCGCGCCTGCTGCCGCGCTTCTGGGACGTGCAATCCGGGCAGATCACGCTCGGCGGCGTGCCATTGCAACAAATGGATCCCCACGCGCTTTATGCGCGGATCGGGTTCGTGTTCCAGGACGTGCAATTGCTGCGTCGCTCGGTGGCCGAAAACATCGCACTGGGCCGGCCGGGTGCATCGAAAGAGGAAATAGAAAACGCGGCACGGGCAGCGCAAATCCACGATCGCATCCTCGCTCAGCCCGGAGGGTACGAAGCCGTCGTCGGCGAGGGTGCCCGGTTTTCCGGTGGCGAGGCCCAACGGATCTCGATTGCACGGGCGTTGCTGGCTGATGCACCGATTCTCGTCCTCGACGAGGCGACGGCGTTTGCCGATCCGGAATCGGAGGCGGCGATTCAGGACGCCCTGTCCCGGCTTGTTGCCGGGCGCACGCTGCTTGTGATTGCCCATCGGCTGCATACGATTACCGCAGCCGATCAAATCTGCGTCCTCGATAAGGGACGGATCGTGGAACGCGGACGTCACCAGGCGCTGCTGGATCGAGGCGGTCTCTACACGCGCTTGTGGAACGCCAACGAAGCGGCTCTGGCCGGCGAACCGGAGCATCAGCCGTGATCGGTGCGCTGGACCGCGTGGCGGGCCTTGAAGCCCGGGCCCGGCTGCGCGGCAACGCCGTCAGCCTGATCGCCGAGGGCGTTCTCACCGGCATCGGATTTGCGGTTCTGGTTCCCTTGCTGCGGCATTTGCTGACCGGCGATCTCGCCGCCGCAGGGCTCTGGCTGACCGTCGAAATGGCGGTCATCGCCCTTTATGCGGCCTTGCGTCTCAAAACGCAGCTTGCCGGCTACCGAACGTCGATCTGGCTGGGTCGCATTCTGTTTCGGCGCCTCGCGCTTCACATCGCACAATTGCCGCTCGGCTGGTTCAATGCGGACCGCGTCGCCCAGATCGGCCGGCTCGCCAGTCAGGGCGTCATCAACGTGATCGGCGTGCCGGCGCACATGCTGCGGCCGGTGATTACGGCACTGGTTACGCCGGCGACCGTGCTTGTCCTGATGTTTGTCTTTGACTGGCGTCTGGCGCTTGCCATGCTGATTTCCGTGCCGGTTATTGCCCTCGTCTTCCGATGGAACGGCGATCTGGTCCAAAGACAGGAACACGATCTCAATGCGGCCGCCGTGGAGGCCGCCGGGCGCATGATCGAGTTTGCCCAGTCGCAGGCCGTCTTGCGCTCCTGCAGCCGTGACGGCGACGACCTCGGCGCCCTGGACAGGGCCCTGGCGCGGCAATTCGATGTGACCCGAAAGCTCATCCATAGCGTCGGACGGGGCCTTTTGAGCTTCATCCTGGTCCTGCAAATCGCCTTTACGCTTGTGCTGCTCTTCGGCGTCAGTCTGGCGCTTGGTGGCGAGATCGATGCCGCCGAACTGGTCGCGCTGCTGGTGCTGCTCGTCCGGTATGTCGAACCCTTGATCGTAGCCGCCGACCTTGAAGGCGTCCTGCGTATGAGCCGCAACAATCTGCAGCGCATGGACACGCTTCTCGCCGTCGCGCCCCTGCCGGAGCCCGAAAGCGACCGATCGGCGCAACCCCGCGATTCCTCCATCTTTTTCGACGCGGTCGGCTTCGCATACGACGACAGCCCGGTTCTTGAAGACGTCCGCTTTACCGTCCCGCACCATTCCATGACGGCGATCGTCGGACCGTCGGGAGCCGGCAAGACCACGATTTTGCGGCTGATTGCCCGCTTTTGGGATGTTGCCGACGGCGCGGTGCGCGTCGGCGGCGTCGATGTGCGCGACATGGCAGGCGAAGACCTGATGCAGCACATCTCGATCGTGTTTCAGGACGTCTACCTGTTCGATGGAACGATTGCAGAAAACATCGCTCTGGGCCGCGAACGCGCCAGTGCTGCAGACATCGAACGCGCGGCGCGGCTGGCCTGTGTGGATGAAATCGCAGCCCGCCTGCCGGACGGCCTTGCGACCCGCGTCGGCGAAGGCGGATCGGCCCTGTCGGGCGGCGAACGTCAGCGGATTTCAATTGCCCGGGCGATCCTGAAGGACGCACCGATCATTCTGCTCGACGAAGCCACGGCCGCGCTCGATCCGATCAATGAAGCCGCTGTGCAACGGGCGCTTCGGGCGCTGACGCAGCACAAGACCCTCGTCGT
>JBCDLT010000019.1:0-100236 GCA_038745065.1 Pseudomonadota bacterium | reverse complement strand
CTCTGGAAAAATTTTTTCGGCTCGATATCATCCGGATCCTTCCCTCCGGGCCATTAGGAGCGAACCCCGTGGACGACATCGTGAAGCGACCGCGCGGACGACCGCGAAAACATCCCTCCGAGATCGAGGCCACAACTGTGCTGGCTTTGGAGAGAGGCCTGAAACTGCTCAGCCTGCTGGCCCGTGAACGACGCATGTCGCTTTCAGAGATCGCGATGCGGGCAGGTATGCCGCCCTCGACCACCCATCGATTGCTGATGACGCTGCAGAACCACCATTTCGCTGACTTTGACGAGAATTCCCAGGATTGGATGATCGGCGTTGAGGCGTTCCGGATCGGGTCCGGTTTCTTGAACCGCATCAATCTTGTCGAAGCGGCTCAGCCGGTCATGCATGGCCTGATGACGGAGACGGGTGAGACGGCGAACCTGGCGATCGCCGACGATGGAGACGTCATCTTCGTCAGCCAGGTCGAAACGTCGAATCCGATCCGGGCACTGTTCCGCCCCGGCACGCGGTCGCCGATGCATGCCTCGGGAGCCGGCAAGGCTTTCCTTGCCCAATTGACTCAACAGGACGTCGAATCCCTGTTGCAGAAGAAAGGTCTGCCGGAGTTTACGGCAAAGACCATCACGAAACCCGACCGGCTTTTCGACGAGCTTGAACGCATCAGAAAACAAGGCTGGTCCTTTGACGACGAAGAACGCCATGAAGGGATGCGGTGCATCGCAGCGCCGGTGTTTGGCGCCCACGGCACCGCCATCGCCGCGATCTCGGTTTCAGGACCGTCTGTGAGATTCCAGGATCAGAACGTCGCGGATTTCAGTGCCGCCACCAGGCACGCGGCTACGAAGCTGACCGAGGCGATGGGCGGAGGCGTGTAGGGCGCACAGGGCTCGTCAGGCGATGGCAGTCCGCCAGCGGACACTGGCTGGATTCAGGTTCCGTCTATGTTGCCGACAATGACGATCAGGAACAAAAAGCGCGGCGAATAAAGCAAGTGCAACAAACAGCTTGAAATAGATCCAAAGCGCATCCATCGACGGATCTCACTCCGGCAGACTGTCGACCGGTTCTCCGTTCACGAAATACTCCGTCGCAAGCGACGTATCCCTGATCGACTGGACGGTCGTGTGGGTCGTGACACAGGCAGTGTCGATCGCCGGGGTGTTGGGAAAGCCGTCCGAAGCCGCCTCGCACAGGAACGGCACTTGCATGGTCCGGCCTGGGTCCCAGGGCGGTTCGAAGGCCAATGTCACGACGGAGTATTCGACGAAGGACGGGAAGCGGTTGCCGTCCTTGGTGATGCAGGTTTCGGCCCGGGTCGACAGGATCGTCCGGCCGACTTCCTTGAAGCCAAGCGTCTGTCTTGAATCTGCGGATTGCTCGAAAACCAGGCTGCCGGGCTGATAGGCCAGGGCGCCGGTCTTGAAGCAGACCGGTTCGCCGCTGCCGGATCCGGCGTGGACGCCGCCTGCCGAAAGCATCAGTGCGGACATGCCGATTGCGGCACTCAACAGACAGCTCTTGGTCACGGCGACATCTCCCCCATCGTTTGTTGTGTGGCGCGCGCTCCCACGGAACCGGAGGCGCACCAGGTGCCGCTTAGGACGCCTCAGCAGTCTCGGCGCGCCAGACGTTGTGCGGCGTGAACGACGACGCGGCCGGCTCTCGTGGTTCGTGCACCCAGAGTTGGCGATCCGGGTGCATCCCCGATCCCTGGATTGCCGGAACGGCGGACCGGCGCATGCGATGCAGCAGGCGCGTGTTGGCGTCGCCGCAATTCGGGTGGCTGCCGCCATTCTCGGCAACTTCCCTGTCCCAGGCGGCTTTCCGGGCATCCCAAATGGCGGGGTCGGCGAGCGGCGTGCAGATCAGCTCGTTCCGGTTCAGGTCGGCGATGATTTCGTCGCCGTCCTCGACCAGCGCGATCGGGCCGCCGACGGCGGCCTCCGGTCCGACATGTCCGATCACCAGTCCGACCGATCCGCCGGAAAAGCGGGCATCCGTCATCAGTCCGACCACGATGTTGCGTTCCCGGCACAGCGTCGTGATGCGCGACGTGGAATCCAGCATTTCCGGCATTCCCGGCGCTCCGCTCGGACCCTCGTAGCGCACGATGACCATGTCGTGGTCCTTGAAGCTTTCCGGTGCGCTGTCGAGCGCGTCGAGCAGGCCCTGTTCGCCTTCGAACACCCTTGCCGTGCCGCGAAACACGTTGCCTTCCAGGCCGCCCTCGACCCCGGCGAGTTTCAGGATCGCTCCGAATTCCGGCGACAGGTTTCCTCCGAGCAGGCGCAGGCCGCCCGTCGGCTTGTAGGGGGCTTTCACCGGGTAGATAACCGTGCCGTCAGCCGGCGGCGTTTCGAGCCGTTCGACCTGCTGCGCGAGCGTCTCGCCCGTGCAGGTCGGCACGTCGCCGTTCAGAAGGCCGGCGTCCAGCATTTCCCGCACGATGACCTGGACGCCGCCGACCCGGTCGATATCGACCATCGAGAAGCGTCCGTACGGACGGGCGTCGGTCAGCACCGGTACGACGTGCTGCGACAGGTGATTGAATTCCTCCGGCGTCATGATGTCCCGCCAGAAATTCTCATAGCCCGCGGCCCGTGCGATCTCCGGTGTGTGCAGCACCACATTGGTCGAGCCGCCGACAGCCATGGCGACGATCAGGGCATTGCGCAGGGAATCTGGTCCGACAATATCGCGCGGTGTCGTGCCGGCCTCGATCAAGCCTCTCAGGTAACCGACAAGCTCGGCCGGGAATTGTTCCAGCCGCCGCGGGTCGTCGGATGGCGGTGCCACCATATGCAAAGGCTGCATGCCGACCACGCCGATGAAGGTCTGCATGGTGTTGTAGGTGAACATGCCGCCGCAGCTTCCATAGCCGGGACAGGCCGTACAGGAAATGTGCTTCCGGTATTCCGGGTCTTCATGTCCGGCGACTTGGTAGGCGGTGACGAGGTCGATGGGTTCGTTCGAGCGGGAATCGATCGCCGGGTGGATCGAGCCGTCCGACATGATGATGGCCGGTCGATTGTGTTCCAGAAGCGCAGCCAGCGTGCCGACCGGCGGCTTGTCGCAGGCAACCACAGCGATCGTGCCGTCCAGTCCGCTCGCGCTGACATGTTCGCAGACGCTGTCATGGGTGACCTCGCGACCGATCAGCGAATAGCGCATCTCGCGGGTACCGTTGCGGATGCCGTCCGACGTTGCGACGGTGTATTCCGGCTGTACCAGCCGCATGGCGAATTGACCCGGTTCGCTGCCGATCGTCTCGCGCAGGCGGTCGTGTATGGCTTCGACCTTGCTCTGCACGCCGATATAGCACTGGCTGTCACCCTTGTTGCCGATCACGCCTACCGACGGGGCATGGATCAGATCGGGATCGGTGCCGAGTTCGCGGGCGATACCATAGGCCTGGGCGTTGCGGCCCGGGTGCATGTCGATCAGAACGGTCTTGGACAAGGTCGTTTTCTCCTGCAGAGGGCTCCGGCGTCGGCTGAGTGAACCATGCCGCGCAAGGGTCTTTCCATGACACTTATCAATAGGATGGCGCTGCGCCAAGGTCGGTCTGGACATTCCTGCCTCCCATCTGCAGGGAGGCTTCTGCCTGGATGTCGCGCTACCCGACGGCGCGAAGCGGCCGAAAGGTGTGGGAGGTCATTCCGGCCGGAGAGTGACCGTACCGCCGTCGTCCGTGCTGTCCTGGCTGCCCCAGGTGCCGGAATAGCGTCCCTCGGCATGGGTCAGGATACCGCGCCCTTTGTCCGGGCCGAGCACCCAGCGATAGTGCAGGCTGTCGCCCTCAACCACGCCTTCGAGAATCGATACGCCGGCTCCTGCGCTGGAACGCCCCGTGACCCGGTTGCCGGAACGGGTCATTTCCGCCTGCATGTCGAATTCGACATTGTTGATGATGATGGTGCCGGCGAACCGACCGGCAAACGCGCCTGCCGCGGCGGTCGACTGGTCTGGTGCCGTGCGGCAGGGCTTGCCGAGCTTGTCGCCGGGCCGCATCGGTCCGAGATCCTGCGGTGTGGTGGCTCGGCCGATCAGGGGTGTCAGGCCGCGTATGCCGCTAAGGTTGGCGGCGACGATACGCACCTCGCCGGCGGTCGCCACGACCTGGGCACGGGTGAGCCCAAGCCTGGAATAGTCTGCCGCAGTCCGCGCCAGCGTATCGGCAAAGTCGTTGAGACGATGTGGCGACAGCGGATGGGTGCGCGCGGCAAGCTGCTGTGGCGAGACGGGAGCGGAGGTGTAGTGGTCCGGGCTTTCCGTCAGGTAGGCCATGATGAGGAACAGGTTGACGACACCGAGCGGCGGGTCACCGACACGGGCCATGATTTTCAGGGCAAACGCGTCGGCGTCCGCTTCCGCTTTGCGGGCCGCCTCGCGGGAGATCCCCTCATAGCCGCCGTGCCCAAGCACGATATGGCCGATTTCGTGCAGCATCACGAAGAAGATCGCCGTGCTGAAGGTCTTTTGCGACAGCGTGTCGACTTCCCGGTTCTGCAAGGCATCTTCGGGAATGCACAAGGCCGGCAGGACGCCCGGCGGCGCTTCGGGCCGGCTCCAGTGTCGGATCATGGCGAGGTAATTTGTCAGGCTTTGCAGTGTGTAGCCGCTGCGGTCGAGCCAGGCGGCCGCCAGGCTCAGATCGTCCAGAAACTTCAGTGACTGGATCGACATGTAGATCGTCCGGCCCGCCGTATCCGCGGCAAATCCGAACGGTTCGCGGCCTTGCAGTCGATAGGGAAATTCGAACCGCGTGCCCTCCAGCCGTTTGCGGTCGGCCGGATCGAGACGGGGCAGGATCACCTCCCGGTAATTCGACAGGATGCCGCGCGGATATCGCGCTTGCCATTCGGCGAGCACGGCGGCGTCGTAGTCCGGCAGCCGCAGGGCTGCGCCCGGCGACTGGCTGAGGATCAGCCACAAGGCGGCAAGCGCGGGGGCCAGCAACAACCGGAAGGAATGCCGCGCCATGTCACTGCTCCTGCCGGTAATATGTGACGGCGGCCAGCGATTCATCGGGCGGCGGATCCTGCTCGAACTGTTCCGTTGCCCAACGATGGAACGTGGCATAGGTCCCCCAGTCGCTGCGCCACACCTCGCGCATCAAGGCCAGCTTCGCCTCGCGCACGGCGAGCGTCGTGTCGAGCAGCGCCGGCCCGGTCTGGGTTTTTCTGGCCTCGGCGGAGATCCGGTTGAGCCGGGCGATGATCGTCCCCCGGTCGATCGGTGTCTGGATGAAGTTCTGCGGTGCGGCGGCCTGCGCTTCCTGGCTGAGACCGGTCAGGGTCCGGCTGCGTTTCGTCGTGGTCGCGCCCTCCGCGGTCGCGACCTGTTCAGCGATATCCTTGATCTCGAGCGGCTTGGTGATCGAGTAGATGATCATGCCGGCACCGAACAGGGCAAAGAAGATGCCGGGCCCGATGCGCGACAGGAGGATCGACACGCCGCCGGGCAGGTCGAGTTTGGTTTCGCCTTCGCGGCGCCGTGGCAATTCCAGGAACAGCCGATAGCCCAGATAGATCGACCCCATCCCGACCAGGATCGCCACGAGATGCTGGATTCCGTTCAGGATGATCCCGGTGAGCACTTCAGACATTGGACAAATCCGCCTTGATTTGCCCCACACCACCCAAGAAGATCTAAGGACGACCGTCTTCGGTATTACCCCGCGAACGACTATACACGATTCATGCGACTTGGTAAGAAATACTTGTATTCGCGATTTTCCTGTAAGGCAGTTGCCGCAGGATATACTGAATAGAGTTCTGGATACATCGTGTGATGGGCGAGGGCAGGGCGCGGTTGACGGTGCCAGGCCGGCGCATAAGGTCCGGAACCGGCGGCTCCGACCGGCGGGTCAGGCCCGAACGGAATAAAGCCCGGCGGACACTCTCAGGCGTGCCTGCTCTCGCAGATAGGCGGCCAGTTCCGCCGTACGCTGCGGTTTACCGAACAGGTAACCCTGACCTTCCTGACAGCCGATCAGCCGCAGGAACAGTCTTTGTTCCTCGGTCTCTATCCCTTCGCAGATCAGCGACAGCCCGAGGCCGTCGGTCAGCACCTTGACCGATTGGATCACTGCCTGGCTTGCCTGATCCGTGGTCAACGTGCGCACGAACATCTGGTCGACCTTGATCTTGCTGAGCGGAAACCGCTTGAGATAGCCGAACGAGGCATAGCCCGTACCGAAATCGTCCAGCGCCAGCGAGACGCCAAGCGCCCTGAGCGCTGCCAGGCTGTCCATCAGCGTCGTCGACGGCTGTAAAAAGGCGGATTCGGTGATTTCGAGCGTCAGGCGCTCGGCCGGAAGACCGGATCGGTCGAGCGCGGCCCGCACGTCCGAGACGATATGGCCGCGTGCGAACTGTACCGGAGAGACATTGACTGCAACCGTGATGTCCGTCGTCCAGGACATGGCGTCCCGACAGGCCTCGTTGAGGACCCATCGTCCGAGATCTTCCACGAAGCCGGTCGCCTCCGCGACTTCGACGAAGTCCGACGGTCCGATCCGCCCGAGTTCCGAATGGGTCCAGCGCACCAGCGCTTCCGCGCCGATAATGCAACCGTCCGAGAGCCGGACCTGCGGCTGGTAGGCGAGCGAAAACTCGGACCGGTCGAGGGCTTTCCACAATTCCCGTTCGATGGCACGGGCGCGGCTTTGGCGCGCCGATTGTGCCGGATCGAAATGCGCAATTCCGGTGCCGGCTGTCTTGCGGGCTTCGTCGAGCGCCATTTCCGCTTCATCGAGCAGCCGTTCCGCACAACTGGCCTCGCGGGGCCGATGGCTGCTGATGCCGATATGCACGCCGACCCGGGCCGAAACGCCGGAGAGCCGGAACGGTGCGTTGATGATGTGGGTCAGTGTCGCGGCGGCCGTGTCGAGCTCTTCGCGGGAAAGCGTTGCCGGCGCTGTCAGCGCAAACGTATCGGCGCCGAGGCGGGCGGGGCCGTCAAATCGCGTATCGAAACCGGCAAGCCGTTCCGCGACCGCCTTCAGCACCATATCCCCGACCGGTCGCCCGAGCGTCAGGTTGATCGTCTTGAAGCGATGCAGGTTCAGAACCAGAATGGCGCAGCCGCGTCCGTTTTCGATCTGGCGGTCGATCGCGTCGAGCAGGGCATGGCGCCTGAGCGCGCCGGTCAGTTCGTCGTGGCGCGACAGGTATTCCAACCGGTGCGCCTGCCGGCGTTTGACCGTGACGTCGCGCGCAGTGATGCAGATGAAGACCGCGCCATCCGGCCCGGCGAGCCGGGACGGCGTGATCGTGTAATCGAGAATGCGGTCCTCGCCGCCGGCCTTGATCCGGCATTCGCCGGACCGTCCGATCGCCTGCATACCTGTTCTGAAGGCATCCAGCACCGTGTGGGCGGCCTGCTCCAGCGTCTCCGGCAGGAGATCGCCGATATGGCGGGCCGTGCCGGCCGTGCCTGCTGGGACACCGAATATCTCGGGCGCTTTTCGGCTGACTTCGATGAGGCGGCCATCGGCGTCGGCGATCAGAACGGCTTCGTGGCTGTCCGCGGTGATCTGCTTGAGGATGCCGGTCGTGTCCGTCGGCCAGCAGGCAATCGCCGGCGGATCCGGCGAGCCGGCAACCGGTGCCGGTTCGCCGTCCTCAGGGAGAATCTCGGGGAATGTGCCGCGCATCGCCTGCCGAATCCTGGACGTCGTGCGGCGAGCTTGCCGCAAAGGAAACAACAAACCGTGATCGGCGGTCGGCTTCCTTGCATTTCGGTAAACGGTTTCTTGCCGCCTTGCCTCGATGCGTTCGGTACAAATCGACAAATGTGTGCGAAACGCGTATATCCGCCGCTTGCCTGACGGCGCCCTGGTCCGGGCAGCCATCCTGTCAATCGCATGAATTCCTGAAACACCACACAAGACAGCGAGAAACCCTCCCTGCCATGACCATCGACTTTGACGAAATCATCGACCGCCGCGGAACCGAGTGCACGAAGTGGGACGGCATGAAACCGCTCTACGATGTCGATCCGCAGGACGGCATTTCGATGTGGGTAGCCGACATGGACTTTCGCCCGCCGCAATCGGTTCAGGGCATGTTTGCCGACCTCGTTGCCCATGGCATCTACGGGTATTGTTACGATGCCGGTTCGTTCCATGCGACGGTTATCGACTGGATGCGCGAACGCCACGGCTGGACGGTCGACCCGGAATGGCTGATGACGACGGCCGGCGTCATAAGCGGTATCTGCCTTGCCATCCAGGCCTGTTCCAAGCCTGGCGACGGCGTCATCATCTTCACGCCCGTCTATCACGTGTTTCACCGCCTGATCCGCGACAACGGCCGCAAGAGCATTGAAAGCGAGCTGCGCCAGGTGGATGGGCGCTATGAGATGGACTTGGAGGCGCTCGAAAGCCGGTTGGACGGCAGCGAGCGTATCGTCCTGTTGTGCTCGCCGCACAATCCTGGCGGACGGGTCTGGTCGGTGGATGAATTGCGCGCGCTCGCGGATTTCTGCAAGGCCCATGATCTCATCCTGATATCCGACGAGATCCACCACGACCTGGTTTATTCCCACGCCCGCCACACGATCATGTCGAAGGCGGCGCCCGAGCACATCGACCGGATCATCGTCTGCGCGGCGCCGACGAAGACGTTCAACATTGCCGGCGCGCTGACCGGCGAACTGATCATCGAGGACCCTGATCTGAGGGCGAAGGTGAAGGCGCTGCATCTATCGGTCACACCATCGGCGAACGGGATCGGTACGCGCGCTGCCCGCGCAGCCTATGGCGGTGGCGCGGACTGGCTCGACAGCTTGATCCCCTATCTCGACGGCAATCGCCGGCTGTTCGATGCCGGTGTGAACACAATCCCCGGCGTGCGGTCAATGCCGCTTGAATCGACCTATCTGAGCTGGGTGGATTTTTCCGGAACCGGCATGGATGCAAAGGAGGTGTCGGAACGTGTCCGCGCTGACGCCCGCATTGCCGTCAACCAGGGCCCGACCTTCGGCAAGGGCGGCGAAACCTGGTTGCGGTTCAATTTTGCGACCCGCCGCGCGCTGGTCGAGGAGGCCGTATCGCGCCTTCAGTCTGCCTTTGCGGATCTGCAATAGACAAGAGCGGCAGCAAAAAAGGAACCGCCCTTCAGGTTGCCGGGAAGGGTGGTTCGGTCAAGACGCCGTCGTTCGGTCCCCGAGCCCGGAAAACTGACAATTGATGGCCGAGAAAAGCGCATAGATTGAATTGAAGAATAAAGATCGCGTATTACGGATATTAATTTCGATTAAATTGAGATAAAGATATTCCTTTCAATTCTAAAAGAATGATTTTGCTCCACTTTTTGTTCCCTTAACCGAAATTTTAGCCGTTTGAATCATGCTGATCGCGTGGCGGTGTATGATTGTGAGGCAAATCCATGAAAAAACGTATTTTGAAATGCGCTGTACTGGCAGTCGCATGCGGCGGACTGCTGTCCAGTGTCCAGGCCAAGGAATTAAGTGTCGTCGGAACCGGTGACGGTCTCGACATGTTGCGGGCGATCGCCGTGGAATATTCGGCCCGTAACGGCAACCAGAGCATTTCGGTGCCGCCGAGTATCGGGTCTGGCGGCGGCATTCTCGCCGTCGGTTCCGGCAAGGAACGTCTTGGTCGGGTTGCACGCCCGCTCAAGGATTCCGAGACCGGGCTCGGTCTGAAATATGTGCCGATCGCAAAAATCCCGTCTGTCATCTTCGCCAACCCGGCGGCCGGCGTGAAGAAGGTGACCAGGAACGAATTGCTCGACATCTTCTCCGGCAAGATCCGCAATTGGTCCGAACTTGGCGGGAACGACCTGCGCATCAAGGTTGTGCGCCGGGAGGAGGCCGACAGCACGCTTCAGGTGTTGCGCAAGACGATGCCCGGCTGGGATTCGCTTGAGATCACGGAGAAGTCTAAAACGGCAGTCACGACCCAGGACGCCATCACCACGGTCAGCAAGGTCCGCGGAGCCGTCGGCTTCGGGCCCTATTCCCGGGCGCTGGATCTGGAAGTCACCGTTCTGGAAGTGGATGGGCGCGGCCCGACGAGCCCCGACTATCCGAGCGCTGTCGAACTGGCTCTGATCTACAAGCAGGGCGGTGCGGACGACGCCGTGCGTTCGTTTGTTGACTTCAGCGTGTCCGCCGAGGCGGCGACGGTGATCGACACGTATGGCGGCGTCCCGATCAGGGACTGACGAAACGTGACATTGCGGCTCCGTTCAATACGGTCGTCCTTTGTCCTCGGGGCGGCCGGCAGCGCGTCCATTGCGTTCACGCTGCTGATCGCCCTGGTTCTCTTCCAGGTTGATCACAGTCTGCATCGGCAGAACTTCGAACTGGAACGCATTTCGGATTCGCGGCTGGCCCGCGAGATGGATGCCCAGGCCCATCTGGCCGAAGTCCGTCTCGCGGATCTGTTCAGCGATGTCGACCGGCGCCTCGGCGCCATTGCCGGCCGGTCCGACATGACATCGGCCATAGAATCCCGCAATGTCGTGGCGATCGCCGAAGCGCTGGAGCCGGCGGCGCGCTATGCCGATGTCGACAGCATCATCGCGGTCGACCCCGAAGGTAACATTCTCGGCGCGTCTGCCGGCATGACGGATCTCGTGGCCATCGGCCAGTCGCTGAAGAGCGCCCCGTTTCGCGAACGCCTTCTGGAGACCCTGCGGGACAATTCCCGCAAGCGTCCCATCATCCTGTCTCAGACCCTCGATGCGCAATCTTTCGGCAGTCTTTTGCCGGAAACCGCGCCGGGATCGGTGTCGCATGTCGTGCTGGTGCCGCTGTTCGACGATTTCGCCGACGTTTCGGGCGGGCTCCTTGCCCAGCGCTGGATCCGGTCGAGCGAGCCGACGCTTGAGGAACTCTCGCGGATTGATTCCGTCGCCTTCGCCCTGTTTCAGGGCGATCAGGTCATCTCGCGCGCCGGCATCGATAAGGTGGCGGCGGTTTCTGAAAGCGTGGCCGGTCAGACGTCACGGACCGCGGACAATGCCAACATAGCGCGGTGCCGTCAGACCTTCGCCGGGTTGCGTCTGTGCGCGTTGAAGCCGATCGAGGCCTTGACCGCCACCCAGACCGAACTGACGAAGATCGGCCAGCAGGAAAATGAGAGCCTGATCCGGTCGCTGATCATCTTCGGCACCCTGGCATCCATCGCTCTCCTGCTGCTGGCGAGCGTCATCGCCCAGCGGATTACCCGGCCGCTTACCCAGATCACCGGAATGATCTGCGACGTCGCGGCCGGCCATTATGAAGACACAGTGGAGGGGACGGACCGGGCCGATGAAGTCGGCGATATTGCCCGCGCCGTCGTCATCCTCCAGGCCTCGGCGCGGGAGCGGGATTCCTTGCGCGAGAACATTGAAGTCAAGAACAACCGCCTCAAGCGCCAGGAAACCGAATTGCGCGAACAGAACGTCTTGTTCGACGCAGCGCTCAACAACATGTCCCACGGTCTGTGCATGTTCGATTCCGATCAGCGCCTGATCGTATCGAACCGACGCTATCTGGAATTGTTCGACATCACCCTCAACGAAGCCCGACCGGGCATGTCATGGGTCGAGATGTTTACCCTGCAGGACGCCGTGGCGCAGGATACCGGCGACGGTCCGGCCGAGACCCTGCTCGACGGCGAAAACTGGTCCGGGTCGCGTCGCTCTTCGACGATCTACGCCCTGAAATCCGGCCGCATCGTCCACATGACCCTGCAACCGCTCGCCGACGGCGGTTGGGTGGCGATCTTCGACGATGTCACAGAACGCGAGCAGGCGCGCAGCCGTTTGCTGCACCTGGCAAACCACGATCCGCTGACCAATCTGCCCAACCGGGCCCAGTTCCTGGAAAGCCTCGAATCCGCCGTGCGCCGCCGCAACATCGAGGGCGGAACCTTCGGCATCCTCTGTCTCGACCTGGACGAGTTCAAGACCGTCAATGATTCGCTCGGGCACCCGGTCGGCGATGAATTGCTGTGCCAGGTCGCCAAGCGACTGCTCGCCAGCACCAGCGATCGGGAATTGGTGGCCCGCATGGGCGGCGACGAGTTTGCGATCCTGATCGATGTGCCGTCCGGCGCGCACGACCTCGCCGAACTGTCCGACGCGTTGATCGAGGCGCTGTCACGCCCGTTTTCGCTCGACGAACACGAGATCGGCATTGGCGTCAGCATCGGCATCGCCACCGTGCAATCCGACGATCTGGAAGCCGAGGATGTCCTGAAGCGGGGCGATCTGGCGCTCTATCAGGCCAAGGCGGACGGGCGCAACACGTACCGGTTCTTTGAATCGGAGATGGAACTCAACGTGCATCGGCGGCGCAATCTGACCACGGATCTGCGCACGGCCGTTCGCGAAGGCCAGCTGGAGGCCTATTTCCAGCCCCAGATCAACCTGGAGACCGGCGGCGTCAGCGGCTTCGAGGCTCTGATGCGCTGGAACCATCCCCGAAAAGGTTTCATTTCGCCGGCCGATTTCATTCCGATCGCCGAGGAGACCGGCCTGATCGTGCCGATGGGCGAATGGATCCTGCAGGAATCCTGTCGCATCGCCGCGACCTGGCCGGATGACGTGCGCATCGCGGTCAACATTTCCGTGCGGCAATTGCAGAACAAGGGATTCATTTCAACGCTTGTCCGGGCGCTTGCGACCAGCGGCCTGCGCTCCGATCGCCTCGAACTGGAAGTGACGGAAAGCGTGCTGCTGAGCGAGGATGACGAGACGCGGGCGACGCTGCTGCGCCTGAAGGACATCGGCGTGAAAGTGTCGATGGACGATTTCGGAACGGGTTATTCGTCGCTGTCGTGTCTCAGAAGCTTTCCGTTCGACAAGATCAAGATCGACCAGTCGTTCATCCGCAACATGGCCGACAGCGACGATTCCGCGTCCATCGTGCGGGCCATCATGGACATTGCCGGCAGCCTGCGTATCGCCACCACGGCCGAGGGCGTCGAGACCGAGGAACTGGTCGAACAATTACGCGCCATCGGCTGCACCGAAGCGCAGGGCTATTTCTTCGGTCGCCCGGCACCCGCCGCCGACGCCGCCCGCTTCATACGCGACATGCGCCCCGAACAACGGGCCGTCTCGAACGGCTGACCCGCCAGTACGCTGGTGGATGACGGGTTGGGGATAGGGTGTGGTTTTTTTCGAGGCCTTGCGCTTGCCCTATTGCGGTGCGGGCGAAAGCTTCTTTTCAGGGCCTGCGCATGCCGGACGGGCTCTGCCGCCGAACCCTGGACCCCGTCATCGCACGGCTTGACCGGGCGATCCAGCGGCACACCGGTTGGCGCCCGGCAGACTGGATCCGCCGGGCTGAACAGCAAGCCGTCGGATGACGGGTCCGGGTGCGGCAGTGATCTCACTAAACATCGTCGGCTTGGCCGGATGGTGTTGCGCGGCCACTCCACCACCGTCGTTATCCGCTTCCTGCGGGTAGCTGAACGGTGAAACCCTTACGCTCGGCGTTCCGAGCCCGGCCATATTCAGACGGATGAGCGTATCTCAAGCCACCGGCTCGGCCTGTCGGCGCTTGCGCGGCAGGATGCGGTCCAAAAGGGAGAAGCCGGGATCGGCCGCATAGAACGGATCGGCGAAGAAGGTGGCGTTTTGCGCCAGCGCCCGAACCCGCACGGCATCGACCATGGACGGAGAACCGGCCGCATAGACCATGTCGCTGTCGTTGAGGTCGGGCAGCAGGTCCTGCGGACGGGCGGTCATGACGGCGTCGTCGTCGCCGTCCGAGGCGGTCAGCGTGACCGGTACTCCCTGATCGCGCAGCCAGTCGACGGCATCGCGCATGTACAGATCGCCGGCGTGCCGGCATCCCGCAATCATCCGCACTGTCTGATCGCCGCGCCGCATGGTGGCGGCGACCGCGATCGACCAGAGCGGCGCAAAGCCGGTACCGGTCGATACAAGGATGATCTGGCCGGGTTGCCGGCGCAGGAAGGCATAGCCGTAGGGGCCTTTGACGGAAACCTTGTGATCGCGACCGATGCCATGGCCAAGCGCTGAAGAGACCCGGCTGTTTTCGTAGACCTTGATCTGGAACGTCAACAGGTCCTGATCCGTGCTGCGGTCGAGCCCGAAGGTCGGACTGTAGTCGCGCGCCGGATAGCCCTTGAACCGCATCCGGACATATTGGCCGGGCAGCCACGGAACGGGTTTGGACGTGCGCACGCGCACCTGCAGGAGATCCGGCGAGATTTCCTCGATGTCTTCGACGCGGCCCGCCGTGTTGCGCACGATCGGCACCGGATCGTAGGAGATCTCGGCATCGCCCTCGACGGTCGCGAGGCAGGACAGGACGGTATCCTTCTCCCTTGTGCCGGCATCATCGACAGCACCGCTGATGACGCGCACCCGGCAGGTCTCGCACTGACCCGAACAGCAATCGTGCGGCAGCACGATGCGGTTGTCGAGGCCGGCATCGATGAGCGTGTCGCCGAGGCGCGCCTTATGGGCCTTGCCATTGATAATGAGAGTGCAGGTGTCCTTCGCCATGCCGTTGCCTTCAGCTTTGTCTGTGGGATCGTCGGAAGGAAACGCGGCGCCCCATGCCTGCCGCGTTGTCCGCAAACCGCCGGGCGGCGGAAATCGGTCAGTCCATGCGCAATTGCACCGGCCGCACATGCCGCGTGTGCCGGGTCTGGTTGTGGTCGAAGACTGCCACCCAGACATAGAGGCCGTCCTCGATGTCCAGATCCTTTTCGTTGCCGGTCTTCAGTTTGCGTTTGGTTTCCAGGACCCAATAGCCGTCGTCCCATTGCGCCTCGCCTGCGACGTCGGCCCGGCTGCCCTGGTACTCGCCGATAATCAGGACGCCCGGCATCATCGTACCCTCGGGAATAAGGGCATCGGCTTCAGGGCTGTAGGGGATGGTTTCATCTTCGAACATCCACCATTGCGACCCCTTGTCGTCGGTGGCATCGATATCCAGGTCGATTGCGCCCATCTTGGTTGCGCTGGCCGCATAGTCGGCCGGCAGGGCTTTCGGTTGGACCGGGCCGCGATAACCGCCGGGAGCCTGGCCAACATAATTATAGACATAAAAGTTCTTGCCCGGGTCCGCTCCATAACCGGCGCTGTAGCGTTTGGTTCCGGCAATCTGTTTGTCGTTCGGCTCGGTCGGCGGTCCGAACCACATGTCGTCGACCACGCCGAGCATGCCGCCGCGCGCGGCCTTCCATTGCCAGACATCGATCAGGCTGCCGTCTTCGGTGTAATGCAGGCCGCGTTTGTTGAGCGGGCCCGGTTTACCGGCAAGCGGCTTCGAACCCATATGGGTCGAGCCGCCGGATCCGAAGGCGTCCGACTTGGAAAACAGCACCGAAAACTTGTCTTCGTAAAAGAAGGTTTCGTCGGAAATGTCGGCCCGGTTGTGCAACAGGTGCCAGCCGTCGGCCTTTTTGACGAGCGGGTGCCGTTTCAGCGACCGGGACGGGTCGTCCCAGCGAAAGGCGAGGTAGATGTTTTCCTCGTCGCGCACGGCGCGTACTTCCACGGTGGATTCGCCGGTGCCGTTGAGATTGGCGCCCTGCTGTGTCCGGATCGAGACCGCGACCGCCTGTTGCCAGGCGGCATCGGAAAGCGTCCCGTCAAGAGTCGGGGCATTGCTGACCCGCGCAACCGTCAGGGTGTCGCGCGTGCCAAAATCCGCATATACGGTCCCGACGGCGGCGAGCGCACCGATGCCGAGCGCAATCGCTGCAGGGTTTTTTGCCATGCCCTTGTAGGCGCGCAGTTTTTGCGGACGAAACAGGCGCAGCCATTGCTGCAGGCCGCCATACATGTAATGCGCGAACACGTGCACGACGATGTAGCCGGCGACCACGAGCGAGGTGATGTAGTGGATATCGACCACGATGCCGCCATGGCCGAGATAGAGCAGAACGCCGGTTACGAACAGCACAACCACGCTGACGAACAGCGCCCAGTAGAGCAGAACGTTGATGGCGCCCCAGCGCAGGCGGGAACTGGCCGGCAAGGTCAGTACGACCGCCTTGCGCGGCGAAACGCGGCGTTTCAACCGTCCCAGCGACAGGTAGAACGCATACCCGACCATGCACAGCGCGACGATGATGGCGGACACGAAATGCCAGGTCCACAATTCGCCTTGAGGCAGGATCGGTTCGATGAATTTGGCAAAGTTCGCGCCGATATCACGGTCCGAAGACCAGCGCAGCCCGGTCGCGAGGCTGACAAGGATAGCCGCCGTCAGCGACCAATGGAGGATGATGGTGCCGACATCGCTTCGGGGAGGCGGCGGTGCATCCGGCCGGATCGGTACGGACCGGCTTGGATGGTTTGCCGACGAATTGTTGTCGTCGCCACCCGCAAGCAGCTCTTCCCGTTTCTTCGCAAAGTCAAGCATCCACCAGCCCCCTCGATGGTGTTCAGTCTGCCCCAGCGTCAACCTCAATGGCTAACAATTGCCTTCCTTAGGTAATTATTTCAGGTATTCGACACTTTATTGCGCCTTCAATACCTGCCGCCCGCCAAGAAATATGAATGAAGGACATTTTTCTTGCAACGTGTAATTTGTAGTGCTGCATGCACAGCGTCCCGTTTGGAGGGTAGTGGCCTATCGTTTTTTGAGCCATTCGCCGTTAACGCACGTCGACAAAAGGCTAATAAAAACAATAAATAAAATCTGAACGAGCTGAACCGGCGGGTGCGAATAACGCAAGGTCATCTATGCAACCGGATACCATTAACCATAAGAGTAAACCGTTCGCTTACCGTGTTTCGAAAGCGGTCGGTTGCACGATCTGTGACGCCGTCAAGAAAGCTGCGCACGGTCGAACCGCGCGCCGGGTGGCCGCCGGTCTTGCATGATCGGCCGGGTCGAAGGCAGCGGCAAATTCATCGGTTCTTGTGCGAGGGGGCTTGAGTATAGGCCGCTCGCTTGATAGATAGCGCGACCGGCTTGAAGAGATGGAGCCCAATTGTGAAACATACAAAGACGTCGATCGGCAATTCGTCGAACAGCCGTCCGAAAAACAAGAAAAAGCGCCGCGCCTGGAAGCGGTATCGCGGGCAGGGCAAGGCGAAATAGGCCTGTACGCAAACGGATCAGCAATGCGACGAAGCCGGGCCGCGTGGGCAACGACGCGGCCTTTTGTTTGACCGGAACCGGGAAGGACGTGCCATGTCCGGCTTCAAACAGGTGGTCGGACGCAAGGTTCTGGATCTGGATCGCACCGGACTTGCCGAGAGAATTGCGGGCAGCGCGCGGGTCGTGATCGATGTCGGCACCGGCGAGGGACGGTTCGTCCTCGATGCCGCGCGGGCCGCTCCTGACACGCTCTGCATAGGGATCGATGCCGCTGCGGAAAACATGGCCAAAGCCTCGCGCCAGGCGTCTGCAAAAAAAAGCCGGCTTGAAAATGCGTTGTTTCTGCGCGGCGCTGCGGAAAACCTTCCCGATGCGCTCGCCGGCACCGCCCATGAAATCTGCGTGCACTATCCCTGGGGTTCGTTGATGCGCATCGTCGCGCAACCGAACGTCGACCATCTGGCGCGCCTCGCCGCTTGCGGGCGTTCGGGCGCAACGCTGTCGGTCCTTCTGAACAATTCCGTGTTCGAAGACCGCGATTACCTGGAGCGTCTGGGCATGGCCGACATTGCCGATCCCGCGTCGAGCGAAGGGCTGGTGCCGGCTTATCGGGATGCGGGTTTTGCCGTGACCGAGCGGTCGCTCATGGCCGGCGATCCGGATGTGCGCACGGCCTGGGGCCGCCATCTCGTACGCGGATCGGCGCGGCGGACCCTGAAGATCGAGGCGGCGCTGATATGAGTGCTGCCGTGCCGCGCGCCGCCTCCGCGACCATCCATGCCAGGGGCCATGCCAATGTCAGGGCGAGCCATGCCAAGACGCTCGAACTGATCGATGGCACGGACCTGACGGCGTCGGGCACCTGCATCATCGGCGTCGAGGCCCGCTACGACGAAGAAGCGCTGCTGGCGCTGCGCGGCGGCATCCGGGTTCACCTGGCGGCCGGCGCGCATGAGGACGTTCTGACGGCGCGCATCAATCCGCTTTACCGGCGTGGCGATCCGCTGATCCTCCGGCGCAGTTCCGAACCGGGTCCCCGCAGCTTTGCGATCGCGGCAAGCAAGGGGGCTGCCCAACTCGACCGCGCCCTGATCGCCGCGCTCGCCCATCCCGAGGCGGAACTGCGCATCGATATCGAAAGCCTCGCCGCCGAGGATGAAATCGAAGCCGGTGCGCTGTTTGTTGTCGGTATGCCGATCGGCAACGAAGCCGATATCTCTCTGCGTGCGCTCGATACGCTGCAGAGCGTCGACCTCGTCGCCGCCGAGGATACGCGCACGATCCGCGGCTTTCTGGATCGACACGGCATCCGCTGCCGGTCGCTGTCTTACCACGACCACAACGAACGCGGCCGCACCCTCCAGATCCTTGAGCGCCTGGATGCCGGCGACCGGGTGGCGCTGGTGTCCGAGGCCGGCATGCCGCTCCTTTCGGATCCCGGTTTTCATCTCGTCCGGGCAGCCCGCGAAGCAGGTCACCTGATTACGGTTGTGCCGGGACCCGATTCGGTGACGTCTGCCTTGTCGGTTTCCGGCCTGCCGCCGAACGATTTCCGATTCATCGGCTTTTTGCCGCGCAAGCGCGGCGCACGCGAACAGGTGTTGGCCGGCTTGAAGTCGGCCCGGTACACGACGCTCCTCTTTGAAGCGCCGCATCGGCTCCTGGAAACGCTCGAGGATCTTCGCGCGGCCTTCGGGGAAAGGGATATGGCCGTCTGCCGGAACCTGACGAAGTTCGGCGAGGAAGTCCTCCGGGGCACGCCGGCAGACCTTGCCGATAAACTCGCGGAGCGCGGCCAGGTTCGCGGCGAAATCGTGCTTGTGATTGCCGGCGCGCCGGAAGCTGCGCCGGCCGGCGGCGACGCTATCGCCGACGATCTGGGGATCGACGTCCGGCGTCTCGTTGCCGAACTGATCGGAGCGGGCACGCCCGCCAAGGTGATCGCAGGGGCGCTGGCGGCGGCGACCGGGGTCAGCCGGCGCGACGCCTATGCGACGGTGACCGCGGTCAAGAACGCGCTCGATACCGAATAAATACGGTCAACGGCCTCTGGCGCTATTCGGGTTTCCAGAATGGCGCCGCCTGCATCAGGGCGTTTTCCTGGCGTTCCAGATACCCGGCCTCGCGTGACGCCTTGAGATAGGCGATCCAGCGCGGATCGGCCAGCATGTTGGCCCGACGCTGTTCGCGGTCCGCGGCGTTTTCGTACTTCCAGATATGCACATAGGAATTGACGAGGCCGGTCTCCGTCACCCCGTAGAAGAACGGCGGTCCGAGATGTTCGGTTTGCGGCGCCATGCCCATTTTTTCATAGAGCGCCATGTGGTCCTTTATGGTCCCCGGCTTGCAGACATAGGTGCGCATATCGAACAGCATGGTCGTTTCCTCCTGGGTGGGATCGTTTGTCGGGTGTCGATGAAGGCGGGTCTTTCGCGGCGAACCGTTTCACACCGGCTCGGCGATCGTCAAGACTCAGTCCGTGTCAGGCGTTCTGCCGGTCGGCCTTGTGCCGCAGCATGAAGTCCGCGAGCCGGTCTGCCCCCGCCTTGTCGAGGGTCAGGCCGAGTTTCGTGCGGCGCCACAGGACATCGTCGGCGGTATGGGCCCATTCGTGGTCCATGAGATAGCGCACTTCGGCTTCATAAAGGTCGGCACCGAAATGCTCGCCCAGGTCCCCTGCCGTCGCAACGCCGGACAACAGGGTCGCGATGCGCGTCCCGTAAAGACGGAACAACCGGTCGACTAATGTCGGGTCGAGCTTGGCGAAGGTCCGGCGGGCATCCGACGCGCGCTGCGCATAGTCGAGCGCTGCAAAGTCGCCGCCGGGCAGCGGCCCTTTTGCGGTCCACGCCGCGCCCTTCTTGCCGAGCACGTATTCGATCTTTTCCACCGCCGCCTCGGCCAGTCGTCGGAACGTGGTGATCTTGCCGCCATAGATGTTGAGCACCTGGCCGCGTGCGGCATCGCCCTCCAGGCGCAGCACATAATCCCGTGTCGCCTCCTGTGCCTTTGAAGCGCCGTCGTCGAACAGCGGCCGCACCCCGGAATAGGTCCAAACGATGTCGTCCGGCCGGATCGGTTCCGCAAAATACTCGCTGGCGGCGTCGCACAGATAGTCGATTTCGGCCGGCGTGATGGCCACGGCGCCCGGGTCGCCGGTATAGTCCTGATCGGTTGTTCCGATCAGCGTGAAGGCGCCCTGATAGGGGATGGCGAAAATGATACGGCCGTCGGCATTCTGGAAGATGTAACAACGGTCGTGGTCATAGAGTTTCGGCACGACGATGTGGCTGCCCTGCACCAGCCGGACATTGCGGGCGGAATTGTCCCCGAACGCCCCGATAAGCACCTTGTCCACCCAGGGACCGGCGGCGTTGACGACGAGGCGCGCATGGACCGTTTCGGTCGATCCGGAGTCGGCGTCGCGCACGCTGACCGTCCACAGATCGTCTTCGCGCCGCACGCCGACCACTTCGGTACGAGGCCGGATCGTCGCGCCGCGATCGGCGGCGTCGCGCGCGTTCAGTACCACCAGGCGGGAATCGTCGACCCAGCAGTCTGAATATTCGAAGCCCTTGGAGTAAAGCGGCTTCAGCGGTTCGCCGATCGCATCTTTCTTCATGTCGATCGTACGCGTCGCCGGCAGTAGCTTGCGCCCGCCGATATGATCGTAGAGGAACAGGCCGAGCCGCAGCAGCCAGGCCGGCCGTAATCCCTTGTGATGCGGCAGCACGAAACGCAGCGGCTGGATGATGTGCGGGGCGTTGCGCCAAAGCACTTCGCGTTCCGTCAGCGCTTCGCGCACCAGCCGGAACTCGTAGAATTCGAGATAGCGCAGGCCGCCGTGCACGAGCTTGGTCGACCACGACGACGTGCCGCTCGCCAGATCGTTCATTTCGGCCAGACAGACGGAGAACCCACGACCGACGGCGTCCCGCGCGATGCCGCATCCGTTGATGCCGCCGCCGATGACGAAGACGTCGTAGGGTTGGGCCTTTTCGCCTGTCATTGGCTGATCCCGTTTGCCGGCTCTGCGGCAATTTCCAGGTGCACCGAATGGCTTCGGCAGAGCGCGGCAATGTCCTTGGGCGGCTCGGCATCCGTGACGAAGGCGTCGATGTCGGACAGGTGCCCGATCCGCACCGGTGCGGTGCGTTCGAACTTCATGTTGTCGGCAACCAGGATGGTATGCCGGGCATGGGCGAGAATTTCGCGGGCAACGCTCACTTCCCGGTAATCGAAGTCGAGCACCGTACCGTCGGCATCGATCGCCGAGGCGCCGATCACCGCATAATCCACCTTGAACTGGCGGATGAAACTGACGGTC
Source organism: Pseudomonadota bacterium (assembly GCA_038745065.1). Classification (GTDB taxonomy): domain Bacteria; phylum Pseudomonadota; class Alphaproteobacteria; order Rhizobiales; family JANQQB01; genus JANQQB01. The sequence goes on along the minus strand of JBCDLT010000019.1, from coordinate 78,842 downwards.
GCTTCGCCGACGATGCCGCCGTCACCCGGCCGGACGAGCCCGCCGGCGATGATCAGTTCGACGGACGGTGCTTCGCGCAGGATCTGTACGACGTTGAGATTGTTTGTCACTACCATGATGCCTTCGTGGCGCGCCAGCGCCATGGCGACCTGTTCGGTCGTCGTGCCGATATTGAGCATGATCGACGACCGGTCGGGGATCAGCGACGCGGCGCGTTCGCCGATCCGTCTCTTGCCGTCGGAGGCGAGCAGCCGGCGGGAATCGTAGGCGTAATTGCTGACCCCGGTCGGATAGGTTGCGCCGCCATGCACGCGCCGCAGCATGCCGCGATCGCACAGATCGTTGAGGTCGCGCCGGATCGTCTGGGGGGTCATCTCGAAGCGGTCGGCAAGCCAATCGACCTCGACGCGCCCGAACTGGCGTGCGAGGTCTAAAATGTCGGTTTGCCTGAGGCTGATCGGCTCCATCGGCGGGATCCAGGGCGGTTTCCCTCCGGTGCTTCCGCAGGGACATCCGTATTTTCGGTTATGTTCGAGTTGTGCCAAGTTGGCTCAGAATACTTCAATAATCGCCAAATTCAGGTGATTTAGCAATCATAATTTTCGAATTATATCGTATTGACTTTCGTTTTCGTTCGTTTGATATTTTTTCCGTCATGCCTTCGCTGTGCTGTGGCGGCCGTTCCTGAGGAGCGGCGGTCAGACGGGGCAGAGCCATGCGGACGCCGGCCCGGATCGTTCGGTTCGCGGCCGCACGGCGCGGGGCGGAGTATGACACGCGCGTACCAAATCCGTGGACACGGAACGAAGGGAGGAAGCCTATGCGACGACAGCTCATGGCTGCAGCCGCCACGATTGCCTTGCTGGCCAGCATGGCGCCCGCCACAGCGGGCATGGAAGAGGCCGAACGGTGGATCGACAGCGAGTTTCAGCCTTCTGCGCTCTCCAAGGAAGAGCAGATGCAGGAAATGGAATGGTTCGTCAAAGCCGCCGAACCGTTTGTCGGGATGGAAATCAACGTCCTGTCGGAAACCATTCCGACCCATACCTATGAATCCCAGACGCTGACCAAGGCGTTCGAGGAAATCACCGGCATCAAGGTCAACCACCAACTGCTCGGCGAAGGTGAAGTCGTCCAGGCGGTCCAGACCCAGATGCAGACCAATCGCAACCTGTATGACGCATACATTAACGACTCCGATCTGATCGGTACCCATTCGCGTCTGCAGCTTGCCGTCAACCTCACCGACTGGATGGCCGGCGAAGGCGCCGACGTCACCTTGCCGACCCTCGACATCGACGATTTCATCGGCAAGTCCTTCACCACCGGACCGGACGGCAAACTCTATCAATTGCCGGACCAGCAATTCGCCAACCTCTATTGGTTCCGCTACGACTGGTTCCAGCGCGACGACCTGAAGGCCCGCTTCAAGGAGAAGTACGGCTACGACCTCGGCGTGCCGGTCAATTGGTCGGCCTATGAGGACATCGCGGAATTCTTCAGCGAGGACGTTGGCGAAATCGACGGCGTCAAGGTCTTCGGACACATGGATTACGGCAAGCGCGCACCCGACCTCGGCTGGCGCATGACCGACGCCTGGCTGTCCATGGCCGGTGCCGGATCGACCGGTCTGCCGAACGGACGTCCGATCGACGAATGGGGCATCCGCATGGAAGACGGCTCTTGCAACCCGGCCGGTGCTTCGGTGAGCCGGGGCGGCGGCGCCAACGGCCCGGCGGCAGTCTACGCAATCCGCAAATGGGACGAGTGGCTGCGCAAATACGCACCGCCCGCAGCGGCCGATTACGACTTCTATCAGTCGCTTCCCGCGCTCGCGCAAGGCAATGTGGCCCAGCAGATCTTCTGGTACACCGCTTTCACCGCGTCCATGGTCGCACCGAAGAGCGAAGGCAACAACACGGTCAACGATGCCGGCGAACCGCTGTGGCGCATGGCACCGTCGCCGCACGGCCCCTATTGGGAAACCGGTCAGAAGCTCGGCTATCAGGATGCCGGCTCCTGGACCCTGTTCAAGTCGACCCCGGTCGATCGCCGCAAGGCTGCCTGGCTCTACGCCCAGTTCGTGGTCTCCAAGACCGTTGACGTGAAGAAAAGCCATGTCGGTCTGACCTTCATCCGCGACAGCACCGTGCGGCATGAGAGCTTCACCGAACGCGCGCCGAAACTCGGCGGCCTGGTGGAATTCTACCGTTCGCCGGACCGGGTCAACTGGACCCCGACGGGCGTCAACGTGCCGGACTATCCGAAGCTGGCCCAGATCTGGTGGCAGCAGATCGGTGACGTGAACTCCGGTGCGTTCACGCCGCAGCAGGCCATGGACCGCCTGGCCAGCGAAATGGACCAGGTCATGGCCCGCATGCAGCGTGCCGATGAGGCCAACAACACCTATGGCGGCTGCGGCCCGCGGCTGAACGACGAAAAGGATCCGTCGGAATGGCTCGGCAAGGGCGGGGCAAAAGCCAAGCTCGACAACGAGAAGCCGCAGGGTGAAACCGTTAGCTACGACGAACTGGTGAAGCGCTGGACGTCCCAGTGACCTTCAGCCGGTAATCGCCGGCCCCGAGGCCCGTGCCTCGGGGCACCGACAAGGGCCAGGATGCAATATCGGTATCCTGGCCGACCAGGGATCCGCATCACGCGATCCGTTCGCTGATCCGGTAATGCCAAGGCCCGTCCCGATCCGGAAGACAGTGATGGGGCGTCGTGGGTTCGGCCACGGCAAGTCATTGCCGGCGCGACGGTCCTGGAATGGCCAGGCCGCAAAGCGGCTGTTCGCTTCGGCCCGCAGAAACCCTGGCTCGCAGACATGGTCCTGTCATCGAACGCTTGGACGCATTATGGCGCTTGAACTGAAATCCGTCATGAAACGGGTCGGGGCCGATACGCACATCCACCCGACCGACCTCGTCTTCGAACGCGGCAGTTTCAACATCCTGCTCGGTACGACGCTGGCCGGCAAGACGACGCTGATGCAGCTTGCCGCCGGCCTCGAGCGTCCGACCGCCGGACAGATCTTTTTCGACGGCAAGGACGTGACCGGCACGCCCGTTCAGGCCCGCAACGTGTCGATGGTCTACCAGCAATTCATCAACTATCCGAACTTCACGGTGTTCGAGAACATTGCCTCGCCCTTGCGTGTCGCCGGCATGGCGGCGGACGAGATCGACAGGCGCGTGCGGACGATGGCGGAGCTTTTGAAACTTACGCCGATGCTCCAACGCCGGCCGTCCGAACTGTCCGGCGGCCAGCAGCAGCGCACGGCGATCGCCCGCGCACTCGTCAAGGACGCCGACCTTGTGCTGCTCGACGAACCGTTGGCCAATCTCGACTTCAAGCTGCGCGAGGAATTGCGCGACGAATTGCCGAAGCTTTTTGCCGACCGCAATTGCATCGTCGTCTATGCCACGACCGAGCCGTCCGAGGCGCTGATGTTCGGCGGCCAGACGGCGACCCTGTTCGAGGGCCGCGTCACCCAGTTCGGCCCGACCGGCGAGATCTATCGCCGGCCCCTCGATCTGCTCAGCGCCCGGGTGTTTTCCGATCCGCCAATCAACACCGTACCGGTGCAAAAGACCGGCGAAGTGGTGACGCTGGCCGATGATATCTCATGGCCGGCCGCCGGTCCCGCTGCGGATTTGAGCGATGGGGCCTACACCTTCGCCGTGCGCCCGCATCACGTTCTGCCGACCGAAGAGGGGCAGCAGGCCATTGCAATAAGGGGCGAGGTTCAGGTCACCGAACTGAGCGGGTCCGAGAGCGTCGTGCATTTCGACCTGCACGGTAATTCCTGGGTATCGCAATCGCACGGCATTCATCCCTTCGAGGTCGGCAGCACGGCCGAACTCTATGTCGACGTGGCACGCGGCATGTATTTCGACGGCAACGACAATCTCGTCCTATCGGGCAGCGAGGCAACGGGATGCTGAGGGGGATCGCATGGCGAAAATCAATCTGAACGGCCTGCGCCATGCCTACGGCGCCAACCCGCAAGCCGACGCCGATTGGGCCCTGAAGCGGCTCGACGTCGAATGGCAGGACGGCGGCGCCTATGCTCTGCTCGGGCCATCCGGTTGCGGCAAGACCACGCTTTTGAACATCATTTCCGGTCTCATCCGTCCGACCGAGGGTCGCGTTGTATTCGACGGCGAGGACGTCACGGATCTCGCTCCGGACGATCGTCACATCGCCCAGGTGTTCCAGTTCCCCGTCGTCTACGACACCATGACCGTCTACGACAACCTGGCCTTTCCGCTGCGCAACCGCGGCGTTTCCGAAGACGTGGTCGACCAGCGGGTGCGCGCTATGGCCGACATGCTCGATCTGTCGTCGACGCTGTCCCGGCGTGCGTCCGGCCTGACGGCGGACGGCAAGCAGAAGATCTCGCTGGGACGCGGGCTCGTCCGCGAGGACGTCAACGTCATCATGTTCGACGAACCGCTCACCGTTATCGACCCGCACCTGAAGTGGCAATTGCGCTCCAAGCTGAAGGAACTCCATCAGCGGGTCCGTGCGACCATGATCTATGTGACGCACGACCAGACCGAGGCGCTGACGTTCGCCGACAAGGTCGTCGTCATGAAGGACGGGCAGGTGGTGCAGGTCGGTACGCCGATCGATCTGTTCGAGCGCCCGCAACACACCTTCGTCGGGCACTTCATCGGCTCGCCGGGCATGAACGTCGTGCCCTGCGCCGTCGATAACGGCGAGGCGCGGATCGGCGACCGGGTGGTGTCGACGGAAAATGCCGGAGCGGTACCCACCGGCGCGACCGGCTTGGAAATCGGCGTCCGGCCGGAATTTGTCTCGTTCGCCGAGGACGGCCTGCCGGTTTCCGTCACCAAGGTTACCGATATCGGCCGGTTCCGCATCGTCGATACCAGTTTTGAAGGCCGGTCGATCAAGCTTTTGGCGAACGAGGGCACGCCGATCCCGTCCGAAAACGCCCATCTGGCTTTCCGCCAGGACAAGACGAGGATTTACGAAAACGGCTGGATCGTTGCGTCGGAGGCCGGCGCATGAACAAGACCGTCAACCAGAAGGCCTGGTTCTTCGTTCTGCCGGTGGTCGCGCTTGTCGCTTTCAACGCCATCATCCCGCTGATGACGGTCGTGAATTACTCCGTCCAGGAAACCTTCGGCGATAACGTCTTCTTCTGGTCCGGTGTCATGTGGTTCGAGCAGGTGTTGACGTCGAGCCGCTTTCACGAAGCGCTCGGCCGCCAATTGTTCTTCACGTTCACGATCCTGATCATCGAAGTTCCGCTCGGCGTGCTGATCGCGCTCACCATGCCGAGAAAAGGGCCCTGGGTGCCCGTCTGCCTCGTCCTGATGGCCCTGCCGCTGCTGATCCCGTGGAACGTGGTCGGCGCCATGTGGAACATTTTTGCGCTGCCCGATATCGGCCTTATGGGCCGGTTTCTGAATGAGATCGGTTTCGATTACAATTTCACGCGCCAGCCCGAGGATGCCTGGTTCACGCTGATCCTAATGGATGTCTGGCACTGGACGTCGCTGGTCGTGTTGCTTGCCTATGCCGGTCTCGTCTCGATCCCCGATGCCTATTACCAGGCCGCCAAGATCGACGGCGCCCGGCCCTGGGCGATCTTCCGCTACATCCAATTGCCCAAGATGAAGCGCGTCCTGACCATCGCGATCCTGTTGCGCTTCATGGATTCCTTCAACGTCTACACCGAATTGTCGGTGCTGACCGGCGGCGGGCCTGGCAATTCCACAACGCTGTTGTCGATCGACCTCGTCAAGATCGCGCTCGGTCAGTTCGATCTCGGCCCCGCGGCCGCGATGTCGCTGATCTACTTCCTGATCATCCTGCTTCTGAGCTGGGTGTTCTATTCCCTGATGATGCGTAACGAGGAGCAATAGATGCGCCGGCTCGGTTTTCTGATCCCCACGCTCTACATCGTGTTCCTGATGTTGCCGATCTACTGGCTCTTGAACATGTCGTTCAAGAACACCAACGAGATCCTGGGAAGTTTCACCCTCTGGCCCCAGACCTTCACGCTGGAAAACTACATCACGATCTTCACCGACCCGACCTGGTACATGGGCTACGTGAACTCGCTGATCTATGTGGTGCTCAACACGGTTCTTTCGGTGGCCGTGGCCCTGCCGGCTGCCTACGCGTTTTCGCGCTACCGGTTTCTCGGCGACAAACACCTGTTCTTCTGGCTTCTGACCAACCGCATGGCGCCGGCCGCCGTCTTCGCCCTGCCGTTTTTCCAGCTGTATTCCGCGGTCGGCCTGTTCGACACGCATCTGGCGATCGCCCTGGCGCATACCCTGTTCAACATTCCGCTCGCCGTCTGGATCCTGGAAGGCTTCATGTCGGGCGTGCCGAAGGAACTCGATGAAACCGCCTATGTGGACGGCTATTCGTTCTGGCGGTTCTTCACTCGGATCTTCATGCCGACGATTGCGGCCGGAATCGGGGTCGCGGCGTTTTTCTGCTTCATGTTTTCCTGGGTCGAGTTGCTGCTGGCAAAGACTCTCACCGCCGTCGATGCCAAGCCGATCGCAGCGACCATGACGCGCACGGCCTCGACCTCCGGCTACGAACTGGGCCTGTTGGCCGCCGCGGGTGTCTTGACCATCATCCCGGGTGCATTCGTGATCTACTTCGTGCGCAATTACATCGCCAAGGGCTTTGCCCTCGGGCGGGTTTAGGGAGGGCGTCATGGGTCTTTCTTGGATGGCGTGGACGTGGCCGACCGCCGCCTTCTTCGGCTTCATCGCGCTCTGCCTGCTGACGATGACGGTTTGGGAATTCTATGCGCCCGGCGGCAATCCGCGGCGCGGCGTGCTCGGTCTCGACACCACGCGCGGCGACCGCCTGTTCGTCTCCCTGCTCGGCAGCGCCTTTATCTTTCTGGCTTGGCTCGGTCTCGTCGGCCCGCCGCTCTGGATCCCGCTCGGCATTGCCGTGGTTTACGCGATCGCCGTGTTCCGGTGGGTCTGACGGTAGTACGCGTCCGTTACCGCGGTAAACCGCTCTGCCTTTCCGAAGGCTCCGTCAGGCTTCGGTTCTGACCCACCAATCGTGCATGGCGAGGAACACCTTTTCCAGGTCCAACGCACGTTGCGTGGCGGAATATTCGACGCGCGGCGGCACTTCAGGATAGACCTTGCGGTGCACCAGCCCGTCCTTTTCCAACGCGCGAAGCTGCCCTGTCAGCATCGTTTGCGTAATGCCGTCGATCTCCCGCTTCAATTCGCCGAATCTCTTGGTGCCTTTGAAAATCAGTATCTGCAGGATGATCAGTTTCCATTTGCCGCCGATCAGGGCGGCAATGTCCGGCATCGGACAAAAACCTTCCAGCACCGGAAGCGGGGGCAACCCTTCTGCGGTCTTTTCACCGGCGCCTTTTTTCATTGGATTCTCCCAATAGTATCAAAAACCGTACTATAGCAGAAAAAACTGCCTTCTTGTGAATTTATACCGGCCCAATATCTTCCGTTCAACGCAGACAGGAACGGAAGCTTCGCATGCCTCTCACAGTGTACAGCATCAGTGGCGCCCCCCGTGGCTGGCGGGTCCTGCTGGCTCTCGAGATCAAGGAAATCGAATACGATCTTCATTATCTTGAGGGTTCGGAAGGCGAGCATCGGGCGCCTGAATTCCGCCAACTCAATCCGCATGGCAAGGTTCCGGTGGTCGTCGCCGACGGCGTCGCCCGAAGGGAATCCCTTGCGCTTCTCGGCTGGCTCGATCGCCGGTACCCCGACCGACCGTTGTTCGGTTCGCGAGCGACGGAAACCGCACAGATCTGGGAAACCACGACGCTCCTGAGCGATTACCTCCTGGAGGCGACGAACGATGTCGTTTCGCCGGTCTTCAATGGCGACGGCACACCGCCTGCGAAGGGGTCCGCGGAGGCTAAAGAACTGAACGCCGCGGTACAATTGCTTCGTGTCGAGCATCGCCTCCTGGAGGAGATTCTCGGCGACCGGCGGTTTCTGTGCGGTGACGAGCCCACGGCGGCGGATGCCGTGGCCTACCCCGAAATCGCCCGCATCATGCGAGCCCTGGTGACCAGGCCGGACGTCATGGCGACCATCGGCTTTGCCGGATTCGACGAAAGGTTTCCCGTGCTCGCTGCATGGCGCGGCCGAATGGAAGCCCTGCCCGGTTTCGCCAGAACCTGCCCGCCGCATTGGCGGTCATCGACCGCTGTTCAGTGAGGTGCCGCTATGACAACAGACAGTTACGCCCGCGCAATCCGCGTCGGCGCGGCGCCCGATGCCGTCTATCAGGCCCTGACCGTTGGTTTCGAACATTGGTGGACGAAGCCGGACAGACCGTTGGTGGAGGTCGGCGACATCGCAAAGTTCAGCTTTGCAGGCAGAAAGGGATTTTGGAGCTTCGAGGCCCGGGTCCTGCGGCCGGACAGGGTCGAACTGGTCTGTGTCGAGGCGTTGCATGTGCACGAAGGGTACCCGAGGGCGATCGAGACGGAATGGCTTGGCACGACCGCGATCTGGCAGCTTGAACCGGATGGCGACGGCACGGAGATCCGTTTCGAGCATGCCGGGCTGACGCCGGACCTGCATTGTTTCGAGATCTGCGAGGCCGGTTGGGATCGGTTCTTCGTCGGCAGTCTGAAAGCCTATCTCGATACCGGGCGCGGCGCACCGTTTGAAGGGAATTGATCTGTTGGCCGGCTCGACGTCCGGCGACGCAACACAATCCCGAGCGCAGGCGTTTGCCTTTTGGCAGGCGCACCTGGACCGCCTGCAACGCGTTCTGGAGTCCGATCGGCGGATCGGTGTGCCCGATCGCAAGTCTCTGACGACACAACAGGAGCATTCATGATGGACTTCCTTGCCGAGGGAAAGCATCCCGCCACGCGATCTGCGACGCTTGCAGCGTGTCTGCTGCTGTCAGGAAGCGTCGCCTTGGCCGATGATTTTGTCGACCTGCCGCGCGACCTTGAAATCACCCTGGCGCTTAGCGCTTTGCCCCATGATCTGCGCGATGACGCGACGGTCTATGTGCGCGACCCGGACAAGGGTTTTGTCGTGCACAGGAAGGGCGGCAACGGCTGGGCGACGTTCGTAGCCCGGACCAGCGTGCGGTTCTACGAGGCGGACTGGGACTACACCTATCCTTCCGACATGATCATCCCGCAGGCCCACGATCAGATCGGTCAGGCCCACCACATGCGGCCGTATTTCGATATCGAGGCGATGCGGATCGACGGTGTCCCGCCGGAAGAGGCAAAACGGCTTCTGCGCAAACGATTTGCCGACGGCACCTATTCGGCGCCGACGCGCGGCGGACTGTCCTACATGCTTGCACCCATTCACCGCGCCTATCTTGCACCGGCCAGATCGGGTGAGATTTTCACCGTCAGCTTTCCGCATCACATGCCGTACGTACCGAACATGAAGACGAGCAATCTCGGCACGATGGACCCGCATCATCGATCCGGTACGCTGGACCATGGCGGCAATGACACCGGCCCGCATGGATACCTCTATTTCAAGGTTCAGCCGGATCAGGCCGAAGCCATCCGTCGTGAATATGCAGATCTCCTGCAAAGGCTTTGTTCTCTGCACGCGAATTGGTGCCTTCCGGAACCACAATGAAAAGAGCAGCAGGAGAAACAGTCATGCCGCGAACCATCGACAGAGCCCTGATCGTCGGCGGCAGCCGCGGATCGGGGCGGGAAATAGCCCTCGCTCTCTCCGAAGCCGGAACCGAGACGACCGTCGTCGCGCGCGGATCGGACGCTCTGGAGGCCTTGAAGGCGGTCGCACCGCGCGTGCGCGCGATCGCGACGGATGCATCGGCAGACGGTGTCGCCGTGCGCCTGATGCGGGAACGGGATCCCGACCTTGTGGTCCTCGCTGTCGGGCATGAACCGAAGATGGCGCCGTTCCACGAACAGAGCTGGGAAGATTTCAGCGGATCCTGGAACATCGACACCAGGATTGCGCATGGGTTTTCGGCAGCGGCGCTCACCTTGCCCATGCGCCGCGGCGGTACGATCGTCAGTTTTTCGAGCGGCGCGGCACTGGCCGGGTCGCGATTGACGGGCGGGTATGCCGGGGCGAAGCGCATGCAGCATTTCATTTCCGACTATGCGCAACGCGAAGCGGACCGGCTCGGCCTCGACCTGACATTCCACACGGTTATCCCGAAACAATTGGTGGCGGGTTCGGTCCTTGGGGAAAAGGCCGCAACCGCCTACGCCCGCGCTGCCGGCATCTCGATTGACGCGTTTATGGCGCAATGGGATGTGCCGCTGACCCCGGCCATGATCGCTCGCCACGTCACGGAGCTGGCACTGTCCGGCGAGAGATCCGGGAAGGCGATTGTCCTTACCGGAACGGGAATGGGCGAGCTGCCATAGCGCAACTCGGATTGGGGCGCCTAGCGTTTGTGGTCCAGGCGTTTGGTATAGAAGATGCGATCCTCGGGCGGCGTCGGTCCTGTCAGCCGGGACACTTCGACGAAGCCGAGGCGCAGATAGAAATCCGGTGCCTGGAAGGCGAAGGTATCGACATTGATGCCGACCGCACCTTGCTCGCGTGCCAAGGCTTCGGCCTTTTGCATCAAGGCTGTGCCGATGCCGCGGCCGCGTGCCGCCGGATCGACGGCAAGCAGCATCACCCAGAGCCAGCCGTAGATGATCTGGCCCGCAAGGCCGCCGATCTCGGTTCCGTCGAGATTGGCGACGAGATCGACCGGTTGCGGTTCGAAAGGGTAGCCGGCTGCTTTTGACGCGGCGCCGAGGAGGTCGCCGACGCGTTTGCGATGGCGTTCCGGATCGCCGGAAACGGGTTCAACCGTCAGCATGATGTGTGCCTGCCTGCCGTTTATGCGTTGACCGGTTCGAACACGGCCTCTGGCCGTTCTGCCGAGACGATTTCGATGGTGCTGGTCGCGCCGCATGTATGCTTCAGAAGGTCGGCGAGATCTTCGGCCGCTGCATGCGGATCCCCGAAACCGTTCGACTGGATCGTCACCAGCGCGGCACGCGTGTTCTCGGTAATCGGGCTGCGCGCGTCCTGATACCAGTTCCAGCGCCGGCAGAGCACGGCCGTCCCGGACGCCAGCACCACTTCGCCCGGCTTCGGCGGATCGTTTTCCGCGTCCTCCTTGCCGAGCGGATAAAACGTATCGTCTTTACGGGAAAACCGGAAGGCGACCGTATCGTCGATACATGCCACGTCGTCGGCGCCGACCGGCAGCACGTGTTCGAGCGACACCGCGTTGTAGGCGTCGACAAAGCCGTTGATGCGCGCGAGCGGTCGGTCGGCCAGCACGTTTTTGACGATCCGCTCCACGGACGAGCGGTAGCTGGTCTTTTTGATGCCGAACTTCTTGTAGGCCTCACGCCACGCGGCCACGCCCGGAATCTCCGAAAGGGCGGCACCTTCATGGCGTTCGCGGCAGGCGGCCTCGCGGCGGGCGATTTCCGGATCGAGCGCCTCGGGACGCTCCGCCGGTATGTTGAGGTCGGTTGCAAGGATGACGGCAGCCCGGAAATCCGGAAAGGTCTCCGTAAGCTCGGCGATGGAAAGGGTCAGGGGCATAACGGGGTAGCGTGCGGGAAAACAGGGTTGAATTATTGCTCTAGCACGCCGTTTTGGCGGTGTCCGCCCCTTTAGGGACAGCGCCATGATTCGCGGCGGATCCGGGCCGTCAGCCGCCGGAGACGACCTGCCACATCAGCCGTCCGGGAATGAATGTGAACAGGCCGGCAATTCCGAGTGCTCCGATGACAAGGCTGATCATGGCACGACGGTGTGCCTCGACGCGGCCCTTGCGGATCTGCCACACCGCATTCGGCACTGAAATCAGCACGACGACGGACAGGATGTGGATCGGCGACAGACCGTATCCGTTGCTGAATTCGGGGTCGGGGTCGCGGATACCGAAGGATACAAGGGCGGCCGTCATCATGGCTGCGACCCAGACCATGCCGACGGTTCGGTGCAGTACCGTCCCCTTCGGCAGCGGCAGGATTACGGCAGTCGCAACGATCGCAAGTGCGATCGCAGCCAGATGCAGGCGAATCGCTAGAGAGGCGTCGAAGATCGGGTCGGGCGACATGGCAATCTGTTCACTGGGATGCAAGGGCGTCGGGACGAAGCCACATTTGCGTCCGCATCCGAGATGCAGGATGATTGCCTGCAGAAGAACCTGAACTTCGTGAACGGTTGCGATGGATTCGTGAAATGCCGGCTGTGCAAATGACGCTTCGTGAATGGTGGCGCCGCCTTTCCGATCCCCGCGTGATTGCCACCTGGGTCGCGGTATCGGTTGTCTGCGTCGTGGCGGGCCCGTTCGGCACCGGCGCCTTGCCGCTTGTCGAGCGGTTCCCCTACTGGTTTGCAACAAACCTTCTGGGCGCGGCGACGAGCCTGGCCGTCATCCCGCTCGTCGTGACCGCGCGTCGGTTGGCAACATGGCCGTTCTGGGGCCGGGCAGCGCTCGGATGCCTCGGCTTCGCGATCGTGTTTGCCGGCATCAAGACGTCGCTTGAGACGATGCTGACCGGCACGGCGGATGCCGGCGACGCCTTTGCCGAACTTGCGCTGACCTCTGCGGTGATTGCCGCGGCAATAACGGCGGTTGTGCACGTGATCGAACGATCGCAACAGCGCGCCGCGGTTCCGGCATCGGTTCCGCGTTTTCTGAAGCGCCTGCGTCCGGAACTGCGGACCGGTCTCATCCGGCTCGCCATGCAGGATCATTATGTCGAGGCGCATGCCTCTGCCGGAAGCCAGCTTGTGCTCATGCGCTTTACCGACGCGATGGACGAACTCGCCGGGATAAAGGGATGGCGTGTGCATCGCTCGCACTGGGTCGCGGAAGCCGGCATTGCGTCGATACGCCAGCAGCGGGGGAGGGCACACGTCGTGACGGTCGATGGTGCGGAACTGCCGATCAGCCGCACCTATATGCCGGCCTTGCGCGCTGCCGGACTGCTGCAGCGCTTTGCGGCGTGACGCGATCCACGGCGGACATGGAGAGCTCCGCCCGGGATCTTAGGCCGCAGCAAATGGATTGCACCGGTAAGCCGCCGGTTGCTGCGAACCGACCCATCCTCAATTGGCACTACTAAGCCCTAACGGATGTTGTAGCGGTGTCAATTATATTTATGACGCATGCATATTAAAGGCGTTATCCGGGTTTTACTGGCTCAGGATTCATTTGATTTTGAGGATGTGGGGCAATAGGCGGGCGATGAGAAAGCATCATCGCCGGCTCTTCGAAGGCGACGGTCGACGGGGCTGTACCTATGCCGATGCCAGAGCTGGTTTGATGACCGTCTGGTCTGCGGACCAAGTCACTTGTAGAGCCGCGACATTTCTTCCTTGAAGTGCCGGTCGAACTCTTCCGGCGGGATCCAGCCGACAGGCGCGTCGTCCAGCCGCTGACCGAGAAACAGCTTCACCCCGGCCACGGCGTGCCAGCTTTGGCTGCCGGCCGAATGATATGGCCGCATCGGAACGCGGGTACCGTCTTTCATCACCAAATCCGGGCGAAACACGCCGCCCGTTATGCCCTGGCGCCTTGTTTGACTGACCTCGGCGGTTTCAAGCGCGCTGAGTTTCCAGTCCCAGGTCTCCGACCCCTTGCGGCTCTTGACGGACAGATGGATGGCGTCCTGCGATCTGTCGAGGACCACTGAGGATGCCATGCTTGTCAGCTTCACATAAACCAGTGCCAACGGCACCAGCGCGACCATGATAAGTGCAGGGATCCAGAGGCCTTCCCAGGCAAACAGGGACGCACCGGCAACGAGGGCAACGCACCCGAACACGGCGCCGATGACCTTGTCGCTTTGCGTATCGGTCAGAACCAGTCTGTCGTCGGTCTTTTCCTGTATCTGCATGCGGGCATAGGGAGCTTACGTTTCAGTGACACTGTCAGAGCCTTGATCTGCGTTCGTATTACGGCATTTCGGGCAATCGGCAACTCGAGGCGAAATCCGCAAAACGAATACCTGATTCCGGGCTGGCGTAGATCAGGATCGCCTTGGTCCGCGACCGCCCGCGCCGTGTCCGCTCCGATCACCGATCGGGAACCGGAATCTGAAGATCGGGTTCGGGGCTGTTGCGCTGCGTGATCGTGCTGGGATTGGCACCGCCGAAAGCGTGAACCACTTGCCACGGGAATCCGTTTTGCGCGTCCACCCAATAGGTGCTTTCAACCGGCGTGCCCGACGGGATCATCTCATAGGCCAGCGAGAAACGATGCACCGCCTTGCCCTCGAGGTCGACGTCGTACTCGCAGGCACTGTCGCGCGCCTGGTCGGCTTGTTTCTTGAAATTGGCATCCTGGGCGGCAAGAACCTCCGCCGATTGCTCCTGAAGAAGCGACCATGTCGTGCCGCCGTCGGTCGTGGTGTAGAAGCGGCCGCCGTCCCACAGACTGACCGGGTTGCCATTTGCATCGAGGGCCATGCCGCGCCGGTCCGGCGTCGACAACGCCGCGCTCTTGATCTGCTGGCCGGCCATTTCGGTCGTTACGTCCTGGCGCATGGGCACGGGATGCGCAAAATCCAGCATGGCCGCCCGGGCGTCGGCTTCGCAATCCGCGGCGCGCGCGGACGGGACAAGAGCGGCGCCAACCAGGATCGGCACCCATGCAAGTCGTTTAATCATACGATTTCGTCCTCGTCTTTGTAGTCAAATCTTGTATTCTTCTTATGGATATTGGGGGGACGCATGGTCAAGATAAACAATGTGGTATTGATTTCAGGTTTGGCGGTTTGTTTGACACTCTCCGCGCAGGCACGTGAAGTCGGTTGTAGCGTTGAGCGCAGTCTTAAGTCTGAGAATTCGAACACATCGATTTCGCTGACGATCGTGAACCGGTCGGGGGCGTACCGCAATATTATGTGGATCGACCACAGCGGTAACGCTGTGTCCTATAACGGACTGAACGATGGCAAGTCCTATACCCAGTCGACCTATGTCGGACATCCTTGGATGGCCACAAACGGGCCGGGCGACTGCGAGCGTATCTTTGTGCCCCAAAGATCGGGGACTTGGACGATCGAGCCATAACCGGTTCAATCCGTCCCTAGGGTCCGGCAGGCCTTGCGGGGCCTTTTACGCCTGACCTATCATTGCGGCAGGTCAATGGGCGAGACCGGAGGTGCCGACCGTGCCGAGACCCAATCCTTTCCGGCCTTTCCGACCGAAGTCGGATCAGATGGCCCTGAAGCCAGAGGTTTCCGGCAACGAGGTGAACGGTCTGGGAGAGACCGAACGGCGCCGGCCGCGCGTCGTCTATTGGGCGCCGGATCCGGATGCGATTCCGCACGGCGCCATGCAGCGCTGGTTCTATACCAACGACCGCGACAATACCGACATCCTCGCCGCCAATGTCGAACGCAAGGCCATACTCTCCGAACCGGTGCCCGATGTCGTGGGGCCGCCGCGGGAGCGCGACCCGGACACCTGGACGGCGGCGCTACAGGACTTTGTCGAAGCCGGCGCCTGCGAGCGGGTCGGGGTGGCGGCGATGCGGCCCGAATGGACGTTTGAGGGCTGCAACGTGCCCGAGCGCACCATCATCATTATCGGCGTGCAACACGCCTACGATGCCATCGCCGAGGCGCCCGAGTCGCGTGCGGGGGCCGAGGTCATTCGGCAATACGGCCGTGCGGCAGCGGCCGCAAAGCGCATTGCCGGGTGGCTAAGGCAACAGGGCTGGCCGGCCGAGCCGGTGACCGGACCGATGACCGGCTCGGTTGCGCTGATCCCGCCGGCGCTGGCCTGCGGTTTCGGTGAGCTCGGCAAGCACGGCTCGATCATCAACCCGGAATTCGGCGCGTCTTTCCGGCTTTCCGCCGTCCTGACCGACGCGCCATTCGCGCCGACACCGCCGCGCGATTTCGGCATCGACGATTTCTGCATGAAGTGCCGCGTCTGCGAGGAGGCCTGCCCGCCCGAGGCGATCGCGCCGGAAAAGCAGACTGTGCGTGGCGAGGCCAAATGGTATGTCGACTTCGACAAGTGCCTGCCGTTTTTTAACGAGACCCGCGGCTGTGCGATCTGCATCGCGGTCTGCCCCTGGAGCCGCCCGGGCGCCGGGCTCAATCTGGCCGAAAAGCTTGAGCGGCGGCGGACACGCAAGGCCGCGGAGGCGGGTGCCCATCCGTAGCAATCCGCCTGTCGGCCATCCGGATCGTGTGTCTGTTTCTCAGAACATTCCGTTATCGTGGGCGCTCTCGGTCGGCATGACCTGCAGCACGTCCCAGTGTTCAACGATTTTGCCCGTTGCGTCGAACCGGAAAATGTCGATGCCGGCATAATCCGTATCTCCCGGCCACATCTGATGGCAATGCAGCACGACGAACGAGCCGTCGGCAATCACCCGTTTGAAGTCGACGGACTTGCCTGGATAGTCCCGGGCCATGCTCTCGAAATAGTCGATGAAACCCTGTTTGCCGGTGGCCACATGCGGGTTGTGCTGGATGTATTCGTCGCCGACATAGCGTTCGATGGCACCACGCGGGTCGTTCTGGTTGAACATGCGGTCGTAGAAGGCCACGGCGTTGGCCTTGTTGCGCGAGATCTCGGTCATCGGGCTCCCTTTCGAGTGCTGTGCTCTGACAGAGATACCTTCGACGCTTGCATCCCGTTTGGGAAGTAGGCACTTTTCAGTTGTATAGGTACCCATCAGTGACCTGGGAGAGCCGGATGGACCAGCCCTGGAATGCCTATTCCGCCCATTGTCCGACCCGCCTTCTTCTCGACAGGATCGCCAACAAGTGGACGGTTCTGGTCATCGAATTGCTGGCACCCGGACCGCAGCGGTTCAGCGCGCTCAAGCGATCGGTCGACGGTATCTCGCAAAAGATGCTGACCCAGACTTTACGGGCTCTGGAAGCGGATGGTCTCGTGCACCGGCGCGCCTTTCCAACGGTTCCGGTCACCGTGGAATATAGCCTGACGCCGCTAGGCCTCAGCCTGCATGGCGCCCTGTCGCCGATCAAATCGTGGGCTGAACACAACATGGCCGAAATTCTGCGAAGCCGTGCGGCGACGGCCGCTGGCGAACAGGATTCAAAACCTGCCGCCGCTGCGACCGGGCCGGCACTGTAGAGCGACGCAGCCGACTTGAGGTCCTTGCCGTGTCAGAAGCGCCCATTGAAATCGCAATCGTCGTCACGCCCGGCTTCAACATGGCTGCGACGGTCGGGTTCCTCGACCCCTTGCGGGCCGCCAACTACCTCATCGGCGATCCGGTGTTCCGGTGGGCGCTCTATGCGAACGCCATACCGACGGCGAGCAATGGATTGTCGATCAGAGCCGAGCCGCTTTCGGCCCTGAAGCGACCGCCGGATTTCGGGGTGATCTCGACAAGTTGGACACCGGAAGCCCATTACGGGGATTTCGATGCGCTGCTGCGGCGCTGGTCGCGGTTCGGCACATCGCTTGTCGGCCTAGACACGGGAGCCTTTGTGCTTGCTGCGGCGGGGCTTTTGGGCGGCTATCGCGCGACCGTGCATTACGAACACATGGATGCCTTCGCCGAAACCTATCCGGATGTCGCCCTGTCGGAAGATCTCTACGTGATCGACCGCGACCGGCTGACCGCAAGCGGCGGCGGATCGGCCATCGATCTCGGCCTGCAGATCGTGCGTTCTGTGGCCGGCCAGGGACTTGCCAATTCTGCCGCCCGGTATGTGTTTCACGAACGGCTGCGGCCGGAGGGGACACGACAGCTCCCGGACCTGGTGGAACCGACCGGCATCATGGCGCCGGAGGCCTTGCGCCGGGCGATCCAGGTCATGGAACAGAACCTAGAAGAGGTTGCGCCCATGCCGGTAATCGCCGAACGCGCCGGCATCTCCCAACGCCGCATGGAGCGCCTGTTCCGTCAATTCGTCGGCAAATCGCCGGTCCGCTATTACAGCGATATCCGGCTGGACCGGGCACGGGGATTGGTGACGCAGACCGACCTGCCTTTGCACGAAATCTCGCTCGCCTGCGGTTTTGCAAGCCCGGAGCACTTTTCACGGGCCTATCGGGCGCGTTTCGGGATTACGGCGCGCACCGATCGCATCGAGGGGCGCGTGCCTTTCGAATTTCGGGCCTGGCCAATGCATGTCCGTGGCGGACAGATCTAACTGTGTCGAAAAACATCAAATCAAAGACGAAACACGCAAACTTATGAACTTCGAGAGGATGCATCCTGACCGGATAAGCCGCAATTTCCTGGAGGATCGCCATGGCCGTCTCGTTGTCCTCTGCCGAGATCGCCGCAATCGGGAACGGCTACCACCGCGACCCGGCCCGCTCGCTGTCGCTGAACGCCGACGCCTATACCGACCCCCGGTGGTTTGCGTACGAACAGCAGACAGTCTTTTCCCGGTCATGGATTTGGATATGCCATGAGGAGAAGCTCCGGGTACCCGGTGCCTATGTGACAGCCGACATCGCCGGGCATCCGATTGTTGTCGTCCGGGATCGCGATGGCGTGCTGCGCGCCTTCTACAATGTCTGCAAACACCGCGCCCATCTCCTCCTTGAAGGCGAAGGCCGGACCACCCGCATCCTGTGCCCCTATCATGCCTGGGTCTACGACCTGACCGGCCGGTTGCGCCGCGCGCCGGAAACTGAACACCTGTCCGGTTTCGACATCGGCGACATCGGCCTTGAGGTCGTCCGGGTCGAGGAGTTCTGCGGCTTCGTCTTTGTGAACCTCGATCCCGCAGCGCCGACGCTGTCCGACCAGTCCGGCGATCTGGAAACCGAGATCCGGCATTGGGCGCCGGACATCGGCGATCTGACCTTTGGCCATCGGCTGACCTATGACATCCGGTCGAATTGGAAGAACGTCGTCGATAATTTCCTGGAATGTTACCACTGTCCGACCGCGCACAAGGATTTCTGCACGCTGGTCGACATGGACACCTACCGGGTGACGACGCACGGTATTTATTCCAGCCACATGGCGGAAGCCGGCAAAGGCCAGAATGCGGCTTACGATGTCTCGAACGCCACCGTGCGCACCCATGCCGTCTGGTGGCTCTGGCCGACGACCTGTCTGATGCGCTATCCCGGCCGCTCCTCGATGATTGTCCTGAACATCATTCCCGCCGGACCGGACCGCACGCTCGAGACCTACGATTTCTTTCTCGAAACGCCCGAGCCTGATGCAATGGAACGGGAGGCGATCCGCTATCTGGACGAGGTCCTGCAGGTCGAAGACATTGCGCTTGTCGAAAGCGTGCAGCGGGGCATGGAGACGCCGGCCTTTACACAAGGACGGATCGTGCACGATCCGCACGGGACGGGCAAATCGGAACATGCCGTCCACCACTTCCACGGGCTCGTGCTCGATGCCTATGCCGGAGCGGCGCGATGAGCGCGCCTGCATCGCCGCCCAATATCGTCCTGATCATGGCCGACCAATTGGCGCCGCACTTCACCGGTGCCTATGGGCATACGCTGGTCGCCACGCCGCACATGTCCGCGCTCGCGGCCCGCGGTACGCGTTTCGACAACGCCTATTGCAACGCCCCGCTCTGCGCGCCGTCGCGCTTCAGCTTCATGTCCGGCCAATTGGTGACCCGCATTGCGGCCTACGACAATGCCTCGGAATTCCCGGCGACCATCCCGACCTTTGCGCATTACCTGCGCCGGGCCGGATACCGGACCTGTCTCAGCGGCAAGATGCACTTTGTCGGGCCCGATCAATTGCACGGTTTCGAGGAGCGGCTGACGACCGACATATATCCCGCCGACCTTGCCTGGACACCGGATTGGGAATTGCCCGACGAGCGCATCGACAAGTGGTATCACAACATGGATTCGGTGCGCGAAGCCGGAACCGCGGCGACCACGTTCCAGATCGAATATGACGAGGAGACCGCGTTCATGGCGCGGCGGCGGATCTTCGAATTCGCCATGGAAAGGATCGAACCTTTCTGTCTGGTTGTCAGTTTCATTCACCCGCACGATCCCTATGTCGCGCGGCCCGAATGGTGGGACCTCTACGACCACGAAACGATCGACTTACCGGTCTGTCGCAACGCCACCGACCCGCATTCCGAACGGCTACGGCACGGAATCGAAGCGGACGTGGTGGTGCCGAGCGAGGCGGAAATCCGCAATGCCCGCCATGCCTATTACGCCAACACGTCCTACTTCGATTCAAAGGTCGGGGCCGTTGTCGGGGCTTTGAAGGAAAGCGACCAGCTCGACAATACGGTGGTGATCGTGACGTCGGACCATGGCGACATGCTCGGCGAGCGCGGCCTCTGGTACAAGATGACGTTCTTCGAACACTCCGCTCGAGTCCCGTTGATCATGGCGGGGCCGGGCGTTGTGAGGCAGACCGTCGATGCGCCTTGTTCTCTGGTCGATCTGCTGCCGACGTTCCTTGAAATTGCCGGCACGGCCCCTGAACCGGGCATGCCGGTTGACGGCGTGTCGCTGTGGTCGTCCGCACAGGGCGGCGCCCCGGCGCAGACCGAGGCCATTGGCGAGTACTGTGCCGAATGTGCTTCCCATCCCGTCTTCATGATCCGCCGCGGGCGATACAAGTACATCCACTGCGATGTCGACCCGCCGCAATTGTTCGATCTGGAGGCGGACCCGCATGAACTGATCAACCTCGCCGACGATCCGGACCATGCCGAGACGGCCGCGGCCTTTGCGGCAGAAGTCGCCGAACGATGGGATTCTGATGCCATTCGCACCCATGTGATTGCGACCCAGCGCCAGCGCCGGGCCGTCCACGCCGCCATGCAGGCGGGTCTGACCGGGTCGTGGGACTATCAGCCGAGGCGCGACGCGGCGAACGAATTCGTTCGGAACCATCAGGATTGGACCGTGGCGGCGGAAAGGTCCCGCTTTCCGCCGGTTTCGCGGAACGAAGCATGACGGCACGGTTAGCGGGCAAGACCGCCTACGTCACCGGCGGAGCCGGCGGTATCGGCCAGGCGATCTGCCGCCGGTTCGCCCGCGAGGGCGCGAGCGTCGTGGCAGCGGATCTGAACCGATGGGCAGACCCTCCGCAAGATGTCCGCTGGATTGAACAGGACGTGACATCGGAGCCCGCCGCGCGGGCCGCAATGGAGGATATCGCCAGGGATTGGGACCGGCTCGACATCCTCGTGAACGCCGCCGGCATCGAGATCGAAAAGACGATCGAGGACACGACGCTCGAGGAATGGAACACCTCGTTTGCGGTCAATGTCACGGGCATGTTCCTGACATGCAAATACGCCCTGCCGCTGCTGCGGCGCGCTGGAGCGGCGAGCATCATCAATTTCGGCAGCTATGACGGGTTCATCGCCGATCCCGGTCTCGCCGCCTATTGCGCGACCAAGGGGGCGGTCCATGCCCTGACGCGCGCCATGGCGTGCGACCACGGACCGGAAGGAATCCGCGTCAACGCCGTCTGCCCCGGTTATGTCGATACCCCGATGCTGCAGAGCTTTTTTGCCGGCGAAGGATCTGGTGGTGGCGGCAAAAGCATCGAGCAATTGCAGGAGGCGGTGCGTGATGTGCATCCCACCCGGACCTACGGAACGCCGGACGATGTGGCCAACCTGGTCACCTGGCTCGCCTCCGACGAAGCCCGTTACGCCTCCGGCCAGCTCTGGGTCCTGGACGGCGGCCTGTCGGCTCAGGTCCAGCAGATGAAACTCTAGAGCATTGTGTGATTAGATTGACCCATTTGATGTGCCAGATCAGGACGTTCGGCGAGGCAAACAGCGCAGCGCGATGTGAGCCATCGGGCAAGCTGTTTAACGCTGCCGACGGCCTGATATGGCACACCGAAGGCCGGCATTTCGGGCCTTCTGGACGTCGTTGCGATCGCCTTGTGGTCAACCAGACCACGGCGGCGACCGCGCCTAGCCAGAAGGCCCGAAATGCCGGTCAAATGGATCAATCTAATCACACAATGCTCTAGGGATCCGCTTATGGCAAAACCCGTCATCATCACCTGCGCGCCGACCGGCGGCATTCACACGCCGACCATGAGCCCGCACCTTCCCATAACCGCCGATCAGATCACGCAGGCCAGCATCGAGGCGGCCGAGGCCGGCGCGTCGATCATCCACCTGCACGCCCGCGACCCGGAGACCGGCAAGCCCGACCCCCGTCCCGAAACCTTCATGGCTTTCCTGCCCCGCATCAAACAGGCGACCGATGCCGTCGTGAACATTTCGACCGGCGGCGGTCTCGGCATGAGCCGGGAGGAGCGGTTGCGGGCGGCGCTCGCCGCCTCGCCGGAAATGGCGTCGCTCAATGTCGGCTCGCTCAATTTCGGCCTGTTTCCGATGCTGGAAAAGTATTCCGAGTGGCAGCACGATTGGGAGCCCGCGTTCCTGGATATGACGCGGGATTTCATCTTCAAGAACACATTCGCGGACATCGAGTTCATCCTGAAGGAACTCGGCCAAACCCACGGCACCCGTTTCGAGTTTGAGTGTTACGACCTCGGGCACCTCTATAATCTCGCCTGGTTCGTCGACAAGGGCCTGGTCGAGCCGCCCTTCTTCGTCCAGATGGTTTTCGGCGTACTCGGCGGCGCCGGCGCCGATCTCGACAATCTGATGCACATGCACACGATCGCGGACCGCCTGTTCGGCGACCGCTATGAATGGTCGGTCCTGGCGGCGGGGCGCCATCAGATGCCGTTCGCGACCCAGGCGGCGATGCTCGGCGGCAACCTGCGGGTCGGCCTCGAAGACAGCCTCTATATCGACAAGGGCACGCTCGCCACCTCAAACGCCCAACAGGTCGAGCGCATCCGCACGATTATCGAAAATCTCGGCCTAACGGTCGCGACGCCGAAAGAGGCCCGCGGGCGCCTCGGCTTGAAGGGCGGCGACCAGGTAACTTTTTGAGGGGAGGGACTCATGCACACCGATCTCTTGATCAAGGGTGAGAGTGTCGCCGGTGCCGGTACGCCGACACCGGTACTCGACCCGTCGACCGGCGAGACGATCACAACCATCGCCGAGGCCTCGCCGGAGCAAGTGGATATGGCCGTCGAGGCGGCAAACGAGGCTTTTTCGACCTGGTCGCGCACACCGCCAGCCGAACGCGCGGCGGCGCTTCTGGCGATTGCCGATGCCATCGAGACCCGGCAGGACGAACTCGCCGAGCTGGAAAGCCTGGATTGCGGCAAGCCCTGGCCGTCGGCCCGCGACGACGAGATGCCGCTGACCGTCGACACGTTCCGTTTCATGGCCGGCGCAGCACGCACCATGACCGGATCGGCAGCCGGGGAGTATGTCGCCGACCACACCAGCATGATCCGGCGCGATCCGGTCGGGCCCGTCGCCGCGATCGCGCCGTGGAACTACCCGCTGATGATGGCCTCGTGGAAACTCGCGGCCCCGCTCGCCGCCGGATGCACCATCGTGCTCAAACCGTCCGAAATGACGCCGCTTTCGACGCTGCGGCTCGGCGAGATCCTCCGCGACATCCTGCCGGCCGGCGTCGTCAATGTCGTGCATGGTGCCGGACCGACGATCGGCGACCGGCTGATCAACCATCCGGATGCGGAAGCGATCACCGTCACCGGATCGCCGGCAACCGGCATGGCGGCCATGCGGGCCGCCGCGTCGCGCATCCGGCATGTGCATCTGGAACTCGGCGGCAAGGCACCGGTCATCGTCTTCGACGATGCCGATATCGAGGCGCTGGTCGCGACCTTGCGCGGCGGCAGCTATTTCAACGCCGGTCAGGATTGCGCCCAGCCGTGCCGGGTCATGGTGTCCGACCGGATCTACGACCGGGTGGTTGCCGATACCGCGGCATCGGTCGGCGAAATCGTCATCGGCGGCCCGCGCGACGTGGGAACCGAAATGGGGCCGGTGATCTCCGCCACCCAACGCGAGCGGGTGGCCGGGTTTGTAGAACGGGCCCGCGAGACGGCGGAAGTCGCGGTCGGCGGGGCGACCGATCCGCGCGCCGGGTTCTTCTATCGCCCGACCGTCATCGCCAATGTCGACAATGACGCCGAGATTGCGACCGACGAAGTGTTCGGACCGGTCGTGACGCTGTCCCGGTTCAGCGACGCGGAGGATGCGATTCGGTGGGCGAATGCCAGCCGGTATGGCCTGGCGTCCTCGATCTGGACCCGAGACGTCGGCCGGGCGATGGCAGTCTCGGCGCGCCTGCGCTACGGCTTCACCTGGATCAACACCCATGGCGTCGGCACGCCGGAAATGCCGTGGGCGGCGATGAAGGGCTCGGGCACCGGCTGCGACATGTCCGTCTACGCGCTCGACGCCTACACGTCGATCCGCCATGTCATGGTCGCGCACCAATGAGGCTCAACGGCAAGCAGGCACTGGTGACCGGCGGACGCCAGGGGATCGGAAGGGCGATCGTCGAGGCCTTCCTCTCCGAAGGGGCTGCCGTTGTCACATGCGGTCGCGGCGATCGCGCCGATCTGCCCGATGCCGTTAGATGGGTGCAGGCCGACGTCGCCGATCCGACCCAGGTTGCCGCCTTGGCGAAGGCGGTTGGTGCCTGCGACATCCTCGTCAACAACGCCGGTGTCCAGGTCGAAAAGACCGTCACGGATTCCTCGGATGCCGACTGGGACCATGTGATGGGCGTCAATGCACGGGGTGTGTTCAACACCTGTCGGGCGCTTATCCCGTCGATGCCGCAGGGCGGCTCGATCATCAACATGGGCTCGACATCCGGCAATGTGGCCGATCCGTCCATGGCCCTTTACAACGCATCGAAGGCGTTTGTGCACGGTCTCACCCGATCGATCGCGGTCGATCACGGACCGGATATCCGCTGCAATGCGATCTGTCCGGGCTGGATCGAAACGGGCATGCTGGAAGCCGGCTTTGATCTCGCCGCCGACCCGGCGGCCGCGCGGGCCGACGCCTTGCGCCGGCATCCCGTGCGCCGCTTCGGCAGACCGGAGGACATCGCCGCCATGGTGGTCTGGCTGGCTTCGGATGAAAGCGGCTTCGCGACCGGCCAGACCTTTACAATCGACGGCGGTCTGACCGCCGCTTCTCCCCTCCAACCGGAATTGTTCTGATGCAAGACGACATCGCCATACTCGGCGCGGGTGTAATCGGCGCCTCCTGGGCTGCCCTGTTTCTCGCCGCCGGCCATCGGGTAAGGGTGTCGGATCCGGCACCGGACACCGAACGCCGGACACGCGACTATATTGCCGGGGCGTGGCCCATCCTGGAGCGGCTGGGGCATGTCGGCGGCGATCCGGATGCGATCTCATTCCACGCCGATCCCGCAGTGGCTGTAGACGGGGCCGCCTTTATCCAGGAGAGCGTACCCGAACGCCTGGCGATCAAACACGCGCTTTACGCCCGTATCGAACCCGCGCTCGCATCGGGTACAGTCGTCGCCTCGTCCGCCTCCGGTTTGACGCTGACGGAAATGCAGGGCGGGTGGCAGGATCCGGCACCGCTGGTATTGGGGCATCCGTTCAATCCGCCGCACTTGATTCCCCTGGTCGAAGTCATGGGCAATGATCGGACGGGCACAGGCATGGTCGAGCAAGCCGAACAGGTCTATGCAGCCGCCGGCAAGGTGACGATCCGGGTGAACCGGGAAGTCCCCGGCCACGTGGCGAACCGGCTTCAGGCGGCGCTATGGCGCGAGGCCATCCATCTGGTGACGACCGGTGTGGCAAGCGTCGAAGATGTCGACAAGGCCGTCTGGGCCGGGCCGGGCCTGCGCTGGGCCGCGATGGGGCCGACCATGCTGTTTCACCTGGGCGCGGGACCGGGAGGGCTCGCCGAATTCTGCGACCGCTATGCCGACAGTTTCCATCGCTGGTGGGAAGACCTCGGCGATCCGCGGCTTGATGCACAAAGGGCCGCTTCCCTCGTCGACGGTGTCACCGCGGCGGCGGGATCACAGGACCAAGCGGCGCTTGCCGAGCGCCGCGATGCTCTGATCGCGGCGATGCTGGAAGCCACGGCGCCGTTGCGCGACGGGTCCGCGTGAACGGCGTCAGGCCGGTTCGTTTGCGGCATAGGTGTCGAGCTGCGCCTGAAGGGCCCGTCTGAATGCGGGTCGTGCCAGACATCGGTCCCGATAGGCCTCGAGGCGCGGGTAACGTGCAAGGATCGGTTCGTCTTCAAGCCCCCTTAGAACTGTGGCCATGATGATATCGGCCACACCGAAGCGACCGGTCAGCCATTCGCGCGCGGATAGCCAGGCGGACAGCGAGGTGAGACGCCCGTCAAGCAAGGCTTCCGCATGCGGACGCCAGCCGTCGATCCAGGGCTCGCCGGCGTGAAACACGCCGGGCAGCACCACATTGTCGACCATGGGTTCGATCGAGTTGAGGCCCGCAAAAACCCAGGCCTGGGTCTGCGCGGCTTCCTGATCGGATGTCGGCGCAAGGACCTCGGACCGGCCCGCGATATGCAGCACGATCGCACCGCTCTCGAACAGCTGCACCGTGTCGTCGCGATAGGCGGGCACCTGACCGAAGGGCTGCCACGCACGATAGCTGTCGGCATGCCGGTCGTCGTCGGACAGAAGCTGCACTGAGTATTCGAGCCCGGCCTCCTCCAAGGCCCAGCGCGGTCTCAGGTCCTTCACATAACCTTGGGCAAAGGCCGGAACCCATGCAAAGGCGCTGATTTCAATGGTCATCGGATCATCTCCTGGCGGAAAGGAGAGGTGTCGGGTCCGATCAGGCCAGCGCCGGCTCGCCGGCGCGCACCAGTTCCTCGAACCCGCCCCACATCATCCGCATACCGTCGAACGGCATTTTTGAGGGATCCATATTGGCCATGCGCGGGTCCTTCATCATGGCTTCCCACCCCTTGTCGCAGGTCTCCTTGTCGGGCCATTCCATCCAGGAAAACACCACGGTTTCGTTGTCCTCCTTCTTCACGGCCATCGGAAAGGAGGTGACTTCGCCGTCCGGCACATCGACGCCCCAATTCTCGCGCATCGACAGGCATCCGTAATCCTTGAAGATTTCCCAGACCTCTTCGGCCATCTGCTTGTAGGCCGCCTTGTTCTCGGTTGGCACTGCCAGAAGAAATCCGCTCACATAGGTCATGGTTGCACCTCCGGTTTGCATTCGGGGTCACCTTGACAGAAATATAAGTTGATATCAACATAAAATCTATGATTCGTTCCGATCTGCCGCTTTCCACAACGCACGAAGTGCGCGACCGCTGCCTGTGTCTGCATGTTCAGCGGGCCGCGCGCGCGCTGGCGCGTCTTTTCGACGACGCGTTGCGGCCCTTCGGCCTGACAAACGGCCAATATTCCCTGATGATTGCCCTCAATCGTCCCGGCGAGCCACGCATCGGCGACCTGGCCCCGTTCCTGGCAATGGATAGAACAACACTGACGGCCGCCTTGAAGCCGCTCGAACGCCGGGGGCTGATAACGGTCTTTGCGGATGCCGAGGACAAGAGGTCCCGGCGTGTAGCCCTTACCGAGACCGGGCGGGACCTGCTCGTTAAGGCTGTGCCGGTCTGGCGCGACACCCACGACGCTGTCGATGCTGTTCTGGAGACCGATCCGGAGGATTTGCGTACGGGATTGAGATCGCTGCTGGACATCCCACCCGAGCGCATCCTTCGCCAGGAAGAGGCTGTATAGGAAAAGTTGCCTGCTTGGTCTTTTGGCCGATTATTGCCGCTGCCGCATCTCCTGGCGGCGCATCGGCATGGCATCGATCAGCGAAAACAGGTCGGACGCGCTCACCGGTTCGTCGGAACGCAGCTTGACGCCCGTGTCCTTGCCGACAAGCACGACCTGGAACGCATCGGCGTCGAGGCGCAGGTGGCGGCGAAGCGTCTTGGCGTTGGCTGTGACGGGCCCCCCGACCAGCGAGCGCACGGTCTGGCCGATGATGGCAACGACGACCATATCGCGCTCCCGCAGGGCGTCGAGATGCGGCTCCAGCAATGCGGTCTGGCGTGCGAGTTCAGCGGATTGGCCGGATGGCGCGCTGACGACCAGCGGCCGGTTCTGCCAGGCCTGTTCGGAGAGCGGATTGGCGCCGGCGCCCGTCCCCAAAAGGGTGATCGTACCGGCAAGAGCGGCGAACAGGTGCGAACGGGACGGCATGGCTTACGACCGGAAGCGGATGACAACGTTGTTGATACGCCCCGACACCGCAAACGGATCCGTTCGGCCGGCGTGAAGCGCGGTCCGTTTCAGAGCCGCACGACGTTGACCGAACACTTCGCATGGCGCACCACGCGCGCCGTGTTCGGGCCGAGCAGGTAGTCGGCCAGTTGCGGGCGATGTGCACCGATCACGATCTGATCGGCGCCGATGTCGTCGGCCACGTCCAGGATCTGCTCATAGACCGTGCCGTGCCGCGCGATCGTCTCCACGTCGCGGCCTTTCTTGATGTGCTCTGACACGAACTGGTTCAGGTGATCCAGCGCGTTCTGCACGATGGCTTTCAGGTCGTAATCCTGCGAGCCGCCCATTTCTCCACGAATGGCATACCGGTAATCGATGCCGGTGACCATGTTCGGCACGACGGTCATGAACACCATGTCCGCACTCGCATGGTCGGCCTGGTCGACGGCGGCGTTCAGCACCTTGGTCGAGGTTTCGCTGTCGCTGAGATCCAGCGGCACGAGGATCTTCATAGGCATATCAGCCTCACTCCATCTTTAACTGCGTTCGGGCCGGCCATAGAGCCAGATCAGTCCGATGAACATCACGACCACTGCCAGATTGAGGACGGACACGTCCGCTGCCGGGTTGACTGCGGCCGGTGGTGTCGGCAGTTCCGGCGCCAGCGCTGCGGCCTGGCGCAGCGTCGGGTCGACCAGCAGGTTGCCGGGGATCGCTTCGCCGATTGTCTTGATCGTCGTATCCGGGATCGGCGTGATCGTTGTGGACACCGAGCTCGGTCCCTGGTCGCCGACCGCGTCACCGGCGACCGGTGCCATGCCGGCCAGTACGACCTGAACGCCGAGCGTGTCGATCGGTTGGCGTTGCACCCGATAGGTGTTTGCCGGAATGCGCACGGCGCGCAGGAACGGATAGCGCACCAGATTGGCGCCTTCCTTCCATGCATCGAGCGCCATGACCTTGAAGGCGACGCCGTCGATCAGGCGGTTGATCGCCCGGTTGCCGACGGGCGCAATGATCAGTGCCGCGTTCGCGCCGCCGGATGTCAGCGTTTCCAGGATCGCTTCCGGTGTCCCCGCCTCGACCGGGACGAGACTGGCCTTCAGACCAAGCCCGTTGATCAGGACGGCGCCGAGCCGCGCCGAATCCGATCCTTGCGGACCGGCCGCAATGGTCTCGGCGTCCTGCAGATTGCCGCGGCCGATGAGGTGCACGACATTCTGACCGACGGCCGCGACCGCTTCGAAACGGTTGTCGCGTGTCGGGACCGCTCCGGACAGGTCGAAGAACGCATCGGCGCCGACCAGCGCGACCCGGGCATCGCCGGAGGCGAGATTGGCAAGTGGGCTGCCATCGGTCCCGACCCGGATCTCCTGACCGGTAAAGGCCCGGCGTACGGCGCGCAAGGCCGTGTTGGCCAGATCCGATTCCGCCATCGACGGCGACGCGGCCACGACCATCGGTTCGTCGGTCGATACCGTGCCGCCCTCGATCAGTTGCATATCGATCAGCGCGGCCCGCGCCACTGAAGCCGCGGACCGCCCTTCGATGTCGACCTTGCCGTTCAGCGACCGCATCAGGTCGGCATCGATCTTGCCGGCAAGCGCCTGCAGGGCGGCGCCGAGCGATTGATGCTGGCTGAGCGCATCGGCGCGCACCAGCGGTGCGGCTTCGTAGACGGGGAAAAACTGCAGATCGTCGCGCAGCACGGTCAGCCCGTACTCGGCGATCTGACCGTCCGTCGTATAGACCTCGGCAACATCGATGTCGCCGTCTAGAAGCTTGTCGTAAAGCGTGGCGCGGTCATCGAGTTTGACCACCTCGGTCGAACCGAACTGCATCCCGTAACGCTGCAGCATCGGGGTCAGGCCGTCGAGCGGTCGGCGCTGGAAATCGTCCTCGATGCCGAGCGTCAGGGTGGGCGCTTGTGCGACCAGATCGGAAATCGTCGAGACGCCGAGTTCCTTGGCGCGGTCGGCCTGCATGACGATACCGTAGGTGTTGTCGAAACCGAGACGCGCCAGCCACGACAGGCCGAGCGGTTCGTAAAGCGTCTTGACCCGCTCCATGGCCGCGTCGCCGTCGGCGATCGGGTTCTGCCCGAGCATGACCAGCCCGGTCCCGGTATAGTCCGGGTAGACGTCGACATCGCCGCGCTTGATCGCCTCCAGCACGGCCTGGGTGGTGGCGTATTCGACCGGTCCGTCGACGGCCAGACCCTGTTCCTGCGCCAGGATGGCGAACATGTGGGACAGGATGTTGCTCTCGCCGAAATTCTTCGACCCGATCTTGACCGCGTTCTGGCCGTCGCCGCATCCCGCAAGCACAAGGCCGGCGACGAGGAGGCTGGCAAATGTTCTCATGACCATGACACTTCTCCTCCCCGTCTCACGCGTCGACCTGGCCGACCGTGGCGCCGCGCGCCTCGATCGGTTTCGGCAGGTCTTTGCGTTCCTTCTTGATCTCCCGTAACAGACCGACGATCTGCAATAAGACGATCACAGTAAAGGGTATAGCCCCGGTTATCGCCATCGCCTTGGCCACGGTGACTGATCCTGAGAACAGCGTTCCGGCGGTGATCGCCGCGATCAGCGTTCCCCAGACCATCTTCTGCACGACCGGCGGGTTGAGGTTGCCGTCCGTCGTCATCATCGACAGAACGAACGTGCCGGAATCCGCCGAGGTGACGAGAAAGATGAACATCAGCGCCACGGCCAGGATGTTCAGGATATCGCCGGCCGGGAAGTACGCGAGGAACCCGAACAGCGCCTTGGTGACATCTTCAAAGATGAGTTCCTTCAGGCCGCCCCCGCCCTGCATCTCGATATAGAAGCCGGCAGCGCCGAAGACCGCGAACCACAGCATGGAGAACAGGGTCGGGACCAGGATCACGCCGAAGCAGAATTCCCGGATGGTTCGGCCGCGCGAAATCCGGGCGACGAAGATCCCGATGAACGGGCCCCAGGCAATCCACCAGATCAGGTAGGTCAGCGTCCAGCCGGCGCTCCAGCCGGTCAGCCCTTCGAACGGGAACAGTTTGAACGACATCGTCAGAATGCTGGACATGTAGGCGCCGATGGAATCGATAAACGCTTCCAGGATGAACTGGGTCGGGCCGGCAAACAGCACGATGAGCATGATGATGATGGCGATCACCATGTTGACGTTCGACAGGATCTTGATGCCCTTGTCGACGCCGGTCGTGGCCGACAGCATGTAGCAGACGAACAGGATACCGAGGATCGTGAGCGACATCGTGACGGTTTCTGACGTGCCGAAGGCGTAGAACGACCCGGAGCGCACCGCCAGCGTACCCATGGCCAGCGAGCCGGCGAGGCCGAACACCACCGACAACACCGCCAGGATGTCGGCGACCTTGCCGACGGATTCCCCGGCCTTGCCCTTGAAGAGGAATTTGATCGGCGTGGACACCATCGAAGGTTCGCCGCGGCGGAAAGTGAAATAGGCGATCACCAGCGCGCAAACCGCGTAGATCGACCAGGCGTGCAGGCCCCAGTGCAGGTTGGTGATAACCAGCGCCTGGCGTGCCGCGGCCGGCGTGCCGCCTTCCATGCCGGGCGGCGATATGTAGTGGTACATCGGCTCCGCGGCGCCCCACAAAAGCAGGCCCGATCCCATGCCGCCCGCGAACAGCATCGCGATCCACGATGCGGTCGAGAATTCCGGTTCTTCGTCGTCGGCGCCGAGCCGGATATGGCCATACGGCCCGAACGCCATATAGCCGCTCAGGATCAGAAAGCAGGTACAGATGAACAGCCAGGCCCAGGAGCCGCTTTTCAGCATGTAGTTTGTGAAACCGAGCATCGTGCCGGTCATGCTGTCCGGATCGACCAGACCCCAACCGCCGATGAATACGCAAAACGCCATCGAGACAATGAAGACGATGTTGAAGGTCGCGGAAGTCGTTCCCACGGACATGATGCTCCTCCCAGGACAGGCTGCCCGCCGGTTGCCCGCCGACGGGACGTTCTGTTATGTCGGGAAGACTAAGCACAATTTGCGCTATTGTAAATTATAGGGAAATTATTTGTTCGATGCAGTGCAAAAACAGGAAAATCTTGTCCGTTACCTTTGTGGCAACCTGAAACGATCTTATTGTTTTCCGACGGAATTGTGGCGTTGGCGCGATGTGTGGACGTCCGGAGAAATGTATGGTCGATATTGCATTGCAATATTGGCATTTCAGGACTTTCTTAGGGTTCGCTTGATACCACGCGACGGTTGGACCCCGGCACCATAAGGGCAGGAGATACCGATGACGATCCGGTTCCACGAAGGAGACCTCCCGACCCGCGACGGATGGGGAACGTGCGTGGCGATCGACACCGAGGCCATGGGCCTCAACCCGCACCGCGATCGCCTCTGTGTAGTGCAGCTTTCCTTCGGCGACGGCACGGCGGATGTCGTGCGCATCGCACAGGGCCAGACGACGGCACCGAACCTGCAGGCCTTGCTGGCCGAGCCCGCGATCACCAAGCTGTTTCATTTCGCGCGGTTCGATCTGGCCCTGCTCTATCATACGTTCACGACCATGCCGGGCCCGGTTTATTGCACCAAGATTGCATCCCGGCTGAGCCGGACCTATACCGACCGCCATGGGTTGAAGGACCTGTGTCGGGAATTGCTCGGCATCGAGATGTCGAAGCAGCAGCAGAGTTCCGATTGGGGCGCCGAGACGCTCAGCGAGGCGCAACTGGGCTACGCCGCGTCTGACGTCCTGTACCTGCACCGGTTGCGCGACAAGCTCGATATCATGCTTGAGCGCGAGGGACGGACCGACATGGCGGCCGCCTGTTTCGATTTCCTGCCGATGCGGGCGCGACTGGATTTGGCAGGTTGGCCGGACGAGGATATATTCGCGCATTCCTGAGCAACGGGCTTGTCGCGATGCGAAAAATGGTGTCGCAGGCTCTTGGCCTTTGGGGGAAAGGCCCGATATGTCGGGTCAACGCACGGGGCGAAAAAACGTGCGCACCGATTCCGGGAACCGGCCGACAGGCCGCAGCCCCGGCCCGGTAGTGCGGTTGGACGTACACATGGCTATTGTTTTCGATGACGACCGCGTCCCGGGCGCGGACCGTGCGACGGCAATTCGCATGCCGGCGATGGCCAATCGCGACACCCGTCTGAAAAAACAGGCGACGGTTCGCCGGCACAGCCGGTTCGTTCGGCGCATGCGGGTCATGCTGCCGGTGGCAAGTGGCCTGATCGCAGCCTCGATCCTCGGTTTTGCAGTGATAAAGGCGGCGATTCCTGGCATTGACCTCGGTCCGTTGAATCTGGAGAGCGGTGGCCTGGTGATGACCAATCCGCGCCTGAACGGACATTCCGACAACGGCCGCGCCTACCGGCTCGAGGCGACCCGGGCGCGCCAACCGATAGACGATCCGAAGACCATCCATCTCGAAGGGGTGAATGCGTTTTCCGAGATGGCCGACAATGACAGTGCAAAAATGGTCGCCCGCAAGGGGGTCTATCGGAGCGAGCGGGAATTCCTGGAATTGCGCGAGGCGATCACGGTGGTCACCGAATCCGGCTATACGATCCGGTCCGAGGTCGCCGATGTCGATATGGCGGCCGGCACGCTCGTCGCCCCGGAGACGGTCACGATCGTATCTGACAGTCTGGACCTGCGTGCCGATTCCGCAACGGTGACGGACGAGGGCAAGGTGATCACGTTCCAGGGCAACGTGAAAATCATCTGGCAACGCGCCGGTGCGCAGGAAACGCAGTGATTGGGGGCGAAACCCGTTTGGGGAAACCGATCCGCGTAAATCTCCTTGTGTTCGGACAGCGGCGCGGTTAGGCCGGAAACGGCAAGTTGATCAGTCCCCTAGGGCGGCAACGATAAAGGTGAGAGCCAGAAAGATGAGCTTGAGGAAAACCCTGTTCTTGACCGGATCGACGGTGATGCTTGCCCTCGCGCTGGCATTGCCGCCGCAAATACCGGCAACGGCCACCGAACAGGAGACGTCGGATGAGAGTTCGAGCCTGTTTTCCGGCTTCGGCGGGAATTCGGACGAGCCCTACGAAATCCTTGCCGATCAGCTGGAGGTATTCGATGCCGAAAAATACGCGATCCTCCAGGGCAACGTATCGGTCCGCCAGGGGGCCTCGCTGCTGAAATCGCCGTATCTGAAGGTCTTCTACACCAATTCGGGCGGCGGCGCTTCCGAAGCGCAGGGCATTCGGCGCATCGAGGCCCGCAATGGGGTCTATGTCGAGTCCGGAACCCAGGTCGCGACGGGCGACAACGCCGATTACGATGCCGAGACCGAAGAAATGATCATGACCGGCAATGTCGTGCTGACAGACGACGGCAACGTAATCAAGGGCGACAAGCTTTGGGTGAATCTGCGCACCGGCGAGAGTCGGGTGACCGCGGACAAGCGTATCCAGCTCATCCTGAAGCCGAACAGCGGCCAGGCGACCGAATAGGCCCGTCGGCGTCGGGCGGCAGGGTCATTTGTTAAAGAAAGTCCGGCATGCTGCCGAGGCAGAGGAAACGGTCCAACGGGTGGATCTGGACAGCTTGTGTTTCAGTATGTTCGTAAACTCCTGAACCGGCGGAAACCGGGCCGCACGGATTGGGGTGGCCCGCCGCATCCGCCTGCCGCGTCCCATCCGGACGGGCCGTCACTTTATTCGATTCCGCTCTCCGACACGCCGCACCCGGCCGGCGAGGCGACGCATGACGGCGTTTCCGTTGCGGCCGATCGCGAAGGCGAACTCGCCGTCGTGGGAATCGGCAAGAGCTTCGGCAAGAAGCGGGTGGTCGAATCCGTCGCCCTGAATGTCCGGCGTGGCGAATCCGTCGGCCTGCTCGGCCCGAACGGTGCCGGAAAGACCACCGTCTTTTACATGATCACCGGGCTGATCCGGCCGGACAGCGGCACGATCAGCCTTGACGGCTTCGACATCACGTCGTTGCCGATGTACCAGCGGGCGCGCCTCGGCATCGGATACCTGCCGCAGGAAGCGTCGATTTTTCGCGGACTGACCGTCGAGGAAAATATCCGGGCCGTGCTTGAGGTCGTTGAGCGCGACAAGGCCCGCCGGGAACAGGACCTCGACAGCCTGTTGCAGGAATTCCGCATCGAACACTTGCGCAAGTCGCCGGCGATAGCGTTGTCCGGCGGTGAGCGCCGCCGTTGCGAGATCGCCCGCTCGCTTGCCAGCCGACCGTCCTTCATGCTGCTCGACGAACCGTTTGCCGGGATCGATCCGATCGCGGTCGGCGATATCCAGAACCTCGTGCGCTACCTCACCAAGCGGGGCATCGGCGTTTTGATCACCGATCACAATGTCCGCGAGACGCTCGGCCTGATCGACCGAGCGTACATCATCGCCTCCGGCGCGGTCCTCACCCATGGGCGTCCCGACGAAATCGTCGCCAACCAGGACGTCCGCCGGCTTTATCTGGGCGAGCAATTTACCCTTTGATCGGACTTTCGCGGTAAGACAGGCGAGCTGCACAAGCAAAAATCAGACCAATTCTGTCGATACATGCTTGAAATGCGTCGACGAGCGGGATAGACGCCGGCCCATGGCCCTTACTGCAAAGCTTGAATTCAGGCAAAGCCAGTCGCTTGTCATGACGCCGCAATTGATGCAGGCGATCAAGCTGCTGCAAATGTCGAACGTCGATCTGGTTTCCTATGTCGAGGAGGAATTGGAGCGCAATCCGCTTCTGGAGCGCGACGAGGATCGGCCGGAACGCGGCATAAACGACGATCTGGCCGGCAGGGCGGAGCCTTCCGTTTCAGATGAACAGACCCGCGATCCGGGTGAAGCCGGATCGGACGGTGTCAATGGCGAGGCCGTCGACTGGATCGACACCACGCTCAATTCGACCGGCGTCGACATGGAGGCAGCGCTCGATTCCAGCCTTGCCAATGTGTTTCCCGACGAGGTGCCGGCCAAGGCGCTCGACCCCGACCAATTGGCCGGCAGCGCGTGGACATCGGCAACGGGCAGCGGCGCCGGCGGCGGCGAGGCGCCGAACTTCGAAGCCATGCATGCTGCGGAAGTTTCGCTGGCCGATCATCTGGTTGAACAGATGATGCTGGCGATCCCCGACGCATCGCAACGGCTCATCGGTCGTCACCTGATCGACAGTCTGGACGAGAGCGGCTACCTGCGGGTCGAGATGCAAGACGTCGCCGACCGGCTCGGGGCGTCGATTGCAACGGTCGAGGCAACGCTCGGCATCATGCAGACCTTCGAGCCGGCCGGTATCTTTGCCCGCGACGTCAAGGAATGCCTGGCCCTCCAGCTCCGCGAGCGGGATCGCCTGGATCCGGCCATGCAGGCGCTCCTCGATAATCTGGACCTTCTTGTCCGGCGCGATTATGCGCGGCTGCGCCGCCTGTGCGGCGTCGACCAGGAGGATCTCGCCGACATGCTGGAAGAGATCCGCGCCCTCGACCCGAAACCCGGCAATGCGTTCGGCAGTGTGACGGTGCAGCCCGTCGTGCCGGATGTTCTGGTTCGCCCCGGACCCGACGGCGGCTGGCAGATCGAACTCAACGCCGAAACGCTGCCACGGGTGCTGGTCAACCAGACCTATTACACCGCCCTTCCCAAGGCCGGGATGGCGGAGACGGAAAAGCAGTTCCTGTCGGAATGCCTTCAGACCGCCAATTGGCTGGTCAAGAGTCTGGACCAGCGTGCCCGGACAATCCTCAAGGTATCCAGCGAAATCGTGCGCCAGCAGGACAGTTTCCTGACCCACGGGATCGAATATCTGCGCCCGCTCAACCTGAAGGTCATCGCCGACGCGATCGACATGCACGAATCCACCGTGAGCCGCGTCACGTCCAACAAATACATGGCGACCCCGCGTGGCATCTTCGAGTTGAAGTACTTTTTCACCTCCGCGATCTCGTCGACCGGCGATGGCGACGCGCATTCCGCCGAGGCGGTGCGCTTCAAGATCAAACAATTGATCGACGCCGAAGATCCGAAGGCCATCCTGTCCGACGACACCATTGTCAAGACGCTGCGTGGCGCCGGCATAGACATCGCCCGGCGCACTGTGGCGAAGTACCGCGAAGCCATGGGGATCGCGTCTTCCGTCCAGCGCCGGCGCGAGAAACGGCCCGACTGAATGCTCGGCACGGCGCGGCAGCGCCTTTCGCCGGCTTTGTTTTTGTGATCCGGTTTTAACAGGCGCTTGTTGACTTCCCGGGCCAAGATTTTTAGAACGCCGCGACTTGTGATAAAGGTCGGTCGTAACGGGAAATGCGGCATCGCCTGACAGGCGCCCTGCGCGACCTCAGAGCAACTTTGCCCCAATCCGTTGGATGATCGCCCCGGGCATAGGGAGGATCGCTTGAGTCTGCGTGTGTCAGGAAAGAACATCGACGTTGGCGATGCGCTGCGCACCCATGCGATAGATCGGGTCGACGAAGCCGTGGAGAAGTATTTCAACGGCGGGTATTCCGGCCACCTGACGGTAGAGCGCGAAGGAGCGATGTTCCGTTCCGATTGCCTTTTACACCTGGATTCCGGTGTCACACTGCAAGCCGCAGCCAGCGACCGGGAGGCTCGCCGCAGTTTCGATCTCGCCGCCGAACGCATCGAAAAACGCCTGCGGCGCTACACGCGCCGCTTGAAAAGCAGAAGCGCTCAGCGGGAAGGGCGTGAAGACGGCTGGAGCCGGACGGTACCGAACTATCTGCTGCAGACGCCGCATGAGGAAGAGGAAGTCCCGGAGGACTTTTCACCGGTCGTGGTCGCCGAATCCGAGATCGCAGTCCGCGCCATGAGCGTCGAAGAGGCGGTGATGGCGTTGGAACTGGCAGACAATCCGGTCGTTGTGTTCAAGAATGCCGGTCACGGCGGTCTCAACGTGGTCTATCGGCGCCATGACGGGCACATATCCTGGATCGATCCGCAATTGGACACGGCGTCGTCATCGAACAATTAGGAAAACGGGCAACGGATAGTCACCCTCTCCCGGGAGGGTGGTCTGCCAGCTTTGGGAACCTGACATGGACCTGAGTGATCTGATCAGCGAAGATTCCATTTTGCCGGCCCTGAAGGCAAAGTCCAAGAAACAGGCGATCCAGGAGATCGCTGCCCATGCTGCGACCGTGACGGGTCTGCCGGGCCGGGACATCTTCGACACGCTTTTGCAGCGCGAACGCCTCGGTTCCACGGGCGTCGGCCATGGTGTGGCAATCCCGCACGGCAAGCTTGTCGCACTCGATCGGCTGGTCGGCGTCTTTGCCCGCCTGGTAAAGCCGATCGACTTTGAGGCGATTGACGACCAACCGGTCGACCTGATTTTTCTGCTGCTTGCGCCGGAAGGGGCCGGTGCGGATCACCTGAAGGCGCTGGCCCGCATCGCACGAGTGCTGCGGGACGAGCGCAATTCAAGCCTGTTGCGTCAGACCGCGGACGCCAAGAGCATCTATCAGGTGCTCATCCAGCCGGCGACGTCCAACGCCGCCTGACGACCCGTCAGTGTACGCTGACGGTTTCCAGTTCGTTTTCGCGGGCGCCGGCGAGCGCCGCGTCCCGGCTGTCGGTCAGCATGATTGGTGTGCCGTCGGCTCCGAGCAGGGCCCACAGCTTCATGCCCGGCGCCAGCGCAGGCGCTTCGGGAAAGAGGTCCGGCACGTCTTCTGATTCGATGGCTTTAAGGTAGGCGATCTTCTCGCCGCCAAGCATCGCGAAGGCGTGTTCCGGCAGGATCGGTGTACGTTTCGAACCGTTTTCCGAGTTCATTTCGGTTCTCCTCTACAATCCAGACTTGTCCAGTCTAGCGTTAATCCCCTGACGAAATGTTGATTTTCCGAACCGTCCGCACTTGTTGCGGGCGGACAAGGTCAATCGACAGTAATCCGTCCTTCAGGTCGGCATTCAGGATCTCGATCCCTTCGGCGAGTACGAAGGTGCGCTGAAACTGGCGCGCCGCGATCCCCCGATGCAGGTAGTGGCGGTCCTGTTCATCCTGTTGTTTGCCGCGGATAACCAGCTGATTCTCCTCTGTGGAGACGTCCAGTTGATCCGTCGTAAACCCGGCAACCGCGAGGGTGATGCGTAGCCGCTCGTCCTCATCCTCCGAATGGGGGATGCGTTCGATATTGTAGGGAGGGTACCCGTCGTTTGTGGCCTTGGCGACGCGGTCGAGCGCGCGTTCGATATCATCAAAGCCGAGCAGAAACGGGCTGGAAAACGCAGAAATCCGCGTCATGGTGGTGTCCTTTCAAAAAGCGACAGCAGGGATGCGAACCCGCATCGGCATCCGCATCCACCTCTTCACACCTTACAATATGGTCCACCGGACAGCCGGTTTCAAGCAAGCCGGAAGCCCCGGCCGGGTCATCGGCCGGACATTTGTTTGCCCTTTTCATTGCTTGCTTGACGCCAAGAATGCGACCGACTAGGGCCTCTCGACAGTGAAAAGTGTGGCGCTGCAGGCGCCGTGGCTGCGTGTCAAAAGGACGACTGATACCGGAGGACAGGAATTCGTGTCGACGAAGCTGAATCCCCTCATACTCGGCGCCGGCGGAGTCGGTTCGGTGATGGCGCACAAGGCGGCGCAGAACAACACCGTTTTCGGCGACATCACCCTGGCGACACGCAGCCCGGACCGGGCGCATCAGGTGGCCGCGGAGATCGAGCGGCTCGGCAACCGGCAGACGCAGGACCATGCGCTCGCCGTGCGCGGCGTCGACGCGCGGGACACGGGCGAACTGGTGGCCCTGATCCGGGACACCGGTGCCGGCATGGTCATGAACGCCTCGTCTACCCACACCCATATGGCGGTCATGGAAGCCTGTCTGGAAACCCGCGTGCCCTATCTCGACACGTCGGTCTACGAACGCGAGGAAGAGGAAAACGCGCCGGCGCCCTGGTACGAGAACTACGAATGGAAGCTCAGGGACCGGTTCGCCGAGGCTGGCTTGACGGCGCTCCTGTCGATCGGATTCGACCCCGGTGTCGTCAACGTGTTCTGCCGCAAGGTCCTCAACGATTATGTGCCGGACATCGACACGATCGACATTCTCGATGTCAATGCCGGGGATCACGGGCGGTACTTCGCGACAAACTTCAACCCTGAGATCAACCTCCGCGAGATCATGGAAGACGTGGTCTATTGGGAGGATGGCCGGTATGTGACGATCAAACCGCACAGCAAGTCGATGGAGTTCGATTTCCCGGTTGTCGGACGGCATCGGCTGTTTTCCGTCGGTCATGACGAACTGCATTCGCTGCCGCGCTACATCCCTGCGCGCCGCATCGAGTTCTGGATGGGCTTCGGGGAGCGTTACCTTGCTGTGTTTGATGTCCTCAACAGACTGGGCCTGTTGTCGAGCGTACCGGTCGACGTGGAGGGCACGCCGGTCGCTCCGATCAAGTTGATCAAGGCGCTGTTGCCGGATCCGGCGAGCCTGGCCAAGGGCTATACCGGCGAAGTCTGCATCGGTTGCCTCGTCAACGGCCGCCGCGATGGCACGCCGACCCGGGTGTTCATCTATTCAACCTGCGCCCATGAAGCGTGCTATCGGGATGTCGGCAGCCAGGCGATCTCGTATACGACCGGCGTTCCCGCCGTCGCGGCGGCGCTGACGCTGGCCGAAGGGCCGTGGAATGCCGGGCGCATGGTCAATGTCGAGGAATTGGACCCGGATCCCTATCTGCGCAATCTGACAAAGCTCGGCATCGACTGGCATGTTCGCCATGAGGACGTCGCTGCCGCATGACCGGAGATCCGCGCGCGGCTTTCGATCGGTTCGATCCCCATCGCGTACCGTCGCCCTGTTATGTGGTGGACGAGGCCCGGATTGCCGACAATCTGGCGATCCTGCGCGATGTCGCAGACCGGTCGGGAGCCCGTATCCTTCTGGCCCTTAAGGCTTTTTCCATGTTTGCGCTGGCCCCGCTCGTGCGCACTCACCTGCATGGCACCTGTGCGTCCGGCCTTTTTGAGGCCCGGCTCGGACGCGAGGAATTCGGCGGCGCTGTTCACACCTATGGTGCTGCCTATCGCGAGGCCGATATCGAGGGGATCCTGGCGTCGAGCGACCACATCGTGTTCAATTCACAGGCGCAATTGGAACGGTTCCGCCCCCAGGTTGAGGCCGAACGGGCGCGCCGTCCGCATTTACAGGTCGGTCTGCGGATCAATCCGGAATGCCCGGTGGGCGACAACCGGCTTTATGACCCCTCAGCGCCGTATTCGCGTCTTGGCATCGTCGGGTCGCAACTGGACCGGGATCGGCTTCAGGGTGTTTCCGGCCTGCATGTACACAATTTATGCGAACAGGATTTCCTGCCGTTGCAGGAGACGGTGGCAGCGCTTGAAGAGCAATTCGCGGATGTGCTGCCGAGCATGCAATGGCTCAATCTCGGCGGCGGCCACCACATCACGCGCACAGACTACCAGCGCGACGCCCTGGTCGCGTGTATCCGGACCCTGTCTGACCGGTATGGCCTCCAGATCTATCTCGAGCCGGGCGAAGCGATCGCATGGGAGGCCGGCATCCTCGTCTGCGAAGTGCTCGACACCTTGTGGAACGGCATGCCCATCGCGGTCGTCGACACATCGGCGACGGCGCACATGCCTGACGTCATAGAAGCGCCTTACGTGCCGGAAATCCTGGGCGCCGAGCAGCCGGGCGTCGAGGCTCACACCTGCCGGATCGGCGGCCAGACCTGCCTGGCCGGAGATGTCTTCGGGGATTATTCGTTTGCCGAGGCTTTGACGCCCGGACAGCGCCTGAAGATCTGGGATGCGGCCTATTACACGATGGTCAAGACAACCACCTTCAACGGCATCGTATTGCCGGCCATCGCACTCTGGAATTCAAAGACCGATGCCCTGCGCGTGGTGCGTTCCTTTGGCTATGAGGCGTTTCGCGATCGGTTGTCATGATGGCGTCTGAGACGTGTCCGATCGATGTTACCTAAGTCTCACCTAGC
This sequence comes from Pseudomonadota bacterium, assembly GCA_038745065.1. Classification (GTDB taxonomy): domain Bacteria; phylum Pseudomonadota; class Alphaproteobacteria; order Rhizobiales; family JANQQB01; genus JANQQB01. The sequence goes on along the minus strand of JBCDLT010000019.1, from coordinate 36,795 downwards.
GTGTTTTTTATCGGTTCATAAACTTTTCCGTGTCATCGTTGCCGATGGCGGAAAACTACGGGGCGCTTCCGTCGGGAAGCGATGGCGATATGCAACGGTGCGACACTTCGGTCAGGGGCGGCAGAGGCAAGCTGACTCGGCAGCAAAAACAAGAGTCGTACCCGGTTCCCCTGCTCTGATCGCGAGGCGTCCACATGTCGGCGTCGCCCATGCGATCGATCATCCGCGTGCTTGCGGATTCCCCGCTCGTCGAGCGCATTGCGCTTGATCACGAGAACAATAACGTCAAGGTCTTCTATCGTAACGATCAGAAGAATGCCGCATCGATCGAAGAAATGATCGATGTGATAAACTATTATTTCGGCCACAAATTCAATGTGCCGAATGCCTTGACGCTCGTTGAAAAAAACACGGAAAAGAAAATTCCGAAGAGTTCATCCTACCATATCAATTCTTATACATCGGCAGTGCTGGATCTTCTGCGAATCGATATTCATGATAAGTATGTTGATAATGAAGATTATTATAATCCAGAGAAAGATATTCTGAAAATAGAATTGAGTTGTCTTCAGCGTGCAAAAAATTTCATACTCTCTCAAATGCAGACGCAAAAGAAGCCGAAGACTTGCACGATCGAATTCAACTATGCGAATTTCAAGGAAAAAGCTCAACGGGATCGCTACCTGTCCGATCTGCACGCCCTGCCGAAATCAATCGTCAAGAACATTGGCGTGTCTCTCGTGCGGGTGACGCCTGAAGAATCTGTCGAGGACATCAACGCGACCTTGACCGAATTGGCGAAAGCCGTCGGATCCACAGGCCTTTCCATGGTCTATGACGGCAATCCGGAGGCGCTCGAAAAGGCACTCGAGACGACGGCGGGCCGGGTATTCGTTGCGATTGATTTCAAGCGGGTTCAGGACGAAAAGACGATCGAGGCGTTAAACTCCAAGATTACCGAGCACAAGCGGGCCCGAGACGTGTTCATCATCCAGATGAACATCGAATCAAAGGGCGAGAAGAAGATCGGCGAAAGCGCCAACACTCTCAAATATACCGGTCGGGAATCGATTACCTGACCGAGGAATCCGGCGCGGCGACCGCGCCGCCGCTTTCCAGGATGCGCGCAATTTCCGACGACTGATAGCCAAGATCGGTCATCACCGCCTTCGTATGCTGACCGAACACCGGTGCGGCCGAGTGCACTCCGCCGGGCGTTCCGTGAAACTTGACCGGTGCGCCGATGGTCTGCACCGGCCCCGCAATCGGGTGGTCCACGACCGGCACCATGTCGCGCGCGATCGTTTGGGGATCGCGATGCATCTCGCCGATCGACAGGACCGGGCCGGCCGGCATGCCGGCGGCCTCGAAGGCCGACAGCCAGTGCGCCGTCGGCTGTTGTACGAAAAACGCCTCGAGCGTTTCCGTCAGTGCCTCGCGATTGTCCATACGCGCCCGGTTGGACGAAAACCGGGGGTCGGTATTCAGATGTTCCGCACCGAGAACGGCCAGGGCCCGTTCCCAATTCTTCTGGTTTGCCGCACCGAGATTGATCCAGCCGTCCTGCGTGCGAAACGCCTGGTAGGGTGCGTTCAGCGGATGGGCTGATCCGAGCGGTCCCGGTTCGGTTCCCGTGGCGAATGCGATCGCGGATTGCCAATAGGTCTGCGCGATGGCGGCTTCGAAAAGCGAGGTGTCGACCCGCTGGCCCTCGCCGGTTTGAAGCTTGTGGGCGTAGGCCGCCGCGCAGCCCATGGCAGCGAGGATTCCCGCTGTGATGTCTGAAATCGGCGCTCCGACCTTGACCGGCGGCCGGCCCGCCGCCTCGCCGGTAATCGCCATCAATCCCGACATGCCCTGGGCGATCAGGTCGAAACCGCCCCGGTCGGCATAGGGACCTGTGCGCCCGAAACCGGAAATCTCGCAATAGATCAGGCCGGGATTGAGCGCCTTGAGCGTTTCGTAGCCGAGCCCGAGCTTGTCCATCGTGTCGCGCCGGTAATTCTCGATCACGCAATCGGATTCTTTCAGGAGACGCCGCAACACATCGCGGCCGTCTTCGGTTTTCAGATCGAGTGCGATGCCGCGTTTGTTGCGGTTCATCATCATGAAGGCGGCGGATTCGCCGTTGATGTCGGGCGGCAGGAACCGACGGGAATCGTCGCCGCCCTGTGCTTTCTCGACCTTGATAACATCGGCACCCATATCGGCGAGCATCAGGCCGCAGGCCGGCCCGGCCATGATATGCGCCAGTTCGACGACCCGCATGCCCTTGAGCGGACCGGACACAATCAGCGCCCCTGCCAGTCGGGTTTGCGCTTGGCCAGAAAGGCTTCCAGGCCTTCGCGAAAATCCGCGCTCATGTAACAAAGCGTAATCAGATCGGAATCTTCGACGTCGGCCGCTGCGCGCCGCAGGCGCCGCAGCGTTTCCTTGGTCGCCTTGAGCGTCAGGGGTGCATGGCCTGCGATCTGTTGGGCGAGAACGTCGGCCCGCGCCATGACCGCATCGTAGTCCGGCAGGCTCTCCGCGATCAGGCCCACGGCCCGCGCTTCTTCCGCGCCGATCAGGCGGGCGGTGAACAGGATTTCGCGGGTCCGACCCGCACCGATCAGCGCCGTCAGACGCGACAGGTTGCCTGCGGACAGGCAATTGCCGAGCGTGCGGGCAATGGGAAAGCCGAACTTCAGGTCGTCCGTTGCCAAACGCAGGTCGCAACAGGCCGCAATCGCGGCGCCGCCTCCGGTGCAGGCGCCGGAAATGGCGGCAAGTGTCGGTTTGCTGCAGCGCTCGATCGTGTCGAGGACGCGGTCGATGCGGCTTTCGTAGTCAAGCGCGTGCTGGGGCGTGGTGAATTCCCGGAAACGGGAAATGTCCGTCCCGGCTGCAAAGGCCTTGCCGCCCGCGCCGCTGATGACCAGGGCACGGCATGCGGCGTCCGCATCGACGGCCTCGCAGACCGCTGCGATCCGGTCATACATGTCGAAGGTCAGTGCGTTGCGTGCCTGCGGTCGGTTGAGCACCAGCCATCCGATGCCGTCCCGGATCTCAAAAAGAATGTCGTCGGTTGCGGTTTCGGGCGTCGGAGCAGCGTCGTCCAGCATGCAGGCGGTCCTTTCGCGTAGGTAACAGCAACGGGATAGAGCATCGCGCAGGTCGGTGACAAGCCGGCGACCGTGCCCGATCAGGTAGCAGCGAGGGACGCAACCCTGCCGACACCTTCCTGCGTGTTCCGGTGACAGGCCGAAATCCGTCCGGGCGAGATTTCCGCCAGCACAGGCTGTTCGGCGCTGCAGCGCGGGCCGACATGCGGACAGCGCGGATGGAAGTGACAGCCGCTCGGCGGATCGAGCGGCGAGGGGATCTCGCCCTTGATCGGCGCAAAGTCGCGTTTACGCTGGTCGAGCCGCGGCACTTCGTCGAGAAGCGCCTTCGTATAGGGATGGTTCGGCGCCTCGAACAAGGCATCCGTCGGCGCCATTTCCACGATCCGGCCGAGATACATGATCGCAATCCGGTCTGAAATGTGTTCGACGACGGACAGGTCATGGCTGATGAACAGATAGGTCAGATCAAGATCTTCGCGCAATTGCATGAACAGGTTGATGACCTGGGCCTGGATCGACACATCCAGCGCGGCAATCGATTCATCGCAGACCAGAAACCGCGGCCGGACGGCAAGCGCGCGCGCAATGCCGATCCGTTGTCTCTGGCCGCCGGAGAACTGGTGCGGGTAGCGGCGCTTTACACTCGGATCGAGGCCCACTTTCAGCAGAATGTCGTCGACGTAATCGCCGACCTCCTGGCGCTTCACCAAGCCGTGCACCTGCGGCGCTTCGCCGACAATGTCCTCGACCCGCATGCGCGGATTGAGACTGGCAAACGGATCCTGGAAGATCATCTGCACCGCCAGTGTTGCCGCCTGGTTCTCCCGCGCTGAAAGGCTGCCGACGGTGTTGCCCTCGAACAGGATTTCGCCGTCGCTTGGCGGCAGGATACCGGCGACCATGCGTCCGAGCGTGGACTTTCCGCAGCCGGATTCGCCCACGAGGCCGAGCACTTCCCCCTTCTTTACGGAAAGCGAGACCTGGTCGACGGCGTGCACGGTTTCGTCGTCGATATCCGCACCGAGACCGCGTGCGATGCGGCCGGCGGTGTCGAGGCGTTTGACGAAGCGTTTTGACACGCCCCGTGTTTCGATCAGCGCGTGCGTCATGCCGGTGCTCCGGCGGCCGGGATCGGCAGCAGCGGGTGATGACAGCGGCAGGCGCGATCCGTCAATGGTTGTGTTACCTCCGGCATGGTCGCGCAGGCCCCGTCGCCATAGGCACACCGTGTCCGGAAGGCGCAGCCTGCCGGCAGTTTCATAAGGTTCGGCGTCATACCCGGGATCTGTCTGAGCGGCACGCCGCGTTTGTTGGCCGACGGCACGGAGCCCAGAAGCCCGGCGGTATAGGGGTGGAGCGGCCGATCGATGACGTCGTCCGTCCCGCCCTGTTCGACGATGCGCCCGGCATACATGACCGCAATGCGATCGGCGAGACCGGCCACCACCGCCAGGTCGTGCGTGATCCAGATCATCGCGGTGCCGGTGCGCCGGCACAGGTTCTGGGCTTCGTGGATGATCTGCGCCTGGATGGTCACGTCGAGCGCCGTCGTCGGCTCATCGGCGATGATCAGGTCGGGTTCGTTGAGAAAGGCGATGGCGATCGCCACCCGCTGGCGCATGCCGCCCGACAATTGGTGCGGGTAGTTGCGCAGCCGTTCGTCGGGGCTCGGAATGCCGACCATGTCGAGGGTATCGCGTGCCTTGGCCCGCGCCTCCTTTGTCGACATGCGCCGATGCGCCTGGATGGCTTCGATCATCTGCGTGTCGACCCGCAGCACCGGGTTGAGCGTCATCATCGGGTCCTGGAAGATCATGGCGATCCGGTTGCCGCGCAGGCCGCGCAGGCTCTCCTCGTTCGCGCCGACCAATTCCTGCCCGCGATAGAGGATCGAGCCGCCGACGATCCGGCCCGGCGGATCGACGAGGCCGATGATCGAAAAGCCCGTGACCGATTTGCCCGAACCGGATTCGCCCACCAGGCCGAGCACCTCGCCGGGGCCGAGGGTAAAGTCGACGCCGTCGACGGCCTTCAGGGTGCCGTCGCGTGTGAAAAAATGGGTTTGCAGGCCCGCGACTTCGAGTGTCGGTGTGCTCATCGCTTCAGTCTCGGATTGAGCACGTCCCGAAGCTGGTCGCCGCCCAGGTTGATGCTGACGATCGTCAGGAGCAGCGCAAGGCCCGGAAACACGCTGATCCAGTATTTGCCGGAAAGCATGTATTCCGAGCCGTTGGCGATCAGGACGCCGAGGCTCGGTTCGGTCTGCGGCAGGCCGACGCCCAGAAACGAAAGCGTCGCTTCGAGCGCGATGGCGCTCGCCGTCTGCACCGTGCCGACCACGATGAGCGGTGCAAGACAGTTGGGCAGGATGTGGCGGAAGATGATGCGGGTGTGCGAAAAGCCGAGGCAGGTCGCGGCCTCGACATATTCCTTGCGGCGCTCCACCAGCGCCGATCCCCGCACGGTGCGCGCATAATAGGCCCATTGCACGACAACCAGCGCAAAGATGATCTTGTCGACGCCCTTGCCGAGCATGGCGATCAGGATGAGTGCGATCAGCGCCGCCGGGAAGGACAATTGCAGGTCGACCACGCGCATGATGATGGCCTCGGTGCGACCGCCGGTATAGGCGGCGGCCAGCCCGATGGCCATGCCGATCGCAAGCGCGATGAAGCCCGAGGTCACGCCGACCGAGAGCGAGATGCGCAGGCCGTAGAGAATCGCCGAAAACAGGTCGCGGCCGGCGCCGTCCGATCCCAGCCACATCGTATAGCCGGTATAGGCATCCGAGAACGGCGGCAATTTCCCGTCGAGTATGTCGACCTGTGCCAGATCGTATGGGTTTTGCGGTGTGATCAGAGGTGCCAGCAATGCAACCGCGATGATCAGGACCAGGACCGCGAACGAGATGGTCGCGACCCAGCTTGCAAAGAATTCCGACAAGAACCGCTGCAGCGGCGTTTCGACGTCGACGGCCGGGGCGGCATGGCCCTGTCCTTCGGCCGCTTCGTTCAGGGCGGCGGACTTCACCTCGTCGACCGTGCTCATTGGCCCTGATCCCGCAGCCGGACCCGGGGGTCCAGGATCGAATAGAGGATGTCGACGATCAGATTGATCACCACAAAGAAGGCCACGATGATCATCAGGTAGGCGACGACGATCGGCCGATCGAGTTGCAGGATGGCGTCGATAAGGAGCTTGCCCATGCCCGGCCACGCAAAGATCGTTTCCGTGACGACGGAAAACGCGATCAGGCTGCCGAATTCCAGGCCGAGCACGGTCACGACCGGGATCATGATGTTTTTGAGCAGATGCACGAAGATCACCCGGCGCGTCGACAGGCCCTTGGCGCGGGCGAACTTGATATAGTCCTGGTGCATGGCTTCGCGCGCACCGGCCCGGGTCAGGCGAATGACGAGCGAGATGTTCAAGAGCGCCAGGTTGAGCGCCGGCAGGAAGATGTGCGTCAGGCCATCCCACGTGAACAGGCTCGATTCGATGCCGAGAAACACCGCCGTATCGCCGCGTCCGGTCGACGGCAGCCAGCCGAGCACCACGGCAAACAGCATGATCAGCATCAGGCCGACCCAGAATGTCGGCAGGGAAAAGCCGAGAATCGACGTGGCAAGAATGCCCTTCGAAAAGACGTTGTCCGGATAAAGGCCGGCGAACAGACCGAGCGGGATGCCCAGAACGATCGCCATGATCAGCGACGTGAACGCCAGTTCCAGCGTCGCCGGCATGTGATGCAGGATCAGTTTGAGCGCCGGTTCCCCGAAGATGAAGGACTTGCCGAGATCACCGGTCGCCGCGCCCTTCAGGAAGTGGAAATATTGTTCCCAGATCGGTCGGTCGAGGCCGAGATTGCGGATCGTGCGTTCGATCTCCGCCTGGTCCATGTCCGGGGAGATCAGCATGTAGACCGGATCGCCGACCACATTGACGCCGAAAAAGACGATCACCGACATCAGGAAGATGACGATGACGGCCTGCATAAGGCGCCGAATGATAAAAGCGGTCACGTAACGGCCTCCAATCGGAATGCCGGAGATCCGGAAAAGGAAAGCCCGGGCATGCCGCGACCTTTCAGGTTACGGCATGCCCGGCGATAAGCCGCTATTCCTTTTCGACACCGATAGCGAGCGTGTACTCGTCGGTGCGGGCGCGATAGGTCAGCCCTTTCTTCGCCGCCCAGGTATTGACCTGATAGTGCAGCGGAATGATCGCGCCGTCCCCGATCGCCATTTCCGTCGCCTTGGCGAGCATGTCCTGGCGTTTCTCATCGTCGACGGTCGCCAGCGCGTCCTCGATCATCTTGTCGACTTCCGGGTTCGAATACCGTCCCCGGTTGGAAGAGCCGAAGCCGCGTTCCTTGTCATGCGTGTGAATCAGGGATTTCAGCGGCGACGACGCCTCGCCCGAACCGGCACCCCAGCCGACCAGGATGAACGAGAATTCCGGCGTGTTGTTCGGCCCGCCCCGAGAGGCGCGGCCGAAATAGACCGACCGCGGCATGGTTTCGACCGCGGTCTTGATGCCGATCCGGGTCAGCATCTGGCCGATTGCCTCGGCAATCTTGGCGTCGTTGATATAGCGGTCGTTCGGACCGTGGATCGTCAGCTCGAAACCGTCGCCAACGCCGGCATCGGCAAGCAATTGCTTGGCCCCGTCCGGATCGTAGGCAACCGGTTCCAGGTTCGGCGACACGCCGAAAAAGCCTTCGGGAAGCAATTGACCGGCCGGGATCGCCACGCCTTCCATCACCCGGTCGACGATGGCAGGCCGGTTGATCGCCTTGGAAATCGCCTGGCGGACGCGCAGATCTTTCAGCGGGTTCTGGATCTCACCGCCGCCATTCGCTTTGACGTAAGGGGAATTGTCCCGGTCGTGGTCGAGATGCAGATAGATCACCCGGTTGGACACGCCCTGCGACAGGGTCAGGTCCGCATTGGCTTTCAATTGCGGTATATCGACCGTCGGCACGCCGGCAATCAGGTCGACGTCACCGGCAAGCAGGGCGGCGACGCGGGCAGGGCCGGACTTGATAGGTTTGAACGTGACCTTTTCCCAGATCGCCTTGTCGCCCCAGTAATCGTCGTTCCGCGTCATGACGATGCGGTCGCCGGGAACGTATTCGCCGAACTTGAAGGGACCGGTGCCGATCGCCGCAGTGCCCTGGTTGAACTGCTCGGTGGTCGCCTCGCATTGTTCGTCGGAAATGATCGGCAGCGTCGATACGTCGTTCGCCATCAGCGGGTAGGGCGTTTCGGTCTTGATGTGCACGGTCAGGTCATCGACCTTTTCTACCGTTTTGCCCTTGGTATAGGTCGCAAAGCTCGACGGCGAGTTCGGCACGTCAGGCGCCCGCTTGAACGAGCAGACCACATCGTCGGCGGTAAAGGCCGAGCCGTCGTGGAAGGTCACGCCCGGACGCAGCTTGAATTCCCAGGCATTGCCGTCGATCGGTTGCCACGACACGGCAAGGTCGGGGATCAGGCGCTGGTTTTCATCCTGGCCGACCAGACGGCCGAAAATGTGGAAGGCAATGGCGTTGTTCGGGCCTAGATTGTGGAAATGCGGGTCCATGGCCGTCGGCTCGGATGCCAGACCGATCGTCAGTTCCTCTGCATGTGCCGGCACTGCCGCGGTGAGCGCCGTCAGGGCTGCTCCGGCTGCCAGAAACCTGGCGGACTTTTTAAGAAGCGTGGTCATCGATATCCCCTGCTGTCTCCGGACCCTTATGGATCCTGTTTCTTGAAAAACATGCGCAAACCGCATTGCAGATCGATGCGTAGAAAGCAGTGCGGTTCCAGCGTCGGGCGACACGCTAGCACAGACCGGCGCGTTGACAAGCCGCAATGCCGATTGCCGGATACGGGCTAACTTCCTACAAAAGCAGGCACGCGCAGCCGCGCCGAACAAGCGGAGACGTTCCCCATGACCTCGACCAGCGACCGGCTGGATTCTTCCCGTACCGCGATGACGGCCGCCGATATCCTGAGCGCGCTGATCCGCTTCGACAGCGTATCCAGTCGCAGCAATCTTCCGCTCATCGAATGGATCGAGGCGTTTCTCGCCGACCGGGATGTGGCCGCGACGCGGATCGTCGACCAGGCCGGCGAGAAAGCCAACCTCGTGGCGACGATCGGACCGTCGAACGTGCCCGGATACATCCTGTCCGGCCATACAGATGTCGTGCCGGTCGACGGTCAGGACTGGACGGTCGATCCCTTTGGCGGCGATTGTATCGGCGATCACATTTATGGACGCGGCGCCTCCGACATGAAGGGCTTCCTGGCCTGCGTCCTGTCGCGGGTCGATGCGATGACCCGGGCCGATCTCGCCAGACCGTTGCATCTGGTGTTTTCCTACGACGAGGAGGTCGGCTGCGTCGGCGTGCGCTCGGCAATCCGGGACCTCGCCGGTTGGGACGTCCTGCCCGCCGGCTGTTTCGTCGGTGAGCCGACGGACATGGAGGTGGTGATCGCCCACAAGGGCAAGCGCTCCGTACGCGCAGAGATTACCGGCAGGACCGGTCATTCGTCATTGGCGCCACACTTCGTCAATGCGGCGGAATACGGTGCCCGCCTTACCGCGTTCATTTCCGATATCGGCCGCGAACTGGCGGCCGGCGGCTCGCGCGATCCGCTCTATGACATGCCGCATTCCACCGCCCATGTCGGCGTGCTGCAGGCCGGCACCCAGCTCAATATTGTGCCGGAAAGATGCGTGATCGATTTCGAATTCCGTGTCATTGCTGCTGACGATGCCGACGCGCTGGTCGAGCGGGTCGTCGCCTACGCGCGCACCGAACTGGAACCGGCCATGCAGCGCATCGATCCGGATACCGGCATCGCGTTCCACGACATTTCCGAAATTCCGGGACTGGAGACCGATCCGTCAGATGATCTGATCGCGCTGACCAAACAACTGGCCGGCCGCAACGCCCACGCCAAGGTCGCCTACGGCACCGAAGGCGGATTGTTCACCAAGCTGGCAGCAATCCCGACGGTCGTGATCGGCCCCGGCAAGATCGAGCGGGCCCACAAGGCCGACGAGTTCATTCTGGTATCGGAACTCGACCGGTGCTGCGCGTTTCTCGACCGGCTGATCGCCGAATGCCGGACGCCCGCGCGTTGAGACGCGGACCTGTCCTTGCTTATTCGTTGCCGGATGCCCAGCCGACCTCGCCGTCCAGCGGAAAGCTCGGCTGCGGCAGATGTTTGAAGTCGTAGCGCTCCAGCACCGGGCTGGTAAGGCCGCCGGTATCGACTTCATAGACCCGGTCGGGCGGAAACCAGGGCCGGAACCCCGCGCGGAAATGGCCGCGCGATTTCACGACCACGGTACGGGCCTCGGCGATGTCGAGCCCGAACATTTCAAAGAACACCGGATCGGCCGTCTGCGTCCTGTCGGAAATCACGATCACGGTGATACCGCCGATGGCGAGGGCGGCTGAGGGGCCGAGATCCATGCGCCGGCCCTGGAACAGGCCGAGCCGTCCGGTCACGTGGCCGTCGTGGACAGCGACAACCCGCGCCGGACAGGACAAGGCAACGTCCCACCGTGTCCAGGGTGCTGCATCGCTCGTGCGGTTGAAGACGGCCTCGATGGTTGCGCCGGGCCCGGCATCGCACGCCTGCCGCGCGAGTTCAGGATCGTGGAATGATCCATAGAGCACATCGTCGGCATCGGTATCGATCAGCGCCTGCAACAACTCCGTCGTGCGTCCGCTGCCGCCGCCGCCGGGATTGTCACCGGCATCGGAAAAGATCACCGGTTCGCGGTCTGTCTCACGGGCGAGCGTAACGGCATCCGCGAGCGGCGTCAGTTGCTTGACGAAGTCCGTACGCCGCGCCCAGCCATAATCGGCGATCTCCTCGGCCAGGGCCTTTGCAACCCGTCGATCGGATCGGGCCGTCACCAAGACGGACAATCCGTTTTCCGGCACATCGGAGAACACAAAATTGCCGAAGACAGAGACGTTGAGAATGGCGCCGGCGGCTTCGGCCTGGCGCCGTTGGCCGTAGTCGATCATGGCGCCGTAGGGTCCTGAGGCGGTGAGCAGTGAAACGGAGGCCGGGCAGAGCGGCAGTTTCACATGGACTGCTTTCGGATCCGCGGCCCCGGCCAGCATGCGTCGGAGCGCAAAGGCGGCCTCTTCGCCGCGCTCGATCATGTCGACATGCGGATTGGTCCGATAGCCGACGATGAGGTCGGTGCTGTCGACCATGAGGTCGGACAGGTTTGCGTGCAGGTCGAGCGTCATGACGATCCGGACCTTTTTGCCGACAATCGCCCGCACATCGGCGGCAATCGCACCGTCGGGATCGTGCAGATGTTCCGCTACCATCGCGCCGTGATTGGCGATCAGCACGCCGTCGAGCGGGCCGGCCTGACGGAGCCCCGCCGCAACGGCGCTGCGAAAGTCTTCCAATACATCGCGCTCGACCGGGCCCGCCGGATGGCTCGCGGCCAAAGCGACTGGAACCGGTTCCCAGGGGCCGGTTGCATCCATGGCTGCCACGAAGGCGCAGACTTCCGGCGCGATCAGCGATTCCGGCTTACGGGCTTCGCAGAGGAGCGCGTCTCCCTGCAGCCAATAGAGCGAATGAAAGTCTTCGCGGCCGGCGGGCCGGGCAATGCGGTTCGATTCGCAGATCATGCCCAAAAGGGCGATGCGCGCAGGTTTCATGGGACCGTTTCCCGGCAGGTTTGGCCCGGACGGTCCGGCGCGGGGCGTCTGCGGGCGGGGCGTGAAGGGTCGCCCATCAGAAGCGCGAACCGGTCCGATGTCCAGTCCATCCCGCGCGTGCATCTTTTTCCGGCGTGTTCCGGAAGCCTCTCGGGTTCCGCGCTATGCTTCGAAAACGCTTTCGGGCGCCAGCGAATACGACAAAATGCCCCAATAGCCGATTCACTTTAAGCGACGAATTGTGTTTAAACTTGTTCTGAATTCTTGTGAAAATCTGCGAACACTGCGACACCCGTGGTAAGGCCGAGGTTGAAAAATCGAAGTGCCGTCGTCATATCCGAGCGGTAACGCATAGACACGGACATGTGATGCCGTGTCGAACCGGCGATCGAAAACAAAGGTGGATCATGCGCGGAACGGTTTTGGGAATGGCATCGGTACTGTGCATTGGGCTGGCATCGCCGGCCGTTGCGGGTGATCCGCTTGCCGACGAAATCGTCAAAGCACTGACCGGCGGCAACAAGGTCGAGGACCGGCAATTGACGCGGTCGCTCGGCAAGGTGCCGCTCGGATCGGACAAGTCCTTTACGCCGCGCTCGTTCACGGCCGGCAAGTCGTCGCAAGAAAGCGATGCGATGCGTCCCGTCAAGGGCACCTTGTTGATCCAGTCCGGCAACGGGTCGCAAAATACCACAGGCCCCGTGGTTCAGGGTGAGGCAACCGCAACGGCGCAAGCCACGGCACCGAAACTGTCCTACGACCTTTACGTGACATTCCCTTTCGCTTCCCATACCCTAACGGCAGAAGCGAAGAAGACCCTTGGGTCGCTTGCCGAGGCACTGAACCATCCTGGCCTCGTCGACAAGCGCATCATGATTGCCGGTCACACCGATTCGGTGGGCGATGATGACAGCAATATGGAACTTTCGGAAAAGCGCGCCTCGGAAGTGCGCGATTTTTTGTGGAGTGAACACAGGATTGATCGCAAGCGCATCGTCACCGTCGGTTATGGTGAAACGCGGTTGAAGGATCCGAACCAGCCGACATCCGGTGTCAACCGGCGCGTCGAACTGGTCAATATGGGTGAGACTGTAGCCAGCGCCGATTAGCGCCGCCGGCTGCATCCGTAGCGCTTGAGCATGCGTCGGAGACATGCGCGGGCGCTGAGGCAACGGACAGGAAATACCAGTGTGTCGCGCTGGCGGTAGTGCGACAAGACTGATGGACTAACAGAGGGCGTCTTTAGAGATGAGAATCTGGACAATCGTTTCAGCCTTCCTGCTCATGGTGCTAGGCACCGCGTCGGCAGGTCTGGCTTCCACCGGCGACCAGAAGGTCGCGCTGGTGATCGGCAACGGCGCGTACCAGAACGCACCGGATCTTCCCAACCCTCCGAATGACGCCCGCGCCATGGCGACGCTCCTGCGTTCCATGGGCTTCACGGTGATCGAGGGCATCGACGTCGACAAGCAGGCCATGTCCGGCCTCATCGACAAGTTTACGGAAACCGCCTATGAGGCCGATCTCGGGCTCGTCTTTTATGCCGGTCACGGCATGCAGGTCAGCGGCAAGAATTACCTGATCCCGGTCGATGCCGAACTGACGTCGCCGGCGCATCTGCGCACCCGGGCGATCGAAATCTCGTCGCTGGTCGATTCGCTGCCGCCCGACCCGAATATCGGTGTGGTCATTCTCGACGCGTGCCGTGACAATCCTTTGGCGCGCACGCTCGCCCGCAGCCTGCCGGCCACGCGGTCCTCCTCCATCGGCACTGGCCTCGCGCCGGTCCAGGTCGCCTCGCAGGGCGACGGCACCGGCGGCACGCTAATCGCCTATTCGACCGATCCCGGCGCCGTTGCTCTGGACGGCGAGAACACCCAGAACAGCCCCTACACCAAGGCGCTGATCAAGCATCTGGCGACGCCCGGCATCGAGCTGCAGGCCGCCCTGACCCGTGTGCGCGGCGAAGTCGCCCGCGAGACCGAAGGCCGTCAGCGTCCCTGGCACAACGCATCGCTCGGCCGCGAGGTCTTCCTCGGCAGCAGCGCGACGCCGGTGGCAACCGCCACGCCGAGCCTGAGCATCCAGTCGGCGACGGACCAGAAGAACACCGAAGTTGCCGCCCTGCCGTCCGCTTCCGACACTGCGGCGCCGACCGTGCGGACCCAGAACGATCAGAAGGCCTGGGAAGTCGAGAGCCGGTTCTGGGACGAGGCCACCAAGCGCAATACGCTCGGTCACTACGAAGCTTACCTTACGGCCTATCCCGAAGGTAAATTTGCCAAGATTGCGGCTTTGAACATCGAGCAGCTGAAAGCGACGGAAACCCGCAAGACCGAAGCCGAAAAAATGGCGCCGGCGACCAGTGTACATGCGGTCGCGGCTCCGACACGCCATACGGTGGGCATTACCGACGAAATGCGCGCCACACCCGGCACCGTCATCAGTGAAGAGGCGATCGGCCTAAACCGGGCGGCGCGTCGCGACCTGCAAAAGCGCCTGAACGCGCTCGGCCACAAGGCCGGCAGCGCGGACGGTGTGATCGGTCCGAACAGCCGCAAGGCGATCGGCAGTTGGCAGAAGGCGAACGGCATTGTCGAAACGCAGATGCTGACACCGAACCAATGGGCGGTCCTGAAAAACCAATCGGAACCGCTGATGGAAGAGATCCGCAAGAAGGAAGCGGCGGCCGCCGCCGCTGCAGCCGCCCGCAAGAAGGCGTCGCGCGACGCCGCGCGCAAACGCCAGGCGACCCGTCCGCGGTCGACGACGCGCACGCGTACGCGCACCCAGCAGACCTATACGCCTCCGCCGCGTTACAGCAATCCGCCGCGCTACACCAATCCCTCGGGTGGTTATGTGCGTCCGCAGCGTAACGACTATCGCCGGCCGGCAACCGGCGGCCGCTATTCGCGGGAGCGCCGCGGCTCCGGCGCCGGCGCCTTTGTCGGCGGAGCCGTGCTCGGTGCGGGAGCGGCGATCGTGACCTGCAAGGCGGTCGGCGGCTGCTGAACGGCCCAGTTAGACAAAAGTCTAATACGACAGACTTATGACAGAAAAAGCCCGGATTTCCGGGCTTTTTCGCGTTTGTGCAGCGTGCCGTGGCCGGCCTTTCGGCAGGACGGCGGGATTTTTGGACCGAAGTTCTATGAATTTTGGCAAAAATAAGTAATAACCCGTACATTCCCTAGGAACATGCGGCGGACCAAGCCCCACCAGTGTGGCAGTCCGAAGGATACTGTTCCGGGCGTGCAGAGGCACCCCGGAGCTTTTTTCCGAACGTGTTTTGGACTCTGTCTGCTTCGTGTGAACAGCCCGAAGGACCCCGTCAATTGTCGATCCGGCTTTCGTGCAGCGACAGCCATTGGATCGCCGGGTCGTCTGCGCGAAAGAGCAGCGACGACCGGCGGGTGTTGTCCGCCGCGGAATTTTGCGCGCCGGACTGGTGTTCCAGGTAGGTGGCGAGCCCCAGCCCGTTTTCCAGCACATGGTGGAGTTCGACATCGCTGATCCGGATATCGAAGGTCGGGCTGATCCCGTGTGCGTCCCACAATTCAGGGATCAGGTCGGCACGTCGCCACACCCGGCCCGCCGGCTGAATGTTGAAGAAGCCGCTGTCCAGCCGTGCCTCCACCGCACTTTCGTAGGCGTCGCGCGATTTCGGCAGGCGGCCGCTCAGCCATCCAGCAAGAAAGACGTGCAGGTCTTCGATGTCGGAGCGGATGATGTCCAGGGTCGGTGTCATTGACGGTGCCTTGCGTTTCGAGGATCCGGTTCGTGCCAGATCTTGCACGAACCGTTGGGCCGCGTGCAATTTCTTGCACGGACGCGCAGGGCTCGCGCTCGCGGCATGGCAGGGCGAGCCGTTCAGCGTATTGAATTCGTTAGGAAAAAATTAATCTCCCTGGATCGGCAGCGTCTGGCACGCCGTTTGCGAGCCGGGATTCAGGCGGCCGCAACCAGGCCGATACCTAGGGAGAAGACCATGAGAATTCGCACTTTCGCCGTCGCGGCACTCGCCGCAACGATGACCTCCGGCGCGGCCCTGGCGGCCTGCGATCCTGGTGAGACGGTCATCAAGTTCAGCCACGTGACCAATACGGACAAACACCCCAAGGGCATTGCCGCAACGCTCCTGGAAACCCGGGTGAACGAAGAAATGAACGGCAAGGCCTGCATGCAGGTCTTCCCGAACTCCACATTGTATGACGACAATAAGGTGCTGGAAGCCCTCTTGCAGGGCGACGTCCAGCTCGCGGCGCCGTCCCTGTCGAAGTTCGAGACGTTTACCAAGAAGTTCCGGCTGTTCGATCTGCCGTTCGTGTTCGAGGACATCGCCGCCGTCGACCGCTTCCAGAATTCCGAAGACGGCAAGAAGCTGCTCGGCGCGATGAAGCGCAAGGGGCTGATGGGGCTGGCTTACTGGCACAACGGCATGAAGCAGATGTCGGCCAACCGGCCGCTGCTCGAACCGGGCGATGCAAAGGGGCTGAAGTTCCGCGTGCAGGCGTCCGACGTGCTCGTCGCCCAGTTCGAAGCCCTTGGCGCAAGCCCCCAGAAGATGTCGTTCAAGGAAGTCTATGGCGGCCTGCAGCAAGGCGTCATCGACGGGCAGGAAAACACCTGGTCGAACATCTACGGCAAGAAGTTCTTCGAGGTGCAGGACGGCATTACCGAAACCAATCACGGCATCATCGACTATATGGTCGTCACCTCGACGGAATGGCTCGACGGCCTGCCGGAAGACGTGCGCTCGCAATTCCTGACGATCCTCGGTGAGGTCACCGAGACGCGCAACGCCGAATCCACGGCGGTCAATGAACGCAACAAACAATTGGTCGTCGAGGCCGGCACGGAAGTCCGCTCCCTGACGCCTGAACAGCGCCAGAAATGGGTCGAGGCGATGAAACCGGTCTGGGCGAAGTTCGAGAAGGATATCGGCGCGGACAACATCGAGGCCGCACTGTCCTACAACGCGACCAACTGACCATTCAAAAACAATCGCGGCAAAAAAGCCGCACAACGGCCGGGCGGCTGGCGCCCGGCCGGATCGGGGCGGCCGCACCCTGCGGCCGCGGGAGGATCCTCTCATGGAAACGGCTACGTCCGGCTTCGGCCGCGCGGTGGATTCGATCGAGCGCAATTTCATCGCCATCACGCTCGGTCTGATGACCCTGATCACGTTCGCCAACGTGATCGCGCGCTACGTCTTCAATGCCAACATCTTATGGGCGCTTGAAACCACTGTTTACCTGTTCGCCTGGCTGGTGCTGATCGGTGCCTCCCATTGCGTCAAGATCGGCGCGCATCTCGGCGTCGATGTGGTGGCCAAGGCGCTGCCGGAGCGACCGCGCCGCCTTCTCGGCCTGCTGGCTGCCGCCTGTTGCGTGGTCTTTGCCGGGCTGCTCCTCGTCGGGTCCTGGGAATATTGGGCGCCGTTTGCCGGCAAGCGCGCCTGGTACGAAGTCGACGACATCCCGATGCCGGAATTCCTCCAGTTTCTTGCCGACAGCATGAACGAGGGCGAGCGCTGGGAGAAGCTGCCGCGTTTCATCCCGTATTTCGCCCTGCCGCTCGGCATGGCCCTGTTGACCTTCCGGTTCCTGCAGGCGGGCTGGCTCATCTATATCGGCCGCCTTGATACGGTGATCGCGAGCCACGAAGCCGAAGACCTCATGGACGAGGCCGACGCCGAGGCCGGATCGGACCCAGAGAACGGGGAGAAGTCGTAATGGACGTGCTCCTCCTTTTTGGAATGGTCATCGGGTTCCTGATGATCGGCGTGCCGATCGCGGTCAGCCTCGGCCTGTCGTCGATCCTCTTCCTGTTCATCCATTCCGATGCCTCGCTCGCTTCGGTAGCGCAGACGCTGTTCAACGCCTTTTCCGGGCATTACACGCTGCTTGCCATCCCCTTCTTCATTCTGGCCTCCGGCTTCATGTCGACCGGCGGTGTGGCCCGGCGCATCATCCGGTTCGCGATTGCCAGCGTCGGCCATTATCCGGGCGGATTGGCGATCGCCGGCGTGTTCGCCTGCATGCTGTTCGCGGCTCTGTCGGGATCGTCGCCGGCGACGGTCGTGGCGATCGGCACGATCGTCATCGCCGGCATGCGTCAGGTCGGATACACCAAGGGTTTTGCGGCCGGCGTGATCTGCAATGCCGGCACATTGGGCATCCTGATTCCGCCGTCGATCGTGATGGTGGTCTATGCGGCGGCCGTCGACGTTTCGGTCGGCCGCATGTTTCTGGCCGGCGTCTTTCCCGGCCTGATCGCCGGCCTGTTCCTGATGGTTGCAATCTACATCGCTGCCCGGGTTTTCGGGCTGCCGGCTCAGGACCGGGCGGGATGGCTTGAATGGCTCTCGTCGGCGCGCGAAGCCGGCTGGGGGCTTTTCCTGATCGTCATCATTCTCGGCGGCATCTATGGCGGCATCTTCACGCCGACGGAAGCCGCTGCGGTGTCTGCTGTCTATGCCTTTCTGATCGCGAACTTCGTCTACAAGGACATGGGACCGCTCAGGCTGGCGGGCGGTGAGACCGTGTCGCTGTTTCGCCGACCGCAGGCGCTGGTCTCGGCCTGGGTGCACTCCGATACGCGCGACGTCCTGTTCGAGGCCGGCAAGCTGACGATCATGCTTTTGTTCATCATCGCGAACGCGTTGATCCTGAAACATGTGCTGACCGAGGAACGCATTCCGCAACTGATCACCGAGGTCATGCTGTCCTGGGGCTTCGGACCGATCGCCTTCCTGATCGTGGTCAATGTTCTTTTGTTGATCGGCGGCCAGTTCATGGAACCCTCCGGCCTCATCGTGATCGTCGCCCCGCTTGTCTTCCCGATCGCCATCGAACTGGGGATCGATCCGATCCATCTCGGCATCATCATGGTGGTCAACATGGAGATCGGCATGATCACCCCGCCGGTTGGCCTCAATCTCTTCGTGACTGCGGGTGTCGCCAAGATGCCGGTCTGGGACGTCGTCAAGGCCGCCATGCCATGGGCCGGGATCATGCTTCTGTTCCTGATCCTGGTGACCTATGTGCCGATCATCTCGACCTGGTTGCCGACCTTGCTGATGGGGCCTGAAGTCATCACGCAATAGGACGGCCGGGAGCCGGACGACAATTCCGTTGTCCGGCTTGTTCAGTCTGTTTAATCCGCAAGTGCTTGGTATAAAGAACGGATCAGAACATACCGGGGGAACGCATGGCCGAGGACCTTGAACGCCAAGCACTGGACTACCACGAGCAGGATCCTCCGGGAAAACTGCAGATCGTTGCAACCAAGCCGATGGCGACGCAGCACGATCTGTCGCTCGCTTACAGTCCGGGGGTGGCGGCGGCCTGTGACGCGATTGCCCAGGATCCGGCGAACGCGTCCCGCTTCACGACGCGCGGCAACCTTGTTGCCGTCGTCTCCAACGGCACGGCCGTGCTTGGGCTCGGCAATATCGGTGCGCTGGCCTCCAAGCCGGTCATGGAGGGCAAGGCGGTCCTCTTCAAGAAGTTTTCCGGCATCAACGTGTTCGATCTGGAGGTCAACGAGACCGATGTCGACCGGTTCTGCGATGCGATTGCCGTTCTGGAACCGACATTCGGCGGCATCAACCTTGAGGACATCAAGGCGCCGGAATGTTTTGAGATCGAAAAGCGCCTGCGGGAGCGGATGGACATCCCGGTCTTTCACGACGACCAGCACGGCACCGCGATCGTCGTCTCCGCAGCCGTCCTGAACGGGCTGGATCTCGTCGGCAAGGAGATCGGCGACATCCGCATCGTATGCTGCGGCGCCGGTGCCGCGGCGCTTGCCTGCCTCGACCTCCTGATCTCGTTCGGCGCGAAGCGCGACAACATTATCGTCTCCGACATTTGCGGCGTGGTCTACAAGGGCCGGACCGAAGAGATGGATCCCTACAAGGCCGCCTTCGCCAACGACACGGAGCACCGCACGCTGGCCGAAGCGCTGGTCGGCGCCGACCTGTTTCTCGGTCTCTCGGCCGGCCGGATCGTCTCCGCCGAAATGGTCGCGGGCATGGCGGAAAACCCGATCATCCTGGCCATGGCCAATCCGGAACCGGAAATCCGGCCGGAACTGGTGCGCACGGTGCGTTCGGATGCCATCATCGCCACCGGTCGCTCGGATTACCCGAACCAGGTCAACAACGTTCTGTGCTTCCCCTTCATCTTCCGCGGTGCGCTCGATGTCGGCGCAACCGATATCAACGAAGAGATGAAGATGGCTTGTGCCCGGGCAATCGCCAAGATCGCGCGGGCCGAAGCCTCCGATGTGGTGCTGTCGGCTTATGACGTCGACAAGATGGCCTTCGGCGCCGACTACATCATCCCCAAACCGTTCGACCCGCGCCTGATCCTGGAGATCGCCCCGGCGGTCGCGCGCGCCGCAATGGACAGCGGCGTCGCCTCCCGGCCGATCGAGGACCTGGACGTCTACCGGGCGACGCTGTCGCGGTTCGTGTTCCGGTCCGGCATGCTGATGAAACCGGTCTTCGACCGGGCGCGGCGCGATCCGAAACGCGTCGTTTACGCGGAAGGCGAGACCGAACGGGTGCTTCAGGCGGCACAGCAAAGCCTGGATGCCGGCATCGCGCACCCCGTGCTGGTCGGGTCGGCGGATTACATCGCCCGCCGCATTCGCGAACTCGGGCTCAGGCTTGAAATCGGCAAGACGGTCGATGTCGTCGACCCTGCGGATGTCGATGGCACCGGCTATTGCGAGGCCCTGCACGAACTGGTCGGCCGGGAGGGCATTCCGCCGACCGAGGCCCGGCGCAGTCTGCGCAGCGACCAGACCGTTTATGCGCTCATGATGTTGCAGCAGGGCGATGCGGATGCCGCGATCTGCGGTGTCAACGGCCGGTTCGCCCATCACTTGCGCATTTTGAACTCGGTGATCGGCAAGGCGCCCGGGGTGCGCGACCTGTCGACCATGAGCGCGCTGGTCCTTCCCGCGGGCACGATCTTCGTCGCCGATACCTATGTCTCGCCGGATCCGAGCGACGAGGAGATCGCCGAACTGGCGATCCTGTCGGCCCGCACGATGCAGCGCATGGGTGTAGAGCCAAAGATTGCGCTGGTGTCGCATTCCAATTTCGGCGATCGCGACAGCGCGTCAGGGCGCAAGATGCGGCGCGCGACAAAGATGATGAAGGACAGGGCGCCGGACCTGGAAGTCGACGGCGAGATGCATGCCGATGCCGCGCTGTCGGAAAGCCTGCGCGGCCGCGCCTATCAGCATTCGAGCCTGGCAGGCGAAGCCAACCTTCTGATCATGCCGAACATCGACGCCGCGCACATCTCGCTAAACCTTTTAAAACGCCTCGGCGGCGGCGTCTCGGTCGGCCCGATCATGCTCGGCGCCGCCCGCCCCGCTCATATCGCCTCACAATCCATCACCGTGCGCGGTCTCCTCAACATGACGGCCATCGCCGTCCTGGACGCCCAGGGCGCCATCTAAGGAACCGAGAGATCCGGCCACACGCCTAAACTAGCGCTACGGTCGAAGATTAGACCCCAAAAGAACAAGAGGCGAGGAGGGCCGTAGGCCCGACAGGGAAACAAGAATGCCTTTGAACGAAACAGAGCCGCGTGGCGAGCTCGCGCTGCGCACCTTGGCAATGCCGGCCGACGTCAACGTCAACGGCGACATTTTCGGCGGCTGGGTCGTGTCGCAGATGGACCTTGCCGGCGGGATCGTTGCGGCGGCAAAGGCACGCGGTCGCGTGGCGACGGTCGCCATCGAGACCATGCATTTCATTCATCCGGTCAATATCGGGGACGTCGTGTGCGTCTATGCCGACATCGAACGCGTTGGCCGGACGTCGATGGGCCTGCACATCGAGGCGTGGATCCTGCGCAATCCGGCACAGGAGCGCAAGAAGGTGACCGAGGCCCTGTTCACGTTCGTTGCGATCGA
Source organism: Pseudomonadota bacterium (assembly GCA_038745065.1). GTDB lineage: Bacteria > Pseudomonadota > Alphaproteobacteria > Rhizobiales > JANQQB01 > JANQQB01. The sequence goes on along the minus strand of JBCDLT010000019.1, from coordinate 15,057 downwards.
CGAGGCGGGCCGGCCGCGGCCGGTGCCGGCGGAGGATTGACGGGGCTTAGCGTGACGCGAATCCTGCTCATCGATGACGATCCGGATGTCCTGAGCGGTCTCGGCCGAGCCCTGTCCGTTGCCGGTTATGACGCCGATGCGACGCCGGACGGCAGCGACGTTGTCAGGCGTCTCAGCGATGACGGGATCGGCGTGGTCGTGACCGATGTCCGGATGCCGACCGTTGACGGCCTGACGGTGCTGCGCCAGGTGCGCGAGGCGGATCCCGGCGTGCCCGTCATCTTGATGACCGCGCATGGCGACATCGCGATGGCGGTCGAGGCGATCCGCGACGGGGCCTATGATTTCGTGGAAAAGCCGTTCCGCACCGAAGCCCTGATCAACGCCATCCGCAAGGCCTGCGAGACCCGCGATCTCGTGCTTGAGAACGCCGATCTGCGCCGCCGGCTGGAAACCGCTTCCGGCATCGAGGCGGCGATTCGCGGTCAGTCCACGCAGATCATCAACCTGCGCAAACAGGTTCTTAGGTGTGCCGAGGCAGACGCGGACGTCCTGATCGTTGGTGAAACCGGAGCAGGCAAGGATCTGGTGGCTCGCAGCCTGCATCAGTTCAGCCGGCGATCGGCGGGTAATTTTGTTGCCATCAATTGTGCCGCGCTGCCGGCAACCCTGTTGCAGAGCGAGTTCTTCGGCCACGAAGCCGGCGCCTTTACCGGGGCCAGCAAACGCCGGATCGGGCGCTTCGAACATGCGCACAAGGGGACAGTCTTTCTCGACGAGATCGAAGGCATGTCGCTCGACCTCCAGGCCGAATTGCTGCGCGTGCTGGAGGATCGCAAGATCGTCCGACTCGGCAGCAACGAGGAGATCCCGGTCGACATCCGAGTGGTATCCGGCTCAAAACGCGACCTGGCCGAAGCCGTGGAGGAGGGCACGTTTCGCGCCGACCTGTTCTTTCGACTGAACGTTCTGACGGTGCGTATCCCGCCGCTTCGCGAAAGGGTCGAGGACATAGCGCCCTTGTTTTTGCATTTTTCAGGCCAGGTGCTGGGCGAAGTTCCGGACCCGGCCGTTGCCATGACGCCGGACCTGTTTCGCGAACTCACCGCCCATGACTGGCCCGGCAACGTCCGGGAATTGCAGGCCGCCGCGACCCGTCATGCGCTCGGTTTCGATCTGGAGCTAGATCCGGCCGCGCCCCACGATATCGGGTCCGGCGAAAACCGGTCGCTTTCGGAAATGGTCGAACGGCTGGAGCGCGACGTGATCCGGTCCGCCCTGAAATCCGCGGACGGCAACGTTGAAAAGGCAGCCGCGTTGATCGGCGTCCAGAAGCGGACCCTGTACCACAAGATGAAGTCGCTCGGTGTCGCAACGGTTCAGGGCGCCGGATCCTGAACCTGGACATCGCGGAGCGAAGCGGGTCTTTGCAATATCCTTGGCGGTTGTGTTTCCTGCCTCGCGGTCCGATACTGATGACGCCCGTTCGGCGATCGCTGCAAAGCGATGCATTGCGGGCGGGGGAAACGTCGAAGAACAAGCCATGAATGGCGCTGCACAAATCGAGACTTTCGACACCGGTTCGGCTGTCGTTGAAAAGAGGCGCGGCATCCGCGCGGGCGCGCTTGCCCTGGCGTTGCTGGTGATCTGTTTGTCGGGCTGGGCGAGCGGATACGCTTACCATACCGCAGCGCTTGAACGGATACGGGCTGAAACGCGCAGCGCACTCAGCCTGATCGCACAGGGCATTTCCGGCGAAGTCGCCAAGTTCGAGACCCTGGCCGGCGTGACTGCCGGTGACCCGCGTGTGAAGGCTTTTTTCCGCAACGGCAGGGACCTTGCCGCGGTCAATGCACGGCTGGTCGAGGTCAAGACCATTTCCAAGGCGCTGGAAGCTTACGTGATCGGCCGCGATGGCACGACGCTGGCGGCCAGCAACTGGAACGATCCGGCGACATTCGTCGGCAAGAATTTTTCCTTCCGGCCGTATTTTCAGGACGCGTTGGCCGGCGGGACCGGACGGTTTTTTGCTTTGGGCACAACGTCGTTGCAGCGCGGGTACTTTTTCTCCGCGCCGATCGTGGTCGATGGCGCGGTTGCAGGCGTGTCGGTCGTCAAGATGGGAGTCGGCGCCCTGGAAGATGTCTGGCGCCGCAGTGATCGCCAGGTCCTGGTCGTCGATGATGCAGGCGTGGTCTTCGTATCGACCGAACCGCATTGGCATTACCGGACGACGCGTCCCCTGTCTGAGGAACGGCGCGGTGAGATTTTGCGCACGCGGCAATACCCGGCGGATTCGCTGGCGCCGCTTGGTCTCACCGTGGCGGCGAACGGAACCGCCGATGCGCCGATCGCAACGCTTGCCGCATCGACGGATGGGCCGGCCCGCCAGGTACTCGTTAGCCGCTGGGAAATGACCGATCTCGGTTGGACGGTGTTGATGCTTTCTCCGATGCAGCAGGTCGACCGGGCGACGATGCTGGCAACGGGAATGGGCGGCGCGATCGCAACCGGGCTCCTCGCTCTGCTGTGGATCGTCTATGAACGCCGCATGCGCGCCCTCGGCGCGGCACGCATGCTGGCACAAAACAAGCGCATGCTGGAACGCCAGGTGGCCGATCGGACGCGGGAATTGCAGGCGACGAACGAGGAATTGCGCGCCATGCAGAAGATCGTCGCGATCAACAGCAAGTTTGCCGCGATCGGAAAGCTGTCGGGCGGCCTGTGCCATGAAATCAGCCAACCGCTGACGGCTATCGACTCGCAATTGTTTGAATTGCGCCAGACGCTGACCGACGGGCGGTTGACCGAGGCCCGGGACGGTGTCGGCCGGCTGACCGCGCTATCGAACCGGATTTCCGGTATTGTGCAGAAACTGAAGGGCCTGGCGCGCGGGTCGCGGATCGCGCTGGATCGTGTGCCGCTGCGACGCTGTGCCGAGGCCGTTCTGGAGACGATGGCATCCGACCTGGAAGACGTGGCCATTGTCCTGAACGGCGACGAAGCCGGATCAATCGGTGTGTCGGCTGAGCGGATCCTGCTGGAACAGGTGCTGATCAATGTCGTGGCGAATGCCCGCGACGCGGTTCGTGAGGTCGCCGACCCTGAAATTGCAATCGGCATCGCGGTTCGGGGAGATCGTGCCGAGCTCAGCGTACGCGACAACGGAACCGGATTCCTTCTAGGTCAGGAAACCGAGAGTTTCGAGCCGTTCGTGACGACGAAATCCGGCGCCGGCGGTCTCGGTCTCGGACTGACGATTGCCCAGGATGCGGTGAACCGGTTCGGGGGACAGATCACCGCCGGCAACAACGCCGACGGGCCGGGTGCTGTTGTGACGATTTCCCTGCCACTGGCACCCGAAACGGTTTCGCTGGAAAGGGCGTAGCGGGCGCACCTGGCGATGCGGTGAGAATCGTGTCGGATTCGGGAGGGGCCGACGCCGGTTTTGAGCCGGGGCGAAACCGCTCTATCTGACAAGAAGGGCTGCAGGTCGGGCGCCGGACGGCCATCGTTTTACCGAGCGCCGGGTCTCTTTCGGACATGCGATTGACAGGACGCCGCCATGGTTCTGAGTGTCTTTGACGTGTTCAAGATCGGCGTCGGTCCGTCGTCCTCGCATACGATGGGGCCGATGATCGCTGCCGGCCGGTTCCTGGATCTCCTGCGGGCCGATCCGGCGCAAAACGCTGTGCATGTCCGGGCGACGCTCTACGGCTCATTGGCCTTTACCGGCAAGGGCCACGCGACGGATCGTGCTGTCGTGCTTGGCCTGCTCGGCATCGAACCTGCCACGCTCGATCCGGATCGGGCAGAGGCCGCACTTGCCACCCTGGCTCATGAACGTCGCATTGAACATCCGGACTTGCCGTCTCTGGGTTTCGATCCGGAGGCCGACGTCGTGTTCAACTATGACGGGCCGCTCGAAGGTCATCCGAACGGCATGATCATCGAGGCTTTCGATGCCGACGGAGCACTGTGCGTGTCGGAAACCTATTATTCGATCGGCGGTGGCTTTGTCGTCACCGAGGCGGAACGCTCGGCCGATTCCTCGATCGACAACGGAACGGGGGATGCGGATTTGCCGTACCCGTTCGCCAACGCGGACGAAATGCTCGAGCTGGGCGCTATGCACGGTCTGACGATCGCGGAGATGATGCGGGCGAACGAAGCTGCCCGCGGCGACGCAAACGATCTCGATGCCGGCCTCGACCGCATCTGGTCGGTAATGAACGCCTGCATCGAACGAGGTCTGTCGGTCGACGGCGTATTGCCGGGCGGTCTCAATGTGCGGCGGCGGGCGTCCGCCATACAGTCGCAATTGAAGGGAGAGATCGGTCGTAACGATGCGCATCCTCACGTGGTGAACGACTGGATCTCGCTCTATGCGATGGCCGTCAACGAGGAAAATGCGGCAGGCGGCCAGATTGTGACAGCCCCGACGAACGGCGCCGCCGGTGTCGTGCCGGCGGTGTTGCGCTATTATCTCGACCATTGTGTAAACGCCTCGCCTGAGCGGATTGCCGACTTCCTGCTGACGGCGGGGGCGATCGGCGGCCTGATCAAACGCAATGCCTCCATCTCCGGCGCTGAAGTGGGGTGCCAGGGGGAAGTCGGGTCGGCGGCGGCGATGGCGGCCGCCGGTTTGTGTGCCGTGCTAGACGGCACCAATCCCCAGATCGAAAATGCTGCCGAAATCGCGCTGGAACATCATCTCGGCATGACCTGCGACCCGGCAGGCGGTCTGGTGCAGGTGCCGTGTATCGAGCGCAACGGTCTGGGCGCGATCAAGGCCGTTTCCGCCGCGTCCTTGGCGCTGCGCGGTGACGGCCAGCATTTCATGCCGCTTGACAATTGCGTCGAAGCCATGCGCCAGACCGGATTGGAAATGAGCGAGAAGTTCAAGGAGACCAGCCTTGGCGGCCTCGCCGTCAATCTGCCGGAATGCTGAAAGGCAACGCGTTCATTCCGCAGCGCCCGCCATTGCGGAAAGATCGGTCCAGTCGATCCGCACGACCCGTGCGGGATTGCCGAAAAACACCTTTGTAACGGTTTCGCCTCGAACGCCGCCGAGCGCCTCATAGAAGCGGATCGCCCTTGTATTGTTCTCCATCACCCAGAGATGCGCGATGGACTGCCCGGTACCGATGAGGCGCTCCGCCGCCCGTCCCATCAGCCGGCGTCCCAGCCCCTGCGACCGCACGGCCGGCAGCACGTGCAGGTTTTCGATGAACGGATCCGGCCGGCATCGCACGGCGATGAAGCCGACAAGCCGGGCTCCGTTCGCACCGTTTTCCTCGGCGACGAACAGGACATCGTCGGCGTTGTCCGATGGTGCGCGCCACATATCGAGCAGGTGCTCGTCGACTGGCCCCGCCAGAAACGCTTCCGGAAAGACATCCCGATAGGCGCTTTTCCAGCTTTGGGCATGGATGGACGCGATCGTGTCGCGATCTGCGGCGCGGGCGGTTCGGATCGTGGCGGTCATGGCATGGAATTCAGAAGCAGCGTTGCGGCAGGAGCCTGCGAGTGGCGCTCGCCGGATTCGGTGTGTTGGCGATGACAGGCTCACGGTATCTGATTATCACGCATTTGTGCTGCCTTGTGTCTCCGTTGCAGCCGGCGGTGGGGTAGGCTGTCCGGTGCATCCTCTGCCGGTCGGAAGGAGGCCGCTATGTCTGCCATGCGTTGGGCGACGATCGCCGTTTTTGCGTTCCTGGTGTCCGGAGCCGCTGCCGAGGCGCCGCGAAGTTGGACGAGCGAGTGGCCGAAGACGGATTTCTCGCTGACATCGGTCGGGTTCAAGGAGATTTTCTCGGGCGGCCCGCCGAAAGACGGAATACCGTCGATCGACGAACCGAAATTCACCGACGCGGCAACCGCCGGTGCTGCGCTGCCGCCGACCGAACCGGTCATGAGCGTCGCTCTCAATGGCCAGGCGCGCGCTTATCCGCTGCGGATTCTGATTTGGCACGAAATCGTCAACGACACGATCGGCGACACGCCGATCGCCGTGACCTATTGCCCGCTCTGCAATTCCGGCGTCGTGTTCGAACGCACGGTGGAGGGCACGGTGACGACTTTCGGGACAACGGGCAAGCTGCGCAATTCGGATCTGGTCATGTACGACCGGGCAACCGAAAGCTGGTGGCAGCAATATCAGGGGCTGGCGATCGTCGGCGAACGGCTCGGAACCGAATTGACGCGGCTGCCGGCCCGGCTTGAATCGGTCGCGGATTTTGTTTCGCGGCATCCGGACGGTAAGGTGCTCGTGCCCGTTCGAGAAGATCTGCGCGACTACGGCCGCAACCCCTATGCCGGATATGACAGCGCGGCAGCGCCCTTCCTCTATAGCGGCACCTATGGCGGACCGGGCCGGCCGTTGATGCGCGTGGTTGCGGTCGGCGATGCGGCCTGGAGCCTCGACACGGTGCGCAAGAACGGCACGATCGAAAGCGGCGATATCGTTATCCGCTGGACGCCCGGTCAGGCGTCGGCATTGGACACCGCGCTTATTGCCAAGGGTCGGGACGTCGGCACGGTTGTGGTGCAGCGCCGTGCCGCTGACGGCACGCTCGCGGACATCCCCTACGATGTGCCGTTTGCCTTTGCGTTCCAAGCCTTCCATCCCGACGCGCCGATCGTGCACGAGCCGTAGTCGTCAGGCGTCAGACGCCAAGGCGCTGGCGCGCAGCGGCAAAGGCGGTTTCCAGAAAGTCTGCTGCTTCCGCTGGCCGGTCGCTGAGTTCCATCACAACGGTGCTGGTCAGGATCGCTCCCACGAAACCGGCCGTGTGCCAGTGGCCTATGGGCAGGGGCGCAGTCATACTGTCCGGCTGTGGCCACGGATTGATGTAGAAGTACGGCTCGCCGTAGCTCTCATCGCCGGCTGACAGGCCGACTCCGATCCCGCGCGCGGTCTCCGGGTCGCCATCCTCCAGTGCGACATAGGTCGCGATGTCGAAATGGTGGGGCCAGCAGCGTACCGGGCCGGGACCGGGCAAGATCTCGGCATGCCGCCGCTCCAGGTCCGTCAGGAGGGACGCGGCAAAACCGAACCATGCCGCAAGCGCCTGTGCCGCTTCATCACCGTCCGGCGCGTGAAAGACCGCAATACGGGCGACATCGTCGGGCAGGTCATAGGGGATTTCTGTTTCCTGAGCCGGCGTCAGGCCTGATGATCCGAGCATCGCATCGAGCCAGGTATCCGCCTCGGGGATCGGCACACCGTCCAGCGGCAGGCTGTCGATCGTACCGTCTTCCAGCGTCAGGCTCAGCGTCAGCGGTGCGAGCGACAGGTCGACGGTCGGCGCGGCATGGCCCGGTCGCAACGGCCAGGACCGGAAACAGGCACGGTCGAGATCCCATCCCATGTTGGAATGACTGTCATCGGGTCTGGCCGGCAGGTTGGCGCGGGCGGCCCGCGTCACCAATTGTGCTGCCCGGTGGGCCTGGGCGCGGGCACCGGCCAGGTCTTTCGGATCGTGGTCGGGGAGGTGCGGAGGCTGTGCCATGGTTCTGCCTTTCGAAAGATAAAAGGTCTCATCTCCGGTCCGAGGCGGACCGAACGGAAAGTGTTCTTGAGGAAGTGTGACGGGCCTTCGGGCCCGTCGGGTCAGTGTCGGGCTATGCCGCCATAGGCGACGCCGGACAGATCGGTCATTTCGCGTTTCCAGGTCGTCAGATCGTCGGCGCTGAACTTCGACAGGTGATCGTGCCCGCAGGCGCGCGCCATGACCTGCATGAGTTCCACCGAGGCTTCGAAGAAGTTCGTCAATTGACGGGCCGATCTCTCCACCACGATACGACTGACGAGATGCGGTTTCTGCGTGGCGATGCCGACCGGGCAATTGTTGGTGTGGCAGGCACGCATGGCGATACAGCCGATCGCCTGCATCGCGGCGTTGGAAAGCGCGATGGCGTCGGCTCCGAGCGCCAGCGCCTTCACGAAATCGGCCGGTTTGCGCAGGCCGCCGGTGATCACCAGCGACACGTCCGCGCGGCCGAGAGAATCCAGGTGATGCCGGGCACGGGCGAGCGCCGGGATGGTCGGGACCGAAATGTTGTCGCGGAAGATGATCGGCGCGGCGCCGGTGCCGCCGCCGCGCCCGTCGAGGATGATATAGTCGACGCCGACGTCGAGGGCGGCGTCAATGTCCCGTTCGATATGCTGGGCGGACAATTTGTAGCCGATGGGGATGCCGCCGGTCCGGTCGCGCACCTCGTCGGCAAATCCGCGGATCTGCGCGGTATCGGTCCAGTCCGGGAAACGCGCCGGCGAGATTGCCGATTGTCCCTCTTCAAGCCCCCGCACTTCGGCGATCTTCCCTTTCACCTTGGCGCCGGGCAGATGCCCGCCCGTACCGGTCTTGGCACCCTGACCGCCCTTGAAATGGAAGGCCTGGACGCTTGCGAGCTTTTCCCAGTCGAAACCGAACCGGGCCGAGGCAAGCTCGTAAAAGTAGCGGGAATTGGCCGCCTGTTCCTCTGGCAGCATACCGCCCTCGCCGGAACAGATCCCGGTTCCGGCAAGTTCTGCGCCGCGCGCGAGCGCCACCTTTGCCGGTTCTGACAGGGCACCGAAACTCATGTCGGAGACAAACAGCGGGATGTCCAGTTTCAGGGGTTTCTGGGCGTTCGGGCCGATCAGGACCTCGGTACCGACCGGCGCATCGTCGAGCAGCGGCGGGCGGTGCAATTGCGCCGTCAGGATCTGGATGTCGTCCCAGTCCGGCAGGTCCGTGCGCGGCACGCCCATGGCATCGACGATGCCGTGATGTCCGGTCTTGGCCAGGCCGTCGCGCGCATAGCTCTGGATGAGGGAATTGTAGGGTTCTTCCGTTGTGCCGTGGCTCGTGTCGGCAAAGGTGCCCAGGTAGGCCGAGCGATCGAAAGGCTGAGGATGATCATGCGCCCAGGCGAAGATTTCTTCTTCGTCCACAAAGATGGTTCCGTCTTCCACGACACAGGAGAATTTCGGCAGGGCTTCGGCGTTGTTGTATTCCGACACGCCGGAATCGAGCCGGTAGTCCCAGTAATGCACGCCACAGATCAGGTTGTCGCCGTCGACATAACCGTCCGACATGAGGGCGCCGCGATGCAGGCAGCGTCCGTAGAACACGGAGACGGATTCGTCGTGGCGCACGACGACAAGGTCGACGTCGGCCACCAGCGCGTAGGCGGGTTTGCGATCGGTAAGATCATCAAGTTGGGCGATGGCAACGGATTTCATTCAGGTCCCCCGGACTGGTTCTGGATTGGGTTGTTTTCGATCGCACCGGGTCTGGCGGTCGGCATGACAGCTTCGGTTTCCGGGCAGTCCCCCTTGGCGGCGATGCGGCCGGCATACCAGACCGCGCCGGGCATGGCGCTGAGCCCGTGCAGCACGGCGCTGATCCACACCGCATTGACGGCAAGCGCAAGCACGGGTTCGGCGATCGCGGTGTCCACGTGATCGATAACGAGGAGGGCGAACAGGGCGGTGGCAAGGCCGCGCGGGCCGAACCAGCCGAAGAACAGGCGCGTGGTGGGCGAGGCGTCGGTTCCGATCAGCGAGATCCAGATCGCGACCGGCCGGATGATGAACAGGCTGACGAAAATGAGGCCGAGGCTTGCCGTATCCAGATGGTGCACGGCTTCGGGGACGAGTGCGAGGCCAAGCAGAAAGAAGGCGCCCCAGGTAAGCAATTGGCCCTCGCTCTCGGTGAATTCATAGACGAACTTGCAGCGGCCCTTCACAACGGCGCCGAAACACAATCCGGCGACAAACGCTGAGATGAAGCCGTTGCCGCCGATCTCCGTGGCGCCGAGATAGGCCGATCCCGCCAGCGCGATCGCGCCGACACCTTCATAGGGATCGGATGTCAGGTCCTTATCCTTTGCCCACAAGAGAACCGTGCCCCCGATCAGTCCGATGGCGATGCCGACAGCCGGACCGAGAAGCAATTGCTTGGCCCCGAATACAAGCCAGTCGGTCGTATCCTGCTCCATCGCTTCGGCCGTGAGGCTGGCGAACAGGAGGACGGCCGGCAGGGCAAGGCCGTCGTTAAGGCCGCTCTCGACGGTCAAGGCCCGGCGCGGCCGGTCCGGCACAATGGGATTGGTTACAACGGCCTGTCCGAGGGCTGCATCGGTCGGTGCCAGGATCGAGGCGACGAGCGCGGCCGCGACAAGCGGCCATCCCGGCAGGAGCGGCCACGCGGCGAGCGTGCCGAACAGGATCGCGAGCGGCAGACCGATCACGAGCATGCGGACGGGCCAGACGTGCCGGCGCCGCAAGGCGCCCACATCGATCTGCGCGGCATCGAGGAACAAGAGGATGATCAGCGCGATTTCGGCGACCAGATGCAGGGCTGCTTCGGCGTCGGCCTCGGGCATCAGGCCGGTCATGGACATGACGTAGCCGAAGCCGAGAAAAACCATCGGCGCGGTGATCACTGTCAGTGAGAGCCGTTTCGCGATCATGCTGAAGCTGACGGTGAACAGGCCGACGAGCAGCAATCCCATGAACCTGTCCTTTGCGATCCGGCGGGTGAACAATAGTATGGCCTGGCGCGCGCAGCGTCCATGTGTTCGATGCTGCGTGGGCACCAGGGGTTACAGGCAAACGGATGGATCATGGCAGGCGGCCGGCGGCGAGCGGATGATCCGATGAAGGCGGCGCGCCCCGTGCGTCAACGACCGCCCGGGCCGGCCTCGTGACCCGTTCCGGTGAAACGGACGGGCAAGACCCTCTGGCACCTCTCAAGTCCGGGCAGCCCGAGGCAAGCGAGCGCTTCGTGCGCGAACACGCCGGCTGGATGCTGGCCGTCGCGCGCCGCATCCTGAAAGAAAACAGTCTCGCCGAAGACGCCGTCCAGGGCGCATTCGCCAGCGTCTTCAAGGCGCTGGACAGTTTCGACGGGCGGTCGGCCGTCAAGACGTGGATGCATGCCATCGTCGTCAACCAGGCGCTGATGATGCTGCGCCGGCAAAATCGCCTGAAGGAAGACCTCGTCGACGATCTGCAACCGGTCTTTGACAAGAACGGCTGCCGGGTGGAGGATCTGTGGGCGACATTCGAGACGCCGGAAACGCTCATGCAACAGAGCCAGGTGCGTGAGCGTGTCAGGCAGGAGATCGAGGCGCTGCCGGATGCCTACAGAATTGTCTTGCTCCTGCGCGATGTCGAGGAATTGTCGACGGCTGAAACCGCCGCGGCCCTCGACATGAGCGAAACGGCCGTGAAGGTGCGGCTGCACCGGGCCCGTGCGGCCCTGAAAAAACGGCTGGAGCCGATGATGCGGGGACAGGCGCTATGACCGGTCTAAAACCGACGATGATGCGGCGCCTGAAGGGCATGATGTTCCGGCTGCCGATGATGATTACCTGCGAGGCCTTCGAGGACTTCATCGTTGCCTATCTCGAAGACGATCTGCCGCCCCGCCAGAAATTTTTGTTCGAACTGCACCTGAAAGTGTGTCGCGAATGCCGCGAATATCTGAGAGCCTATCGGGCCTCTATAGATCTGACGCGCGACGCCCTGACCGATCCGGAGGAGACCCTGCCGGAAACGGTGCCGGACGATCTTGTCCGGGCGGTCCTTGAGGCCCGCAAGTCATCCTGACGGGATTGCCGGCCCCTATTTTTGCCCCAAAAACCCGCAATGATCTTACGTCGCGCCGCGATCCGGATGAGACAAGGTCCGGGTGGCGGGCGTCGCCAGGACGCGCAAATCGGTCGCCATGCCGCATTGAGATGGCGCAGCCGGGAATAAAACGGTTTTCGGGCCGTTTTGACCGTTATAGGCAAAACCACACAGGATGATGGGTATGACGATTTCCTTGCAGAGCCTTTCCAGACTCAGTTTGATTGCCTTGCTTGCCGTCGCGCTTGGCGGCTGCGCCCTGACGCGAACCGAGCGCACGGCATTGACCGGCGGCGCAATCGGCGCTGCGGCCGGCGCCGGCATCGCCGCCGCGGCAGGCGGCCCGGTTGCCGCGGGCGCCCTTGTCGGCGGCGCCGCGGGCGCGGTATCCGGCGTCGTCTACGAAGACCGCAAGAAACGGCGCCGTTGGCGCTGATCGTTCAGACGAACTGCCTTTGACCGCCGACCGGAAACGACGCCAGGCATTTGAGGTCGTTTGCGGGTGCTGCCGGGAAACAACGACGGCGCGCTGCAAGGCACGCCGTCGGGCATTGTCGGCCTGATCGTGCAGCCGGCCTGTTTAGCGTTGCTCGGCGGTCTCGGCCATGCGCGCGAGAGATTCCGCAAGCTCACGCCCCTGTTCGACTGAAAGGTAGAGGGCGACCGGCGCATTTTTTCCGTCCTGGACATCGATCTCCAGTTCCATGCGGACGCCGACCTGCTCAGGAGCCGGGCGTTCAGGACCGGTAATATCCTCCACCGACAGCAACGTCGCCTGCGGTAGGGACTGGGTTTCGGTGTAATGCGTCACATCCTGCTCCATTGACTGTCGTGCGTCGGTGGCGTCGTCGGTGCGCCACAGAATAAAATCAGCTATGTCGTCCGATGTCCGAGACCGCATCTCGAACAAGGCATCATATCCCGATTCCAATCCGTTCGGGTGGCAGCGGGGGCCGGCCATTTTCCCGGGTCTGGGGGATCAGAACGCTGTCGGACAAGTGTTCGATCGCGTTCAGGTTTTCAGCCAGTCTTTCCACCGCCATCCAGGAATTCCAGCCTTCCGCGATCGACCAGTCCGGATCGTCGACCTGAGACACGGGAAGACGGAAATGAAAGGTCGGACGCGGTCGCAGCAGCGGATCCTTGACGAGATCGCTGACCAGATCCTCATCAATCGAGGCAAAAAGCGGCAACATGTCCAGATCGTAGTTTCGGTTCGGCATGAAGGCGACATAGTCGTGCACCAGCTTCTCGAAACTTGGCTGATAGGCCGCGTCGAGCAGACCGGTAGCGAACTCGTCAGGGTAAGGCCGCGCCCACCCCATCAGGTGACGCGACAGATCGCCGTCGCTTCGGGCCCGAACCGTGTCGTTGAGGAGGACGTGTGCGCGCAGGATCGAGAGCAGATACGAGGTCTCGGTACTCGGCGCCTCAGGGTTGAAATGGAGGCCGAAAGCATAGGCCGGATGGGCGGAAGAACCCTTCGCCCCGGCGTCGCGCAGCCCTTCCACGATTCGGTCGAAAATCGGAATCGCCTGAAACGGAAGCGGTTCGGTGACCACCTCGAACGGCACGACTGTCTTGGCGAGCGAGCCGATGATCGTGCGCGCCGCGCTGACAATGTCCGGTTCGTCTGTATCGTTTTTTGGTTGGGCAAGACGCGTATCGAGTTCCAGGGTCAGGTTGCCGATCCGGGAATCCAGGATGCGGTATCGGTGCGGTGCCGGCTGGTAGGAACGGCCACCCACAGCGTTGAGGATCGCATTGAGCGCTTCGTCGCCGCTCAAGCCCCCGAACTCCAGTTCCAGACCGACACGGCGTTCGTCGCCGGTATCCGTTTTCGTGCGGGGAGGGGTTTGGAATGTCATCGGGCTTTTTCTCCAGGCTCGTCTTGCTGGCGTTCGGTGTGGGCGCAACCGTTCGATGGGATCGACACCGGCGCTCAGGAGGTGCAGCCAGATGCGCCGGTGTCGATGTCAGCCGGTTCGGTTGCGCCGGCTGTTATTGGGTGAGGGTGGCGCGCAGCATCCACACCGCCTTCTCGTGAAAGGCGATGCGCTCCGTCAGCATGTCAGCAGTCACCACGTCCTTGACGGCTTCCGCGCGTTCCACGCATTCGCGGAACCGCGTCGCGCAGATCTCGTGGTCCCGGGCGAGGTTGTCGACCATCGCCTCGGTCGTCGAATTGTCCACATCCTCCTGCAGCACCGTCGCCGACACCATTTCGGTAATGCTTGTCGGTGCCGGGTATCCGAGGGCCCGCATGCGCTCGGCGAGGTCGTCGATCGCTTCGAACAGGTTCGTGTAATGCTCCTCGGTCAGATTGTGGATCGAGTAGAACATCGGTCCGACAGCGTTCCAGTGGTAACCCTGTGTCTTGACCATCAGGAAGTAGCTGTCTGCCAGGCATGCCGCCATGTTCGAGGCGATCTTGTGCTTGTCGTCGATGCCCGTCTGGGGATGTTCGATATCGACTTTCATGTTCAAGACGCTGCTGGTCATCGCGTTCTCCTTTTGTGAAAGGGCAATTGCAAACCGGGAGCTGGTCCCGCTGATCGCGTGGTGCGAGCGGGGCCAAGCCAGCCGTGCAGGGATTTTGAGGGCTGTTAACGCCGTTTGCTCTCGGGACCGCCGGGGGGCACGTTTGCAGATCGCGCCTTCTTACGGGTTTCCTCAAACAGCATCCGTGCCCGTTCATCGGTACAGATCGCGTCAATGACGGCTGCTTCTTCAGCCGCATCGAGCAGGCCCTTGGCGGCCCGAACGACGTCGGTCTCGGTAACGATGTGCAACAAGGCAGGCATGTCTTCCCTCGGTTCGATGACTTCAGAGATATCGTGGAAAAACAAGAATGGAAATAATTTTGCATGTTTTTGTTCAATATTTAAAGTAATATCAAGTTCTTTCGTAATATATATCAGACATGCAGGTGCTTTAATCTGGGGAATATGCAGCGCTTGTCGATGAGCGTGAACCGATTGAACAACGATGAAATCCGCCACTTACTCCAGTAACGTATGTTAGGTACGATAAGGGTCGCAAAGTAGGAGAAGGCCGATGCCGGGCGGCACGTCGAAGCGGACGGAAAAACTGCAATTGATGCTCAGCGACGAGGAATTGCGGGCGATCGACGACTGGCGGTTCAAGTTCCGCCTGCCATCGCGGGCGGCCGCCATTCGGGAACTGATCAGCCGTGGCCTCCATACAGATGAATTCAGCGAGCCGCCGGAAGGTCAGTCGACCGGCGAATTCACCGTGACAACACCGCCGGCCGAAGACTAGCGTGGTCCCGGCGAATGGGCGCCGGACGTCAGCCCGCCCCATCGGAGGCCTTCGGCCGTGAGATAAAAGAAAATTACCCCTCGAAGCCGACAGGGTTCGCAAGCCCGACCGGGCGCCGGGCGGTCAGCCCGCCCCATCGGAGGCCTTCG